>JAVEXO010000052.1:0-17693 GCA_034003955.1 Spirochaetia bacterium | reverse complement strand
AAAACAAAGCCGCCGATTCGGATTGAAGCAATTACTAGAAGAAATATTTTATCACTCATCAATATTCTTAATAATCTCCTTATAATATCTGGTAGCAATTTCATTTTTTTGGTTTACCTTACAGGATTCCATATTTTTTAGTGCCTTGTTAGTGTTTTCTATAACGATTGAATCTTCAATTAGTTTTGATTTCAATACATCCAAGGCATCTTTAAATCTAGTATCCTTCTTTGTATATTCGTAAAATGATAATACATACACATAGTTAAGAATATTATACCTAATAACTGGAAACTCAACTTGTAAAAACAAGGTTCCAATTCCATAATGACAAGGGCCGAGAGGCATGCGCGTAACCCAATGGTTTAATAGAAATTCAACTGCTCTGTTCAAACGTTCATCATTTTTATGTATTGGCGTATAGCGAAATATGTCTAGGACGGTAAGTGTTGGTCCGGGATTGGAAGACTCAGTTTCCGGCCCTTTACCGAACTTGGAAGCATTACATCGCCATCCACCATCAGGGGATTGAATATTTAGAAGATACTCATAGGTATTTTTTAGTCTATCATCATCTGCATAACCAAGCTTGCACAAAGTCTTGGCCGCATTAGCAGTTTGACATGGATATATAGCACCCGTAGAAAATGAACGTATTCTGCCATCTTTTTTAATATTTCCAAATATTACATTCGCCGCTCCAAGTAATTCTGGAGATCGTTTATCATATCCTAGATCAGAAAGTAGTATGCCAGCCTCAAGAGTGGAATAAGGGCCTCCTTTTGCTACTGCACCGTCGGCTGTTGCCCAAAAATCAGCACCATTAACGAATCGTTTCGAGATGATCTCATCAATATCATTCTGATACGTATAGCTTGGCACTTGCATACCACCTCTTTCGCCTACAGGGCTTCTCTAACAACCTCTTATACTACAACTATCCCCTTACAGCGCGGCTACCAAGCGATCTATTTCTTCCTCGGTATTGTAGAAGTTTGGGCTGATCCTCACTCGCCCATCGCGTATGGCTACGATAATACCTTTTGAAGCCAGATGTTCGACGAGGGCCACATTGGCCGTCTCATCTCCCAGGCTCATGGTTACTATGGCAGAGCGCTCGGCGGGGTCGTCTACTGGAGAGGTTATGGCAATATCCCTGGAACGCAAACCGTCTATCAGATGGCCGGTCAGTTCCAGCACTCGACTATGGATATTTGGTATGCCAATTTCTTCAAGCAAATCAAGCCCGGCTGTCCAGGCATGGAAGAGGGGATACGCAATGGTTCCCGTCTCATAGCGGCGTGCATCATTGAAATAGCGTAGCTCGCTATAGCTGTCCTCTGCTGCGAACATACCGGGCATAGTCGGCTCTATAAGCTCGCGCGCCTTGGCGTTGACGTAAAGCGCTCCCGATCCGGGGAGGCCCAGGAGCCATTTGAAGGCGGCTGCAGACAAGATGTCTATGCCGTCGTTGATAACGTTAATAGGGCATACTCCAGCAGCTTGTATCGCGTCAACAAGGAAAAGTGCTCCTTTAGCATGGGCAATGTCGGACAGTCGCTTTAAGTCTGCTCTAAAGCCTGTATTGAATCGTACCGCCGCAGTAGCCACAATACGAGTGCGGCTGTCGATAGCGGCATTTATCCGACTTGGATCTACCCGCTCGTCAGAGCCAGGTGACACGAGCCTGACGTCTACCCCCTGAGCCTGTAGCGCTAACCATGGGAAGGTATTATTCCAGTGCTCCAAGGCGGGCAGCACGACATTGTCGCCCTTCTGCCAGGGATAGCCACGAGCCATCATGCCTATACCGTGGCCGGTACTGTTTACCAAGGCCCAGTCGGCGCTATCACCGCCAAGCAATGCTGCACAACCCTGTCGCACGGCAATGCGCGGAGACTTTTTATTATATGGTTCGTTTATAACGATGCTCGTATAGTCGTCCAAAGCCTGCTTAACAGCCAGGTTCATAGGTGATTCGGCCGCGTTGTTGAGGTAACAGCTTTTCTTGCAAACCGGAAATAACTGGCGAAACGCCTCTAGATCCATAGTTTTTCTCCCCAGACTAAAATATTCACTTTTGATAGTTTGCGGACTATACTATCTCTTATTGGCGATATTGTCTTTTGGTTTTTTTGTGGCTCTGATTCTCAGAATTGAACAAGTAAGGAGTAAAGCATGAAGATTGGTATAATAATAGAGACAAACGAACCCGAAAAAGCCTGGAACGGTGTTCGTTTTGCTAATACAGCATTAAAAAACGGGCATGAAGTTCAGCTATTCCTCATGAGCGCAGGTGTAGAAATTGAAACAATCGAGCACCCTAGATACAACGCCAAGGCGCAACTCGATGAATTTTATAAAAACAAGGGGAAGATCCTGGCATGTGGAACTTGCATACAATCAAGAAACCAGGAAGAAACGGACGTCTGCCCTATCTCTACCATGCTCGATTGTCTAAGCATGGTAGAGTGGGCTGATAAAGTCATCACGTTCTAATAATCCACATCGTCCCTGCTGGCTGTATTGGTCGATCAAGAATCTGACAAGATTGACAAGATAATACCCGCCTCACAGCCGCTGTTTACGGTAATCCGCCGCCTGTGAAGAGCCTTCCTCATCCCATATCTCTTTCCTACTCTCTTATCCTCGTATCCTCTTCGTTAATCTTTCCCCACTCATCTTCTCTGTGCCTCTGTGGTTCAAATTCTTAAATAATCAGACAAGATTGACAAGATAACACCCGCCTCCCTGCCGCCGTTTACGATGATCCCGCCGCCCGAGAATAGGCTCCGGATACAGAAGACGGGAGACATAGTCAGTAATCTTATTTTAACACCAGCCCCCTAATTTCTCCTCTCACCTCTCTCCTCTTTTCTACTCTCTTATCCTCTTATCCTCTTCGTTAATCTTTCCCCACTCATCTTCTCTGTGCCTCTGTGGTTCAAATTCTTAAATAATCTGACAAGATTGACAAGATAATACCCGCCTCACAGCCGCTGTTTACGGTAATCCGCCGCCTGTGAAGAGCCTTACTCATCCCATATCTCTTTCCTAATCTCTTATCCTCGTATCCTCTTCGTTATCTTCCCCCACATAATCTTCTCTGTGCCTCTGTGGTTCAAATTCCTAATCTCCTCTTTTCTACTCTCTTATCCTCTTATCCTCTTCGTTATCTTCCCCACATCCTCTTATTCTTTTCGTTAATCTTCTGCTTACACCCCAAGGGCCACTTTTAGCTCACCACAGAGCCTCGCGAACTCAGCGCAGGCTGCCTTCACCGGCTCAGGACTGGACATGTCGACGCCTGCAATTTTAAGAGACTCTATGGGGAAGCGCGATCCGCCTGAACGCAGGAATTTGTAGTAGTTGTCGGTGGCGCCGGGCTCTCCCGATAGGACCTTTCGCGCGATCGCTATGGAAGCGGAGACGCCAGTGGCATACTTGTAGACGTAATAGGAGTTGTAGAAATGGGGAATACGGAGGCCTTCCAGGTCGCTCTGCTCCTCGAAGACCATTTCGGGGCCAAAATACCTTGTTAACAATTTGCGGTACTCAGAGCGCAGGGCGTCTACGGTTAAAGGCTCTCCAGCCTCAAGCATCACATGGGCCCGGTGCTCGTACTCTGCAAACATTGTCTGCCTGAAGAGGGTGGCCAGAATATCGTCTACCCTGGATGCGAGGAGATATGTCTTGAGTTCCTGGCTTTGGGCGGTCTTCGTCATGTAGTCAAAGAGCAGGGCCTCATTGAAGGTGCTGGCAACCTCAGCCTCGAAGATGGTGTAGTTGTAGTGCATGAATGGATTGGAGGCGGCGGCGTAGTACGAGTGCATGGAATGGCCGCCCTCGTGGACGAGGGTAAAGACGTCACGGATGACATCACTTTTAAAGTTCATCAGTATGTGGGGGTCGCCAGCGAAAGAGCCTGCGGAGAATGCGCCAGAGCGCTTGCCCTTGTTTTCATAGCGATCGGCCCATCCGCCAAGAAGGCCTGACTTGATGGTAGCCACATACTCGTCACCCAAGGGTGTAAGAGCCTTGGAAATGACATCCACGGCCTGTTCCCAGGTATGTGTCACCTTGACCTGGCCTACGAGTGGAACGTAGACATCGTAATGACGCAGTTCATCAAGTTTCAGAACCTTCTTCCTAATGGCATAGTACTCATGGAGAACAGGGAGATTGTCGTTTATCGTGGAGACCAGATTGTCGTAGACGCTTTCTGGGACGTCGTCTGAGAATAGCTCGCGGGCGCGACTACTGGAGAAGTTCCTGACCTTGGCCTGGTAGGCATCGAGCTTGACCTGGCCTGAATACAGCTGGGCTATGGTGTTCTTGTGGGCATCGAACTCGGCATAGAAGCGCTGGTATGCCGCGCGGCGGACCGACCTGTCGGGATGGTGCAGGAACGACGAGTAGGTTGACTGGGAAAGCGGCCTGGGGCCCTCAGGGGTATCGACTGATCCAAAGTCAAGGTCAACGTTGGTCAGTACCGAGAATGCCTCCTGCGGCGTCGTGGCCGTATCTGAGGCTAAAGCGAGGAGACGCTCTTCTGCCTCTGAGAGGACGTGAGGCTTGTACCTGAGGATCTTTGACAGGAACACGCGGAATTCTTCATAGCGATCCTCGGCCATCCACGCCTGTATCGACGCATCAGGTATACGCTGCAGCTCAGGCGTCATCCAGCTCCAGGCTCCGGCTCCCGCGGTTGCGGCCATCATGTACCTGGCCATGCGGCCACGCGAGACTGAATCGCCTTCATCCTCACTTTGACGAAGATGGGCATAGTATGCCAGCTTCTCGTCGAGCATCGAGTATTCTTTATTGAAGGTAAGTGCTCCGTACAGGGCATCCGACGAAGCAGACAGGGTGCCGCGGAAGGCGGAAACTTTATCCACGAGACCCTCGAAGGTGGATAAACTGGTTTCCCAGGTAGCATCATCCTTTGAAAGCCTCGATAGGTTCCATCTGAATGCTGCTGGAACGTCTTTTCTAGCCGGGATGTCGTGTTCGTCTGCCATGTGCTTAACTCCTTAAAATGCTATAAAGCGGATGTGTTCGAGGGTTCCAAGGTGCCTTGCCTCGTGCCCTCATTCCTAAAAACAGATACTTAGGGTACACTATAGTCAATGCGCATACGCGTACCAAGCCCATCACAATGGACGATGCATGGAAAACGCTCGTGACACGGCGACACTACGACTACTGCTCTCAATGCTGAGCGCCGGCCGCTCTACGCTGATAGGACTCGATGATACCGGGCACATGACAGGCATCATTCCTGCTGACAAACCATTCTCAGGCAGAGTACCTGATTCTCTTGTCGGTCTTCCATTAGCATCTACATTCAAGGCAGATTTCGTCAGGGTATTCGACGGCAAGGAATCATGGGACGAGCTGGGATACTTCGTAGACGGCTCCGGAGAGCGTAGCCCCTACCTCGTACGACGCTTTCAGGGTGCGGACCAGCCATTCGACAGGCTCTTCCCCTCCTCTACGAGCTATCTGCTCCTATCACCGCTCTCTGTCTACGCCTCGTTGGAAGGCATACATGAGAGAACGGTGGCAAAACACTCCAGAGAGCTCGAGGCGATGAACCGCAGGCTAAAGCGACGCTCCAACAGGCTTCGCAAGGCCATGACAATCCTGGAATCCAGGAACAAGCAGATGATAGCCGATCTCAACCTGGCGGTGGAGCTCCAGAAGAGCCTCCTACCCAAGAATTACCCTGATTTTGACCTCTTCTCGTTCACACACCGCTACATACCCATGGCCATGGTAGGTGGAGACTTCTTCGATATCGTCAAGTTATCAAACCATGAGATAGGGGTGATGATAAGCGACGTGTCCGGCCACGGGGTTGCTCCGGCCTTCATAACAGCCATGATAAAGAGCACCTTTGACTACCTGGTTTCAAAGGAGAATGGCCCTGCCGCGGTTTTTTCGAGGCTCAACGAGGAATTCTCCAAGATAATTGAGACAGACCATTATGTGACGGCCTGTTTTGCCGTCTTTGACTTCGATTCAATGACATGCCGATACTGCAATGCCGGGCACCCTCCTCAGCTCATAGTGCACCTGGACGGCAGTTGTACCGAACTCGAGGCCAACAACCCCATCATAGGCATGCTTGACGAGTATGAGTACGAGGAAGCAAGCGTGGCCTTCGCGGGGGGCGACACCATCTGTTTCTATACCGACGGCATCATAGAGGCGAGAGACGCACAGGATGTTCTATTCGGGGTAGAAGGTGTCAAGGCGAGCGTTCGTGCTGCGATAAGCCAATCTCTTGACGACATGGCCGACAGGCTCATTACAGACCTCATCCAGTTCATGAAGGATCCGTATTTCGAGGACGACATCACCATGCTGTTCGGGCAGGTCATAGAGAGCCTTTAATCCGGCCAAAGCACGGAGACAGGCATCCTGAGCGAGGCCAGGCGAGTAAGCAGGCGATCGGCTACAAGAAATGCGTCATCGGTATACAGAGACACGGTATCATCCGGGCCATGAAGAGCCTTCCAGGTCTGTGGCATCCTCTCCCCGGGGGTAGACAGGGTAGCCCAGGGAGGCAGCCCTCCCATGTTCGCCAAGGCTTGTGCCTCCTTTCGCGGCATTATGGTTATAGTCAAGGCAGGTATACCGGCTAGCATGAATCCAAGATCCTCGCCAAAGGGTACCGTAGCCATGTACACCGGCGCACGAGCAGACATCATCCTGGAAACTTCGGCGGCCATGGTCTTTGTCTCGGCTACCAGGTCTTGGAGGGAACCACTCGTGGAGTCGTCGCCTTTTCCACGTCTGCGCAGGTTCTCGGCCGCCCGCGACAAGACGAGGGCGTCGCCGTGCCCGGTCACGTCGAGCGGAAAGGCCATTGGCATGGTCAGGCCAAGGCTATCGCCCAACATGCCGGCAAACGCCTTGCCAAGGGCGTAGGAACCCTGGTCACTCGGCAAGATCTCCGTCTGCACGCTCTCCGTCGCCGATGACAGGATAGTGGTAGACGAGCCTGGCCCCAGTTCTTCCCTGTCTGTAAAGACGACGAGGGTATTGAAGGCCTCCCGGTCCGAACATAGGAAGTTAACAAGCTGGAGGCAAGCGGCCGAGTTGTCCAAGGCTCCCGGTGTTCCACGCACCCTGTCATGGTGAGCCGTAACGATCTTCATCCTGTAATGTTTGTCGCGCATCAGCCTTGGGGGCCATACGACTATGAAGCGACCCCCGGACAGCTCTACGACGCCGTGGGCTATGCCCCGCGCATCGAGGGCGTTCACCAACTCAGCGCTCCTGTCTGCGTCTGGCGACATGAAGCGTTTAAACCAGGGGGGCAGTTCCATGGGCTAGGACCCGTCTCGTGGAGCGGCGGATGAGTCCCTCACTATGAGCCTATACGACATGGTGGCTGCATCCTCACTCAAGGCCGACTCAGGGGGAGCCCCCTTCTGCATGGCCAGGAGAGCACTGGCGGCCACATAGCCTTTCATGTATCCCGGCTGCCTTATGCTCGTAAGAGCCGGCTTAACAAGAGAGGCCAGTTCTATGTCGTCGAATGAGACGACGGAAAGATCGGCTGGTATTGATACGCCGCGGCTCTGGCAGATCTGATAGAGGCCCATGGCGACTATGTCGGCCATGGCGATGACAGCCGTTACGGTGCCATCGTCAAGAATGGCGGCTCCGACCATCCTCCCGCCATCGAGCGAGCACGGGGCACGGTGCAAGTGCAAGGCGTCTCCACCCGGTTCCAGCCCCGAGTCGCTCATGGCTCTGTAGAAACCGGCCATCCGCCTGGAACAGAGCCCGGAACGCTTGCCCTCTGATGGTACACAGTCGTCTGTGTCGAGCTGTATGACGGCCACCCGCCTGTGCCCGAGGTCGAGGACATGGGCCAGGAGTTCGTATGCCGCAGCCTCGTCGTCGATTCCAACATTGGGGAATCCTTCATCAGAATCTCCGTCAATGGTAACCAAGGGCAGATTCCTGTTCTTCATAAGCTCCACAACGTCATGATCGGGGCCGACGCCTATGGCGAGGAGTGCGTCAACAACGGCACGCCTGGCCGCCTCTATGAGTCGTCCATGGATTGGTGGCACTATCATCAGAGCCGATTCATGTTCAAGGCAGGCCGCTCCTATGCCCTGTATAAGCTCGCCTAAATACGGGTTTCTAAGAGCCTCGTGGATGGGTTGTTGTAACAGAAGTCCTATGGCCCCTATGCGCTTTGTGGTAAGAGTCCTGGCAACAGGATCTGGTACATAGCCAAGCTGCTTGGTATAGTGCATCACCCGCTCGTAGGTAGCCTTGGATATCTTTGAGGGGTCATTGAAGGCAAAGGATACGGTAGTCTTGGAGACGCCGGCCTTGAGAGCTATGTCTTTTATGGTAATCCTCATGGCATCCACGCTCGCATGGGCTTATAATATGGCTGAAAATCATAAAAGTAAACGATACGAGCGTAAGGAGATTCAATGCATCAGATAACGATCCGTTATCCGTCAGGCAAGTCGGTAGCATTCCCGTCTGGTATCAAGGCCATAGACGCAACACAAGGCTTTGGCCCCTTGGCCCACCCTTTGGCCGCAGTACTGGTCAACAACCAGCTTCAATCCCTCGACGCCCAGATACTGACCAATTGCGTCATGGAACCGGTCCTCATAGACTCCACCCAAGGTGCGTTCTCCTATCGCAGGTCCCTGTGTTTTTTAGCGGCCATAGCCGCCCGCGACATCTTTCCCAACAGGGATCTGATCGTGGGCCAGGCCATTGGCTATGGGTTCTACCACCGCTTCCAGAGCGGGCCCATGTCAAAGAACGATATAAGCGCCCTGGAACAGAAAATGCGTGAGCTTGTTATCAGGGACATACCAATTGCCATGCAGTGGTGGAGCTATGAAGATGCCATAAACTACTTCAAGAAGAACGAGCAAGAGGATACCCTCCTACTCCTGGAACTGACAAACGAACCATGCATAGCGCTAAACGAATGTTCCGGTTTCCGCGACCTGCACGTGACGCCCCTGGTGCCTTCAACGGGTGTCCTTTCCACCTTCGAGGTGCTTCCATACGACGAAGGCTTCCTCCTTCGCTACCCCCGAAAGGAGAATCCCCATGAAATTCCAGAATTCATCGACGATCCATTGTTATACCAGATTACCGATGATGCCAGGAAACGTTCAAGCATACTTGGTGTATCAAGTGTAGGCGCTCTTAACCGCATCAACGCTCCAAAAAAAATAAAGGACTACATAACCGTATCAGAGTCCCTGATGACAAAGAATGTCGCCGAGATAGCCGACATGATAGAGAGCAGGCGTGACACGGTACGAGTAGTGCTCATAGCCGGGCCTTCCAGTTCTGGCAAGACGACAACATCAAAGAAGCTGTCGATACAGCTACGCGTGCTTGGTTTCGAGCCGATGGTCATAGGCCTGGATGACTATTTTGTGGACAGAACGAGGACGCCACGTGACGAGAACGGCGAATTTGACTTTGAATGCCTCGAGGCTCTCGACGTTGAATACTTGAATAAACAGCTCCTCGAGCTATTCGCCGGTAATGAAGTAGAGCTTCCTGCCTTCGACTTCAAGACAGGAGAGCGTCACCCGTCGGGCAAGCTGCTCAAGCTTGGTGAAAAGACAATCCTCATCATGGAAGGCATACACGGCCTCAATGAGCGTTTGACTCCCAAGATTCCCAAGGAGCAGAAATTCAAGATTTACGTCTCTGCCCTCACCCAGATAAACCTTGATGAACATAATCGCATATCCACCACAGACAACCGCCTCATCAGACGCATGGTGCGAGACAACCAGTTCAGGGGCAGGAGCGCGCTTGAAACGATAAAGATGTGGCCAAGCGTCCAGCGTGGCGAGCGTCTCCATATCTTTCCCTTTCAGAACGAGGCCGATACCGCCCTCAATTCTGCCCTCGACTACGAACTGGGCGTACTCAAAATCTATGCGGAACCAATACTGCGTTCTGTAAAACCCATGGATCCCGAGTTTTGCGAGGCTAAACGCCTCTTGAACTTCCTGGCTTTCTTTACGCCTATTCCTGCCCAATATGTGCCTCAAGACAGCCTGGTACGGGAATTCATAGGCGAAAGTTCGTTCAAATACTGATCCCTGTATGGCTTGCAACCGGGTGGCGCCAAAAATTTTGCCTCCCGGCCAAGCCTGGCGAGCAACTTTTCAATGCAGCAAGTGAATACGTAACTTCATATAGTAACTATTTTTATCAAAATCCATAGTTAAACCCATTATTTCTTCTTATTGCAAACCAAATCTTTACAAATCTCCGTAGATGCTACACAATACCCTATCTTTTTATTGTTCTCATGTAAGGAGGTTTTACATGAAGAAGGTACTAACCGCGCTGGCAATAAGCTTGTGCGTCGTGGTCGCTTCAACCGCCCAGGTCAAGAACGGCCCGATCGTTGACAAGGTTATCTATACGGTCAGCATGGATCAGTCCTTGGCTATGAAGGATATAGTCGCCGGCAAGGCAGACGTATTCTTCCAGGCTGTTCCCGCCAACATCCTGCGTACCCTGAACGAAGCCGACAAGGCCAAGCTCGACATCTACGCAGTGCCCTCAGGATCGTGGTCCCTCATGCTCAACCCGATCCCCAACAAGGCTCCCTACACCTGGACCAAGTCAGACGGCGTCACGGAGTTCAATCCATTCGCCATCCAGGAAGTACGCTTTGCCCTCAACTGGCTCATCAACCGCAAGAAGCTCATAGATGAGATCCTTTTAGGTGATGGTGATCCTGCGTTCACGATGGCCACACCCGGCCAGCCCGGAACGTATCGCTATAACCTGATAGCCTCCAAGCTCGGCATGACCCCCACCGGTAACGAGCGCAAGGCCATATCAGACATCGACAAAGCCATGACCGCCGCCTCTATGCTGCCCGAAAACAAGGGTAAGCTCGTCAAGAAGGGCGCCTTCTGGCAGTATGACGGCAAGGACGTCACGATTAAGTTCCTTATCCGCGTCGACGATCCCAACGGAAGGCTCCCGGCCGGCCGCTACATAGCCGATCAGATAGAGAAGGCAGGAATAAAGGTTGACCGCCAGGAGCGTGACCGCTCAGGCATTTCAATTGCCTACGGTTCCAACCCCGCCGACTTAAAGTTCCACATGTACACAGAAGGCTGGGGAGCCGGTGCTACCCGCGCCTGGTGGGATGTTACTGTCAGCCAGATGTATGCCCCCTACTACGGCTACATGGCCGGTGGTGCCGACCCAGCAAACTGGAACTATGAGCAGAAGCGCATAGACGAGCTTGGCCAGAAGGGCATGAACGGCCAGTTCCTCACCGAGGCCGACTACTGGTCAGGCAACCTTGAAGCCGTAGAGCTAGGTGTCAAGGACTCCTGCCGCATCTACCTTGCTACTCAGCTTGATAAGTTTGTGGCCAACAAGGCACGCTTCAACTCCCGCATGGCTTACGGTTTGGGTGATGGCCTCAATGGCTGGTCAATCCGCACCGCAGATGTCAAGCCCGATGCCTCAGGCCAGAAGGTCCTCCGCGTCATCCAGTTCTCCGCTCGCGGATCACTGTTCATGAGCGCCTGGGATCCAGTAGGCGTAGATGGCTTCTCCGATGTGTATTCCGCCTCCATCGTCGAGCCCTGTTCAGACTCTGCAACCTTTGAGTCTCCCAACAATGCAGCTGACACACCGCTGCGCACCAAGTACGATGTAAAGAAGGCTCAGACAGCCCCGAAGATCCTGGCCGACGATTCTCTTGGTGGAGATCTTCCAGTACCGGCTACAGCCGTTCTCTATGATAGCGCCTCCAAGACCTGGAAGGCAGTTGGATCCGGCAAGACCACCGCGGTCATAGCCACCGGTTCACTCATAGGCGGCAAATGGCACAACGGCGAGGCGATAAGCGAAGCCGACGTGCGTTATGCCTATGCATTCCCCGTAGAATGGTCCACCAAGGACGGCGAAGGTGACAAGTTCTATGATGAGACCTATGCGGCACAGTACGCACCGGCCCTCATCCCTAACCAGGGCTTTGTATTCAATAAAGACGGTTCTATCACCAGCTATGTCAACTACTTCTTTGCTCCCGAGATGAACCGCACCGTCGCGACTGTCGCTGCAGTAGGCGTCAAAGCCGGCAATCCTGGCAGGCAGACCGTCGTATCGTGGGAAGTCTATGAAGCGCTCGCTCTCCTCGTGGCCGAAGGCGCCAAGAGCGGCACCGTCTACACCTTCACACAGTCAGATGCCATAACCGAAGTTGACGTCGTAGCTCCCAAGTGCGTCGCCGACATCAAGGCAAAGCTCCAGGACATGGTAGCCAAGAACCACCTGCCGGCCTCTCTCAAGGGCATCATAACCCCGGCCCAGGCAGTTCAGCGCTACAAGGCAACCCTTGCCTTCATTGACAAGTACGGCCATGCCTACGTGTCAAACGGTCCTTTCGTCATCGCAAAGATAGATACCAACACCAACTCCGTGACGCTCGACGCATTCCGTGACTATCCGTACAAGAGTGACTACTGGCCCAAGTATTTCCGCCAGCAGATCACCCAGATAGAAAACGTGAAGGCACCGACGACACCGACCAAGAAGGTCGACGCCGTCTTCGAGATCAGCGCCTCAAGCTTCATCTATCCTGACACCGCCTACACCCCGCTCACCAACAAGGCTAAGGTAGATATCAGGCTCCAGCTCCTCGACGGTACCGAGAAGGTATACGCCGCGAAGTATTCAAAGCCCGGCCTCTTCATAGCCACCATACCGGTCAAGGATCTGGCAGTCCTCAAGTCAGGCCAGTCATACACCGTCGTGGTTACATCTTCTCTTAGCACCGAGGCCCCGTCGGTAGTTCCGACAAGCCTCGTTCTCTTCTAATCCTCGTTTGAGGTTTGGCGGCGCCCTTTTCAAAGGGCGCCGCTTTCGGCTCAGACGCTTTCTTAGCATATAAAATGGCTTTTCAGTATTAAAAACGGTATTGAAACTGAGAACCTTTGTCTGATCCAATAGAGTCTTTTTTTTTAGGTGGTACTATGTACAAGTGGTATGCGCTCAAGCGCATTCTCCGCGGCGTGTTCATGTTTGCGTTGCTGATGTTCTTGTTCTCATTCTTATTCAACCAGGTGAACGAACAGACCCAGAAAACGCAGATAAATGAACAGGTCAAGATGGAGACAGTTCGACTCAAAAACATGAAGCCTGAGCAGCTGATAGCATGGCGAGAGAACAGGATCGATCAGCTCACCAAGTTATACAAGCTTGATAGGCCTCTTATGGAGCGCGTGCTATTCCGCGCCGTCAATACGATCACGTTTAACTTTGGCAAATCTACCGCCATCAAGTCTTCCAAGGGTGAACAAGACGTATTGGCCATACTCCTCGAGGCATTGCCCAGGACGATGGTCCTATTTAGTTCGGCCATAGTCTTCCAGCTTTTATTAGGTATTTGGCTGGGCCTCAAGAAGGCTCAGAAACCGGGTGGAAGACTGGACAAGTCGACCAGCTTTGTTACGATGATTATCTACGGAATGCCATCATGGTGGCTCGGGATGATGCTCATACTCTTCTTTGTATACGTTCTTAAGTGGTTTCCATCTGGCGGCGTCAATTCCGTTCCTACCCCTCAAGGAATAGGCTTCTTGATAGACAGAATCTGGCATATGACCCTTCCCATAATGACCCTCGTCATCCTGGGCTTCTGGAGCCTTGCGTATGTCATTAGAAACATAGTCCTTGGCGTCCTGCAGGAAGACTACATCATGAGCGCACGAGCCCGTGGCGTGCCAGAGAACAAGGTGCTATTTGGCCACACCCTGAGGACGGCGGCTCCTCCCATCGTGACGATGGCCCTCTTGTCCCTCCTGGCGTCCCTCTCGGGAGCCATCATTTTCGAAGGCATCTTCTCCTGGCCAGGACTGGGCAACCTCTATTGGGTAGCAGTCCAGCAGAACGATATTCCAGTGCTGATGGGCGATCTTGCCATCACCACGGGCATCTATCAAGCTGGCCTCGTCTTCCTGGACCTGATCTACGGGTTCCTGGATCCGCGTATTAAGGTCGGAGGCAAGGCATGAGCATGAAAGACATTACCTTCCGCATGAAGGAATTCTGGGGAGACTTCCGCAAGGAAACCTCCGGCCTCATAGGCCTCGGTATTCTAGTACTATGCGTCGTAGTCGTTCTCCTAGAGCCGGTATTCCTCCCGTACAAGGATGTAGACGGCAACTGGCGAAATATAACCTATTGGGAAGACAATCCTCCCGCTGCGCCACCCGCGTGGACCAACCTCTTTACCAAGGAGAAGTCTGCAACGACGATTGTCTTTAACAAGCCTACGATTAGCGATGAGGATGATCCTGATTTTGGCGAAGTCCGGGTCTTTACCTTCAAGTACAACTACAAGTTCGACAAGTCTCCTCTAGACGTCATATTCCGGGCTCAGGGCACCGGCATGATTTTCTTGAATATTACGATGGAGAGGCCCGATGGTGAGACGGTCTTCCTGGGGCAGCTGTACCAGGATGGCATGGAGGATGACCTCATGCGTTTCGCCGTAGAGACAGACGCCCGAGACTCTGTATACGAGTTCATTCGTGATCACGCGAGTGCCGAGGCAATCTCTAATTCAAGCTCATCTACGGTTAAACCTACCAATATCATCTTTGCCAAGACGGGTGAAGATATGCTCAAGGACAGGAGCCCCCTTAAAGGCACATACCTCTATAAGGTCAAGGTGCCGGCATCTCTCTTTGAGGACGGGACAAACGCTATAGAGTCTCCTCAGCTCACCATCACGGGCCGAGTATCGGGCGTACTAGGTACCGACACCTCAAAGCGCGACATCTACTCCGGTATAGTTGCCGGCCTTAAATGGGCTCTCTTCATAGGACTCGTAACGAGCGTCGTGTCCGTCCTCATTGGCGTGCTGTACGGTATAATATGCGCGTACATGGGTGGCGCAACAGACACCATCATGTCGTTTATATTCGAGATATTCGTCTCCATGCCTATGTTGCCAATACTCATTGTCTTGTCGGCCATTTTCAAACCAAGCATCTGGATAATCATAGGTTCGATGATAGTCTTCTATTGGGTGGGCCCTGTAAAAACGGTTAGGTCTATGGCCCTGCAGATCAAGGAAGAGACGTATATCGAAGCAGCCAAGGCACTGGGCGCGGGTAAGTGGCGCATCATATTCAAGCACATGATGCCGCTCCTCCTACCCTACTCCTTCGCCAGCATGGCTCTCTCCGTGCCCGGAGCCATAGTCGCCGAATCTTCTCTTTCGCTCCTGGGTCTTGGAGACCCCAATATCATATCTTGGGGACAGATACTCCATGACGCCCAGCTATCCGGCGCTACGCTTAACGGACTATGGTGGTGGATAGTTCCGCCAGGACTCTTCATAGCCATCATGGGCATGACGTTCGCCTTCCTGGGTTTCGCCATGGACAAGATCCTGCACCCGAAACTGCGTACGAGGTAAACCATGGATAAACTCCTTGAAGTCAAGAACCTACGATTGTACTACCACACGTCGGCAGGTGCCGTTAAGGCACTCGACGATGTAAGCTTCAACCTCTATAAGGGCGAGACACTCGGCCTCGTAGGAGAATCAGGCTGCGGCAAGACAACCACCGGCATGGCTCTTTTAAAGATGCCGTCTCCCCCAGGCCACATAGAGGAGGGATCTCAGATACTCCTTTCAGGCAGGGACATCATGCCCCTCTCCGAGCGTGAGATACGCAAGAACATACGCTGGGAAGAGGTGTCTATGGTCTTCCAGGGCGCCATGAACTGCCTGACGCCTGTGTATACTATTGGCAAGCAGATGCTGGAGACCCTGCATGAGCACCGCGACATGGATAAGAACCATGCAGAAGAGCTTGTAAAAGAGTATCTAGGCCTCGTGGGACTTCCACCCGAGGTGATGGGCCGCTTTCCTCACGAGATGTCAGGTGGCATGAAGCAGCGCGTCGTCATAGCGACGGCTTTGTTCTTAAAGCCAAAGCTAGTCATACTCGATGAGCCGACGACGGCCCTGGACGTCATTGTCCAGGCTCAGATCATCAATCTCTTAAAGAAGCTCAAGAAGACATTCGACCTATCATTCATATTCATAACACACGATCTGTCCTTAGAGGCGGAAGTCTGTGACAGGATATGCGTGATGTACGCGGGCAAGATTGCCGAGCTGGGAACAAACCAGCAGATATACGGCGATCAAGGACCCATGCATCCGTACACGGAGAAGCTCTTGCAGGCTACCCCGCTACTACGCAAGAAGGTCGAGACCCTGTCATATATTCCTGGCACCCCGCCGGATCTCATCAACCCGCCCACAGGTTGCCGGTTCCATCCGCGTTGCCACAGGGTGATGGATATTTGCAGCCAGAAAGAGCCGCCACTACTCGAGGTAGAGCCCGGTCACATGGTAGCCTGCTGGAGGTGCGGAAAATGACGGCAAACAAATCGGATATCATCCTGGAGGTCACAGACCTCAAGAAACACTTCGCTCCCCACCAGAGCCTCACACAGACCCTGAGCGGCAAGAACCGCAAGGTTGTCAAGGCGGTAGACGGTATCACCTTTGGCATACGCAGAGGTGAGATTTTCGGGCTTATAGGTGAATCGGGCTCAGGCAAGACGACAACCGGCAAACTCGTCATGAAGCTCATAGATCCAACGAGCGGTACCATACGCTTCAATGGCGAGGATGTGACGAGCACAGACAAGGAGCGCACAAAGGCCTATCGACGCCAGGTCCAGATGATTTTCCAGGACCCCTATGCGTCAATGAATCCGCGCTTCAAGATAAAAGACGTGCTTGACGAACCCTTGATCATACATAAAATTCCCGGCGACCACGTCGAGCATGAGAAGATGATCATCAAGGCTCTCACCGAGGTAAAACTCAATCCACCTGAGGAGTTCATGGGTAGGTATCCACACATGCTCTCAGGTGGCCAGCGCCAGCGTGTAGCCACAGCCAGAACCCTCATCCTCAACCCGTTGATGCTTGTAGCGGATGAACCTGTCTCGATGATAGACCTGTCGACTCGTGCCGAGATCCTCCACATGATGAAGGATGTACAGCGAGACTTAGGGCTTACATACCTGTACATCACCCACGACCTATCGACCGCTCGCTACTTTACAGACCGCATCGCCGTCATGTACCTGGGGCGCATCGTGGAGATGGGCAGGGCCGATGACGTCATCGACAATCCCCTGCACCCCTACACCAAGGCCCTCATAGACGCGGTACCGGAGCCTTTAACAGGCAAGGTAGACATCATAAAGGAGCTGCCGATTTCGGGAGAGATACCCTCGCCTGCCAACATCCCGGAGGGCTGCCGATTCCATACCCGCTGCCCGTACGCCACTCCTGAATGCTCAAGCCTGCCCGAACCAGAACTTATAGACGTTGGCAACGGCCACTTCCAGGCTTGCCGGAGATACAGAGAGATTTAATTTCCAAATAAGTGGCAAGCCTGGGCGAGCCCTGGAAGGCGAGCTCCAGACAAGACCGGTCGCCTTCGGGCGACCGGTACGTCATGGATGACGACCAGGCTTGCCGGAGATACAGAGAGATTTAATTTCCAAATAAGTGGCAAGCCTGGGCGAGCCCTGGAAGGCGAGCTCCAGACAAGACCGGTCGCCTTCGGGCGACCGGTACGTCATGGATGACGACC
>JAVEXO010000051.1:0-17803 GCA_034003955.1 Spirochaetia bacterium | reverse complement strand
ATTGACGGGCATTGACGAGACTACCGTGAATGCCACCGCATACGCCAAGACCACCGCTTTTCGTCCAATGGAAAAGTGCATCGATGTTCCTTCCACCTCTGAGGCTGCACGAGGTCAAATAAAATGATGTTTCTATTATTAATTATTAATTATAAATTAACGAGACAGAATGCTTATGTCTTAATAGTATATAGCGTCATATAAAAAAATACGCAGATAAATATTTCTTTTTTTATAAAAAATTTAAATATAGACGGTATGGACGTCTCATTTCATTGAATTGCTACTCCCTATAGGCAGGCAGGGCCGGCGATGGCTGGCTAACACTGTTCCGGGCCTCCTTGGGACCATACAGCAGGATAGCTTGTATCCAATTGCACACGATGGGCGTAACGCTGTCGGCGAAACGGAAACCGTTCAAGGTGCCTGCAAGGCCCATGATGGATCCCGCCGATGTAATATGACGTATCATGGCGAAGTCGGCATGGCCTGAGTCTTCTATTCTAAAACCGTCCCATTGCCCGCTGGCCTTACGAAAGCGCTCGAGGATGACGGCATTGGGGCCTCCCTTCCAGGAGGCGCTGCCTATGTGCAACTGAGCCGCCTGGAGTCCCAGATCTACACGTTGTCCTAGAGGTTCTAGCCATGCGTCGAGTCCTACTATGCCAGCTAGTCTGCTGTCGTTGATGGCGGCGAGAGCGGCTGCCCCTCCGCCGGTAGAGTGGCCAATCAGGGCTATCCTGTCTGGATTGAGCCTCCCTTTTAGTTCATTAATTGTGTCGTTAGTACGAACATGATCAACCACGGCTGCGATGTCGTCGGCATAGGTGGCTACAAGCCTGGATGCAGCCATATCGAAGGCGGCGTCTCCGTCCTTACGCTGAGGAAGAGCTCCTGCAAACAAGGGCACTACCTGGCCGTCTGGAAAGCCTACAGACAAGGCGCCATAAGGGTGGTCTATGGCGATGGCAACTATGCCCCTGCTGGCGAGTTCCTCAGCCAGGTCAGTGTGCATTGCTCTCGCACCGGTCCACCCGTGCGATATGACAACTACCGGCATCGTTCCTGTATCTACTGCTGCCGGAGCGCCTATCCTACCGTTAGCCTTGATGAGCCTTACGTGGGACATGATGAATGCCGGAAGACTTGCATACTGGGCATAGGCTTTGGCTACCCCTTGGTCGGGTATCCATCGGGCTCGCGGGTAATCGTTGGCTCTAGGAGCAGCAGGGTACCATGCTTGGGCCATGAGGCGGCGGGGAACGCCGGGTTCGTCAAGGTAGATGCCGGTTCTCCCCTGGTCGACGACGACGAAGCAGGCTGTTCCTACCGGGTACTTTCCGCTGGGTTTTTGTAGATTGCGTAGTGGAAAAACTATGACAGCGGCCATGGACAGGACACTGAGGATGGTGCAGGCCACGGCAAGTATCCGACGCAGTGGCGACGAGGATGGATCAGTACGCCGTCTTTCGATCACTATGAGCGCAAGTATTACAACGAGTGCAGCTATGGCTGGATAGATACGCCAGGATATTCTTTCAAGCAGAACCAAGATAAGAAAGAGGATGATTGCTACCGTCAATACCATGCTTATTATTGATAGCTTGTGCTTACCGGGGGCAAGGGATGTAAGCAGGGTGCAGGCCAAGGCCGCGGCAATACCAAACAGACAGAATGAAAACTCAAGGATCTGCATGGGTGTTTTCCTTTCAATATCCTTAAAGGCGTCTTTTTAAGTATACTCTAGCGTTTATAGGGAGGCTACGATGCTTGATACGGACCTGCATGATGAGCTGCTAGAAAAACGACTCGCCGGGCTCTGTCCCGATGGGCTTACCATATTCACGCTTGAAGGCGACTCCATTAGAGGTATTCTGTCGTCCAATACATCGATGGTGGCCAGGATGAGGGCCTCTCATGGCCTTGGGCTTCTAGAGACTATGGTACTGGGTAAGGCCTACGTCGCAGCATCTCTTCTGTCAGCGACTATCAAGGGCGATGATCGTATCGTCATGAAAGTGGAGGGCAACGGCCCGGCAGAGGGCTTCTCCGTTGAATGCAACGCAGCCGGTGATGTGCGTGGGCGCCTGTTCCAGGCACCATTCGAACTTATCTCAAAGCCAGACAGCCTCGATACAGCTCCTCTCATAGGGGCAGGAACCTTGTCTTTAACACGGTTGATGGCAGGCAAGAGCGAGCCTGTCTCCGGTAGCGCCGCTCTCAAGAGCGGAAGGATAGCCGAGGACCTGGCCTGGTATTACCATATTTCAGAACAGACCCGTACATCATTTACTATTGGCCTTCATTTTGATGCAGAAGGACGGATTGCGGGGGCTGGAGGCCTCTTCCTGCAAGCCTTGCCTGGTGCGAGTGACGAAGCCCTGGATCGTGTCGAGCGCCTCGTGTATGGTATGGCTGCATTCGGCGAGACTCTAGCCACGGGTGCGACACGTATGGATCTGTGTCTTAGGTCATTTCCTTTCTTCGACTACAACCATCTAGATGAGAAGCCGACACGTTTTTATTGCGCTTGTTCCAAGGCCAGATTGGGCTCATATCTGTTGTCGATGCCTCAAGCCGAGGTCGCGGATATGGCGGAGAACGGACCATTCCCCGTCAAGGTGACCTGCCATAATTGTGGCTCTATATACGAGTACTCCAAGTCAGAGTTGGAAAACATGGTAAAATCACTGACCTAAGAGTCGAGCCGATTCATTAAATGAAACGACATATCATTTAATGAATTGAGCCGGTTAATTTTACTTGCGCAAGCCGTATCTACTCTGTAGAATTAGGAAACGATCCGTACTGGACCGTACTATTGCTATCACGTCCCGCTCAAGCGCGTGACGGAGGCATCCTTCACCAATAGGAGTCGGGCATGAAGCTCAGTAAGTATTTAGGCGATATGTCAGGGGTGGACTATCTTTCACTGCTGGTTGTGGATATCCATGGATCAGTTCGTTCGGTGTCGTTGCCGCGCTCCTACGTCAGCGACAAGGTGCTCAAAGATGGCATAGGCTTCGATGCCAGCAATTTTGGCTATGCACAGGTTCATAAGAGTGACATGGTCGCGATTCCAGACCTGAGCACCGGCTTTCTGGAAGAGAAGGACGGTTTCAAGATCCTCCATGCCTTCTGCGATGTCTGGACCACAGAAGGCAAACCCTTCGAGCAGTATCCCAGGGCAGTCGTCCGCAAGGCCATGGACGCGCTCCGTGCCAGCGGTGTTGGCGACGACGCCAGGATGCTCGTCGAGCTTGAGTTCTACGCCTTCGACGACGTCAGGTATTCAACCACAACAGGACACTCGTATTACTATGTGGAGAGCGCAGAAGGCATAGGGGACGACTATTCGGATGCTCCGCGTTTTGGCCTGTCCAAGGGCTATCATAGGATGGGACCAGAGGATCGCTATGGTCGCTTGCGTAATGAGGTCGTACAGGCGATGGGAGCCGCCGGCATTCCGGTCAAGTACCATCACCATGAGGTAGCCGCGTCACAACTAGAAATAGAACTTAACTTCATATCGCTGGATTCTGCCGCCGACGCCGTCGTTCTGTCTAAATGGATAATCCGGTCCATAGCGGAGGAGCTTGGCCTCTTCGTTACCTTCATGCCCAAGCCAATGTACAAGATAGCCGGGTCAGGTATGCACGTGCACCAATACGTGGAGAAGGGCGGAAAAAGCATCTTTCCTGGAGAGGGCCTGTACGGGCTTTCGGAGACAGGCCTGGCTTACACGGCCGGTGTTCTTTCACACGCCCTGTCTGGCTCCCTTCTAGCCTGGTCCAATCCCAGTACAAACAGCTACCGCCGCCTCGTGCCAGGCTATGAGGCTCCAGTTTCGGCCACCTTCGCTCAAGGTAGCCGAGCCGCCGCCGTCAGGATTCCAGGGTATCTTAAGAAGGGAGAGGCACGCATCGAATTCCGAACGGGAGACGCCACGGCCAATGCCTACTACTTCCTTGCTGCCATGCTTTTAGCCGGTCTCGACGGCGTCAAGCGTGGGCTCGATCCTGTTGCCCTTGGATTTGCCTCCACCAAGGAAACAAGCAAGAATATATTCCCAACGGGTCTCTTCCATGTACTAGCAGGGCTCCGCAAGGATAAAGGCTACCTGGCAGTAGCCTTCCCCGACGAACTGATAGACAGCTGGATAACGATCAAGAAACAAGAAGCCGAGTACGTGTACAACGCCCCCGTGCCTCAAGAGTATGAACTGTACTTCTAACCAGGCGGGGGCGTTGGCGCCGCAGGGACGCGGCGCCCTAACGGGGCCCGAGCAAGGCTCGGGTACGTCAAGGATGACGCCAATGCTCCCGTGCCTCAAGAGTATGAACTGTACTTCTAAAATTTGGTGGTAGACATGATTGACGAACGAAGACTTACGGAGGCTTTGGCCGCGGCACGAGCCGAAGGCAGAGACGCGCTGACTGAGCCTGAGGGTGTGGCAATACTCGGCTTGATGGGGCTACGCGTACCTGTCAGCATTACCCTAAAGGGCTCTACAGGTATCGGCGCTCTTGATGGAGAGATCAAGGCTATGCCTGGAGAGCGGGTTGTCATAAAGGTCGTAAGCCCTGAGATACTACACAAGACAGAGGCCGGCGGCGTCGCTGTGGTGGCTAAGGATTCAGCGGCAATACGTGCCGCCATCGAGGATATGGAGTCGCGCTTCGGCTCGTACCGAGTAGAAGGCTACACCGTCAACGAGTTTGTAAGTTTTGAACCCCGGCTCGGGCATGAGATAATAGTAGGCTATCGATTTGCCATGGACTTTGGTTCTGTCATTTCTTTTGGTCCCGGCGGCATCTATACCGAGTTCCTGGCCAAGAGTTTTAAGCCTGGCACCGCGTCTCTCTTCCTGAGCCCCGACGGAGCAGATCGTGTTCTTATACAGGCTGCCTTGCGTGGCAACGCGGTGCGAGACCTCCTCTGTGGCGGTCTTCGCGGTACGGCCGCTACCATAGACGAAGAGAGGCTCGTAGACCTCCTGTTGGCCTTCGTAGAGGCCGCACCTGCCTTTGCCAGGGCGGGGATTACCGAGCTTGAGGTCAACCCCTTCGTCGTCGTAAAGGCAGAGGACGGGCAGGGGGAATTAGTCGCCCTTGACGCCCTGGTCAAGCTTGGCACCATCGCAACGAGTGATGGACAGCTTGCCAAGGCGAGCGATGGTTCCATAGTCAACAGGGCACAGGCGCTCAGGCCCGTAGACAAGATAGACAGGCTCCTAAAGCCGGAGAGCGCAGCCGTCATAGGCGTGTCAGAAAAAGGCATAAACAACGGCCGTATCATACTCCGTAATCTTCTAGAGAGCGGCTTTGACCCCAAGCGGCTCTACGTCGTCAAGGCAGGGATAGAGGAGATAGACGGTTGCCGCTGTGTGCCAGACGTCATGTCACTTCCCGAGAAGGTGGATCTCTTCGTGCTGGTCATTCCGGCCGCTCAAGCGCCTGAATGCATAGCCGAACTGGCAGAGGCCGACAAGGCCCAGGCTGTCATAGTCATACCGGGCGGTCTGGAAGAGAAATCGGGCACCGAGGCAATAGTCGCAAGGATGCGTGATGCGCTTCTGGGCTCGCGTTCGAGCGTTAGCCGTGGACCCCTCCTCAACGGTGGAAACTGCCTGGGCATACGCTCAGTGCCTGGCAAGTACAACACCTTGTTCATACCCGAGTACAAGCTTCCCATGCCACGCGGCACCATGGCGCCGGTCGCCTTTATTTCCCAGTCCGGGGCCTTTGCCATCTGCCGCGTCTCGAAGCATCCAGAGCTCAATCCCAAGTATGTCATCACCTGTGGCAACCAGATGGACGTGAGCATAGGCGACTATCTAGAATGGTTAGCCGACGACCCGAGCATAGAGTTATTTGCCGTCTACGTAGAAGGCTTCAAACCTCTGGACGGGCTCAAGGTTGTCAGGGCTGTCAGGCGTATCCGCTCTAGCGGGCGCCGGGTCATATTCTACCGTGCCGGACGCACGGCGGCGGGAGCGGCAGCAAGCGCAAGCCACACTGCCAGCATTGCAGGCGACTGGCCGGTAACACGGGCTCTCCTGTCGCGTGCAGGAGCCACGGTCTTAGAAACACTTGATGACTTCGACGATGCACTGTCTTTGTTTGCGGCCTTCGCTGGCAGGAATGCTCGTGGCCTGAGGCTTGGAGCCTTGTCCAATGCCGGTTTCGAGTGTGTCGCGTTTGCCGACAACCTGGGCGCGCTCACTATGGCCGAGTTCAGGCCCGAGACAATTGCCAGGCTACAGGCCGTGCTCAAGGCCGCCAAGATCGGCGAGATAGTCGATGCGCACAACCCCTTGGACATTACGCCCATGGGTGACGACGATGCATACTACGAGTCTTTCGACGCTATCATGGCCGACAAAAATGTAGATGCGGGCATTGTCGGCATAGTTCCCTTGACGGCGCGCATGAACACGCTTGCCGCCGGGGAGGGGCACGACGAGGATGTTACCAGAAGCGATTCCCTGGCGACGCGCTATGGCCAGCTGTTCGCACGAAGCGAGAAACCCTGGGTCGCTGTCGTAGATTCAGGCGCCCTCTACGATCCTCTTGTCCGCGAACTAAGGCATCACGGTGTCCCCACGTTCAGGACCGCTGATCAAGCGCTCAAGATACTGAATATGTGGATTATGGCAGCCGCTTCAATATAAGTGCCGTCAACTATTCTTTTCAAATAGATAATGTGCCACGAAATATTCGTTTCCGCCATTAATAGCGAAAAACTCGGCACAAGCCATGAAGAAAACACGCCAATAGGACCACCACTTCACGGCCTCTCGCTCGCCCTCCCGCCGGGCCAAAATGGGCATTACAGCATTCTTTTGTTGGTCCATTTTTTTCAACCATGCTTCTAGAGTTTTTTGATAGTGCTTGCCATTGACAGCCCATTGTTGACTAATGCGCACATGATGGTTGAAAAAATGGAAAAGGTCCTGGCTGGGCATGGTGCCGCCAGTAAAGAAGTATTTAGCCATCCAGTCTTTGCTATTCTTTTCTTCGTAGGTATACGGGAAATTGCGATGGCAGAAGACATGAACAAAGAGTTTTCCTTTTTCATTTAAAAATCCAGCGACGTTACCAAAGAGCGTTTCATAATTTCTCATATGCTCAAACATCTCTATTGATACCACACGGTCAAATGTTTCAGTAAGTGCCAGCTCATTGATGTCGCAGGTGATAACCTGCAGGTTTTTTATATCTCGTTGTTTAATTATTTCTTCTATATAGGAGCGCTGATTGTTTGAATTGGATACGGCTGTTATACGTGTATGAGGAAAACGCATGGCCGCATAGATACAAAACGACCCCCATCCGCATCCGAGTTCTAGAATTCTTTGACCATCTTCTATACCAGCACGAAGACAAACCAATTCAAGCATCCTCTTCTCGGCATCATCGAGCGAATCTCCTTGTTCCCAGTAAGCACAGCTGTATTTCTTATGTCGACCTAATACTAACTCAAAAAATTCACTGGGCATCTCATAATGTTGTTCATTGGCATCTATAGTTTTGATTGCAATAGGTCCGTGGCTGCGCTCTCTAATAAAACGCATCAGGTACTCTTCCTTTTCAGCAACATCCATCTTTTCTATGCTGTGAATAGTATTCTTTGTGAGGCGCCTCACCCCTAAACGAACCAACGGATCAGGGAGGATGCCTTTACTCAATAATGAATCAATCATGTGCTATAAATCTCCAATCGGTATAATGCTATGTATGGTTTGAGAAATATAATGGCAGGAACTGTAATCAATGTGTATCCGGCGCCACAACTTCAACCGTCATTCCTGCCAAAAAAACGTATGATATCGCTCAAGACTCCAACTTTAAGATTGAGATTCCCACGTTGTCAACGCAATTTTTCGCTTGCCTAGTAGAGCCGGATTTTGTAACCATTATACCCAATGGGTCGTTATATCGATGAATCCTCCTTGGGAGGGAACCGAGGCCGTTCGTATACGGCTCGGTTCTTTTTTTTGAATAGTTCTAGCTACACCCCGCTATAATCGTTGTCCAGGATCCAAAGAGAGCCAACCCGTTAGCGCGCTTGAAACTGATGCCTTGTTCCGCCTACAATACCCCTCCGTGGAGCGCTACAATGACGCCCGCAAAGAGGAGTATGCATGAGCCAGGAAGAGAGCGGAGCCGAGGACAGGATAGACGAGGAAGGTGCCAGGAAGGCGCTGAGCGAGCAGCAGATGGTGCGCCGCGAGAAACTCGCCAAGCTCCAGGCGGAGGGTAGGGATCCCTTTGCCGTCGTAACCTGGAAACAGAGCCATCACTCAGAAGAGATAAAGCAGGGTTTTGAAGGGCTTGAGAACCAGGATGTGTCCATAGCCGGACGTATCATGAGCTTCCGCGACATAGGCAAGGCGGCCTTCATAGACCTCCAGGACCGCGATGGACGCGTTCAGATTTACCTCAATGCAGAAGGACTGGGAGAAGAAGCCTACACCCACGTAAAGACATGGGATATGGGTGATATCATCGGGGTGGAAGGCTATGTCTTCAAGACGCGCCGCGGTGAGATATCGGTTCATGCCAAGCGTATGGTGCTGCTGGCCAAGGCCCTTGAGCCTTTGCCTGAGAAGTACCATGGCCTTAAGGATCCAGAGCAGCGTTATCGTCGCCGTTATCTCGACCTCGTGATGAACCCCCAGGTAATGGAGACCTTCAAGAAGCGCACAGCCATCATCAAGGCTGTGCGTGAGTACCTCGACGAGCGCGGGTACATAGAGGTTGACACTCCCATACTCTCCACCATAGCGAGCGGAGCCGCGGCCAGGCCATTCGTCACCAAGTCAAACGCACTCAACCTCCAGCTCTACCTGCGCATTGCCACAGAACTGTATCTCAAGCGCTGTATAGTCGGTGGCATGGAGCGCGTCTACGAGATGGGCAAGGACTTCCGCAACGAGGGCGTGGACATACGCCATAATCCCGAATTTACCATGATAGAACTGTATCAGGCTTACGCCGACTACAACGACATGATGGAGCTGTGCGAGAACATATGTGCCTACGCCGCAGAAAAAGTCTGTGGTTCGACGACAATAAGCTATCAGGGTACTGAGTTGCATCTGGCGGCTCCATGGCGACGATTGACGATGATGGATGCCGTCAAGGAGTACGGTGGCATTGATTTCTCCACCATAAAGACCGACGAGGAAGCCCGCGACCTTGCTGTTGCCAAGGGCTTGACCGAGGAACTCAAGAAGAAGCTCAAGGACTGTTCCAAGGGCGACATACTCAACGCCGCATTCGAGAAGTACGCTGAGAAGGAATTGATACAGCCTACCTTCATCATTGACTACCCGGCAGATATCTCGCCGTTAACGAAGCAGAAGCCCGGTGATCCTACGATGACGGAACGGTTCGAGGCTTTCGTGTATGGTAGAGAACTCGCCAACGCGTATTCGGAGCTCAACGACCCCATCGTGCAGAACGACCGCTTCCAGCAACAGCTCAAGGAGCGCGAGTTAGGAGACGATGAGGCCTACATGTTCGATGCAGACTTCGTCTCGAGCCTGGAAATTGGCATGCCGCCTACGGGTGGCATGGGTATTGGCATAGACAGGCTCATAATGTTCCTGACCGACGCGTATAGCATAAGGGATGTAATACTTTTTCCGACAATGAAGCCGGTGAACCAGTAAAGTTATCGCTCGCTATTCCATTATGGTGTCGGGGCGACTATACTAGCGCTAGCATGACAACAATAGCAGGGGGCTTGTCCGATAAGGCACGCCTTCTTAAAGGATCAGATTTCTTTTCCCGGCTCCTGCAGGATGATATGTTCTGGCTTGCCTCGAAGTCAGAGCTGTTTTCCTGCGAGGAGGGGCATGTGCTGTTTCGCTCTGGCGAGATGGCCAGGCGTTTTTTCATAATTAGCTCAGGCCTCGTCGCCGTATCGCGCATTGATGCTTCGGGGCGTTCTGAGGAGATGGCTCGCTTCGTATCCGGTGATACCGTTGGAGACTTCGACTTCTCCAGAGGCGCGTCCTATGATGCCATGGCCCTGTGTGTACAGCCATCCATGGTCCTGGCCTTTCCGGGGCGTGAGCTGACGATGGAAGACCTGGTCAAAGAGCGGCCAGACATATCGGCGCGCATTCTGCTCAGAGCCGTCACCATGATATCATCGCGGGTTCGTTCTACCCAGGCACTCATATCGGATAATTCGCCATGGGTTAGGGAGCTACGAAGGCAGATGTATACAGACTCGGGTACCGGTTTATGGTCACGTGCCTTTCTGGATGACGAGCTGCATCGTAGCATCGAGCCTCCGGCCGCAATACTGGTTTGCAAGCCCGACAGGTTCAAGGATCTATGCGATGCATGGACTCATGCCGCAGGTGACTTTGCCATGGAGCGTATAGCCGCGATACTCAAGGATGAGGCGCGTGGCCTACGCAAGGCCTGGGCCATCAGGCTGCGCAGTAATGAGACGGCCATAGTTGCCTGCGATTGCAATCCGCGAGAAGCCAAGGCTCTTGCAGCCAGGATAGAGTCTTCTTTTGCCAACCTGGACCTGCGTAGTGTGACTGATGGTTCGGCTTTTCATTTGAGTGTCAGCATAGCCATCGCCTCATGGCCAGAGAATGGCCCCGATTTTAAGGGAGTCGTGGAAAAAGCCTATGGACTCATGATGAAAGCCTGGAAAGACGGTGGGAACAGGGTGTACCATCTCGATCGAAAGGTTGACGAGTGAATCCCATAGTCACGGCTATAAGTGATACGCCTCTTTTTATTGGCATGAGCGGACTTGAGCTCAATGCCGTATCGGCCTTCCTGGAACCACGCCGCTTCGCCAAGGGAGAGATTGTCTGCACCAGAGGAGATCCTGGTACAGAGATGTTTATAGTCAGGACAGGGCGAGTGGCATCCATGGCAGTAGACAAAGACGGCAATGAACGCCAGCTCTATGAGTTTGGCCCGGGGCGCTTCTTTGGCGAGATGTCAATAATAGAGAACGAGCCGCGCTCTGCTACCTGCATAGCGCTTGATGAGACAGAACTCCTTGTGCTGGAAGGACTTGACTTCTACCGGCTCGTCTGGGAACACCCGATGATTGGTTCAAGGATGCTGTCTTCCATGGCTAGGGTCATGGCCGGCTGGCTAGACGAGGCGTCAGGGTTTCTCCATGACATGGTACGTTGGGGAGAGACGGCCCGTAAGCGGGCGGTGACCGATGAGCTGTCTGGCCTGTTTAACAGGCGCTTCCTTGAGGAGTCTTCACGGTCGAGGTTCGCACGTAATTCAAACGAGCCACCTCTCTGTTCCGTGCTCATGCTAGACCTAGACCATTTCCATGAACTGAACGAGCGCTACGGTAGCAAGGTGGGCGATGCCATGATAGCAAAGGCAGGAGCCGTATACGCGAAGTTGGTTAGAGACGGAGACGTTGCCGCCCGCCTCTCAGGTGATGAATTTGCCTTCTTCATGCCGGATGCCGGCGTCGAGGAGGCCTTGGCTGTGGCGGAGCGTATACGGGCAGAGACAGAGGCCTTGGCCATCGATCTTGTAGCTGATGTATCCGGTGGACACGACAGGATATCCTTGAGCGCCAGCATAGGCGTCGCCTCGAGCCCCGAGGATGCCACCGAGGCAGACATGCTCTTTGCCGCCGCCGACAAGGCATTGTTCAGAGCAAAGGAAAACGGCAGGAACAGGGTAGCGAGGTTCGCCCCCTAGCCTCAGACTTCAGTATTATTACACCATGTCAAACTTGTCCGTTCGTGTTCTAGGCTCGATCCATGCCATAGAGGCCAAGGCTTGGAATGCCTGTCATGGCGCCTCCTGTCCCTTCCTCTCCTGGGAGTTTCTGGCACTTCTTGAAGACTGCGGCGCCGTTGGCCCGGAGGCGGTCTGGGCTCCTGCCCATGCCGAACTGAGCGATGAAGGCCGCGTTATTGCTTACATTCCTCTCTACACACTGGCTGGCTCCGAAGGCAGCTTCGTATGGGACGATGGCATGGAAGAGGTTGCCAGGGCCTTGAGGCTCCACTGGTTTCCAAAGCTGGTGGCCGCCGTGCCATTCACGCCCGCACCCATCTGGAGACCCCTCGTGTCGCCCGGTGAACACGAGGATAGCGTCATCGATGCCTGTCTCGGGGCGGTGGCAGAATTGGCGCGCTCAGGGCTTTTTTCCGGGGCACATCTTCATTGGACAGACCCACTCATAGGCTCTGCCATAGGCCGTCATGCCGCCGCCAGGCTCGATGGCGATGCAGGAAACTGGATTTCGTGGCGGCGGCAGGTCTACCGCTGGGAAAACCAGGGCTACGCTTCCTTTGCAGACTTTACCGGCTCATTTTCAAAGAATATGCGGCGCAATGTGGCTAGAGACAAGGCGGATGTCGTGTCGGCTGGTATTGCTGTCAAGGTCATTAGAGGTGATGAAGCAGACCCGGGTCTGTGGACCAGAATGGCCGACTACTACGAACGCACCAATGACAAATTCGGCCCCTGGGCGGCTCGATTCCTACCGCGAAGTTTCTTTGAAATGGCGGCAGAACGCATTGGCCCCTTGGTACGGTTCTCGGCGGCGTATGGAACCGATTCTGGGTATCCAGTGGCCATGGCCATGCTTTTTGAGGGTGACGATATGATATGGGGTCGATACTGGGGAGCCACGCGCGACCTGCCTGGCTTGCACTTCGAGACATGCTACTACGCGCCTATTGCCTATGCGATACATGAAGGTATTTCAGGGTTTGATCCCGGCATGGGCAGCCACCACAAGGCCAGGAGAGGCTTTCGCTCACTCCTGGCAGGCTCGTACCACCTGGTATTTGACCCCCGTCTACGGAGCGTCTACGCCGATGCCCTCTCCAGGGCCAGCATTGAGGAGGCGGCTTTCGTAGACGAGCTCAATGCAGACTTGCCGTTCAGGCATAAAGAATAGTTGTGGCTCAGGGGCGGCTTTTCTTGCCTGAGCCAGTCTGCTTCCCGGCGTTAAGTTTCTTGAATCGAGGCCCGTCTGCGCCTGGCACACATACCCAGCGGCCTTTTTGCCGTTCACTTTCGGCGGCGAATTCTGCTATGTCGGCCATGGCGTAATCGAGTAGATCTTCTGGATTCCAGCCAAGGCTTAGCTCGCTTGACTCACCTTCTGCGAAGGCCCTTGTCCAGGCGCCCGATACCCGCACCAGATCCAGAGCCGTATCGGCCGCTCCTGCAAGCCTGGGTGGCTTTTCTGCAAACATGGCCGCCAGGAATCCAAGCTGCAGTTCCTCTATGAGTCGATGCGGCGCGTCTGCCGGCAAGGCAGCTTTGTGCATTGTAGCCTCGTCGATGTAGTCGGCGAAGCGGGCCATGAGGGTAGAGGGGCGGGCCTTGGCCAGGATGGCTACTGAACGGAACCACATGACTGCCCTGCCCCTGTTGTACATGATGTCCAGGGCTGTGGCGAGCCGCTCGGCATCATCCAGGTCTTTGGCGCAGAATTCTGGTGTCGAGCGGACGAGGTAGGGTGCTACGGGGTCGTAGATGAGCCCGTGCCCAGCGGCCTGATCGTACAAGGCGGTACCTGGTAGAACGGCAAGACGGAAGACGTCCAGGTGATTGGGACCCAGCCCTAGAGCGTAGTCGAGGCTGCGCTTGAATCCTGGCAGGGTGTCGCCTGGAAGGCCATAGATTAGATCAAGACCGAATATAATGCCTTCCTCGTCGAGGAGGCGTAGCCCGCGAGAGAATAGATCGGGGTCAAATTTTCTGTTGACCTTGGCCAGGATCTCAGGGTCGGAGCCTTGTAGGCCTATCTGTACAGAGCACTCTATCGACGACAGGGCTCGAGCCTGTTCGGCGGTCAGGAGTTCTGCCCGGAGCTCTATGTAGTAGCGTAGGCTGGGGCCAACGTTGCGGAAGATGGCAATGGCCTCCATCATCAGCCTGGAATCGGCGTTGAATGTAGGGTCGAGGACAAAGACCTCTCCGACGCCACCGCCCCCAGTGCTACATGCCTCAAAGGCGGCTATCTCAGCCTCTATCACCTTCAGGGGAAATCGCCTGAGTCTTGACGCACCCTTTGACTCGAAGCAGAAGGAGCAGCGGTAGGGGCACCCTCTGGTAAGTTCTACGGCGGCACCTTCCCAGTTGGATGGTGGCAGTGTACCGTCAAGCCAGGGAGAAGGTAGACCGGCAGGGTCGAGCAGTGGAGTGCGCAACACCGGCCCGGGTAATGAGCTGCCTTCGAGCCTGGCTGTGATTATCTGTACCATGGCCGCTTCACCCTCGCCGGCTACGGCTATGTCCACGTGGTCGTCGTCGACAAGCCTCTCGGGATTTGCCGTGCTGTCGGGGCCACCGGCCACGACGAGGATGCCAGGCAAGCGAGCCTTGAGCAGGGCTGCCGCCTTGATGAGTAATACTGAATTCCAGGAGTACAGAGACAGACCAAGCACCTCAGGAGACAAGGCCATCGCCTTTGAAGCGAGGGCTTCAGCTTCATCCTCCGTGCAAGCCTCTACTATGCTTACCCGTGTACGGCTTGCAATAGCGGGAGAGGCGCGTAGAGCCGATACCACCCTGGCTGCTCCAAATGGTGCTGCACGGGGTCCAGGAGCGACGGCAGCCGTGAGGAACACGACCCTTAGCTGGTTTTCTGGTTTCAAGGCTATGATCTCCGCAGGGCCATGAGGGCTTCGTCTATCCTTCTCATCGCCTCGGCGGCACCAAGAGGCACGAAGACGTCGCTTATGCCATCGGTAAACTCGCTAGGCTCTGGATTGACCTCTATGATGTGTCCCCCACGCTGTTTTATGAGCCTTGGAATGGATGATGCAGGGTAGACCGAGCCTGTAGAGCCGATTATCAAACAGGCGTCGGCCTTGCCGGCTGCCTCGAAGGCCTTGGTATGGGCCTCGGCGGGAATGCCTTCTCCAAAGAATGTAAAACCAGGCTTATACACGCCGCCACAATGACAGAGGGGAGGCACTATATTCAGAAATTCTGCGCTGGCCTTGATGCTATTGCCGCATCGCATGCATACCAGGTCGTCGCAGGAGCCATGGAATTCGGCCACTTCCCGGGAGCCTGCGCGGCCATGGAGACCGTCTATGTTCTGGGTGACTACCAGCCTGAGCAGGCCTTCGTCCTCCCATTTTGACAGCACGATGTGAGCGTCATTGGGTTCAACCTTGAGGGTAAAGGTGTAGAATATTTCTCGTATCGTCTTCCAGGCAGTTTCAGGATGGCTTGTAAAAAAACCGAGTTCCAGGTGGCGTTCATCATACGAGCCCCAGAGACCGCCGGCTCCACGGAATGTGGGCATGCCAGAGTCGGCTGAGACGCCTGCGCCGGTAAAGGCTATGAGATATGACGATTGGCTAATGATTCTTGCCGCTTCGTGTATGTTCTCTTCCAATGAATCAGTAATCATGCGCTCCCCTTGACCTTCGCGCCTGTTAGCACGTAAGTACTATGAGTATGCCCTTCATGCAGATACTCGCGCAAGCAGAGTCAGAAGCCATTCCTGTTCTATTACTCCTTGTCGTTGCCCTTCTCATATTGGTTGCCTCTCTCGCTCTGTGGCTTGGTCTATCCCTGGGCCGACGTTCAGGACGACTTGAGGCCCAGCGTTCCTTCAAGGTTGATGAGGCAGCGGCCCGTGACGATGCAGTCAGGCGCTCCAGAGCCGTGCTGACCGGTCAGATAGGGGAGCAACTGGCCCCGTTTTTTCCTGGATTCCCCTGCGAACCCTCCGATGCCAGGTTTATTGGCAAACCTGTCGATTTTGTGGCCTTCCCCGGAGCCTCGGAGGGGAATCCCAGGGAGGTCGTATTCATAGAGGTAAAGACCGGCGATGCTCGGCTTTCAGCCTCTGAGCGCGCCCTTAAACAGGCAATCAAGGAGGGACGGGTGAGCTGGGTGGAGTATCGCCTTCCTGTAGGCGGCAAAAAGCCACCGTGATTGCTTGACGTTCAAATAAGTTGAACGTTAAGCTGATCCCCATGATAGATCTCCTTCTTCTCGATACCGAGGAGCGCATAAAGGCGTTTACCCAGCCCTATCGCATGAAGCTGATTCATGTATTCCGGCAGACCCGCAGGCCAATGACGGCTACAGAGGTTGCCAAGGTGCTAGGGGAAGGGCCGGGCAAGGTGCATTACCACATGCGAATCCTGGAATCGGCCGGCATCGTCAAGGTGGTACGCACAGAGTCTGTCAACGGCATCATAGCTCGCTACTACGAACCTACGGCACGGCACTACAGCGTGGCGGATGCCGCGCGCGGCAATGTGGGCGGTGAGCCTATGCGTGATGAGGTTGCACGCATGATAAGCCGACGCTTCCGCGACGGGCTCAGGGCCTTCCTCGATCGCACGACCGGTGTGACAAATGACCTGCCTGATGGCACCAGCAGTTCTGATGAGGCCTTCCTCTTCGAGCATGTAGTCCACTGTGACGATGATCAGTGGCTCGTTTTACGCAACACCATCGACGAGCTGGTGAGCCGGCATGCAGTTCCGGTCGCCGGCACCAGGACACGCCGCCTGTTCGTGGCGGGTGCTAGCGACCAGCCAGAAATGGCTCATGGTACGATTAAAAGCAAGCGTAGCGGGAAGGCCAGGAGTCAGGACAGATCATGGCCTGCCCATCCGAAACCGGAGCGATAGATGCTTGTAGTACGCCAGCGTTTGCGCACGAGCGCGATGATATCCATTGTTGCTGCATCACTCCTTCTCTGTCTGTCAGGCTGCCAGGCACCCTTGCCCCGGGGCTATGATGAGACAATCAGGATAGGCTCGTTTAATATCCAGGCCTTCGGTGGCACCAAGGCTGGACGCCCCGGGACCATGGCTGTCCTGGCTGAAATTGTAGAGCGTTTCGATGTGCTCGCCATACAGGAGGTAGGAAGCGGCAATTCAAGCGCCTCCGAAGCAACCTGTATCGCGTCAATGGAGACTCTCCTGTCCGGCGTCAACGCCATCGCAGGGGAAGAGGCGTATTCCTATGTCAGATTTGACCAATACGCAATCATCTACAAGAATTCGTCGCTAGAGTTGCTGCTCTACGGCCCCTACTCAGGCGGGCAATCCTTCGTGTACCCTCCGCTTAGCGCCTATTTTAAGAGCAGGCTTGGCAATCTTGACTACAGCATCATGAGCGTCCATACAAGCCCTTCAAAGGCAACCCTGGAGATAGCTGCACTGCCGCTGGCCATGGCCGATGTCGCCTTGGCCCATGGCGATCCAGACGTCATCTGCGCCGGTGACTTCAATGCCGATGGATTCTATTACGATGAGGGTAGCGGAACGGATCTTGCGGCTTTCCCATCGGGATCATTCATAACGGTCATTCCCAACACGGCAGATACTACCGTAGCCTCCTCGTCCAACACCTATGACAGAATGCAGATTACACAGAGCATGAGTTCCGACTATAGCTGGCGCTGGGATGTCTATGAGTTTGGTAGATACCATGACGTGACAAGATTGGAAGGCACAGAATCGATGGATGGAACCGAGAGCTCAGTAAGCGACCACTATCCGGTCAGGGCGGAATTTTATATAAGGCGGGATACCGACTGAGGATGCCTCAACCATTGCTCCGCTTGCCTGGCGAGTCGCTCGACCTGTATACTTGCGAATATGTTCAACCCACCTGTTTCTACCAATACCATGGCTCGATCCATTCGCGTGTGTGTCATTGGCGGCGGCGGCACCGGTGCCGCCCTTGCGTATGATCTTTGCCTGCGGGGTTTTACCGTCATATTGCTTGAAAAAGGTGAGTTGACCTCGGGTACCACAGGCCGGCACCATGGGCAACTCCATTCT
>JAVEXO010000101.1:0-3838 GCA_034003955.1 Spirochaetia bacterium | reverse complement strand
TAGATGGCTACCTGGAATTCGACATGGCTGACGTGGCAACAAGCTTTCCAAGCCCCAACAGCAGCCATACGCTATAAGCGACGCTACCAATTTTGCCGCAAGCCTGGCTGGCAAGCCAATACGAACACTGTCTGTTTTCGACGAAGGAAGCGGCAGGCTCAAGGCCTTTGCCCTCTGTGATGGCAACAACGGTCTCTGGTCTAATACCTACAGTGCAACCTGGGGTGGTTGGATACGGGAATGATCCCGTCTTGAGCGACGAGCTTTTCGCCACGGCCACTGGCGCGGAAGTCTCGGGGCCGCTGGCCGACAGGATGCGTCCCCGCGTCCTCGATGAGTTCATAGGCCAGGATCATATAGTCGGTCCTGGTCGCCTCCTGCGCCGTGCCATACAGCGTGATCGCCTGTCATCTATAATCCTGTCGGGGCCACCGGGAACCGGCAAGACGACGCTGGCCCGTGTCATAGCCAATTCTACAAAATCACGCTTCATTTCTATAAACGCCGTGCTTTCAGGGGTCCAGGCCATACGAGACTCTGTAGACTCGGCCAAACGCGAGCGCGAACTCTACGACAGACACACCATCCTGTTCGTAGACGAGGTTCACCGCTGGAACAAGTCCCAGCAGGATGCCTTGTTGCCATATGTTGAGAATGGTACCATCATCCTTATTGGTGCCACCACGGAGAATCCCTTCTTCGAGGTAAACAAGGCTCTCGTTTCTCGCTCTCGTGTCTTTCAATTGCACCCGCTCGGTGAAGACGATCTGCTGGCCGCAGCCACGGCAGCGCTCAATGACAAGGAGCGAGGCTACGGCCGATGGCAGGTATCCTTCGAGGATGGCGCTCTTGCACACCTGATCAAGGTGTCTGACGGTGACGCCAGGAGCCTCCTTAACGCCCTTGAACTGGCCGTGGAGACGAGTGTCGATCCTTGGCCTCCAAAGGCGGGGAATAAGGTCGTGGTGACCATGGGTGCGGCCGAGGAGAGCATCCAGAGGCGGGCCGTTCTCTACGACCGAGAGGGTGATTACCATTACGACGCCGCAAGTGCCTTCATCAAGAGTATTCGGGGGTCCGACCCTGACGCGGCACTCTACTGGCTGGCCAGGATGGTCTATGCGGGAGAAGAGCCCCGTTTTATCTTCAGGCGCATGTTAATCTCGGCTTCAGAGGATGTGGGTCTCGCCGATCCTGGTGCCATAGGCGTCGTAGAGTCCTGTGCGGCAGCCTATGAGCGTATCGGTCTACCCGAAGGCCAGTTCCACCTGGCAGAGGCTGCTCTGTACCTGGCAACCGCACCCAAGTCAAACTCGGCCATGGCCTACTTCGACGCCTTGGCCGCCGTCGAATCGGAGAGAGCCGAGGTGCCTGGCCACCTCAAGGACGCAAGCCGTGACGCCGACAGCATGGGTCATGGCACCAGATATCTGTACCCCCATGCCTTTCGCTCACACTGGACGGCCCAGCAGTATCTGCCGGACAGCCTTAAAGGAGCCGTCTTCTACCAGCCGGGCTCAATAGGCCATGAGGCCCTTGTCAGGGATGATGTGATGAGGCGCAGGGACACACAATTGGCGGCATGGCTTTCCGGGGAGCTTGAAGCCCAGATTGCCAGCTCCTGGACCGATAGAGCCGAGTCGGGCGCCGCTTCTGGCTTGGCCGGTCTCCGGGAGCTCGTTTTCAAGCTTACCTTTCCGCCGAGGCACGCCAACGTGCTCGTGCTGGCCGCCGATGACGGGCTCTTCCTGCGGGAAGCGGTTCGCATCTGCCCTGAAGGCTCGGCCTGTGGCCTGTGCTACAAGCCTGGTTCCATCGAACGCCTGGGATACTCGTTTGCAGGTGTGGAAGAGCTACAGAAACCCAGCATCGCTGTCTGTACCGATGCCTCACGAGTAGCCCAGGAGGCAAACAAGGCTGCAGGCCATGGCTCGTTCGAACTCATCATGGCCATATCCTTTCTTTCGTCCTACGGAAACCATGAAGCCTGCCTGCAAGGCCTCAAAGCCTTGGCCCTGGAGGCAGACGGCGGCTGTACACGCTTCGTCCTGGCAGAACGTGTGGCACTCCCGGGAATTCTGCCCTCAATAGTCGCGGCTACCCTTGAACCCACACTTCTTGAGGCATTCGTATCGGCAGACGCTGCATTCTACGCCTCTGGCTATGCTCCGGGTATAAAACCAGAAACCATGGCAGCCCTCATAGAGGATGCCGGTCTAAGCCTGGAGTCGACACATGACTACCGATATGAGAGCAGGCGAACCCTGGGTGATAAGGAAGCCGAAGCCTGGTTGAGTACAGACTCTGCCTACGGCAAGGCACTATCCTCTGCATTGGACAGTGCGGCCATAGAGGCCATTGCCTTGGCGCTACGACAGGCCTTCATTGCCGGTCCGCTACCATGGCCGAACGCCTGGTCAATACTGCTTGCCCGAGCCTAAGCAAGCAGCTATACTCCCGCGCTATGGGCCTACGCCTCGTCTATGGACTAAAAACCGATGACGCCTCATTCCTGGATGTCTTTTATCCGTCCAGGCGTCTACACGAAGCCTCCGAGGCACTTGGGCTCGACTACGCCGCCTGTATCCATGGGGAGACTAGTCCGTATGAGCGGACATTGGACTTCTGCCGTGGCAATGTCGCCCTTCTGAGGGGAGAACTGCCCATGAGCCTCTACACCCGTCTTGAATCCGACGGCGTCACTGTAGTCAACGGCTCCAGGGCAACGGCCCTTGCTGGAGACAAGTTGGCTGCAGCGTTACATTTTGCTTCACTCGATTCCAGGCACCCATCGACCATTGAAATAATGGCCACTCCCCAGGCGCATCAAGAGCCGCCGCCAATGCCCTATCCATTCATCGTTAAGCCCCGATTTGGAAAGATGGGCCGGGGTGTCGAGCTGATAGAAACGGCTCATCAATGGGCTGCGTTCATGGCCTCCGATGGTTTTAAGAAGACGAGCTACATAGCCCAGGAGTATCTTCCTGCTAGCCATGGTCGCGACGTTAGATTCTTCTTTGCCCTCTTTGAATCGAAACGGCAGGAAGCCCCATACATCGTAGCCATGCGTCATGGCGATGCTCTGGCCTCAAATACTCATATGGGGGGCTCGATGGAACGTTTTAATCCACCGCCGTCGCTTGTAGCCGAGGCAGAACGCATCTATGCCTCCAGTGGCCTTCAGTACGGCAGCGTTGACTTTCTCTTTGCCGACCACCGGGGGGATGCGTTTGCCGTATGCGAGACTAACGCATGTCCTGGCTTCGAGGCGCTTGAAGCGATGAGCGGCGTCGATGTGGCCAGGGCCATACTGCTATCCGCCCTGGGTCAGGAAGGCCGCAGATGATCTTCAACGATGCCGACTCTGTCTATGCCTATCTTGACCGATACCTTAACTTTGAACGAAAGGTCAAGGCTACTGAATATAGGCTTGACAGGATGGAGAGCCTCCAGAGGCTCTTTGACTACCCGGACAGGGCATACCGTGTGGTACATGTTGCCGGGTCCAAGGGCAAGGGCTCCACGGCCACCATGCTTGCGTCAATAATGAAGGCGGCAGGAAAAAGAGTCGGCCTGTATACATCACCACATCTTCTGTCGTTTACAGAAAGAATAGCCATAGATGGAGAGCCTGTAACAAACGATATTTTGTTAGCCTGCGCAGAAGAACTATCAAGTGTCATGGAGCATAGGACCGAGGATGACTTTCCTGGTGGCGAGAGCCCTACCTATTTTGAACTCCTGACAATGCTTGGATTCCTGTGCTTCAGGAAGGCAGGCTGTAGCGATGCCGTCATAGAGGTAGGGCTAGGCGGCAGGCTTGATTCTACCAATGTGG
>JAVEXO010000007.1:0-79104 GCA_034003955.1 Spirochaetia bacterium | reverse complement strand
CTCATGTTAGCAGGCAATATGGGAGAAGGCGCCGTGCGCGTCCTCAAGGCCAACGGCATAGACGTGATACGTGGGGCAACGGGAAGCGCACGGTCGGTCGTCGAGTCATGGCTCGCCGGTGCCATAAAGGATTCTGGAGTCGGGTGCGCCGAACACGGCGGACACGACTGCTCAAAGGACTGATACTGTCGAACAAGAGCCTCTGTGAATCCAGAGAGCCCAGACCAGGTTCTTGCCTAGCCATCGGATGGCGGGATACTATCCAGCCCATGATGTACGTTGAAAAAGACCGCCGTCTGGGCGCTCTGGCGCTTGCTGGAACGGCTTTTCTCTGGAGCCTGGCAGGGCTCCTTATAAAGCTCGTAGACTGGAACCCCTTTGCCATAGCATGCGGCCGCAGTCTCGTTGCCGCCGTATTCCTCTTGCTATGGATACGTAGACCTAAATTCACCTTCTCAGGACCGCAAATTGGTGCCGCCATCGCGAGTTCCGCCACGATGTTTCTCTTTATATATGCCAACAAGGCCACTACCGCCGCCAATGCCATCCTCCTTCAATACGGGGCGCCTATATATACGGCCATACTGGGGGCCATTCTGCTCAAGGAAAAACCACGGGCAGAACACTGGTTGGCGTTTGTAGCGGTGGCCGGAGGCATGGCCTTGTTCTTCACCGGTGATATAGGAGGAGGCTCCTTGCCAGGCAACTTGGCAGCCATAGCCGCCGGCGTTACCTTTGCCGCCTACTTCGTTTTCATGCGCATGCAGAAAGACGGCTCTCCTTTAGAATCAAATCTGCTGGCACACATAATCACAGCGTCCATTGGTTTCGTCATAGCCTTGTTCATGCCCTCTCCACGGATGAGTGGAACGGCACTCCTGGCAATAGGAGCTCTGGGCGTCTTCCAGATAGGCCTGGCTGCTATCCTCCTGTCATGGGCCATCAAGCGCGTCAGTGCCATTCAGGGTTCCATAATAGCCGGACTTGAACCGGTTTTTAATCCCCTGTGGGTATTCCTGGCCTTGGGTGAGAAACCAGGGCCCAACGCCTTGGCGGGAGGCGCCGTGATCATAGCCGCCGTCGTAGGATCATCCCTGGTCAGCGCCAGGAGAGCCAGGAAAATAGCCAATACGGCCAGGATCGGCAACCGTACATAAGGGCATGGGTCTAACCCGTATCCAGTATTTCGGGAGCGATCCATGACTAACGCCACTCCGCAGCGAGAGATAGGTAACGCTATCACCCACGGCCTAGGAACCGTCCTTTCCGTTCCAGCCCTCATCATTCTCATAATAATGGCGCGAACCCATGGCGATGCTTGGTACGTTGTATCATATGCCATTTTTGGCTCGAGCATGCTGTTCCTCTATCTCGCCTCCACGCTTTACCATGCCACTACGTCCCCTAAACCCAAACGAACCCTCGAGAAACTAGACCATATTGGCGTATTCGTACTTATAGCCGGTAGTTACACTGCCTTCTCCCTGACAATCCTGCGTAACAGCGTGGGATGGTGGGTCTTCGGTGCGGTATGGGCTATAGCCATTTTCGGAAGCGTCATTGAGTCCCTCTTCCTCAACCGATGGCCTCTCGCTACCCTGGGAGCGTATCTCGCGATGGGTTGGCTTATCATACTGGTATGGAAACAACTGAGCACCGTTGGATCGGCATCGATGCTAACCTTCCTCCTCGCCGGGGGAGCCTGTTACACGATAGGCACCATATTCTATTCTTTAGGTCGGCGTTGGGGAGGCTTTCATATAGCCTGGCATCTTTTAGTTATAGCCGGAACCGTATGCCACTTCTTCTCAGCTCTGGCAGCTCTTCCAGCACAGGTGTAATACGTCGCTCATTAGTCATACCGAGGATTCATTCGTATATTGTAAAATATGAAAACCATACTATTCGTATCCTTTGCCGCCCTCGCTGCGGTTCAGGGCTTCGGACAGGATTACACCATTTCTAGTCTTGATCTTTCTCCTTCAGAGGCTGCTGGCTGGCAATGGGAATCCTTTGCTGACGGGGTGATGGGCGGAAAGTCTGAGCTCACACCCCCGGCAAACATAGAGACAGAATCAGGCAAGGCCCTGCTACTCGCGGGCAGGGTTATAACCAAGGGCGGCGGATTCATACAGGTTCGGCTTAAATACGATGAAAAATCCTTTGACGCCTCTGGATATACAGGTGTTGAAATTGAGGTAGACGCCCGAAGTAGATCGTCATGGTATGTGTTCCTGCGAACACGGGACAATGTTTTCCCGTGGAGCTATTACGCTGCAGCAATTGAGCCTACAGAAAAGAGGAGTGTCATACGCATACCCTTCTCAGACTTCAAGGCTGCAAGCACCTTGAGGAAATCCGTCAGAACCCAGCTGCTTTCAAGCGTCGCCCTGGTAGCGGCCTTCGAGGACTTTAATGCCTACATGCGGATTTACCGCGTTGGTTTCTACAAATGACTGCGTTTATCGATTAGAATACTAGGCTACTATACAACAGCAAAATTGGAGGAATCATGATTAGACACGAAGACGATATACAGCCGGTAGCAATGAAAGGCGATGGCATAGTCGGCGTCACAAAGCAGATTGTCATAGGACCCCAGGATGGCTATGACGGTTATTTCAGGGTTATGACCGTGCAGGAAGGCGGCATGAGCCCCTACCACGCCCACGAGTGGTTCCATGCCAACTATGTACTGGAAGGTCAGGGCAAGATAGTCATAGAGGGAACCGAGACTCCCGTCAATGCCGGATCAGTGGCGTACATAGAAGGCGGTAAGAAGCACAACTTCGTCAACACAGGAACCAGCCCACTCAGATTCATCTGCCTCGTGCCCACGGAAGGGGATAGGTACTGATACTCGCGGGGCAGGGAATTTTTTTCTCACGAGCCCCGTTTATTCCCATTTATACCAAAACTGATGCAAGTCCGGAGGTTAGGGCTTGAACCGACCTTCTGACTTGCAAAATATTTATCTATAATACAAGCAATTAACTATTATTGTTTCAAAACCATTATTTTGGCACGCCTCTTGCATTATAGATATTGTATATATCTATTTTAAGCTTGGGAGAACCGAATGAAATCAGTTTCAATGGAAGTGATTGTACAGGCGCTTAGTTGTTTAGTCTCGGTAGCCGCTGTCCACGCGGCTGAATCGGATTACGGAGCGGCCGCAGTGAGTGTGGCACTGTCTCAGGAAGCTTCGTTTACCGTTAACGATATGCTCCATTGGGCGGCCGAGGATGAGTACCTAGCTCATGGTGAATACGCCGCGATTATCAATAAATTCGGCAGTATGCGACCCTATGCAAACATCATGGCCGCAGAGGCGCAACACCTCTCCTGGCTTAGGGATGAATACAAGAGCAGGGGCTTATCCTTTCCTTCCGACCAATCGGCCGCTCATGTGGTAGTTCCCATGGATCTCAAGTCCGCTGCCCAGACAGGTGTCGATGCCGAGATAGCCAACATCGCCATGTATGAATCGTTCTTGTCTCGTCCTGAATTATCCCGCCCGGAGAACGCCACGGTGAAGGATCTGTTCGAGCGGCTCATGAGAGCTAGTGAGAACCACCTAAAGGCATTTAAAAACCAGCTCTTCAGATACTGATGTTTGGCAACTGCTTGCGTTCTATTCATAGCCAAACCTTGATTACTTAATTCACAACGGGAGGACCGATGGCTAACACCATAAAAATCACGAAGGCAAAGAAGGCTACGCCTTGGATACGGCGTGCTATTCAGATTTTCTTTTTTGTTCTCGTGGCGTTGATAGCCACGTTTGGGGTTCTGAGCGAACGGGGCATCACGACGCCGGCAATACTGGAAGGTGCCTCGCTTCATGCCATCTGTCCATTCGGCGGTGTTGTGTCGTTCTGGCAACTAGTCTCGGCGGGCACCTTGGTCAAGAAGGTGCACGAATCATCTGTCGCACTCGCCGTAATAGCCCTGTTCCTCGCCGTGCTCTTTGGTCCGGTCATCTGTGGCTGGGTTTGCCCATTTGGCAGCATTCAGGAGTGGTTTGCGTCCATTGGACGAAGACTATTCAAGAAGCGCTACAACACCTTCGTTCCTGCCAGACTGGACAAAATTCTCCGTTACCTGCGGTATGTGGTGCTTGCATGGGTAACGTACATGACAATAGTAACAGGTAAGTTAATATTCCAGGATTATGACCCCTACTACGCCCTCTTCCACTTCTGGACGGGAGAAGTGGCCCTCTCCGGTGCACTGGTTCTTATAGCAACCCTGATTCTATCGCTTTTCATCGAAAGGCCTTTCTGTAAATACGCCTGCCCTTTCGGTGCGTTTCAAGGTATATTCAACCTATTCCGCATCTTCGGCATCAAGAGAAACGCCCCTACCTGTATCGATTGCAAGGCTTGCGACCGTGCCTGCCCTATGAACATAGAGGTTTCAAAGAGCGGCGTCGTGCGTGATCATCAGTGTATATCGTGCATGAAGTGTACCAGCGACCAAGCCTGCCCTGTCCCATCGACGGTGGTGATGGCCGCCGGATCCTTTCCCGATAGCAATCAGACGAGCAAGGCTAGTGGCGATACCCACGAGGATAAAACCATATGATACGTGTAAAGACATTCCCGCTGGCCGTGATTGTAATCGCAAGCATGTTTGGTGGCATAGCGATAGCTAGAGCAGTCGGTTACTACGAGACAACATCGAGCAAGCAACCGGCTAAATTCAAGACCGGGGAGCTGGCTGGACTGCCCAACCCCGCCGATATTCGAGGATCCTATACCTGGCTGGATATAGAAAAGGCCTTTGGCATACCAGCCGCTGACTCCGCTGCCGCCTTCTCTACCCCAGAACGCAGGCTCGACCCATCTGAACGCGTCAGCGTCATCGAGGAGCTCTACGCTTCAATTCTGCCACCTGGTTTAGAGATAGGCACCGGAGCAGTACGGCTCTTCGTGTCTCTGTATTCCGGGCTGCCACTCGAAGCCGAAGATGGTGCCGTTCTGCCTGATCGTGCCTTGGCACTCTTGGCTACGCATCTAGGCGTAGAGCCGGCTACGCTATCTATCTATACCATCCCCAAGCTAGGTTCGACTAATACCGTGCCTAAGCTTGCCATACAGACTGTTGAGGCGCCGGCTACGGTAACGGCAGGGACGGCGATAGCAGTAGCACCAAGCACGCCACCACCAGCACCCACGGCCGCGCTTACTAGCCCAGGCTCTGCCGGTGGGATGGGGACAGGAACCGGAGAAGCTACAGGAGCCGGTACTGGCGCCTCGTCGGCTACGGCTAGAGCCGTCGTCGGCAAGACTACATTCGGAGACCTGTATTCCTGGGGTTTAAGCCCATCCCAGGTAGAGGCTACGACAGGCTTCAAACCTGGCCCCTCATCGCAAAGCGTCAGGGAGGCAGCTACGGTTGCTGGTATCGAATTTTCTAGTTTTAAGACGGCGCTCCAGTCTCTAGTCGATGCTACGACACCATAATAGGGATGATAGTATTGGGATCGGCGCTTTTTCCTTTGATTGCCTTTGGCGACTATATTACTTAACTTTATGACATGATAAACCTGACGAGCATGGGGCCCCTGACATCCTCTCCCGCTAGAAACATAGCGATAGAGGAAGGCTTGCGATCCTTGCTTGTGCAGAGGCTTACACAGCTACCTGCGGGAGGACAGAACCCCGCAGGTTTTATTTCCACCTACGTAAACCAGTCATGCATTGTAGTGGGCCGTAATCAGGATGCAGAATCTGAGTGCGCCGAAGGGCGATTGGATTGTGAACACGCTGTATTCAGGCGGACCAGCGGTGGAGGGGCGGTGTACCACGATGCAGGCAACCTCAACTGGTCGTTTGTTGTTCCTGGCTCTCTGCCCCAACGCGAAGACCTCCTGAAACTGATAGTGGATGCTCTCCGTGCGCTAGGTGTCCCGGCACGAACCGGAGAGCGTGGTGAAATTCTGGCGGGGAACAGCAAGATTGGCGGCACCGCCAGCGCCGCGGGTGCTGGGGTACTACTCTTTCACGGCACGATACTCGTCTCGGCAGACCTGGATGCACTACAAAAAAGCCTTGCTGCTCATCGTGCGTTTTATTCGTCAACCAGCGTTAAATCTATCCCATCTCAGGTAGCCAACGCCTCTGACTTCGTTCCAGGAATTAGTATTGATGCAATACAGGGGGCCATATTAAGCCTCGCGTCCCCCACTGTCAGTACCAAGAACGAGTCGCTCCTTCCCTCCAGCCTCATAGACACGTTACAAAACATATACTCCTCACAAGAATGGATACTAAAAAGGAAAGGAACAGCATGAGCCATAAAGAACACTTGAGCGCATTCCTGGAGCTGCTAGACAGGGTGCACGTAGGCACCATGACAACAATAGGAAGTGATGGGTATCCACGAACACGGTGGATGACAGCCACTACCTTAAGAGGCGAACGGGATTTCCTGTATTGCGTCTCCATGGCCGGTTCGAGGAAGCTTAGCGACCTCAAGGCTTGCGATTGTGTATCCTGGTCGTTCCAGAGCCCGGATCTAAAACAAATAATAAGCATCAAGGGTCGAGCCGCCGTCATAGACTCACCAGAACTTAAGGCACAGGTGCTCGAAAGCCTCGGTAGAAATATGGAGCGCTTCTGGACTATCAACCCAGACCCCAGAAAACTAGTCGTCATAGAAACAGCCATTGAAGACGTCTCCCAACCTGCATTCGGCAGCAATCAGGAAGCCCAGAATGGAGCCGCCACATGAGCAAGAAAGACCTCTCTTTATACTGGAACTTGAGAAACGAGATGACCCGGATACGGTTCTTTGAAGAAAAAGCCGGGCAGATGTATGGCCTTAGAAAGATAGGTGGTTTTTGCCATCTCTATAACGGTCAGGAAGCGGTAGCCGTAGGGTTCATAGGGGCCATGGATATGAAGCGCGACAAGGTGCTTACAGGCTACCGTGACCACGGCCACGCGCTTGCGGCGGGCATGGATCCCAATGCCATCATGGCAGAGCTTTTCGGCAAGATTTCAGGCTGTTCGAGGGGCAAGGGTGGTTCTATGCACCTCTTCGATCCCGACAAGGGCTTCTTGGGCGGCAATGGTATAGTCGGCGCGCAGATTCCAGTAGCCGTTGGCGTCGCCTTCGCCCAGAAGTACAAGAAGACCGGTGGCGTAACGGCCGTCTTCTTCGGCGATGGGGCCATTCACCAGGGTGCATTCCATGAGGCTCTCAATCTTGCCAAGATATGGAGCCTCCCGGTGGTCCTCATCTGTGAGAACAACCAGTGGGGTATGGGTACTAACTGGAAACGGGTTTCTGCCGTGGAAGACTTCTCCCTGATGGCCTCTGCATACGGCATTCGAGGCGAGCAGGTAGACGGCATGGACGTTATGGCGGTGAGGGATGCAGCCCAGAGAGCCTTAGCGGAGGCTAAGGAAGGCAAGCCCGTTCTCATAGAGGCACGAACCTATCGATACAAGGGCCACTCGATGAGCGACCCACAGAAATACCGAACACGTAGCGAGATAGATGAATACAAGATGCAGGATCCCATAGTGCTGCTGGAAGAGCTCATGAAGAAGGAAGGCGGCTGGGACGAAAAAAAAGCCATTGCACAGGATGAAGCCGCCGAGGCCATGGCAGCCGAATCGGTAGCATTCGCCGAGGCGGCGGCAGAGCCCGCCCTGCACACCATCTACGAGGATATTTATGCGGGTGAGCCGTTCTTCATGGGCTTGGAAGCGCCGCAGGGGAGGTCCTGATCATGGCCTTCATAAGCTACAGAGAAGCGCTCAACAGGGCCATGGACGAGGAAATGGCACGCGACGAGATGGTCGTACTGATGGGAGAGGAAGTAGCCGAATACGACGGTGCCTACAAGGTATCGCGCGGTTTACTAGAGAAGTACGGGCCTGATCGTATCCTGGACACGCCTATTACGGAGCTAGGCTTTACGGGCCTTGGCGTAGGCGCTGCCATAGCCGGCATGAGGCCAATAGTCGAATGGATGACACACAATTTTGCATTTCTGGCCATTGATCAGGTAGTTAACGAGGCGGCCAAGTTCAGGCATATGTCTGGAGGCAGACTGTCTGTACCCATAGTGTTCAGGGGTCCCAACGGGCCGGCTGAATACCTGTCCAGCCAGCATTCTCAGTCTCTAGCCAGCTTTTGGACGCATATTCCTGGCCTCAAGGTCATCTGCCCCTCGAATCCGGCTGACGCCTATGGCCTGCTTAAGACAGCCATCAGGGACGATGATCCTGTCGTCGTCCTGGAGTCTGAGATGATGTATGGCGACAAGGGAGAGGTGCCCGATGAAGAGACGCTCATACCCCTGGGTAAGGCGGCCATAGCCCGCTCTGGCAAGGACGTCACCATCGTCACATTCGGCCGACCTGTACAGTACGCCCTAGAGGCGGCAGCCATCCTGGAGAATCGTGGGATAGACGCCGAGGTGATAGATCTACGAAGCCTTAGGCCTTTGGACGAGGCAACCATCATGGCGAGCGTTGAGAAAACAGGGCGAGCCGTGGTTGTAGACGAGGCTTGGCCCGCGGCATCGGTCGGATCCTACGTCGCCCATAGGATAGCCTCGGAGCGCTTCGATTATCTGGACGCGCCCGTAGCGTCTATATCGAGCGAGGACGTGCCTATGCCGTACAACCACACGCTGGAACTGGCGGTGCAACCGTCTGCAGAGAAGATAGTGACCGCGGCCCTGCGCGTCCTGTACATGGAGGAATGACATGGCTGAAGCTCTTGTAATGATTGCCCTATCACCGACAATGCCGGACGGCATCATAGCCGAATGGCTCGTCAAGGAAGGCCAGGCGGTCAAGTCAGGCGACGCTCTCTGTGAGGTGGAGACAGACAAGGCGAGCATGCCCTACGAGGCATCCAGGGCTGGCACCATTCTAAAGATTGTAAAGGCAGCCGGGCAGAAGGCAGCCGTGGGCGAAATAATAGCCGTCTTAGGCAAGCCGGGTGAAGACTGGCAGTCTGTCGTCGATGCATCCAAGGCTAATAAGCCAAAGCCCGCATCGGATGTTGGGGAAGACAGCAAAAAGAAAGCTGCCAGCGAGAGCCAAGCCGGCAATCAACTGGCCTTCCCTGCTCTAGGCCCGGTAGTCGAACCGCATACAAAGAGTCTTGCCTCGGGTCCAACTTCAGGCACGCCGGCTTCTGGCACCCCTTCATTGAGCGCACCGTCATCACCCCTGGCTAGAAGGCTGGCACGCGAGCGCGGCATAGACTTAAGGACACTCAAGGGCAGCGGCCCACGTGGCCGGGTCATAGCGCGAGATCTTGAGGGAAGTGCCTCTTCATCGCCTCAGTCTGGCGCTGTGCACATGCAAGGCGTCGTAGAGACAAGCCAGGCAGGTAGCAAGGCGAAGCCACGTGGCCTCAAGGATGAGCGTGTACCTCACTCAAAGATGAGAAGTATAATAGCCCAGAGACTGAGTGCCAGCTGGACAAACTCGCCACACTTCTTCGTCCGTTCTGCAATCGACATGGAAAACCTCTTTCTATTGCGTGCTTCCATCAATGCAAAGAGCGATACAAAGCTTAGCCTCAATGCCTTCATCATGCGTCTGGTAGCCACGGCCCTGGAGCGACACCCCATAGTCAATGCGTCATGGGAAGACGATGCCATCAGGTACCGACCATCTGCCGACATTGGCCTTGCGGTATCGCTTGACCCCGGCCTCATCACGCCGGTGGTCCGAGACTGCGAGCGAAAGGGAGTCTCGGAAATTGATGCCGAACTATCAGCCCTCATACCGCGTGCAAGGAAAGCAGCCTTGAGCCCGGAAGAATACTCCAACGCCAGCTTCACCGTATCAAACCTGGGATCGTTTGGGGTAGAGGAATTCACCGCCATCATCAATCCACCGGGATCGGCTATATTGGCCATAGGCGCGATCGTCAAGGAAGCGGTCGTCAGGAACGACGAGATAGTCGCCAGGCGTATGATGAGGATCACCATCTCATGCGATCACCGTGTCATAGACGGGGCTCTTGCGGCGGCCTTCATGGCTGAACTCAAGGCCTTGCTCGAGGAACCAGCGCTGGCTCTCGTATAGACTATAGAAAGGAATATATAGATGGAATCATCATACGACGTCGCTATAATCGGGGCAGGGCCTGGTGGCTATGTGGCGGCAATCAGAGCTGCCCAACTTGGACTCAAGGCATGCGTCATTGAGAAGGATAAACCAGGCGGCGTATGCCTCAATGTAGGATGCATTCCAAGCAAGAGCCTCATACACCAGGCATCACTGGTACTTGGCTCCGACAAGCTACGAAATCTTGGCGCGACCGTAGACCTGTCTGGACTCGACTATGGCAAGGCCTTTGCTGCCAGCCGCAAGGCGGCCGAACGCCTCTCTAAGGGCGTCCAGTTTCTCCTTAAAAAAAATGGCATAGACTACAAGGTTGGAAGCGCCCGTTTACAATCGCCTACAGAGATAGCCCTTGAAGACGGCTCTACCATTACGGCCAAGACAATACTACTAGCCACCGGTTCAAGGCCTCGTGAACTCCCTGCATTTCCTTTCGATGAGAAGACGGTCCTGTCGAGCACCGGGGCCTTGATGCTCAAGGCTCTACCCAAACGGGTGATTATCCTTGGCGCCGGCGCAATAGGCATGGAGTTAGGTTACGTCTGGAACGCGTTTGGCTCCCAGGTGACAATAGTCGAGGCCCTGGATCGTATCCTGCCCATAGAGGATGCCGAGGCGGCAGCAGTAGTGCGTAAGGCCTTCGAGAGCCGTGGCGTCTCGTTCATTGTCGGGGCCATGGCTACCGGCATGGAACGTCTGGATGGAGAGAGTTCAGACGGCACTGGAGGCATTCGGCTCTCCCTGTCGGAGGCCAAGTCATCCGCTGAAGCCAATGGTGGAGAGGATGGCAAAGACAAGCGAGCAAGCGTTCCCGCTACTATCGAGGCGGACGCCCTGCTCGTCGCGGTCGGCAGGGTTCCTAACTCAGGCGGTCTGGGCCTCGAGGAACTGGGAATCAGCATAGACAAGGGTTTCATACGCACCGGTGATTATTACCAGAGCTCGGCTGCAGGCGTCTACGCCATAGGAGACGTTGTGGCCACTCCATTACTGGCTCATGTAGCCAGCAAGGAAGGCGAGATAGCCGTTGAACACATAGCAAGCCTTCTAAAAGGCTCTAAGGCACCAACAGAGATACGAGTCGACCTCAGTACCATACCGTCTGCTGTCTACTGTGAGCCGGAACTGGCCAGCTTCGGCATGTCAGCCGAACAGGCGGAGGCGGCCGGCATTCCCCATGCAGTCTACTCCTTCCCGTATCGAGGAGTGGGTAAGGCCGTCGCCATAGGCCATCCCGAAGGCTTTGCCAAACTGGTACATGACCCAACGAGCGGAGAGATACTGGGTGCTACAATAGTAGGAGAGAGGGCTACAGACGCCATCCACGAACTGCTTTTAGCCCGGCGCTCGGAACTCACAGTTGATGAGCTGGCCGACATGATGCACGCCCACCCCACCATAGCGGAGATTGTGATGGAGGCAGCCAAGGGTGCGCTAGGCAGGGCGGTGCACGCCTAGGAGGAATCAATCCTCGTGCACACACCTTATTACCAGGAATAGGGGGAATCCATTACAGGGAGGGCCACATACGAGCGGTGATGCCGTGGCTATCTCTATCCCCACAGCTTGTCGTGTCTTGCTATCCCAGGTGGCTATTGAATAGCGCCCGGGCTCAAGAGCCAGAAGCAGGGTCGATGGGAAAAAACTTCCAAGCCCTGCACGAGGCATGAGATATGTAAGGATGTCCCGTCTATCCTGTGATGACAATACACCTACTTTTTCTGCCCATGCGGGGGGCCCCACTAGAAGGTCGTTGGCTAATAGCCATGAGCCGACAACAGGTAGCTTAAGCCATGGGGCGCCTTTCAAGGCCGCTAGCATCTGTGGCTCATCGAGCATGTGTACGCTGGAAGGATCGCTCTCCATCAGAAGAAGGCCTCGAGGCCTTGTGCCTCAATTTCTTCAAGACTGGGAATCCCATCATACAAAATCGTCCCATCACTAGAAACTGCGTTGTAGTTGCCTACTATGGCTCCTAGCGTCTCGAGCTGTACCCCTACGCGTCTCCAGAGGGGGTACTCAGGATGACCTAGCTGATCGACTGGCTCGCCGACCCTGGGTTCTTGGGCGGGGTTAACCGTCTCTACGAGGAAGGCCATTGCCTCTGTCCTGTCGCCCCATTCCTTGTGGGATAGACCACGGAATTCATCGGATGATTGGTCAATTTTTAATAGAATTCCCTTGTCCTCAAGATCAAAAACGGTATTTATTGCAAGGTCTAAATTCTTTGGGTTGGCTACTATCATCCATTTTAGCTTTGAGCTCGGCCTGGCCTCATGCATGTCCAGCGCCAGGCTCACCTTTTCACGCACAATGATGTCCATAACGGCCTTGGCCACACGCTGAGTCAAAGGCCCTTCTTCTATGCCGGGATAGGCTCTATTGATGTTGCGCTGCTCACTACCTGCAAGGCTGTCAGGACTGTCTGGAAGAAAGTACCTATCAGGATCCACCCTGCCCTGATGTTCAGGGTGTACGAGCCGTGAACCATACTGCAGGTATCGTGTGCCCGATGCCGCCTCCAGGCGTATCCATGAAGGCTGAGGATTAACGGTATCCATGTAGCTTAAACCAGAGCTATTGAGATGGGGAATGACTATCAGTCTGCCACCTGTAGGAACGGCTCGCTCTACGAGCAAGGTAGCAGCGGTCATGCCCGCCAACTCGTTGGCATGGGTACCACCAACAACCAGCAGAGTGCCACCTGGCTTCCCAGAATCCATGATATACACCAAACTATCACCGGGGCTTCCCAGCAATGATGGTTGATAATCTGAGAGCCAGCGTATCTCATCCACGCCAGGACCCGGTCGTACATCCTGGTTCATCAGACCGCTTCCGAGCTTTGCGACGATCAGGTTTGCTGAAACAATGGTAGCAGCCTGTCGACTGGCACAGGATGATACCAGCGCCACGAGCGCAACAATCACGAGCGAAAAGGTTCCAGTCAAACGCGTTCTCATCTAGGCTCCCATCTTTTTAGTAATGGCGAAGACAGGCTTGCGCCCGCCTCCGCCATCACATGACTCTTAGTACATGGTACAGAACAGGTCTAGTACCCCAGGACAGCGCCATCCCTGCGGGGATCAGCTCCTCCGTGCATCTTGCCATTTTTGATGATTATGCCCTGCACACCACCAAAGAACAGATCGCGCTCATCATAGGTCTTGAGCTTGTAACCCATCGCGGCGAGCCTTGCTACCTCGGCTTCTGGGAAGAGGAATGACTCAATGTCCATAGTCGTCTTGCCTGCTCCCTGGAGGAAAGTGCAATACATGCGAGGTGCCTCTATGGCTTCCTGGATGCCCATGTCGTAATCAATGAGATTGGTGACAATCTGGGCAAGGGTGGGGACGATGCGCATAGCACCTGGGGTACCCAGGGTCGCAAAGGCTTTTCCGTTCTTCATGACGAGAGTAGGCGCAATGGTGGTGTTCATACGCTTTCCAGGCATGTAGGCGGCGGTGCCAGTCTTCTTGTTGAAGTTTCCCATCTCGTTGTTGAGGATGATGCCGGTGCCAGGGACGGCCACGGCTGCTCCAAAGAAGCTTGACAGTGTCTGGGTAAGGGCGACCATGTTGCCGTTCTTGTCAACCACAGAAAGGTGGGTGGTGCTCCAGTGCTCGCTGTTGGGATCAACCGGCTCGTATGAACTGGTCATGGAGTCTAGCTTTATGGAGGCGGCCTTGGCATTGGCGTATCCCTTTGATGTGAGGGCCTTCATAGGCACATCTACATAGTCGGGGTCGCCGAGAACATTATAGTAGTCATCAAAGGAGCGGGCCAGCACCTCGGAGAAGAGGTGGAGTTTCTCGGCAGAACCAAAACCAAAGGATCTGATGTCGTAGTTCTCTATCATGTTAAGGGCTTGAATGAGAAGGAAGCCACCCACAGGAGCAGGAGCCGAGACGATGTCATAACCACGGTAGGTGCCCATTGCGGGCTCCCGCTCTATGGCCTTATAGGCTGCCAGGTCTGCTTCGTCTATGAGGCCGTCATGAGCCTTCATATCCTGTGCTATCATCCTGGCAATTTCACCCTTATAGAAGCCGTCCCTACCCGTGGCTCCTATGAGTCTGAGTGTTTTTGCAAGGTCGGGATTCTTATAAATATCTCCAGCCTCCAGGGGCAGGCCAGTAGGAGCTAGCAATGACATGAGATACTCGTTGGCCATGGCGCGCTTGAAGTTGTCTGATATGACGCCAGCCAGTGTCGTGCTTACTACAAAGCCTTCCTCCGCCAACTTGGCGGCAGGAGCTATGACCTGAGCCAGACTCATGGTGCCGTACTTCTCCAGAGCCATGGAGAGGCCGGCTACGGTGCCAGGAACGGCCACACCACGGTGACCGGCATTGGGCCAGACCTGGCCTGTGGCATCGTTGAGTGACGCACGGCTGCGATAGTCTATAGAAGTTACCTTCTTTGAATTTTTTAGATATATGACGACATACCCTTCACCACCTATACCGGTAGCGTTGGGCTCTACAACACCAATGGCGAATGCCGTGGCGACGGCGGCGTCTACGGCGTTACCACCGGCCTTGAGTATCTCTAAGCCAGCCTGGGATGCCAATGGATGGGCCGAGGCTACCATACCATTCTTGGATACTACCTCGGGAATGACGGTGTCCACCATCGGTGCCGGAGTCACGGCGGCACAACCAGCCATGACGAGCGCCATGACAAGCGCTGTAAGCAGCCTAAGTTTCAGTTTCATACATACTCCTCGGAAAAAAAATGATTAGACAGGCAGTACGCTTGTCCTATGACACCACCGGCCTATGCCGATGGCCAATCGTTACTTAAGAAAAGCGCCAAGCCCCTTGAGCGACAGTTCATCATATCCAGGCAAGCCAGAAAAAATGATGCTGGAACCTGCGTGGCCGTCATTGAATGCACGTACAACCGCCTCGGTACAGGCCATGTGCATGGCTACCCTCACACCGAGTGGAGAACGCGGATCGTTTACAACGTCGGTATCGGCAGCCGCGTCGGAACCCATACCGGGATGGGGAGACTCGGTAAGGAAGCTCATGGCCTCGCTTCCAGAACCCCACTCCCTGTGAGACAGGCCCCTGAATGCCAGATTAGAAGGCTCCAGTTTTAGTTCGAGGCCAAAATCAAGCTCAATATCCATGACGGCTGCCGCCGCCAAGGCTATGTTCTTGGGATGAGACACTATCATATTGGCCAGACGCCCGCCTAAGTCGGCCTCATGATAATCGAAGGCCACATTGACTCTCTCTTGCTTTAGTAGATTCATGATAGCCAATGCTACCTTCTGGGTTAGGCCTGAATCGGTCTTGCCAGGGTAGGCACGGTTAAGATTGCGGAATTCCCAACGTGGGAGAGGATCCTCCTTGCTATCAGGATGCACGTAACCTTTTGCTGGATCGGCCACGCCCTGATGGGCGAGGTTGGTGCAACGGGAGCCATACTTGAAGTAGCGCTGACCACTCGGCGTCTTGAGGCTTATCCATGCCGGTCCGCGCGTCGTAAATTCTGGCTGATCCGGCTCCTTGTCAAGATGGCTAACGCCTGAACTATTGAGGTTCGGAACAATGATGACCCTGCCCGCCTCTACTTGTATCGTCTCAAGAAAGAGGACGGCGGCCATGATGCCTGCAATCTCGTTTGCGTGTGTTCCACCACCGATGAACAGTGTGCCACCCGGCTTCTTGCCTTCCAGGAAGTACACCTTGCTGTCACCCGGCGTGCCTAGCAGGGCAGGATAGTAGTCTGATAGCCATCCAGTCTTGGTAAGTGATGACGAGGGTCTGTAGTCGTGATTGATGGTATAGCGACCATGAACATCCCCAGGGGCTATGGGTTGTGCGGTAAGCAGTACAACACCAGCACATAAGGTCAGTACTAAAGCATGTATTCTTTTCATAGTGCTTATTTAAAGCTTGCGGCTAGAGGCTTACCCACGGCTGAAATTCTGTCTACCTTCGTGAGTCCTATGTTGGAAGCATTGGCAAGCTTCGTGAAGAAACCATCGGTGTCACCATCGGCCACGACTATGGCATAGTCTGAACCAGCCATGCATATCTCTATGAGAGCATCGGATATCACTCCGCGCCTGGCACCACCACCGACATGGACGGTGATTATCTTCATGCCAAGAGACTTTGCACGCTTTATCAAAGAGGAAATCCTGGCACCCTCTGCTTCACTGCTTATACCGGCGGCACCAAGGCCCTTGGTGCTGGCCCCTGACACGAGTATCAGTGTCTTTGAAGCGGCGCCGAGGCTCTCAGGCTTCATGAGGGTGTCGGCCGTATACTCTATCTTGCTGCGGGTGAGGAGCACCTTTATCATCTCAAAATCGGCACTCTGGCCGGCAGCCGTGACGACAGCTGGTTGTTGAGCGAAGCCCGTTGTGGGCTGAGCAAAGCTTGCTCCTATTGCGACGAGTGAAAAGATGCACACCAAGACTATGCGTTTCATGTAAGACTCCTTGTACTTGATCGTAGGGTTAAGCTTAAACAATTTCAAACATCCTGTCCACCGCATAATATCCATTACTTCTATTTTATAAATTATATAATATCAGTCGATACCATTACTTAGATCTTTGCTACAGCATCTTTATCCTTACCCTGCGAGTCAGGTGACTCGGGCAATATGAAGTGCCCGGCAGCCTCAAGGACGCTCGTCAAGGTCGTAGCATTGTCGGCAGCCAGCTTGGTCGTATCCTTAACGGCAGCCTGAATCTCGGCCGTGCCATGCAGTATCTCTTTTTCGCTTCCAAAAATTGCACTATTTGCTTCCTTTAGAATTTCAGCCTTTGCAAGTACGTCCTTATTGCTCTGGGCCATATCATCAAAGCTTCTTGAAACCGCGGTGGATATTCCTTTGAGCCCGCTCAAATCGTCGAGCAATTGAGATCCGTTGGCGCCTTGTTCCCTGATGGCATCGCTTATTAGACGCATTTCATTATCGAGGGGCTCTGTCCTCTCAACTATAGAGGCAAATGCGCCGGTAACCTTCTGTGTCGCATCACGCACTCGTTCTACCGTCTTTGATACCTGACTCAGGTTCTTGGCTATATCCTTGGCCTGTGTCGATGACTGTTCGGCTAGTTGTCTAATCTCAGCCGCCACAACGGCAAAGCCTCTCCCTGAGTCTCCTGCGTGAGCCGCCTCTATTGCGGCATTCATAGCCAAGAGATTGGTCCTACCGGCTATGTCTTGGATAATTCCTACCGCATCGCTAAGATTTTTAGAAACCTGCTCTATCGATTGCACCGATTCATTGACTTCATGAATGCGGGCTTTACCCGTTGAGCCCATTTCCTTGAGCTCTGCACTCGCCTTTGATGCCTCATGGGCACTCTTAGCTATGCTTTCAACATTTGCTATCAGCTGTTCAATGGCCGAGGCCGAAGACCCGAGTATGTCATTCTGCCTGCCAAGCAAGGAGCCAAGGGAGCCAACACCATGCGACGATTCTTCCAATATCCTTGATAGATCGACTATGGCCTGGAATTCAGCCTCCAAGCGCTTATCATTGTTTTCTATATTGCCGTTTATCTGCTCTACGGCGGCACCGGTCTCTTCTATATTTGCTATAAGCTCATGTTCACGCTGGGTAAACATGTCGAGTCGATCCTTAAGATCTGAGATGAGTGTCCTCAAGGCGTGTACTAGATCGTCGACGCTAGTGGCTATGATGCCAATCTCATCCTTCCCATCCATACCCGAAAGATTCCTTAAGTCGCCAGCTCCCACATCTGCTATGAAACTCCCTAAGGATGAAATACCCGAGCGTATGCTTCTTAGAGTAATGACAATAACCACAATAAGGGTAGCAAGGCTCAGTATCACGACGAGCAGTATTATCACATACGATTCACGAACGGTAAGCTTTGAACCCAGGCTCATGCGTTCGTTAGAAGCGTCTACTACTCCAGTAAGCACCTTGAGAGCCTGCGCAAGCGATTCAAACTGAGCCTCAACTTCCCCTATCTCTTCGCTAGAGGGTAGCTCTTGAGCCTTAAAGATGGCGCTTACCGTCGCAAACGGAGCTGCATAGCCTTCAAAGTTGCTATACACATCATCGAAAGCGTCGAGAAGCTCGTCATCGAGGTCTTCCAACATGAATACAGACAGCATCGTGTCTCGTGCCTTGGCTAGAGCGTCCTCCATCTGTCCTACATGGCCCTCAACCTCAGACCACGGGGCGGCTATGCTGGCGGCATACACGGCGTCCATAAGCTTCTTCTGCGCCTCCCAGGAGTGAATTTCAAGGGAGGAAGATTGACCGCTTATATTGGAAAAGGCATCGTTGATGCTGTCCATAGTCTGCACGAGACGACTAAAGCCTCGTGCAGTGGCAAGCACCAGTAATAGAAAGGATACAAGAACAACGAGCGTCAGTATGAAGAATTTAAAACCAATACTCGTTCTTGTTCTTGTTCTTGATGAGACCCTTATTACATGTGAAGGCATTGTTTATCCTAAGCGTAGAATATTCAATCCAAAGCCTTATGCTTATAGACTGATAACTTGCTTGATCGATAGAGCCAGTATTACGCAGAACTATTCATTGGTCAAGCCAACATACCCACCCATTCATCCTCTAGTGTTACGAACCTTAGTGATGTTTGTCTTGCCTGGCATTAATGATCGAAAAAAATTATTTCAAGCCAGTCTTAGAGAGGAAAGATGACCAAAATGGGCATTGCCCTTGAGTATCCACAAGCTTCGTAACACTAATCAATAATTGTATGGCTCCAAGTATATATGACTATTTTTATAATTTTTATCCTATCAGCCTTGTATTTAGCACATACGGTAGCTACCTTAAAGAAGCAAGGAGTACTGTTCTTATGAGCGATTCCAGCGAACAGCTCGGCCGCTTCCTCGATCAAGAATACACGGCTGGCTTTGTCACAAATATTGAGATGGAGACCATCCCCAAAGGCCTCAACGAGGATGTAGTACGTCAAATTTCTGCTAAAAAAAACGAGCCACCATTCATGCTCGAGCGGAGATTACAGGCGTTTCAGTCATGGCAAGCAATGGAACATCCACAGTGGTCTCATGTGCAGTTTCCGCCTATCGATTTTCAAGATATTCATTATTACGCGGCACCCAAACAGGACAAGGACAGACCAAAGAGCCTTGATGATGTCGATCCTGAATTATTGCGAACCTATGAGAAACTCGGAGTGCCCCTCCAGGAGCGAGCAATCCTTGCCGGTGTCGCGGTAGATGCAGTGTTCGACTCTGTCTCGGTGGCAACTACCTTCAAGGAGAAACTGGGGCAATTGGGTATCATCTTCTGCTCATTCTCAGAGGCGGTGCACAAACATCCCGAACTGGTACAAAAATATCTTGGCTCGGTGGTGCCTTTCGGCGACAATTTCTATGCTTCTCTCAATACGGCGGTTTTCTCGGATGGCTCATTTGTGTATGTGCCCAAGGGAGTTCACTGCCCAATGGAGTTGTCTACCTACTTTCGTATCAACGCCCAGAACACGGGTCAGTTTGAACGAACCTTGATAATCGCAGACGAAAGCTCGTATGTTAGCTACCTCGAAGGCTGTACCGCCCCTATGCGTGACGAAAACCAATTGCACGCGGCCGTTGTCGAACTCGTGGCTCTTGAAAACGCCCGCATCAAGTATGCAACCGTTCAAAACTGGTACCCAGGAGATAAAGAAGGAAAAGGGGGCATCTACAATTTCGTCACCAAGCGGGGCGATTGCCGAGGAGCCAACTCACATATTTCATGGACTCAGGTCGAGACGGGTTCGGCTATTACCTGGAAGTACCCCAGTGTCATACTCCGTGGAGATAACTCGATAGGGGAGTTTTATTCGGTAGCCGTCGCCAATAATTATCAACAGGCTGACACCGGCACCAAGATGATCCACATTGGTCGCAATACGCGTAGCACTATCCTCTCCAAGGGTATTTCGGCAGGGCATGGACAAAACACCTATCGTGGCCTGGTGAGAGTGACGCCTAAAGCAGAGTACGCCAGAAATTATACTCAATGCGATTCGTTGTTGCTTGGCGATACCTGTGGCGCGCATACATTTCCCTATATCGAGGCACGCAACCCAAGCGCGCAAATCGAACATGAGGCCTCTACCTCACGCATAGGAGAAGATCAACTCTTCTACTGTATGCAGCGAGGCCTATCTGCCGAAGACGCTGTATCAATGATCGTCAATGGCTTTTGCAAGGAAGTTTTCAAGGAACTACCAATGGAATTTGCGGTTGAAGCGCAGAAGCTCATGGGCGTGAGTCTCGAAGGCGCCGTGGGTTAAAAAGGAAAACCATGTTAAGTATTCACAATTTACAAGTTGCGGTTGACGGCAAGCAAATTCTACGTGGCGTCAATCTTGAAGTCAATGCAGGCGAAGTGCATGCAATCATGGGCCCTAACGGTTCCGGTAAGAGTACACTAGCCCAGGTTTTAGCCGGGCGTGACAGCTACGAGATTCAGGGCGGCGAGCTGCGCTTCGACAATCAAGATTTACTTGCTATGGCGCCGGAGCTGCGTGCACGGGAAGGAATTTTTCTTGCATTTCAATACCCTGTGGAGATACCCGGCGTCTCCAATGTCTATTTGCTCAAGGCGGCGATCAATGCCAGGCGAAAACATCAGGGTCTACCTGAATTAGATGCTATTGATTTACTTGCACTGGTCAAGCAGAAGATGAAATCTGTTGATATGAACCCCGATTTCCTCTATCGCTCGGTCAATGAAGGTTTTTCTGGCGGCGAAAAGAAGCGCAACGAAATTCTCCAAATGAAGCTCCTTGAGCCAAGACTCGCCATTCTCGATGAAACCGATTCTGGTCTCGACATCGACGCTTTAAAGATAGTCGCCAACGGTGTCAATGCGCTCCGGGGGCCGCAGGCCGCGATGATAGTCATTACTCACTACCAGCGACTGCTCGACTACATCGTGCCAGATTACGTGCATGTACTGTCCCAGGGACGCATCGTGAAATCCGGAGGACGTGAACTTGCCCTCGAGCTCGAAGCCCGTGGCTATGGCTGGATAGGCACATGAGTTTACCTGCTATTTCGCATTACGGTACAGAATATACGCGTGCCGAGCACACACTGCCTGGAGAGGGCTTGCCATGGTTGAAGCGCATGCGCGCGGATGCCATGGCGCGCTTCACCGAAGAAGGCTTTCCCACAACCAAGGATGAAGCGTGGAAATACACGAATGTAGCCGAAATAGAGAAACGACCTTTCCAGTGCATGCTTCCTGTAAACAGTAAGACCATTGATGCATCTCCCTGGTTCCTGCACGGAAAGTCTCAACGCCTTACTTTCATAGATGGACGATACGCACCGGCTCTGTCGCAGGTAATAGTTGGTCTGGGAGGCGTTACCGTTACGAGTATCGCCGATCTGCTCGTTAGAAAACCGCAGCGAGCAGAGCCGTGGATCAAGGCGTTGACAACGCCTTTTGCCAATCTCAACACGGCTTTCTTGGGTGATGGAGCCTTCATCGAGATTGATGAAGACACAGACCTTAAAGAGCCTATTCATCTCCTGTATATTTCGACCACCGCCAATCTTGCAACCCACACCCGCAACATCATCGTAGCCGGAGCAAAGGCTCAAGCAATCATAGTAGAGCAGTATCTTGGACTTTCCGAAGATGCAACGTTTACTAATGCGGTCACACAGCTCTTTCTTGGACCGGGTTCTTGCCTGGAGCACTGCAAGCTCCAACAGGAGAGTCAACGGGCATTTCATATCGCCACGATCGAGGCTTACCAGTCTGAAGCTAGCACCTTCACCTCCCATTCCCTCTCATTGGGAGCCGCACTGGCACGACATGATATATCCAGCCGCTTTGACGGCCCGCACTGCAGCGCCACATTGAACGGCCTCTATGTTGTCGGCGGACAACAACACGTCGACCATCATACGCAGATCGACCATGCCTCGCCGCACGGAACCAGTCGAGAGTTCTACCGTGGCATTCTCGATGATCATTCTCGAGCCGTCTTCAGTGGGCGAGTCATGGTACAAAAAGCCGGGCAGCAGACGGATGCGTCCCAGATAAACAACAATCTCCTTCTGTCAGCTGGGTCCGAGGTGGATACGCGGCCGCAGCTGGAAATCTATGCCGATGATGTCAAATGCTCACACGGAGCGACTATAGGCCAATTGGATGACAACATGCTTTTCTATTTGAGAGCGAGAGGAATCGACGAAGACCTGGCTCGTACCATGCTAATACATGCCTTCGCGCGGGAGCTGCTGAATCGACTCCCCTTCGACATGCTGCGTGAACAAGTCGAAATGGTATTGATAGAGAGGATGCCGAGCAAGAAACATATAAAGGATTTGTTATGAAAACTATCGTAGAACACACCATACAGCAAAGCAAACTCTCCCGGGTTCCTGACTTTGAACGCTTGCGTGCCGATTTCCCCGTTCTTACCCAGCATGTACACGGCGTTCCCTTGGCGTACTTGGACAATGCTGCCACGACGCAAAAGCCGGCCTTGGTGATAGAGGAGACTGGTCGCTATTATCGGGAGTACAATGCCAACCCTCACAGAGGAGTTCATGCCTTGGCCGAACTCGCAACCGAGGCATACGAAGTTGCACGAGAGAAGGTACGAGCCTTCATCAATGCAGATCACCATAAAAACATTGTATTCACTCGTGGTACAACAGAGGCAATAAACCTTGTTGCCAGCTGCTTTGGCCGTGCCTTTCTTAAAGAAGGGGACGAGATAATACTCTCGCAGATGGAACATCACTCAAACATAGTTCCCTGGCAGTTGGCCTGTGAGTACTATGGAGCCGTGCTCCGAGTCGTGCCAATCTCTGACACTGGAGAATTTTGCTTTGATACATACGAAAAACTTTTCAATCTCCGCACAAAAATCGTGGCGCTGACGCATGTTTCCAATGCGCTAGGAACGATTACTCCAATACAACACATCATCGCTCATGCCCATGCATCCGGTGTTCCGGTGCTCGTTGACGGAGCTCAGGCTGTCGCGCACAGTCCTGTGGACGTACAAGCCCTGGATTGTGACTTCTATGTCTTCTCCGGACATAAAATATTCGCTCCAACCGGTATAGGCGTGCTGTATGGCAAGTCTGAATGGCTTGAGCGTCTACCACCCTACCAAGGCGGCGGCAGCATGATCCGTGCCGTCAGCTTTGAGAAGACTGACTATGCCGATCCGCCACATAAATTCGAAGCAGGCACACCCCATGTCGCCGGAGCCATTGGGCTCGGTGTGGCACTGGACTATGTGAAACGTATTGGGCTGGAGGCGATTGCCAAGCATGAGACTGAGTTACTCTCCGAGGCCACGGATGCCGCGTTAAAAATTGACGGTCTACGCATCATCGGTACAGCCAAGGAGAAAGCAGGTATCCTGTCATTTGTAATCGAGGGCCTCCATCCACATGACATCGCAACGATCCTTGACCACAATGGAGTCGCGGTTCGAGCAGGTCATCATTGTGCCATGCCGGTGATGCAGCGTTTTAAGATTCCAGCCACAACGCGAGCCTCGTTCGCATTCTACAACAATCGTGCTGACGTTGCTGCGTTTATCAACGCACTGCATCAAGCCCAGGAGCTGTTCGGTAAAAGGAACAATGTATGAGCGAACTGCGCGACCTCTATCAGGAGGTCATCTTCGATCACTATAGGCATCCTCGTAATTTTCACTCAATTAATGATGCGGATCATATTGCTGAGGGTGTAAATCCGCTTTGTGGAGACAACGTCAAGATATACCTAAAAATAGAAAACGACAGGGTTGTAGATGCCGGCTTTGAAGGCAGCGGCTGCGCCATCTCGACGGCCTCGGCATCGCTGATGACAGAGGCAATCAAGGGCAAATCGGTCGCCGATGCCCGGCTTATTTTTAGCAAATTTCACGACATGATCACCGATCCAAAATCTCATGCCCATGACGATCTAGGCAAACTTGAGGTGCTTTGCGGTGTCCAGGAATTTCCAACGCGTGTAAAATGCGCAACCCTGCCCTGGCATACGCTCCATAATGCACTGGAAGGTGAAAAAGGCTCAAGCACCACCGAATAGAGGTACCAATGATTAAAGAAGAAGAGATTGATCTTTTACGCAATTGTGTGGCGATTAATGTTCCCTGGGGTAAGCGTGTTATTTTAGATAAAGGCTCGCGCGTTACAATCACACAGGAGCGTGGTGGTAGTTTTACCATCCTATACACCGACAACCTCTACCGTATCGAAGGCATTGATGCTGATGCCCTGGGCAAGGAGCCAGTACTCCCGTCTCGTGAGCCTCCGCTTGAGGTCACGCGTGAAAACATAGAAAAAATGGTTTGGGAGCAACTCGCAACATGTTTTGACCCGGAGATACCTATCGACATTGTTGCCCTGGGGCTTGTCTATGACTGTACGGTTACCCCAATAGAACAAGTAAACAAATTCCGGGTTGTCGTGCACATGACGCTCACCTCACCGGGCTGCGGGATGGCAGATTATATTGTCAGGGATGTCCGCGATAAGCTCAATAGTATTCCCGGTGTGGCAAAGGCTAAGGTGCGCCTGGTATGGAATCCTCCATGGAGTGAAGAACGCATGAGCGATGCGGCACGTTTAGAAGCAGGTCTGTTATAAAACTACAGGGTCTATTGCTTTAAGATCGACAGAAAGGCCTCTCCATATTTCTCTAGTTTTGAGCGGCCAACACCGTATATTGTTGAAAACTCTTCAAGGCTCTGGGGTTTAAACTCCACCATTTCCTTGAGGCTACGATCTGAAAATACGACGTAGGGTGGCACTCTTGCCTCGTCCGCAAGGAGCTTGCGAACCGAGCGTAGTGCCATGAACAACTCTTCTCCCGCCACCGAGCTACCATCGGCACTGACAGCATGGAAGGCCGGCTTACCATGATTCCGTCTGCTTCTGCCCAGCTCCGGATCTGTGCTTGATTCAACAGACACAAGGTATGGAAGCCTGTCCCTAAACATCTCGTATGCCGGGTTTCCGAGCGATAGTGTCGAGTGTTCATGTTCTCTAACAAGGTGGCCTGAGGCTATGAGGCGACGCGAAAGTGCAAGCCAGGCACTTCGGCTTAGCTCTCCACCGATGCCGAAGGTGGATAGGGCCTCATGACCAAATCGTCTCACCTTCTCCGTAGGCTCTCCAATCAAAATATCGACTATATGAGCGGCACCGAAGCACTCGCCTGAGCGTTTTACGCATGACAGAAATTTGAGGGCCGGGATAGACATATCACTCTTTTCCCGGGGTCCGGACAGGCAGTTGTCACAGGCGCCACAGGAGGCCTCTTCATGGGTCTCGCCAAAGTGCTCCAGTATGAGGGCTCGCCTGCAACGGTCACTCTCGGCATAGTCTCGCATGGCCTCCAGTCTAGCCAGAGAGGCGCGTCTCTGAACATCGTCGAGCGTATCGAACAACCTGGAGGCGGCTACAACATCTCCGGCTCCATAGAACAGGACGCACTCCGAAGACAAACCGTCCCGGCCGGCGCGGCCAATCTCCTGGTAGTAGTTTTCAACACTTTTAGGCAGGTCTGCGTGGAGGACGAAGCGTACATCTGGTTTGTCTATGCCCATGCCAAAGGCCACCGTCGCCACGACGACCAGTATATCATCGCGTACAAAGGCTTCCTGTACCCAGGATCGTTCCTCGGAAGAAAGCCCAGCATGATAGGCGGCGGCCTTTATACCGGCCGTAGACAGAGCCTTGGCCAGGTCTTCCGTCTTGCGTCTTGAGCCGCAGTAAATGATGCCCGATTCATCTCGCCTGCCAAGAGCGTAGCGTACGATACGTTTCTTGAGTTCTAGTTTCTTTGTGACCCGTATGGTTAGGTTTGGACGATCGAAGCCACCGAGGAATACAGCCGGGTTTTTAAGGCCAAGACAGCGCACTATATCGAGGCGTACACGTTCTGTCGCTGTAGCCGTCGTCGCTAGCCAGGTAGCCTTGGGGTAACGGTACCTGAGTGCGTCTAGCATTCTGTATTCTGGCCTGAAGTCATGCCCCCATTCAGACACGCAGTGGGCCTCATCCACCACTATGAGTTCAGGTGAGACCGTATCGATGAGACCGAGGAGCCTCTCTCCTGAAAGAGATTCAGGCGCGGCATAGATGAGCCTTGCCTCCCCTGCCCTTACGCGCGCCTCTATGGCACGGCGTTCATCGGCTTGCAGAGAACTATTTATAAAGACGGCATCCACTCCAGACGCCCTGAGTGCCAAGACCTGGTCGCGCATCAGCGCTATGAGTGGCGATACTACGAGTGTGCTTCCCCCGAGGGCCAGAGCAGGAACCTGATAGCACAGCGACTTGCCAGCTCCGGTGGGCAATACGGCTAGGCTATCGCGTCCACTGAGAACCGACTCTATTATCTCGCGTTGCAGGGGTCTCCATGTGTCGTAGCCAAAAACTGTCTTGAGTATGTCTTCGGGAAGTCGCATGCAAGCATAATATCAGAACGCTTCAGGGGAGTCAGTGCCATAGAGGTCTGTATCATCATTATTGCCAGCGTCAAAAAAGACACAGGAGCCTAAGCCCCTGTGTCTTTATAGTCGTAGAACGATTATCCTCTATAGCAGAGTATAGGATTCCTTGCGGCGGCTACCTCGTCCAGGCGACCAACCGGCGTCGTGTGTGGCGCCTCATGGAGCAGTCCTGGATTGCTCTTGGCCTCATCGGCTATCTTGAGCATTGCCTCTATGAAGTGGTCGAGGGTTTCCTTACTTTCTGTCTCTGTGGGCTCTATCATTAGAGCCTCAGGGACTATGAGCGGAAAATAAACTGTAGGCGGATGATAGCCGTAGTCTATCATTCTCTTGGCAATATCCAGGGTGCGGATGCCTTCTGCCACATCACCCATGGCGACGAATTCGTGCATGCATCTACGCGGAAACTTGACCTTGTACGTCTTCTCAAGCTTTACCTTCAGGTAGTTGGCATTGAGCACGGCCGTTTCAGCCAGGCGCCTCATGCCTTCCTCCCCGAGCATGCGTATGTAGCTGTATGCCCTGACAAGCACGCCAAAGTTACCGTTAAAGGCCTTCAGTCTACCTATACTCTTTTCTGGCATGCCCATGCTGTATTTGCCGGCTTTTTCGAAGGCTATCGGGCCAGGCAAGAACTGGGCAAGCAGCTCTGCCGCACCAACCATGCCAACACCAGGGCCTCCACCTCCATGAGGGGTGGAGAATGTCTTGTGCAGGTTGAAGTGCATGACGTCTATACCCACATGTGCAGGCTGGAGTATGCCTGTTAGGGCGTTCATGTTTGCGCCGTCACCGTACACAAGTCCACCCGCGTCATGAACCAGCTTGGCTATCTTGGCGATATTCCGCTCAAAAAGGCCCAGGGTACTTGGATTGGTTATCATGATACCGGCTACGGTGTCGTCACAAGCAGCCGCAAGGGCCTTCATGTCGACTCCGCCCTCCGCATCGCTGGGTATTGTTACCGCGACGAGGCCTGCCATGGCGCAGGAGGCTGGGTTGGTACCATGAGCGCTGTCGGGGATGAGCATCTTGACCCTATCAGGGTTTCCTCGAGCCAGGTGATATGCGCGTATCATGAAAACACCGGCCAGTTCGCCCTGGGCTCCGGCTGCGGGCTGGAGACTAACGGAGGCAAATCCGCCTATGGCCTTGAGGCTCTCCTGCAGCTTCCATATAAGTTCAATCGCCCCTTGGTTGCGTTCATCGGAAACAAGCGGATGGGCTCCCTTCCAGCCGGGCTGGGAGGCTGCAACCTCGTTGGCCTTGGGATTGTACTTCATCGTACAACTGCCAAGCGGGTAAAACTGGGTGTCTATGGAGAAATTCTTCTGAGAAAGACGGGTAAAGTGTCGCACCACGCTCAGTTCGTCAAGCTCCGGCAACTTGAGTTCTGCGCGTCGCAAGGCCTCTGGCACCGGTGTTGCCGGCACATCACAACGGGGTAGCGATACGCCTATCCTGCCAGGACTTGAAAGCTCGAAGGCCAGGGGTTCTGGAGTCAGGTTCATAGTGACACCTCCTTTAACGACTGTGCCAGGAGATCTATCTGGGCCTTGGTGTTCATCTCTGTGACGCAGACGAGGAGCTCGTGGGTACGATCGGGATAGTATCTTGACAGGGCAAGTCCAGGAACAACGCCCCGGCGCTCAAGCTTGTCGACTATTTCCTTGGCTAATACAGGAGTCTTCACGACGAATTCCTTAAAGAAGGTTCCTTCTGCCACGGCAAAGCCAGGTATTGCCGCTATAGTCCTGGCCGCATAATGAGCCTTGTTCCAGCATAGATCGGCTACGGCCATAAGGCCGCTTTTGCCGAGTGCCTCAAGGTAGATAGTCGTCTGAAGCATCACGAGGCCCTGGTTTGAACAGATATTGGAGACCGCCTTCTCTCGGCGTATGTGCTGCTCACGGGCCGACAGGGTAAGAACAAAACCCCTTCTGCCATCATGGTCGTTAGCCTGGCCCACGATTCGGCCCGGCATCTTGCGCACAAATTTCTGCGTTGCACCCATCATGCCAAGATAGGGGCCACCGTAGTTCATGGCGTTACCAAGAGATTGCCCCTCAGCCGTTACGATGTCTGCGCCATACGATCCTGGGCTCTTAAGAAGACCAAGCATTATGGGGTCGGCCGAGACTATGAATACGGCTCCGGAGGCGTGAACGGCATCGGCTACGCCCGACAGATCATGCACCCTGCCTTCAAAGTCTGGGTATGCGGCTATGAAGCATGCTACCTTGTCATCCACACCTTTAGCAGCACTAGCAGGCGTGTCGTTATACTCCACAATATCGGCTTCATACGACACAAGATAGGTTCGCAGGACATCCTTGTATTCAGGGTGGAGGGCTGCAGGCAACATGATGCGAGGGCGAGCACTACCACCATGACTGAGCGCCATGATGACGGCCTCAGCCAGTGCTGTCGCGCCATCATAGTGTGACGCATTGACGGTATCGACTCCTAAGAGTTCGGCCGCCATAGACTGGTACTCGAAGATGGCCTGGAGGGTACCTTGCGATACTTCAGGCTGGTAGGGCGTATAGGCCGACAGGAATTCTCCGCGTGAGGCAAGTGCCGAAACGGCTGCAGGGATGAAGTGATTATAGGCGCCAGCTCCCAGGAACCAGGCGTTGTTAGACGCCGACAGGTTCTTGACAGCCATGGCTTCTATCTCGCGCAGAACCTCAAGCTCTGAACTACCGGCAGGAAGGCCAAGCTTAGGAAAGCGCTTGTCCTCGGGGATGTCGTCGAACAGGTCTTCTATTGACTTTACACCTATGGCCGCAAGCATTGCCTGCTTGTCAGCATCCGTATTGGGGATGAAGGGCACAGTCTTACTCCTTACCGGCTTCGGCCTCATATGCGGCTGCGTCGAGGAGGCCATCCCATTCGGCTGGATTGCTAGCCTCGAAGGCTATGAACCAACCACCGGCATAGGGTTCCTTGTTGACCAAGGCAGGGTCTCCGGAGAGCGCTTCGTTGACTGCTAGTATCTTGCCTGACATGGGCATGTACACATCGCTGGCGGCCTTGACAGACTCTACGACGCCAAAGGCTTCTCCCTGTTTGAGGACCTTGCCCACCGGGGGAAGCTCTACAAAGACGATATCACCCAGCGCGTTTTGCGCGTGGTCTGAAATGCCTGTTACGAATCGGGTGCCATCCTTGCGGGCCCACTCATGAGAAGTTCGATAACGCGCGTTCTTGTCGATGTTCATGGCTTCCTCCAAAGTATTAAGACAATAGTATTAAGACACATCTTATTACTATCTACGGTATGTTGGTATGTACAGGGGTCGCTTTACGACTACCGAGGGTGCAGGCTTTCCTCGTATTGTCACGGCAAGAACCGTGCCTATCTTGCCCGAGGCCGGTTCTACCATTGCGTTGGCCGCAAATTTCTTGAGCGTGGGGCAGAACATGCCGGCTACTACCGTACCAACCTTGCGGCCGTCTTGGTCTACGACATCGTAACCCTCACGTGGAACGCCGCCTGTTACCTCAAGCCCTACGAGCTTGCGCGTGACACCGGCCGCAAGGAGCTTCTCCATGGCAGCCTTGCCTACAAAGTCCTTCTCCAGATCACATGCCCACTTGAATCCGGCCTCAAGAGGGCTGATGTCCTGTGATAACTCATGACCATGGAGAGGCATTCCCGCCTCGAACCTGAGGCTGTCTCGTGCTGCCAGGCCTATGGCTTCTACCTCAATGCCGTGCTTCTTGCCCTCAGAAAGGAGGCCTGTCCACACTTTTTCGGCGTCCTCTGCCGGGAAGAACAACTCGACGCCGTCTTCTCCCGTATAGCCGGTACGACCCACGATGCATGGAACCCCGAGCACCTGAGCCCTGCCTGAAGTAAATCTGGGATACTCTGATATTTTAGAACCGGATACCAGATCGAGCAGTTCTATGGCCCTTGGGCCCTGGACTGCTATCATGTACGTCTTATCTGAAATATCGTCGAGTTGTACGTTGGCAGGCTTGCGTGCCATCATCCAGGCTAGGTCCTCAACCCGATTGGAGGCGTTGACTACAATCCACCACGTATCGGTGAATCTATAGATAAAAAGATCATCTATGACCGTTCCCCGTTCATTGAGCAGCAGGGTATAGCGGGCATCGCCAGCCTTCATGTCAAGCACGCGGGAGCTGACAATTCCAGAGACAAAGTCGTCGGCACCAGGGCCACTCAGCTCGAACTGTCCCATGTGGTCTATGTCGAAGAGGCCCACAGATCGTCTCGTCACGAGGTGCTCTTCTACTGAACCTATGGGATAGCTCATGGGCATATCGAAACCGGCAAAGGAAGCCATCTTGGCTCCAGCCGCCAGGTGCCATGCATGAAGGCGTGTTGTATTCACGGTATGATCCTCCTTTAAAAAGAGAACGGTCAGGGAGTAAAAAAGATACTCCAGACCCGTCTAAAACATTGTACCTTGAAACGGAAAAGGCGACAAGCTCAGTTCAATGAAACGATAGTTTGATAATCAAAACACCATTCCCGAGGCTCTATCAATCATCAGAGGAAGGAGAGGACCGCCCCCCCTTGGTAATAGACCTAGATCGCTTTGACGCGAGTCTACGTTCCTTGGCTGCCCGGCCAGGCTTTGTAGGTATGCGGTGTTTGGGGACTCTCGCGGCCTTGATGACAAGCTCTATAAGCCTTGAGACGGCTATGCTTTGGTTGGCATTGCGGCTTCTCTCCATATCGACTGCAACATAGAGGAAGCCAGAAGAATCGAGCCTTGTGGCCAGCATTGTCTTGGCCCTGGCACGCTCTGCATCCGATAGCCCCTCGACCCTGTCCAGATCTACCCTAGCCCTCACCTTTGTCTCTACCTTGTTGACATTCTGCCCACCCGGCCCAGAGGACCGTGCATACTCAAATTCGGCTATTGCCGGTATCGATCGCTCAATCCCATCTACACGCATGGCAGCGGCTTCCTAAAATGAGGCCCGGGATAAAGGCTTTCCTATGTAAACGCCGTCTCCGCCGAGATAGTCTCGCTTCTGGCCTTCTATAAGGATTTGCACATCCTTGACAGTAGAAAAGTCGGTGGCACTATAGACAATCTGCTTGAGCTGTCCTGCATAGCCCTCAATGCCATACCTGTTATACATGAAGGCTTCATTAAAATTGAGGTAGGCGGTAGAGCCCATGACCTGCGCCGACAGGAGCCGTGCCTCAGACGGGATCAGGCTTATGTAACCACGGTTGAGCTCATCGGTATTGGGGCCGGACATCAAGGCGTTAAGGGCATCGGTCAAGGGAGAGTCAGAGACCCCGACGGTACGCTTGACTTCATGACGACTTATGATGCCATCGTCGTCTACGCGAACAAGGAAAAGCACGACAACCCTGGTCGACTTGACCTGCTCCATGGGACTCTTGGCCGGCGGCGTGACGACCTTGGGGACCGTCGTGCCAGGCTCAACAGGCTTCTGACTCTCCTTGGGAGGAGTGGTGGTCTTGGGAGTCTCCGGTATAGGCTTAGGAGTGACAATCTGAGGCTTATCAAGCGGCTCCATGCCAGGCTTCGATTCACCTGGAGCCAGACTTCCATCGCCCGAGACAGGGGCCGAAGGCCTATCGTTGACTCCGGGGCTGGTATTCACCGTGCCGACGACATCGAAGAACCCGGTCGTCTCAAGAGTAGTCTTTATCCTGTCCCAGTTGAATACGAATAACAACAGAGTAAGCAGGAGCATCATGAGCCATATGAGACAGCCGACTCCCCGCTTTGTATCTGTTCTGCCTCGTGTCCTCGTCTTTCGCTGCGCCATTATGTTCCGATACTAGCCTTGGCCTGCTCTGGGGTCAAGCGTCAGGACCTGAGCCGCCGGCCATGTCGTCGAGCTGAGCCTTGGCCAAGACGTCTTCTGGCTCGAATTCAAGCACTGTCCTGAAGAATCCAAGCGCCTCGTCTTCACGGCCCTGCCGTCTGGCAAGAACACCGAGGTTGGATATTATCTTCACGTTTTCAGGCTCCTTGTGCAGGGCTCTCTCGAGCCTTGCCCTGCTTTCACTCAGAAGGCCCAGTTCCATCTCGCATATTGCCAATTCATTGAGGACGTCTACCTCATCTCCACCAAGAGCAAGAGCCTTGAGGAAGGCCTCACGCCCGTCTGCCCAGCGCTGCAGACGTCTATTGCTCCAGCCTACGAGGAACCAGCCATTCCATACATCAGGGTTGCTCTGTATGAAGGCTGTAGCCTTCTCTAAACCTTCCTCTTCTTTACCCATCTTTATGAAATCATAGGCCTCCTTGAAAGTAGCATCGGCATCACCACGCATCCTCAGTTTATTGATGATTTCCTTAGCCTTCTCTACCTTAGCCTCTTCCAGCTTGTCATCATCGCTGCCAAGATCTATGTATGACTCGAAAAGCCGCAGAGCCTGTGCATAGGATCTGTTCTTGAGGTAAAAGAAACCGGCATTGAAGAATCCGTCAGGATAGGCCGGCTCCATGCCCAGGAGTATCTTGTACGTCTCGAAGGCCTTGGCTCTCATGGCATCGGCCAGCTCTTCCTTGTCTGAGCGATCGAGAGAGTCGGCCTTGTCCTCATAGAGGATGGCCAGATTGAGGACAGGTTCAGGTGACGAGGGTGCAAGCCCCGCCAAAGCCTTGAATATCTCCTCGGCCACATCGAGGTCTCCATTTCGTGCCTTGATGATGCCAGTCTCCGATAGTTCTGTGAACACCTCGGGCTTTACCGCCTGCACAAAATTCCTGTAATAGGGGGCATGGGTGTTGTCTGGATCATAGGCCAGGAGCCTGAGCATCCCTGCCAGAATCATCTCCCAGGATAGTTGTGACAGGTCATGGGGATCGGCTCCGAGTTCTACGGGCACGAGAATCGCTGGATCCACGGTAAAGGATCCTATGGTCCTGGCCATGGCAACCGGTATCTCTATGAATACTATGTTTCCAGGTATTCGAGGCGCATTATCATCTGTCATTATTTCTCCGTGCTCGTCGTGGTCGCGCCAGTCGCCTTTGGCGCGGTCTTTGCCGCTGGTGCGCTGTCCTCAGGCTCATCATCTGTCTGGTTCTTCTTCTGGCCTACATAGTCATTGAGATGCATCTTGTATGTCATAGGAATGGTTTCATCGTCAAAGCGTATCGCTATGGCCGTAAGATCCTTGCGCCCTTCTACATCCTCGTATCGAACGACTGTTCCTGCTATGGCTATGGTTTCCCTGGGATCCTCCAGATCGAGGCGTAGCTTGCATGGCTTACCAACAAGAAATTTGGCCAGGCCCACTATTATCACCTTGGAGCCGGCAAAAGAAAGATCGCGCAGTATGCATCTACGGGGCACTCCATCGATGAGGATAGTAGATTCCTTGCGAGCCAGACCTATCTTGCGAACGGCTTCAGGCGTCAAAAGGATGCGGTCATCCCTCCGCCGCGCGGAATTGACATTGGCTTCAAGCATGCGACCCAGAATCTCTACAAAATCGTCGGGAGGTCTCTGGGTAAATTGTATGTTTATGAATTGGAGGGTTCCATTGGACTGGGGGTATGGCGAGAAACCGCTGACCTTACCAGAGATGAAGAACATAACAGGATCGCCGTTATCTGAAATTTTAAAGGAAAGTCTAACGCTGACAAGGTTGTTAGCCTTGCTTATCCTCTCCATGAGTGCAGGCCTGTTAGGTGCCAGTATCTTAGCCTCGTTGAAGGAACTCGAGTATATGACGCATGGCCACTGTTCGCCCAGGCACTTTAGGAAGACATTCTGGGGCTGTAGCCCGGTCGATTTGACAATCTCCTTTGTATATGTCACGGCTATCGCCCTGAATGTGTCGTAGTATCTGGTTAACTGCTGGCTTGTGGCGATGGACATGGTGTGGCCTATAATACGGCAAGGTATGGCTTTGGTCAATGAAAGCACATGAATGAACCCAGTGCATCATTGACAAAGAGGTGCAGTAAACCTATCTTTTTCACGAGCCCCGACACCATGCGTGGCCGTCAAGCACTGTCAGTAAAGGTAGAAGCGATGAAAGAAGAGTACGAGTTCCCGCTCGAGGATTACATGAGCCGGGATCGCTTTGAGCGTATAAAGAAATTCGCTCAGGACAAGGAGACGCCATGCCTCATCCTCGACCTCGATGTGGTCAGAGATAAGTACGAGGAACTTCGCAAGAACATGCCGTTTGCCAAGGTCTATTATGCCGTCAAGGCAAATCCAGCCGACGAGGTCCTATCCCTCCTCCGTGACATGGGTTCCTGCTTCGATGTGGCTACACGGTATGAACTGGATCAACTCCTCAGGCTGGGTATTTCTCCAGACAGGATGAGCTTTGGCAATACCATAAAAAAAGAAAAAGACATAGCCTATTTCTATGATCACGGCATCCGCCTGTTCGCAACCGACAGCTTCGAGGACGTTGACAAGTTAGCAAGAGCAGCCCCCAAGTCAAAGGTATTCTTTAGAATACTGACCGAGGGTCTTGGTGCAGACTGGCCGCTTTCCAGGAAGTTCGGTTCCCATCCGGAGATGACCAGAAACCTGATGCTACACGCCCGTGACCTGGGCCTCGAACCATACGGTATTTCTTTCCATGTTGGCAGTCAGCAGCGTGATATAGGCCAGTGGTCAACAGTGCTCGGCAACGTGGCCAACATCTATGCCTGGGCAGAGGATCAGGGTATAAAGCTATCGATGATAAACATGGGCGGTGGATTCCCGGCCATGTATACCGATCCCACCAACCCTATAGAGCACTATGCTGGCGACATAAAGTCATACCTTGTAAACAACTTTGGTGAAGATCTGCCTGAGATAATAATAGAACCAGGCCGTTCTATGACCGGCGACTGCGGCGTTATAGTGACTGAAGTTGTCAATATTGCCAAGAAGAGTACCCATGACCTGTACCATTGGGTGTTCCTCGATATTGGTAAATTTGGAGGGCTGATAGAGACGCTTGATGAGGCCATAAAGTATCCCATCTACTTCGAGAAAGAAGGCCCCTCCCTTGATATCATCCTGGCAGGTCCTACCTGTGACAGCATGGATATACTCTATGAGAAGACGCCCTACGAGATGCCAGCCGGTACTAAAATTGGCGAGCGAGCCTATATTCTAACCACTGGCGCGTATACCCAGAGCTACAGCTCAATTTATTTTAACGGTTTTCCACCGCTGTCCTGCTACGTACTCGAGTGATTTAGTCGCTTTAGATTCCATACGGAGACGCTTCCAGCGTCTCCGTTTTTTTAACCCTTGACTAGAGCACCCTTACGAGCCAGTCCTTGTATCCCGCCGCCCTTAGGCTAGCCTCTACCCTAGCCTTCTCATCGGCTGCCACATAGAGAATGACACGATGGTACGAGCCTGAGCGCTCTATGACGGCCTTGAGGCCCATCGCCGAGAGGCGCTCTAGCTGAGCCTTGGCATTGGAGGCATCCCTATACGAACCCAGCTGCAGACTGAAGGCGGCGCGGGTCGTAGGAGAGTCGGGAAATACCGGCTTAAGACCGGGTTTGGCTCCCTTAGAAGCCTCTGCCCCCGCAGAAGCCTCGGCTCCACCAGGCGCCGGGCGGATTTCCACCCTTGCGGTGCCGCTTCTATCGAGCCCTAGCATCACGGCCGCAGCCTTGGAAACATCTATTATTCTGCCTGCTATGAAGGGTCCTCTGTCGTTTATTCGAACCACCACTTGGCTACCATTGGACAGATTAGTCACTAGAACGAGTGTTCCGAAGGGGAGGGTCTTGTGGGCTGCCGTCATGGCAAGCATGTCATAGGTCTCTCCATTGGCCGTTTTTCGACCATGGAATGGCTCCCCATACCAGCTCGCCACGCCGGTCTCAGACGCAAACGCCCTGGCGCCTGCAGCCGGGGCGGCTTGCGCAGGCAAAGGCATGCCTGCGGCCGTGACCAGAAAGGCCACGGCCAGCAAGCGCCACAGGGCGGTGGTCACGATGCTCAAGCTCGGCTCATAGCCTCGGCAGAGGCAAATATCTCCGAGTACAGGTCGTCCAGATCGGCCTCGTCGACGCTGGAGAAGGCGACACGCAGCCATTTGTCCTGTATTGAAATGACTCCTATGCCCTTATCGTTTAGCAGGCTAAGCCTGAGCGCCTCGGCAGAAAAGCCTTCACACTCGAAGCACATGAAATACCCGGAATTAAAGGACAAGGCCTTGAAGCCCTTGGGAGCCGGGTGAGCGGCAAGGAAGGCCTTGACCTTGTGATAGCGGCTCTCGAGTATGGCGCTGAATTCCTTCTTCTGCCTGTCATAACGGGGATCGCCCATGGCCTTGGCTAGTATGTGCTGAGTCGGAGCCGTGGAGTTGGAAACGCTGGAACGGACGACTCCCATCAGCTTCTTGACGAGGGCATCATAGGCCTTGTCATCGAGGCTTGGGTTTGCAAAGGTCACGAACCCACCACGGAAACCCCAGACATAGTCTTCCTTTGTCTGCCCGTCCACCTTGGCGGCCAGGATACGGGGATGAGCCGTGGCAAACCTGACAAAGATTGACTCTCTTAGATTCTGAGGCTCGTACTGGAGGCCAAAATACGCATCGTCTGATATGACCAGTATGTCTACACCCGTTTCGGCTACCCTGACGAGGGCAGCCTGTATGGCATCAGCCTCCGCTATCGAGGGCGTATAACCCGTTGGGTTATTGGGATAATTGAGAATGACGACAGCCTTGCGGCTGGTAGCAGAAGCCTCCATCGTAGCCTTCTCGAGGCCAGCCACATCGAAGCCGCCGTTGGCATTGAAGAAATGATATGAGGCTAGGTGTGCGGCCTTTCTTTCTTCCATTATCAGGCGATAATTGGGCCAGAACATATCAGAAACGATGACAGAATCGCCCTCATCAACAAACATGTCCGCCAGGTAGGAAATGCCGGCAGTCAAGCCCGGTACGACGACAGGCAGGGAGAATTTGGCCCCGGCCAACGAAGGATTCTTCTTGAGCATCTCCTTGCGCCAGGCCTCTCTCGTGGCTGGAACCCCGGCGGTAGAGGCATACGCCACGGCTTCTCGTCGCGACAGCCCCGGCAACTGACAGAGCACGGCATCGAGAGCCATAGGCTCCTTGTTGGTAAAGGCCATGCCAATGGTAGCATTGTATCGTTTTGCGCGTTCACCAGCTTCAGCACTCTGAGACAAAATCCCCTTGGGAAAGTACATACGTTTCCCTATTTTTGATAACAATCGACCGGCACACAGTGAATCAAGCGAACGATTCAGTTCTTCGGCTAAGGCATTCATGTAATCCCCCAATGAAATAATCGATACCGTCTAGACATGACGGTGCTTCTTACCCGGTATAGGCGTCCAAAGCGAGACTTGTCAAGCCGTTATCGTTTTGTCATCGCATTGCATTGCATTGCATGGAGATCAAACCTATACTTATACTGTTCGAGGGCCATATTAAGGAGGTTTGATAATCATGTTAAAGAAAAGCTATTCCCGTGATAATTCCTCCTGCACCGTGACCTTTATAATGCAGGCTGACCAGGCAAGGGGTGTTCATACGGCTTTTGTATCGGGTGATTTTAACAACTGGAGCAGAACAGCTACTCCTATGAAGAAAACACCTGAAGGAACCTTTGAGGCCAAGGTAAAGCTGGCCGCAGGAAAAGAATTCCATTTTCGCTACCTCATAGACGATGAACACTGGGACAATGACTGGCATGCAGATAAATATGCTCAGAGCCCATTCAGGGATGCCGAAAACAGCGTTATCATAGTGTAAAAGCCTGCATCTTTTTTTATAAAAAATGACTATAAAAACTCTCATCCATCAATTCCTACTTTACTATATACGCATATTGCGCTATTATTATACATAACTGGTGTCAACGACTCAGTATTGGAGGATAAATGAAGAAGAGTATTGTTATACTCATGGCGTTTGTATCACTTGTAGCAACACTTTCTGCCGGCGCCCAGGTAAAGGCCAAAGATGGCTTCTACTTTGCCGAAGAAAACAGTTTCCAGTCCAGCGGCTGGAAGGACCAGGTTGTCTTGCAGGTTAAGGGCGGAAAGATTGTCTACGCCAATTGGAACGGGATAAACACCATGAACCTGGAAGATAAGAAGACGGTGTCTTCATCCGGTAGCTACGGCATGATCAAGGCCTCCAAGATTGGTAAGGAATGGCACCAGCAGGCCTTCGCCGTAGAGAAATACCTCGTAGACACACAGGATGTGGGCTTCTCAAAGATAAAGGCAGACGGCACGACCGATGCCATTTCGGGCGCATCGCTCCATGTAAAGGGCTTTTTTGACCTCGTAAAAGCAGCGCTTGCCTCAGCCCCCATAGCCAAGGGATCCTATTCCAAGGACGGCTGGTTCTATGCCAAGGCCCCAGGATTCGACAAGAACGGGTTTATGGCAACAGCCCTTATTGCCATCGCCAATGGTCGCATCGTGAGCGTCAAATGGAACGCTATCAATAAGGCCGGCGGAGACAGCAAGTTCATACGGGCCATCAAGGGCACGTACAAGATGAACGCCAAGCAAGGTGAATGGAACATGCAGGCTCCCCGCGTAGAGGCAAGCCTCATCCAGACACAGGATCCGGCCAAGATAGCCGTGAGAGCCGATGGAAAAACCGATGCCATCTCAGGCGTTTCTGTAACCATCGATGATTTCATAGCGGTAACGACTGCAGCTCTCAAGGCCGCCAAGTAAACACCCCCCCCTGTAATAAAAAAAGAACGGTATGCCTGGACGTCGACGCATACCGTTCTTGATCAGGCCTTATTGCCTGCTACAAGTATCGGAATCATCGATGTGGATTATTAGCCTTATTTACCGTTCATCCTCGAATACTCTCTTAGGCATGTCTCATGCCATCGCGCACTCTGTGCGATGACAGCGTAGAGCCTTGCCGTGTGTTCAAGGCTGTCTCCGAGTGATCTGGCCCTGCCGCCTATGGCTTCTGCGGTCGACGATAACAGAAAACCAACAACATCCCTGGCTTCACTTGCAATAAGCGCTTCGTCTATGAAAGCAAGCTCCTCGAGAACCGCCCCTATGGCCTCGGGCTCTTGCATGCCACAAGATTCTGCAAGAAAAACGGCTCTATCGGCCTTGCTGGCTATGGTAGCAAGCTCGGAGAGCAGTGACTCGATGATGTGTGCCAGGCGCTCATCTATATCAGGAACATCCTTATCCATCTCGCCATGCCATGCATCGAGCCTGGAGGATATTTCGCTGCGTACAGGTTCCAGGGACAACAAGGATGACAGCGTTGCGAGAGGCATGCCTGGAATCACCAGTCCTTTTTCAGACAGCGTAAAACTTGTCTCGGGGTAGGCAGTAGCCTGCCTCTCGAACCAGCTGGAATAGAGACTCAGGCGTGCATCGCTCCATAGCTCCGAGCCATCATGAGAGCTAAGCCTGAGAGGACGACCACATCGCATTGCCTTGAAGGCCTCATTCGAGGCTGGTGCCAAGCGAGTACCTTGTGCCAAGGCACGCTGCTCAAACAGGCTGGCACGGGCATGAGTTCTAGCTTCAGGGAAGGATAGATCGAGGCCGGCCATGTAGATAGGCGTGCAGCCCATGACGCGGGCCAGGTCCCAGGCACTCGTAGCCACCGATCCTCCGGCGCCAAGGGAGCCCTTGGCTGTGCCAAGACGATCCTCTACATAGCGACCGAGAGGGTACATAGATGAGCACTGGATGATTCTACTAGACGAGAATCGTAATACAGAAGGCCAGACAGCAGCCTCTGTCACAAGCACGCTCCGAGGAGCGTGACAACGATCAAGGTGACTGGCATTCCAATACTGAGGATCCACTACCAAAACAAAATCGGGTTGCACACCCGTTCTCAGCACAGACCTCAGAGCCGTATCGACACAGACTAGCACCATCCTCTCGGCAAGCCGAGGCAAGGATGGGAGCACATCATCAAGAGACGGCCCTGCGGCCAGAACCAGGGCCGGTATACCCTTGAACAGACTTGATACGCTTGAAACACCGGGGCAGGAGGCGGATACCTTAAGATTCTTGGCAAGATTGCGCACCCACAATCTGCCAAAACGCTTGAGCGTCGCGGCGTTTATATCATCTTTCTTTGTAAACTCTGCTATCTGAGAACGCATCGACGATGAGGCCTCAGAAAAGGCCGCCATGGTAGCTCCGTTCTCCACTACAGTCACAGAACGAGGCGAACTTCTATACAGGAAATCCAAGAGGCCCCTGCCCTGTGGACAGAGGATAATCGCACAGTCGCTATTTCCAAGCAGATCAGACATGTCGACTATCCCGAGCAGAGCCGCCATCCATCCTGGATCAGACTCAACCACGGCCACCCTGGATCCTGCATTCAGTGCGGCTCTGACAGAATACCCTAAACCAAGACCCATGAAGAGAAGCAGTTCAGCTCCTGTCGCCATGGCCTCATCGGCTACCCGTCGAGCCTCTGATTCAGGATCATAGCGTGAATGCAGCCATGCTCCGCAGGCGCGTGCACTGACGCTGCCGCTCCTGGCCAGCACTACATCCATCCGGTAGGGCACGGCAGATTCCAGCATGTCTGCAAGCTGAGGCGATCTGGGCTTGAGAGCCGCAATATTTGCCTTGAAACACGAAGGACAGGTTTCTATCACTCGAGCCTCAAGACTATGGTCATGCCTGTAGTGATGGGCTGCCCAGGAGCCGGCGTCTGTTCTACTACCCAGCCGTCTCCTTCTATCTCGACTACTATATCGTTTCTTTCAAGAAGTGCCGTCAAGGAACGCTTCGGGCTGCCCCTTAAATCAGGCATGAGCGAGCCTAGACTCACCGAGTCGGGACTAGAGACGGCTACGCGTCCACCATGGGAAGCCACGGCAGAGCCTGATCTGGCAACACCGTAGATGTCTGCTATGACGTTTGCAACATCCTTTACGAAGGGGGCGGCTATACGGCCGCCATAGGTGGAGGAGCCTTTAGGATTGAATATTGCCGCGTACACTATGTATTCAGGCGCCTCGCTTGGAAACAGCGCTATGGTACTGGCGATGAAATCTGTATCTGAGTATCTCCTGGTGGCAGGATCTATCACCTGGGCCGTGCCAGTCTTAACCGACATACGCAGATCATCTATGCGGGCCCTGTGGCCTGTTCCGGTGGCCAGGACAGCGGCTTCCATGGATCCTAGTATGGAAAGCGCCTCATGCTCCTCCATCACCCTGCGAACGATGATAGGCTCGGGATTCTCTATAGTCACCCCTTCTGGATTGACTATGCGCGACAGGGTCCTCGGGCGCACAAGCAGGCCACCATTGGCTACAACCGTTCCTGCCGTTGCCATCTGTAATGCGGTGACGAGTAGTTCCTGCCCAATCGCTATGGTTGGCTTTGTACGGGCAGACCAATCCTCTGGCCTCCTTATGAGGCCCGGACTCTCACCTGCCAGGTCTGCCCCAGCCCGTTCTCCAAAGCCAAATTCGCGTATGGTTGCATAAAAATCCATGGGAGAGACCGTGTCGGAGGCATAGGCGGCACCCGCATTGCATGAGTACTCGAGAATCTTTGTTACGTTTACAAGGCCATGGGAACCCAGGCACTTTATGACTATGCTATCACCAGAAGGAAAGTCTCGATCATAGCTGCCGTCACAATAGAAGACGGATTTTGAATCTATGCCCCCAAGCGCCATGAGAGCTCCCATGCTGTATACCTTGAATACGGAGCCTGGCTCGTATGCGTATATAGAGACCCTATCCACCCAGGTAGCTTGATCCGCGGCCAAGAACTCGTTGGGATCGTAATCGGGCAAGGAGACATAGGAGAGTATGGATCCCGTCTTTGCCTCCATGGCCACCAAGGCCACGGCATCGGCATCATTCTTTACCATCACATCGCGAGCAAGGCTCTCCAGCCTGAACTGCAGGTCGGCGTCTATAGTCAGGTAGACAGAATCACCATAGGCATAACCACCGCTGGCCCTGGATGCATCGGCCGCCAACACGGCATCAAAGGCGGCTTCTGCGCCTGAAAGTCCAAAATTCTCTGTGCCTACGAAGCCTATAAGGTGGGCAGCCAAGGCTCGCTCCGGATAGATCCTCCCTGAGACCCTGTCCAGCTTGACGCCGTTCATGTTTGTCTCGGATATGGCCTTCTCCACCTCCTTGGCCACGTCCCCCGATACGCGTCTTGCCAGATAGGTAAAATCAGCCCCTTCCTCGGTCATCTTGGCCATCAGTTCAGACTCATCGATACCAGTAGCGACCGCTATCGCCTGGGCAAAGGCCTTCTCCCTACCCTTGGATATGGATGGCTTCCATATTGAAATGTCATAGAGATTTGTATCGACCGCCAGCAGTCTGCCTTCCCTGTCGTAAATTGGGCCACGGATGGAGATGACTCTTGATGGTGAAGACGATATGGGAGAGTCCAGGGAGGAGAATGCGAGGCTCCCATAGCGGACAAGCGTAAAACCCGCGGCGATGATGAGTACGCAGAGTAGTATGTAGTGCCGGATGAAACGCCTATCGATCGACATCGTCCGCAGCGTCCTTGGAGTATACTGTTTTTTTCACAGAGCGATTTACCGCGTCTCTAAAGAGTAACACCTTTCCCGCAATCTTCTCAACAGGCACGGGGCCATAGTCTCTGGAATCGAATGATTGCTCCTCATTGTCACCGACCACGAAGACCCTTCCTGGTGGTACATAGAGCTGGCCGGCCATTCGTGTCGAGGCATTGGGGCGTATCATGACGCTGCCTCCTCTGGCGCTCAGTATACCCGCCTCCGCCCTCATGTAGGCGGGGCCGCATTCGAATACCCGCTTGACGGCCTGTCTGGGACTCCCTGGTGTCGGGGTGACTAGAACAACATCTCCAGGCTGTGGCTCGTCCCAGCGTCCAAGATAGCAAGCCCAGAAAGGCAGGCGTATTCCGTAGGCACAACGTATGACGATAGCCACCGTGCCCGATCTAATGGTAGGGCTCATAGAAACGCCACGTATCAGTATCAAGTCTGCCACGAACAGCTTGATGACAAGTGCCATGATCACTGCAATGGTAACGATTCTATAAATCGATAGGCTTCTCTTAAAGGCTCGACCTGTAGCCATGCGCTATAGTCCTCTCCAGATTGCTTATTCTAGCCTATAAATGCCTCGGCACATTGAGCCGATAGTCTACTATATGGACATGCAGAACGTCATTGCAGAGCAGTATATAGTACGACGTAGGAAGCCGCTCAGGATAATTCCCAATAGAAACCTCGTTCATCCCGTAGAAAACACTCATATAGAGAGACAGCAAGTCAGGGCCCGCGTACGAAACGAGTATGCATATACGCCAGGCTTGAGCCAGGTGGCCGCCGACAAAGCTACAAAACACAAGGAACGCATAAGCGTACATACACGTCTTTGTCTGTTCCTGGAATCCTTATCCACTCCTGCAAAGTTTATTCCTGTCTCAAGCATACTTGGCCTCGTCGTGGTGTCGCTTGCCATGGCTTTTGCAAGCGGAATGGAGAGGCCGGCCAAGCTGGAAACATTCATGCTTCCTCATGACGGGCTTTCGGCAGCCATATTGCTAGACTCCATATCGACAGAACCAGTAGCCCTCGATGAATCAATGGGCATGCCTGATCTCCCCATGACTCTTTCAGTGGCAAATTACAAGGTGGTCAAGAACGACACACTCGATTCCATAGCACGGCGATATGGTCTCAGACTCGATACGCTCATCAGCGTTAATCGTCTGTCAGACGCACGTAGGATAACAGCCGGCACCACCCTCAAGATACCCAACATCGATGGTGTAGCCTATACCATCAGGAAGGGCGAGAATCTTTCAAGCATAGCCTCGGCCCAAGGTGTTTCTGTCCTCGATTTAATTGATGCCAACGACCTGAGCAGCCAGACTATAGTTCCAGGGCAAAGCCTCTTTATTCCCGGTGCCAGACTCGCATCCTATGACCTCAAAAAAGCACTGGGCACCTTGGTCATCTGGCCTATTAATGGTCCTATAAGCTCTTCGTTTGGTTATCGTGCGAGCCCATTCACCGGAGTGAGACAGTTTCACAATGGCCTCGATATAGTAGGGCGAGAGAATACACCCATCAAGGCCGCAATGGACGGGAAGGTAGCTGAAACCGGATACAGCGCAGTCTTCGGTAATTTTGTAATTCTAACACATCCAGAGGGATACCAAACCCTGTACGCTCACCTCAACAAGATTAACGTCAAGCAAGGCACATCGATTACACAAGGCTCATCGATAGGACTCCTTGGATCTACCGGTTACAGTACCGGTCCTCATGTCCATTTTGGCGTATTCAAACGCGGCGTCGCCATCGATCCTCTCAAGCTCCTCAAGGGCATGTAGTATTGAAAATTGTAGCGTTTGTCGATAGCATGAGCGGGATATGGAGGATAGATGAAAAAGCTAGTCATCGCCATCGTGGCGGTACTCGCACTATTTACATTCATACGTGAATACGCCGGCGCGGATCCCAGACTCGTCAATCAAACCACCATGATGACGACTGTAGATCAGTGAAACGGTTCGGCACACAGGGCGATATCGGCACCAGAACCACCCTTGCATGAGGGTGGTTTATTATTTAGTAGACAGTAAAAAAGCTGTTTTGTTAAATAAAGTAGACTATTTTAGTCTTTTCAATCATTAGAATAATTATACATAGTATCTATCTTCTTATTTAGTAAGTAATTATAGAATTAGTTATATTATACAAAGAACATGGCACGATTATTGCACTCATATTGTTAGAGGTGCTAACAATATGAGTGCAAGAGCTAACATAAACACGTCTGAAGATACCTTGAAAATCTACTACGATCGGATTAAACACATACCACTACTGAGCGCCGAAGAAGAGCATGATCTGTCTAAACGTATACAAGCTGGCGACGATGATGCCAGATCAAGGCTTATAGAAGCCAACCTTCGCCTGGTCATCAAGATAGCACGAGCCTTCTCAAATTTCGATATTCCCCTCATAGATTTGATTCAAGAAGGAAATATGGGGCTTATAAAGGCTGCCGAACGTTTTGACTATCGCAGGAATGTCAGGTTCTCCACCTACGCCTCGTGGTGGATAAAACAAGCCGTTACCAGATCCTTGGTTAATTCCAGACGAGCCATTAGGCTCCCACACCGCAAGGAAGAACTGATACGACGAATTCATAAGACATCAGGATACCTTTCTCAGAGCCTGTCACGAGAGCCTACCAACGCCGAGATAGCGGCTGATCTGGGCATGGATGATCAGCGGGTGCAGGAAGCACTCGAGATGTCATGCAGAATCATGCCCCTAGACAGCGACAGTGATGACGATGATTCTGGTAGTGTTCTTGATGTATACGCCGACGAAACCTATAGTCCTGATACAGCCTTGGTCAATGACTGCATGAGAGAAAAGACAATAGCCCTGCTGGAAGCCCTGATGGAGAAGGAACGACAGGTTCTAATCTATCGCTTCGAGTTCTACGGGAACAAGAAAAGGACACTCAAGGGAATAGGTCAAACCATGGGAATCTCGGCCGAAACGGTTCGTCAGATAGAGAAACGGGCGATACGAAAGCTACGCGAACAGACAGACTATGCCGAGTTCATAGGAGCTTGATTAAAGAGTATGGGCATGGCTCTTGCGATGGTGAATGCAGTCGTCATATAGTCGATAGGAGCGATGCCTAAAAAGAAACGATTACCAGCCGGCGCTAGGCGTCGGGGTACCACAATCCTATATACAAGCACTTTCCTCGTACTCTTGGCCCTTGCGACGGCTATGGCCTTGTTGGGCTTAAAAGAAAAGATAGTGCCAACAGTATCGGCGGCTCCGGAAGTAACAACAGAAACGGAGCCCTTAGTCGCTCCTGTAGAGTCGCTCCACCCTGCCACATCGGCACCCCCCACGACAGCGACACCCAGGGCGGCTACAAGCGAGCGAACATCAAAAAAGCCTGTGGCGAAACCTCGGTCCAAGGGTGTGCTCGTCTTTGTCATAGACGACGCCGGCTACAACGAGTGGCAGCTAAAACCCTTTCTGGACCTTCCTGGCCCCGTAACCATAGCCGTATTACCTGGACTTCCGTATACTAGAAAGGCAGGAGAGCTTGTGAAGGCTGCCGGTAAGGAACTGATACTCCACCAGCCCATGGAGGCCGTAGGTGGGCTTGATCCAGGGCCTGGTGCGATACGTGCCGACATGGACGATGCCACTATCAGGAGCATACTGCGCCGGAATATTGCTGAACTACCAGGAGTCGTTGGCATGAACAACCACATGGGTTCCAAGGCGACATCAGACGTCAGGGTCATGTCTACCGTGCTGGATGAAATGGCTACAAGCGGGCTCTATTTCCTGGACTCTTTAACCATAGGAGATTCCGTGGTACAATCCGTGGCTTCACTTATGAGACAATCTACATGGGAGCGTACAGTGTTTCTAGACAACACCCCCGACAAGGCATCGATACTGCATTATATAGCCGAGGGCACCAAGGTAGCGGAGAAACGCGGCTACGCCGTGATGATAGGCCATGTCTGGTCTGCCGAGCTGGCGCAGACGCTTGCCGATCTCTATCCCCAGCTCATGGACCAAGGTTTTAGCCTCTCTACCATCTCACGCATCATGATGGATTCGGACGACGATGACGATATTGGGGATTGAATCCTCATGTGACGAATGCGCGGCGGCCGTTGTCATAGACGGCCGCCGTGTTGTTTCAAACATCGTTGCCACTCAAATAGCCAGCCATGCCGAGTTTAACGGCGTAGTTCCAGAGATAGCCTCAAGGCTTCATACCGAGTGGATTCTAGATGTCGTAGCGCATGCGCTAAAGGAAGCCGGCCTCACGATGGCTGGCATAGACGGAATAGCCGTCACCTCAAAACCAGGATTGGCCGGTTCCCTCCTCGTGGGTGTATCCTTTGCCAAGGCCCTGGCCTGGTCGACTTGCAAGCCATTCGTCGGCATAAACCATGTGCTTGCCCATCTGTACGCCCCTTTACTCTCCGAGGACATCGAGTATCCGTTCCTTGGCCTCATCGTGTCAGGAGGACATACCCTGATATGCAAGACTGATGGGTTCGATGATATTACAGTTCTTGGTACGACCATAGACGACGCCATAGGCGAGGCCTTCGACAAGGTGGCCAAACACTACGGGCTGGGGTATCCCGGGGGTTCCGCCATTGACAGACTGGCCCGATCTGGCAATCCTGCGGCCTGCTCCTTCCCATCCGCTCATCTATACAAGGGAGAGCATCGCTACGACGTCTCTTATTCTGGCATAAAGACAGCAGCCATAAGACAGCTAGACCAATTCTGGAACCCTGCCTTTGAGCGTAGCGACGAGAACCTGGCGGCTGCCTTTGAGAAGGCCGCCGTAGACATGCTTGTATCGAGGGTTCTTAAAGCGGTCGATGATACCGGGCTTACGACAATCGTGGCCGGAGGAGGGGTGGCGGCCAACAGCTACCTGAGAGCGGCTCTGGCTAAGCGTGCCAATCTCCGTGTCCTCTTCCCTCCACTATCACTCTGTGGCGATAATGCCGCCATGGTAGCGGGGCTCGGATGCCGCATGCTGGAGAGGGGTGACCGTGACGGGCTTAGTCTCAATGCTTCGCCCCGTGTGAGCTCCTTTAAACGAATGTTCAGGTAAGTCTTCACGTGAGGGGCTCAAGGCAGTCCGTCTAAGGTTCCCCTTACGGGGTTCTTTCAAGCCTGGATCTACTCCTTTATCCGAATGCCACTCGATATGAGACGCAATGACTCTAGGCGCCTTGAGAATCCACGGCGCTTAAAGTTTATCTCCCCCATCTGCGCTTGTTTCTTGCCGTCTACTCCCGGTGCTATGATGAGGAAATGATAGACATCTTCAGACTGTTGCCCGAAGTCATACAGCTCATAGCTTCCCCGTTTAAGGGGAACAATGCCTATATCAGACTGGAAGCCAGGCACGGTCATGTCCTTGAGCGCCAATTCGTCTCCCGCCTCGACCGCCCTAAAGTAGCGCGCTATGAGTGTTGTCTTGGATTCTTGACTACCCGAGTACAGGCCCAAGACAAGGATGACGGCACCGGCCACGATGAGTGCCCCTGCTCCTGCTATAAACAGCAATTTCTTGGGATTGCCTTTGGTCCCTGACATGTCTACCTCTTCAAGACACCAAGTTCGGCGCCTATCTTGGCGAACGCTGCTATGGCGTCGTCTATCTGCTTAACACTATGAGCGGCTGAAACCTGAACGCGAATCCTGGCTTGACCCCGTGGCACGACGGGAAAGCTAAAGCCTATGACATAAATGCCCTCATCAAGGAGTCTATCGGCCATGGTATGGGCCAGACGCTCGTCATAGAGCATGATCGGGCATATTGGATGCACGCCAGGGCGTACGTCGAGGCCAGCCTTGGTCAGGCCATCGCGGAAACGCTTGGTGTTGGATTCTAGTCGGTCTCTCAATTCTGTAGATTTTGACAGCATCTCCAGGGTTCTGAGTGTTCCCCCTACTATGGCGGGAGCCAGGGTATTGGAGAACAGATAGGGTCTGGCCTTCTGCCGGAGATATTCAACAATTTCTGCTTTTCCTGCAATACAGCCGCCCGATGCTCCACCCAGGGCCTTGCCGAAGGTTGTAGTAATGATGTCTACACGACCCATGACTCCGCAGTATTCATGGGTACCCCTACCCTTTGATCCTACGAAGCCGGTAGCATGACTATCGTCTACCATGACGAGGGCATCATACTTCTCGGCGATATCACAAATCCTACCAAGATCCGCTATGTCTCCATCCATGGAGAATACGCCGTCTGTAACAATGAGCCTTTGCCGCAAGGAGGCTGTTTCCTTGAGCCTGGTTTCAAGATCGGCAAAGTCATTGTGCTTGTATATGAATCGCTGCGCCTTACTCAGCCTGACGCCGTCTATTATAGATGCATGATTGAGACTGTCGGCCACAATGGCACAATCGGCATCCAAAAGGGGTTCGAATACGGCTCCATTGGCGTCAAAGCACGACGAAAACAGGATGGTGTCTTCTGTGCCAAGGAACTCGGAGAGAGCCGCCTCGAGGCGTTTGTGAGGCTCCTGGGTACCACAAATGAAGCGCACACTAGACAGACCGTAGCCCCACTCGTCTATCGCCGTCTTGGCGGCCTCTCCAATGCTATGGTCATTGGCCAGCCCAAGGTAGTTATTGGCACAAAAATTGACGACGCGCTGGCCACCTTTGACAGATATGTCGGCACCCTGAGGAGTGGTGATGATACGTTCGGTCTTATAGAGGCCTTCTGTGCGTATTGCCTCGAGTTTTGTTTTTAATTCTTCTTTCATTGATCCATACATCGTTATCTCTCCTTAAGTAAGCACTTGCCAGAGTGTGGCTTCGCCTAGTGTATACCCGGCACTCCGTTGAAACAACGCCCCCAGTACGCTAGGAAAAGCATGTTATACAGCCGAAGATACATCGTCATGCATGAGTGTTTCAAGATCGGTTTCTATAGCATCGAGGGCGGCAATGAGCCTGTCTATGCGGAGTGAGCCAGCCTGAGCCTGCCGTTGTTCTAGTTTGTCAAAGACGGTGCAAACACGCTCGGCATCCGGCCCCACACGCATAGCTGCACCACAATATGGGCAGTAAAGAAAACTCTTAAGAACCACCCTGCCACAGAGCTGGCAGAACGCAACCTTCACAGGATCCTCACAGCAGACTCGTAGCCAGTTCCGCGAGTTGGCTTCGTTCGCTCATCTGCAAGATACCATGGCCGAATACCGCTTGCCCCTTAAAGGTATCAACAAGAAATGACAAGCCATTGGAATTGGCATCGAGGTACATATTGTCTATTTGATATGGATCACCGGTCAGGACTACTTTGGAACCCTCCCCGGCCCTCGAAACGTTGGTGTCAATAACAAGGATTTTTCTATCATTCGCTTCCATCACATGGGCTCCTCTTGTCCTTTGACTCTAGTATACAGTAGAGAGCCCAGTATACAAGACGATGGAGGAGATCTCTGTCTCCTGTCTCAGCGCTTGGACGGTTTTAGATAGCCAAAGATGCTTCCGCAGAGGCCGCCTATGATATGGCCAAACTCTGAGATGTTATTAGACTTAAAGGCATTGAATACTTCCTTACCGAGATACATAAGCATGATAAGAATGAATGTCAGTGGAAGTTCGCCCTTGTTGAAATTGGTAAATGAGGCGAGGAGTATCATCATGAAGACTATGCCGCTTGCGCCCATGAGCCCGGTGGGAAAGATAAGAATATTGAGTATGCCTGTTACCAGAGCCGTAATGACCGTCATCAAGGCCATGCCGCCAGAACCGTAGTTTGTTTCCAGAATAGGACCCAAAAGCAGAATGAAGGCAAAATTTGAAAGGAAATGGTTGATATCTGAATGCCCCAGAATGTGGGTAAGGAGGCGGACATAGTCACGTATCGATTGCGGGTCAAAACCTCCACGACCCGGCACAGAAAACCATTTAAGCGTAAGACCTGGAAAGATGGTGTTGAGGAGAAGGACGGATGCGCACACAAGGGTAAAGGTCAGGGTCGTCGGTGCATTATACTTTATTTTCATATCGACTCCTTCAGATATCGATCCTGATCGTCACAGGACAGTGGTCTGAACCCATGATTGACTTTGAAATTCCTGTGGCCTTGACGAGGGGGTACAGAGCCTCGTTGACGCAGTTGTAATCCAGCCTCCAGCCTATGTCCTTCTCTCTAGCCTTCATGCGATAGCTCCACCAGCTATAGCGACCCGCCTCGCCAGGATGCTGGCGTCTGAAGGCATCGACATATCCACAAGACAGGAATTTTGTCATCCATTCACGTTCTTGTGGTAGGTAGCCAGGATTAGCCTCGTTTGCCTTGGGATAGGTAAGATCGATCGGCGTGTGGGCAATATTGTAGTCGCCTGACACAACGATATTACGGCCTTCGGCGACGAGTGAATCGCAACGGGCGAGCACAGCATCACAGAATCTTAACTTATAGTCTATCCTGGCTCCTGCCTCCTGGGAGTTTGGGAAATATGCGCTGGCTACGACTAAATCCCCAAAATCTGCCTCAAGGTAGCGCCCCTCATCGTCAAACTCTTCCAATCCCAAGGTGCGAACGGCCAGAGGCATCTTCTTGCTGTAGATGGCCACCCCTGAATACCCTCGCCGTTTGGCGCTTGCCCAATGAACAGACATCGTGTTGCCTTCGCCATCCTTGAGCTCGAAGAACTCCTTGCCCAGCTGAGAAGGATCAGCCTTAGTCTCTTGAATACACACGACGTCTGGCGAGCTAGCGCCTACCCACTCGAAGAAACCCTTGGTAGCCACCGAGCGTATTCCGTTGACGTTCCATGATGCAATGTCTGTCATGTGTCATTCCGCCTTTCTTATGGTGTTGTAACGCTATCTCAGGGGATAGTAATAGCCTCTCAGAGAACTATGAGAAAAACCCGTCAAAAACCATATCGCAGGCGGCTCTCCCTGCCAGTACCGGGTCCCAGCGATAGCCACGTATCCTTGGTTCATCATCTTCTGCACACAGTGATGCCGCAAGGTAGCGCCGTATCGCGCTTGCCAGGAACCTGGAAAGGGCCTCTGAACGAGAGATGATGATGTACTCGCCTGGATCGAGAAGATGCCGTATATTGAGCAAGGCTACGGACGCCTGCTCAGCAGCTGGTTGCAAGGCCTTGAGCGTAGAGGCATCCTGCGCCTCTATAAGACGCACAAGCTCATAAAAATCGACACAGGAACCCACCTTTGCCGCGGCAGCAACCAAGGCGTCTTCGGCCAGGTAGGCCTCAAGGCAGCCAAAGCCACCACAGGCACATTCAGGGCCGGTGGTATCCATGGTCATATGCCCAATTTCTATGGCAGTCTTTCCACCACTCTCGTATGGGCAGCCAGCCCTGATGAAGGCACCTCCAACTCCCGAGCGAACGAGCAGGGCAAAGAAGCTGTCTGCCGAGGGTGATCTGGTCTCATCGTCCAGGTTCCCTGCGCTTTCCTGCGGGGAACCGTATCGATACGCCGCCATGGCGGCAACGGTGGCATTATTGCCCATCCTGACGGTGGCGTTAAACCGCTGTGTTAGCCTCTCGGCCAAGGGAAAACCTGATAGCCCATGGATCCTCTCGTACTTGAGCACCTCTCCCTTCGCCAGATCGACCACCCCGGGAGCCCCGACGCCAATTCCAAGGAGGGGCCCACCCGGCGCCTTCTTGAGAGCCTCCTCGGCTAGGTCGGAGACTATGGCGTAGGCTTCCGATGCATTGGCCCCATTGGGTATGAGGCGTTCCTCCTCATACAATATCGCAGCCGAGAAATCCTCCACCACGACAGAGGCTGCTCCGGCTCTAAAGTCGAGTCCTATCACCCTGTAGGCACCGGGGACCGGGGCATACCAGGTGGGTCGCCTACCCTTCCTGTCTGCGGCCAGGGGAGGGGAAGCTACTGGCGCTATGAGCCCTAAGCGCTCTAGCTCACCGAATATTCTGAATACGGTAGGCGCCTTGAGTCCAGAGCTTGCTGCCACCTCACTCTGTGAGGCGCGGCTTGCCCTGAATACCATACCAAGAACAAGGCGTTCGTTTAGTTCCTTTATGTCGGCAGCCCTTATGGGTGCCCTGTCACGAAGATCCGTCACGGTGTGGCCGATATTTCTAGTTCAACCGACAACACTACCGTGTAAACCTTGCCTCGCAAGGCCATGAATTTCCTGGTAAGGGAGTAGTCACCAATCTTGAGATGCAGCGTGTGTTCTCCTGGCTCAACCGTCAATCCTGCCAAATCGCCTTGGCTTACTGCCAGACCGTCTATGGCAACGTATGCTCCTGCAGGAGCCTGGAATACCAACAAGGGTGCATTTGGCGTCATAGAGATGCTCAGGTTGTTAATCTTCCCGGCTACCACGGCTATCGTCAGTATCTCTTCCCGGTAGCCTTCTGAACTCACCCGTATGACATGAGGGCCTTTTTTAACCAGTATTAGCGAGTCGGGTGTATCCGCTCTTTTATCGTCTATAAAGACGGCGGCAGAAACACGATCCGAGCCATCGGGATATACGACACTTACCTTGATGCCTCCCTCGTCGCGGAGAACCGGCCGTACGATTAGTTTAAACTCGGCCGCCTCCATTGAGGGGGAGAATCCCTTGCCTACTGGAGAGAGCTTGAATACCAGTGGGAAGCGCTCTACACCTACAACCATGGGCACCAGACTGGCAAAAGGGCCGCTCTTTATTCCATGCCTGTCTATCATAGGAAGGACGAGGTTTAATGAAACGCGAGCCGGCAGGGTCTGGGTAGAAATCAGCTCCGCACTGTAGTCTAGCCTCTCTAGAGACGGGGCAGGATAGACTCTTGAGAAGACTGACCAGGAAATTGAAGATTCAGAACCCTGATAGGCCTTGGGTATACGTAGTTCAAATTCCACACCCTGTATGAAGGTGGGATCGGCGGGGTACATGACGGCGACGGCCTCATTGTAGCGGAGGCTTACAGACTGGCCTTCACTCTCCTCAGATGACAGAGAGACGACTGCTACGACGTTAGTGCGCAGCCCCTCGGAGAAAACCGATAATGGTGAGAGGATAGCTATCAGGCAGGCCAGGCTAACAAAACGATTCATGGTTTCAACCCAGGTAGATAACTTGAAGGATCCCGAGCCTTTCCACTCAAGCGAATCTCAAAATGAAGATGCGGGCCAGTGGATAGGCCGGTCGAACCGACCGCTCCGAGTATTGTACCCGATCGTACTGTTTCATTCAACACGACAAAAATCCGAGACAGGTGACCATATACCGTTCTGAGGCCTCCCTCATGGTCAACAATGACTATGAGCCCCAAGGAGGGATCCTCTCCCACGGCCGAAACCGTACCTTCCCGTGCAGCCAGGACCTCTGTTCCTGAAGGAGCCGCCAGGTCTACGCCCTCATGCATCCTGTCATGCCCGTCTATGGGACTAATCCTGCGCCCGTATCCACTGGTAAGCACACCTTCTGGCAGGGGCATCCTGAAGCCTATGTTTAGAAAGAAGGAACGTTCCGTTTGATACAGCCTGGATCCAGGATAGAAGGTGAAGGCCGTATTGACACCGTTCCTGTCGACGACTAGCCTCTGCCTGGCAAGCCCGGGTTCTACGCTTCGAGCGAGCAAGAGTATATCGAGATCGTTTCTGGCAATATCAGGCACAAAAACACCGGCTACTGATGGGATGAGGACCGTTTCACCCGCATTAAATGGCCGAGGTCTGCCTATTCCATTCAAGGTAGCCAGTGTCTCGTAAGGAAGTGAAAGGCGGGCGGCAACCGCCATGAGGTCCTCACCACCTACAGCTCTCCATGTACAAAGGAACAGATCAGGATACCCTCCTGAATTACTTTCAGCTTGGTAAGCCTGTGCTATGGTGTCGCTAATCTGTCTAAATACAACATCTTTGGGAGATAGCCGTCTGATGAGGGGATACTCCAAAGAGCCCTGGCCAGATAGCGGCATGGGGGATAGTGCGACATGAGCCAGTGCAAACAAACAACAGGCCAAGAGCTGGCCCGTTTGCCTCACGGTGTTTGATTCGCTTCCCGGCATGAGGCTTCGTTCCTTCGTCGCCTGGACCGTGAAATTATCGCATACAGAAGCCCGCCACCTAGTGCTGCCAGGGAGAGCCCTGTATACAAACCTGTGTGAGCGGTGGCTACATACCAGACGGGCCATACTGCGGCTATAGCCACGAGTATGACCAATGACGCACCCAGGAAACCACGCGCATAGCCCTTGAGAACAGAGCCGAGACTCGTCTCATTCTTAGGTCTATGTTTCATGGTTCTACCTCTGTAGCCAAGGGAATCAAGCGGAGATAGGCCAAGGCCAAGGCGCACTCATCATTGCCAAGCTTCCTGGCAGCCTTATCAAGCAAGTCTCCGATGGCACGTCCGTCAGTGCTTGCATCGTACAGTTCAGCCACTATGGGGCGCGTCTTCCAGCGCTTGGCTAACACGGCGCATAGTGCCCTGGCTTCAGTGCGCTCATCGCTGTTAAGGACAGCAGGCGTTGAATCATTCTTATAGAAAGCCGCCGGTCCAAGAGCCAGTGCCTCATCCTTCCATGACTCCAACAGATCAACGATACGGCTCTCGGAAAAGTATGCACCATCGATGGCTCGCCTGAGCCTCAAAAGCACTTCTACATGGGCGGGTGATGATAGAGCCTTCCTCTCGCTCGCGAAGAAGACGGCAGCAGCAGCCAATGTGCCCAGGAGAAGTTCGTCTATCAGGGGCACAGGATCACGAATGACTATTGAGAAAAAGAGGTAGACTACTACGAATGTTCCAGCCGTCAAGGCCAATCGTAGGTAGTAACCCTTATTGAGGAAGTAGCGCCTCGAGCCTTTTTCCATGGCAATGTACAAAGACTTGCGTATGGAATCTGCATCTCTGGGTGTATCACCAGAGCCGTACCGGCCTAGAATAGAACCAGTTTCTAAAGACTCAAATATTTCCGATCCATCGAATGGATGGAAAACAAGAGGTTTCTTGCTACCAAGAATAAAAACAAAACTATTGCGGCGCATCGAAGCTAAAGTACGATCGCTGAGCCTGAGCTGTCAAGCATCACCGGCAGACAAAACCGAGTCGGCCAGCGCCTTCAGTGATCTGTCGCTGGCTTTTACGCCGGAGACAGCGACGCGATTGACCGTATAGATGCCATCATGCATGACTATGGCATCCTCGTTCTGTAGTTCTTCCAGTGAGGTGGCTTCATCAACATCGGATTCTGATACGGAGGGTAACTCTTCCACCGTGACCGTAGCCCAATCCTTGCGGTGAAATGATATAGAGTTAAAAAGGGGCCTGGCATTCATACCGACAAGCGGTTCCAGTTCAAGAATGTCGTCATCATCATCCTCTACGACCTGTAATTCCTCTACGCGCTCCCGCTGTTCATCAGAAAGCATTGAAATTTCGTCACCCGCATCATCAAGGATGTATTCTGGTTCCGCTGCTACCGCTGGCAGCTTTGTAACAAAGCTTACGTCATCAATTTCAAGGAACCCATCCTCATCGTTATATCCATTGAGACCACTCAAATCCAGGGCAGAGAGGAAAAGGTCGAATTCGACATCGTCCAGAAGGTCTTCCATGTCTTCCATGGCGGCCTCGGCTTCTGATTCCTCCAGAGCCTCAATCACACCCAGATTCTGTAAATCGCTGGCCTGGACCAACTCTGCTACAGACTCAACCAGATGATCCATAGGAGAGGCCAAGACAAGATGTGTCATAGCATCGTCGTCATCATCAAGGGAGCCTTCAGGTTCCATGCTCCTGTGCTCGTCATCCAGAATGTCACTCTCCGCCCTTGCGGCGGCTCGAGCAGCAGAACTTGACTCTAGGTAGCCTATCACGTCGGCCAGGTCTGTTTCCTCTACGAGTTCTAAACCAAGACTGTCTGGAATAATTGGAAGATCATCATCTTCTTCGAGTGACAAAGCGAGCGCCTCGGCGGACAGGCTCCCCCACTCCGCATCTGAGCCGGATACCAGTTGCGCCAGGTCATCGTGCAAGTCATCGACGGTGGAGACCGCAGACTCCAGCTCTGATGCTTCCTCTAGCTCCTCTAGCTCCTCTAGCTCCTCTACTTCCCCTACTTCTTCCAGCTCCTCGAGCTCTTCCAGTTCCTCTGCTCTTTCTATTTTGACTGTTTCTTCAAGAGGCTCGACTTCAGCTACAGGTTCGGCTGCATCTGCGACTTCCTCGAGTTCTGGCATCGCAATAGCCGCAGACTCATCGAGGGCATCAAGGATCGGTTCCTGTACGGTCTGGACGCTTTCGATTTCTTCAAGCTCTTCGATTTCTTCAAGCTCTTCGAGCTCTTCAATTGCCATAGACTCGGCGCTTACAGCTGCCTCAGGTTCCATGGATTGCGTTGTAGAGGGTTCTGTGTCGCTCGATTCCTGGGTTTCTTCCAGCTCCTCTAGTTCTTCAAGTTCTTCAAGCTCCTCACGCTCCTCGACTATTTCCTTAGCGGGCGGGCTAACAAGAGCCTGGGGAACAGGCTTAGGGGATGGTACTATACTCATGGGAGTAGCCTGCACGACACTCTGGGCTCCATCTATGACGAACGAACCCTTGCTTAAGGCCTCTTTGAGGAGAGCCTCGAAGCGCGCCATATCGGCACCCGAAGATCGCTCTCCACGGGATGTCATGACCGCTATTATCTCATCCCAGGACTTATCAATAAGGGCGTCTACATCAGAGGAACGATTCTTTGCAAGCCTGCCCGCACTCTTGCGTATCCTTGTCCTCGTCTCGCCGCGTCTTGCTTCAAGCTCTTCCTTCCAGCGTTCCAGATCAAGATCACCCTTACGTTCCAGATACTCTTCGAGCAACTCTATCTGGAAACGTTTAATCCTGTTTGCAAGGACTGCGAGCCTATCCTGCCTGAGGTTAAGAAGCAGGAACAAGAACAGATAGACGGTGACGAAAAAGGCGGTGAGGAGCAGCCAACGGAAGGCCTGGGGCATCACGAACCAGTCGGCTGGTACGAGTCGCCCCACCACGCCGGCCTCGCCTATGGTGGAGAACAGTATGAATGATCCTGATGCATCGGCCGAGCCTATGGGTACGGGCTCTGTATTGGGTCCAGAAGCCCACAGGGTAGATACCCGGTCTATGAGGGCGTCACCTACCCATGAGGGCGTACCCAACAGTATGCCAAGGTTCTCTATGGCTCTCATGTCTTCACCCAGACTTATGGTACTGTCCTGTATGAGACGCTCCAAGAGCCCGTTAAAGGATACATAGAAAACAGCACTACCGCGATATACACCGAAGCCGTCTATGTAGGGAAAACGGTAGACGAAGGATCGTTTTGAGGCATTCAGCGACACGATGCCAGTAGAACCCTCCTCGGCGTTTATATCGGCGTAAGGCTCATCCTGGGGATCTCCATAATTGCGGAAAACAACCCTAAAGTCTTCGGCTCTAACGATATCGGATGGAAACGTACTGTAGTGGATGCGTTTGGCATCCTGATCTATAAAACGTACGCCCAGGAGTCCAGAAGTTTCCTGTGCCAAGAGGCCGAACAATCTCGTCCTGTCAAAAACATCCTGTGAACTCTGATTGGGAAGAAAGCTTCGTTTGACTGAATCGTTGGTGAGAAGCGTTGCGAAGCGTTTGGTATTGCTAGTGTGGTAGGAATCAGCACGTGCGCTGATTGTGCTAAGGGATTCTTCCACGGAGCGTTTTACTCGTTCATCAAAAAAGCGTGTCTCTATGACAGAAAAAAATCCCGAATAGGCCAGTGCAGCGAAGCCTGCGGCCAGGAGTACAGAGGCGATTAGGCTTACGGATGCTTTCTGTCCTGTAGTCATTGCCATCCTTAGTTATTCCGGCCATGGTAGCAAAAGCTAACAAGACATGGCGGCGATTCTCTTTAGTATCGGAACGCTCGCATCTAAAATTGAGGGTAGCTTAGCTTACCTGAGCATAGACTTCATAGTATACTGCACAAATGGCACGAGCCAAGGCCAGGACGAGTAAAGGTTGGTGTTAAAAACCTTTGTGTTGTACCTGTTAGCCTGGTAACACTAATAAGCGGGAGGCTTAGGTGAGGCATGTTCTCATATTGACGGCTGTGGCTCTTTCCTTGACGCTAAGCACCGGAGCCGATCTATACGCCCCGGACAGAAGCCTTTCGGTAATCGAGACAGAGTATTTCTCATTCATCTTCCCTGAAGAGTCACGGCCGGCGGTAGAATATCTGACCGGATTCGCCGACGAATGCTACCGTGAGATTGCCACACTCCTAGGTACGAGCCCTCGGTATCACCTACCAGTTGTCATGACGCCGGATTCTGAAGAGCTTAACGGGTACTTTACCTGGCACCCATACCTCAAGATAGTGCTGTACCAAGCCGCGATTGACCCAAATTCATCACTCGGTTCGTTTAATGACGATCTTAAAAAACTTTTCTACCATGAATTAACGCACGCCGTGTCTCTGACCATACGCTCAAAGGCCGAGGATGCCATAGTATCCGTGTTCGGTTCGCCACTAGGAGCATCCAACTACCTTACACCCCTGTATTTTGTAGAAGGAGTGACAGTCTCATTCGAGAGCCTCGATGGTTTTGGACGCGCTGGAGATCCCTACTCAGGAGCCATGCTACGCCAGGACATTCTGGAAGGCCGCTGGAAGAGCCCTACGCAGGTATCAGGAGCCTATGACTCCTACCCTTCAAGAAATTTATACTATGTGTATGGTGGATACTTCTCTCGATACCTACAACAGCGTTTTGGCATGGAAACCTATGCCGAAATCTGGAAAGAATTCGGCGCCACGTCGGTTTTTAGAAGCCTTGATGACGGGTTGTTTCGTCAAGGCCGCTTCTCCCGGATCTTTGGCATAGGATTGTCAGAGGCATGGGGTGACTTTGAACGATCTATGACGCCAGGGTTCCCGGTATACATGGCGAGCGAGAGACTCAGAGACAGCTCGAACGTGTCGGCTCTGAGCGTCAAGGGCTCATCACTGTTTTACGCAGACGGAAACAGCGAGGCTGTGTATGCATACGATACAGAACGTGGCAAGGAACGACTCCTTTTCCGCGCTGGAGCAGCCGTTTCACGCATAGACGTATCTACAGACGGTTTACGCATGCTTCTTTCTACCCAGAATCATGTAGACGGCTTTCCCAGGCTCATGCTCAAGGAACGAGACATGTTGACTGGCACGATGACCACGTTAGCCGTGACCAAGATGCGTGATGCAGCCTACCTGCCTGACAATACCGGCCTCGTAGGCATCGCCATAGACGGCTACCGAACAAACATCGTCATCATGCGTGGCAACACGAGTGTCAGGCTCCTGTCTGGTACAGAGCGTGTGGCCTATGCTTCTCCGGTATCCTCTGCCGATGGCCGCGCAATCTACGCTTTGGCTCGAGTAGACGGAATCACTACAGTCATACGTATTAACCTGGATGACAGCGGCGTCACATCAGTAGACGGCCTTGTCCTACCCGAAGAACTAGGATGGATACGGTATCTGTCAATGGGAGATGACGGTGTCTTGCGCTTCGCCTGGGACGACAATAAGTTCTATCGTTTGGTAGAGCTGTGTGATCAGTCCCTTTGTTATCAGAGCGTACCCATCTCTGGTGGCGTTCACCGACCGGTAGAATCAGCCGGCCGTGTATTCTACCTTGGTCGCTTCTCTGATGGCATTGCTCCCTGCGCCTTCCCTGCTGACAGAGCCTCGCTTGGTTTCGAGTGCGTGGCGCAGGATTGGATAGACGCCTCGGGCCTTTTGGGTGAACCTTCGGCTTACGATACGCCTCCTACCAGGATATCTAGAACCTATCAGCCTATCCACTGGCTTCTGCCTCAATTCTGGCTACCCACGGCTAGTCTCAACGAGACTGGTATTGAATCGGCGGGTCTTTTGTTCATCATGGGAGATCCTGTTGAACGCCTAGAAGCGCAGTTGATGGCTGAATGGGATTTTGGCTCCAAGGCCGTGGATATGGACATCCAGATAGCCTGGAAACGATTCACGGCTCCTGTCAGTGTATCGTTGAGCGATAGCTATAGGGCCCTGGATTCAGGAATAGTGCAGAGAAGCCTTTCTGGCAGTCTTGGGACACAGGCCTACTACCCTGTTTTTTCTGGCGGCCAGTTATCATGGAGTCTTTCCTCCGGTATCTTTGGTAGTGCATGGAGCCTGGCAGGTGAGTCTGCAAACAAGAACCCTGAAACGGCGGCCATTGCGCTAGAAGCCTCACTTTCCTGGGACGACACCCGGTCTCCATTGAGTGATCATGAGGCGGCTAGCGGATACTCTCTATCCCTGTTCACCAGACTAGACAGGTCTATCTATCCTGTTTTTGCGTCTCCGAGCGCCGGAATAGAGGCAACAGCCCGGGCATTCCTGGAGCCTGGGGCCATAGCCTTAGCAGCCCATGGAGCCATCGCGGCTAGCGATGGTATCTACTACGGTTCACAGGGTCGAGTCTACGAATCCGGGTCCAGCTTGGCAGGCTCATACCCCATCTGGAATGAATTCAAGAATGACAAGGCTGGTCGTTGGTATTCCCAGGGAGAACTGAGCCTTCGCCTCCTCAAGGTAGAACTGCAACGTGGCATAGGCGCCTTCTACGCCAATCGCCTTTCGCTCCGATCAGGCGGGCGAGGATACCTGTCTTCAGGACGAACATGGTCCGATGGCATCACTGGAGCAGACTACTCTGTCTTCGGTCGAGCAACACTGACATGGACACCAGTCATAGGAGCCCTTGCAGCCATCCACCCTAGCTCATACCTTGAGGCATGGTGTCGTCCCGGCCTGGGTGATGCTTCAAGCCTGCCTCACGGTGTGACGTTTATGCTGCTGGCATCCTATTAATGCATGTACAGAACATGAGGGCAAGCGAACGGTTCACCGATGAAGCGGCAGCCGAGCTGCGTGATGCCATAGCAGACTCAGGATACAACGAGGTGTTCGCTGCCGGCAAACTCGATGAGCATGGGCTCGTCGCTGATATAATCGTGGGTGCACGGGGCGACTCTTCGAGCGTACCCGCCATTGCAGGCTTTCTTGATCGAGGAGACGTCCTCATTCATAACCACCCTTCGGGCCTGCTCGAGCCCAGTAGAGCCGACCTGGCCATAGCCTCACGCGTGGGAGAACAGGGGGTGGGTTCCTACATAGTCGACGGAGAGGTCCTGTCGGTCTATGTCGTGGCGGAACCGGTTCGTGCCCGTGCCCTCATAGCGATCAATGCCGACGAGTTGGTATCTGTGCTGAGGACGGGAGGCAAGCTGGCAGGCCGCCTTCCAGACTATGAGCCACGACAGAGTCAGCTTGACCTCGTGCAGGCCATAGCGGAGGCTCTTAACGGGGGCTACCACCTCGCCGCCGAGGCAGGCACCGGCGTTGGAAAATCATTTGCCTATCTAATCCCGGCCTTTGCCTGGGCGGCTCGTAATGACGAACGGGTTGTCGTCTCAACCGCTACAATAAACCTGCAACGTCAATTGATGGACAAGGACATACCGCTGGTGTCGTCAATTTTCAAGAAACAACTCAAGGCCGTACTCGTCAAAGGACGCGGCAACTATCTCTGCATGACGCGTTTACATGATGCCGTGGACGAGGAAGGACTCTTCGCAGACGATGATCATCCATTGAGGCAGATAGCCGCCTGGGCCAAAACGAGCAGCACAGGCGACAGGGCTGATCTAGCATTCTGGCCTGAAGAAGCGCTCTGGTCGCGAGTCAGATCAGAGGCCGACGACTGCCTTAACATGCGCTGCCCTTTTCGTGATTCGTGTTTCATACTCAGGCTCAAGAAGGAAACGGCAAACGCCCAGCTCATAGTCGCCAATCACCATATTCTGTTTAGCGATCTGGCTTCCAGGTCCAGTGGAGCAGGCTATGAATCGACTGCGGTACTCCCTCCCTACGGCACCATCGTGTTCGACGAGGCTCATGCCATAGAATCGAGTGCTACGAGTTTCTTCTCCGACGAACTGACTAAATTTTCAATAATGAAGCAGAGTTCCAGGCTTTTCCGCGAACGGCGTGGAAGGAAATTCGGCATAATAGTAAAGCTTCAGAATCTTAAAGGGCTACCACCCGACATACTCAAGCAGTTTCCATATGCGGCCGAGGAATTGCGGGCGGCAACAGAGCTTGCAGACGCCTCGGCACTTGCCATAGTCGGATCAGACATGAATTATCGCCTGGTTATGCGTACGGCAGAGATCGATGCATTGATCATCAAGCCGCTTGTAGCCGTCTCAAGAGCCATACTCTCGGTAGCCGAGCTGCTCAAAGAGGCGCTTGATAATGTTCCTGAGGAAGACGAGGCCGATCAATCGGTTCGCGAGGCAGAACTGGCACTGGTAAGGCTTTCGGCCATAGCCGCTCTATGCGAACGATTCAAGAGCTTCGATGAGGATCCGTCAAGCGTGTACTGGATAGACAAGAGCCGTACGAGCCAGGGAGAAAACTTTGCCGCCTTTCGTATAACACCACTGGATATATCTGACACCATGAACGAGGCCGTCTTTGACCAATTTCGCTCCGTCATCTGTGTCTCGGCCACCCTGTCGGTCGGAGATTCCTTCGAGTTCTGGAAGCGGCGCGTCGGCCTATCATACTCGGCCATACGCTCTGAGTGCATGGCATTTCCTTCCCCTTTCCCCTTCGAACGCAATGCCCTTTTGTCCGCCGCCTCCGACGCGCCTGTTCCCGACTCGCCTCAATGGCAAGCCTGGATTAACGAGGCAGTCTACCGCCTCATAGAGACGTCTGGAGGCAGGGCGCTCGTGCTGTTTACCTCGTATACCGCCTTGCGATCGGCTTGGGAAGCCGTTAAGCCTCGCCTGGACAGCCTTGGCATATCGGCCTTCAGACAGGGCGACGACGAGCGCTCCAGGTTACTGGGAGCCTTCAAGGCGGACATATCAAGTGTACTTTTTGCAACAGACTCGTTCTGGGAAGGCATAGATGCTCCTGGGGAGACACTCGAGATGGTAATAATAACAAAACTCCCCTTCAGGGTACCAAGCGACCCGGTACAGAAGGCACGATCAGAAGCGCTAGAAAAAAGAGGCGGTAACTCATTCATGGATCTGTCATTGCCCGAGGCGGTCATACGCTTCAAACAGGGTTTTGGAAGGCTTATCAGGCATAGCGACGACAGGGGAGCCGTTGTCGTCCTGGACTCGAGGCTCTTAAACAAGCGCTATGGCCGAGTATTCATAGCTTCCTTGCCACAGACAAAGACTCACTATGGACCGCTTGAGGGCCTCCTTAACAACTTAGCCGAGTTCATCGCTAGACCCAGGGACTAACGAAGGGTACAATGAGCCATGGCAATCTACAGCATGGACAACAGCGTCCAACGATACGATTGGGGTTCGACAACAAGCCTGCCGCTCTTCTTAGGTCTGGAGAATCCCTCGGGCGAACCCTGGGCTGAACTATGGATGGGAGCCCATCCCAAGGCTCCGTCAATGATACTTGATACCAATACAGGCGAGGAGAAGCCGCTCAACCGTCTTATAGCCGACGATCCCATGGGTATTCTAGGAGCCTCTGTTGCAAAGCAATTTGGAGGAACCCTGCCATTCTTACTGAAGATCCTGTGCGCCGAAAAACCACTGTCCATACAGGCTCACCCTTTGAAGCGAAAGGCCGAACACGGTTTTAGCCGGGAGGAGTTTGCCGGTGTTCCCATCGACGCACCAGAGCGCAATTACAAGGACGCCAACCATAAACCAGAAACCGTCATAGCCTTGTCGAAATTCGAGGGTATGTGCGGATTCAGACAGATAGACAAGATCGTAGATAACGTCAAGGCTCTATACCCCCACGGATGGGAAAAAATCGCAGGCCGCCTGTCTAGTGAGCCTGGCCGCGTAGAGTTGTCTGTATTCTTCTACACCTTCTTAACACTGGGAAAGGAAGCCAGGGACAAGAGGCTCAGATACGCCCGCTCAAAATGCGAACGCATCGTATCCGATGAGCCTCTGGGTAGCGAGCTCCGTGCTACATGCCTCTGGGTCTTGCGTCTTATGAGCACCTTCCCTCATGACATCGGTGCCCTCGCCCCACTGGTTTTCAACCTGTTCTCGCTAGAACCAGGACAGGCATTGAACCTCTCTCCGGGTGAGCCGCATGCCTACCTTGAAGGCATGGCTGTCGAGATAATGGCAAATTCAGACAACGTGCTTCGCGGAGGGCTGACGAGCAAACATGTAGACATACAGGAATTCGTCACCACGCTTAGCTTTGACAGCCTTGACCTTGCAATCATGAACCCTGAACCGGCGCAGAACCGCTTTGTAGACTACCTCGTCGATGTACCCGACTACTCGATCTCCAAGGCACTAATAACGGGGACGCTGTCTCGCCCTAGCAGGTCACTCGCGCCAGAGATACTGCTCTGTACCGACGGCACCGTGGATATTGCGGGTAAAAATGGTTCAAGACTATCCCTACCCAAAGGCGCCTCTGTGTTTATGACTGCAGATGAGGCAGGCTACCAACTTTCAGGACATGGCACGGTGTTCAAGGCGAGTGTGCCGACATGACCATCTGGGCCGACGCAGATTCTCTCCCGCGTGAAGTCAAGGATTTGATAGGCCGCCGCGCAGGCTCATCCAACAGCACTTTTCCAATACGAGCCGTCTTCGTAGCAAACAGGCCGCTACCATTGCCGCCTGGCAAGAACCTGCAGGCTGTCATAGTAGGCCCTGCAGGAGCGTCTGTGATAGCACACGGCGCAAAAGGTGCTTCAACCGCGACCGACTGGGACAACGCCGATGACTACATCATGGCGGCGGCCGTTCCGGGTGACATTCTAGTAACAAGAGACATACCCCTGGCCGCCAGAGCCGTGAGTCAGGGGCTTGTAGCCCTTAACGACCGTGGGACGCTGTGGTCATCAGACTCTGTGCGGGAACGCGTATCTGTACGCGACCATATGACATCCCTGCGTGAACTAGGAATAGCCCCTGCCTCATCGAGAAGCCGGGGATTCGGACCAAAGGACGTCAAGGCCTTTGCCGATGCCCTGGACAAGGCCATACGAGCCAGCATCGTGGATCAGCGTACGTAACGCTTGGCAAGGAACTCGTATCGGGAGACAAGCAAGGCGCTTTTAGACAAGGTAAAAGGCGTATATCGTATGGGAGACGACAGTACCGCCATCAGAGCCGCCGTATTTGCCGCCCCCAGCTTGGCGACAGGCACGCCGTAGTACAACATTGACGCAGCCTCTATGCCAAAAACACCCTTACCCCACTCTGCCCATGAAAAATACAGTTCCAGGATGCGTTCCTTTGATAAAATAAGTTCTAGCTCGAAGGCTACTATCACCTCGAGATACTTTCGAGCATAGCTCTTGAACGGAACGAGGAAGAGTGTTCTGGCGGTCTGCATGGTAAGTGTAGAGCCTCCATACATGGTTTTACCTATTCGTTTGTTTATCTCAAGAGCCCTGGAGAAGGCCTCCATGTCTATGCCATGGTGCTCCCAGTATTTATAGTCCTCGACCGAAACCAGCATCCGGCGAGCGTTCAATGGAATTTTTTTTAGTGTGGTAGGGATAGGCCTCTGTACCTTCCACCCGTCTACATGCTTCCTGTAGACAGACAGGGTCGTAGCAGCAGGGTCGATGGTGGCGAAACAGACTATGAGGAGCGATGTTGTTCCTATAAACCATAGATGAAAGACTAGAACGGCTAAGGCCATACTTTTTACCGTTTGCCTGAGCCTGAACCAGCAACCTGGTTTTGCCAACGCTGCTTCGGAGCCGGTATCTTTTTCATCAAAGGTATGGCGCAAGACGCGTGTTGTACGTCGCAGAGCCCTGGTAAACAAGAGGGTTATCATCACGTATCATTGTATACGAACACGCGATTCAAGCCTAGCTATGGTCGCGCTAGATAGCGTATCTTTACTTTTAGCCCCACATAGATGATTATCCCGCAGAGTATAGACCTGTCTATAGCTATTCACACAAGGTCGGCAAATACGGCGCCTGATGCCAAGGCAAGATCAGATGGGGCTATGAGCATCTGGAGTCCTCGTGTTCCTGCGCTAACGGATACGGTCTCCCATAGCATGGCAGTCTCATCGACATAGACAGGCAGGGCCTTCTTGGTGCCTACGGGGGAGCAGCCGCCACGATGGTATCCTGTCAGGGGTTCTAGCTCACGTAACGCTAGGGCTTCAACCGATTTATTGCCAGACACTAGTGCCGCCTTCTTGAGGTCTACCTCGGTCGAGCCTGGGACGACGCACAGGAATGGCCCGGAGCCGCTACCACGTAAGGCTATTGTCTTAAAAACACGATCTGGATCAAGTTTGAGTTTCCACGCAGCCGCCTGAGCCGAAAGATCATCCTCAGACCATTGGTACTCGAGGGTTTCTACCTGTATTCCCATAGCCTTCACAATCCTCAGGGCGTTAGTCGTCATGAGGCAGACCCTTAACGCTTGCGGCGGAAGACCCGGTAATTCATGTTTGGAAAGATGTTGTTGCGTTTCTCTAGACGGGTAAGCCATTCTGTTCCAACAGTATTTGCACAGAGCATCTCGTAGATGCGGTTGAAGTTTGTCACCGCGTCTTCTACCTGTTTCCTGGCAAACGAACCCGATTTCCCAGCCCGAAGGAGGAAGGGCCAATCGGAGGCCTGAGCCAGGAGCACCTCACGGGCAGCCTGGTTGAGCACCCTCTCACGCAGGCCTCTCTCATTAGGAAAACGTTCGGCAAGCTCAATCATGCGTTCTATCATCTTGAAGACGTGACGATACACCCAGTCGTTGGATTTCTCTATCCACACCCCGCCATATCCACCATCGCCCCATGATGAATACTCCGGTACCGACTCGAAGTTATCAGGATAGCTACGGCTATACTCGGCTAGTGTAACGAAGCGCAGGGAAGCGTTTCCATGTGCCTTCCTGAATACAGCCTCCAGCCATGCGGGTCCCTCGAACCACCAATGACCGAATAATTCAGCATCATAGGGTGCTACCATCAAAGGCGGCCGACCATCCATGAAGGGGGAGGCTTCGGCAGCCTGTGCAATTCTATCGCTAATGAAACGATCGGCGTGTTCTAGAACTCGCTGAGAGGCCAGAGATGGCACATAGGGAATCTTCTGATCGCTCTTGCTGGTAATGGCCCAATACTTGAAGCCGGTAAAGGTACGTATCTGATTCTGTTCTATGTACGGTCCAATATAGTCTAGTGGCAGGTCGAAGCCGAGATCACGGTAGAAATCCCTGTACACAGGGTCTGATGGGAAACCCCTCGTCTCTGACCACACGTCATCGGTTGCCGCCACATCTCGGATGAAGTTTGTAAAACCGCTAGGGCAGGTCACCGGGGCGTAGGAACCGTAGCGTGGCGTTGGATCTCCAAGCAAGGCACCCCTGGTAGAGATGACACTGTACTGAAGGCCATAGGCGCTCAACGTTTCATCTATTCCAGGATACCATCCAAACTGAGGCATCCAGAAACCAGAAGGAGAACGGCCAAATGTTGAACGGAAGGAGACTACCGCTGCCTCAATCTGGGCGTTTATGGCCTCTGGGTAATACCGGTATATGGGCATAAACGCATTGCTGGCGCCACTGGTCATCAGATCGAGACGGCCCTTCTTATAGTAGAAATCAAGGGCGCTAAGGATGCTGCCACCGTAGAGGACGGTAAAATCTTCATAATCCTGTCTGTATAACTCACGATACATCTCTGCGAGAGGCCTAAAATCCGGGTCATTGGCACAACGGCCCAATTCTTTTTCTGCCAGTTCAAGCTGGGATTCAAGCCAGGCGACATATCGGGTTTGAAGGAGAGAATCTCCAAGCATGGCCTCTAGGGTCGGGGACAGGGCAAGGCTGAGCTTCCAGGGAATCTTGTCTGCTTCGAGACGAGCGAATACCCTCAGCAAAGGAAGATATGTCTCCGAGAGCGACTCGAACAACCACCGTTCCTCGAGGAAGCGTGGATAATCAGGCTGGCGCACGAATGGAAGATGAGCGTTTAATACGAGTGCTATGAATCCATTGTCCAAGAAAACCCTCCGTTACTCGTCGAACCCGCCGAGAATGCGTGCCGGGTGATACTCGGGCGCCTGTACAATCTCAAGGCTAGCCAGACCAGAGAGCGCGGCTAGTCTGGCAGCGCTACTATCGAGATCCGACAAGGAATCTGCCATAAGAGCCCTCGGTGTACGCAAGACAGGAGAGCGTGCAAGCAGTCGGGACTTGGAATCTATCTTGGCGTACAGATCAATCCTGTAATTGCGGTCCTCATCAGGAAGGTGTAGGTACCATCTATTATCATCGTCGCCGACGGTAACCTCAAACGATGTCTGGCCCTTTCTATCGTAGCCAGATTCCTTAATAACCCTGAGGAAGAGATGGGAGTACCCTTCCGTTGAATAGATTTGATCAAATTCCTCGTCTTTTATATCCCAGAAGACGAATGCCCAGGCTGGATCCCTGGCTATGACGTGGATGACCGTCTCATTGTAACGACACTCGATGCAGGGAGCGGCGTCGAGCGAGGCATCAATCTCATCGAGTTCAGAACCAGAATATTTCTTTTCCTCTATATGGACAGCCGCATCTCCCAGGGCCTTGCGATCCTCATTATCCTCTTCAAACGCCTCGAGCAGAGCCTCGACAACGAAAACCCGTTCCAGTTCTGAAGGCAAATCGAGACCCATCTTCTCGGCAAGAGCGTAGAGAGCATCGATTGATAAATCACTCAGGCGTTCTACAGTCACACGGCCATCATCCGAGAAATAGACGCGACGTGTCAAGCCATACGCCGACTCGCTGTAGTCTAGCCTCAGTTTTAGTCGCGTGCCGTGTCGCTTGCGCCAGCTCCGGGCTTAGTCGCAGGTCCCCCCGGGAGCCGCTCCAGAAGAAGCCTTGCGCCTTCTGCGGCGTCTGGAACGTTTTGGTTTCTGTCTGGGTTCAGGTGCGGTAAACACGGACCTAACGGCCCTTTCCACCTCTACACGGGGCATGGTAAGTGGAGCCAGGAATTCTCTGGATGCCTCGAGAACGTTGTGATACGCCTCTTGGGCGTCTAGAGCCGGCAATGACTGGGCTCTTGCAACGGTATCTCTCAGAATGAATGCCAAAAGAGAGCCAAGGGACTTGTCGCCTGTATCACGTACATACGCATCCATATCCGAAAGGGATAGCCGCATAGACTCTGCAACCGTGGCCTCTGCCAGCAAGGCCGACTCCATGCCTGGCATTATTGGCGACAGAAGTCCATAGCGCCTTAGAGATTCAAGAATAGCCCGTGCATTACCCGAGTATAGAATCTTGTTAGCCTCTTCCCCGAGGCGGCTAACCGATGCGCCTGCCAGGAGATGGGCATGACGCTTGATAGCCAATCTCGTCAAGAGGGGAATGGTAAAGCCAGTACCCTCGGCGTACTTGATGGCTCGTATCATGCGAACGGGATCCTCTACAAAAATAGTCTTGAGCGGTATGACAGGGACGATACGACGAGCCCTCATGTCCTTGAGGCCACCGACGTAGTCTACCAGTTTCATCTCAAGCGGGTCGAAGTAGAGGGCATTCATAGTGAAATCACGCCTCTTGGCGTCTTCGTCTATATTGCCGTATGTGTTTCCTATGGTGCCGTTGGCTATGGAGCGGAATGTAGAAACCTCGTATATACGTTCTCCAACGTAGACATGCACGAGCCTGAAGCGTTTGCCTATTATACGACTGCGGTAGAACAGTTTTTTGATGCGTGGTGGTTCCGCATCGGTGACTATATCATAATCCTTGGGATCTCGACCGAGGATGAGGTCTCGAACGGCACCGCCCACGATGTACGCGGCATGCCCCGAGCGCCTGAGCCTTTCAATAATCTTTACGGCCTCGAAGTCTACGGCATCAGGATCGATACCGTGTTCCCGTTCCGTGTATACAATTGCTTTCTTTACCGGCTTCCCGTCCGGATCGTTCTGATATCGTATGAGCAAATTTTCCTCTAAAAAGGTTGAAGGATACATGCGGGCCAAGCCTGGACGAAACCCGCAGACCCACAACTATACTCCTTCAACGGCATAACTGGTCAAGGCCGTTTAAGAATGATACATCAATGCTAAGGCTATGTCCTTTCCTTTATCCAAGAAATGACGTCTGCCGTCACCTCCTCACGACAGGTATCATTGAGCGTCTCATGCCTGGCGTCTGGGTAGAGCTTCTTGCTGAGATCGGCTATACCCAGCTGCCGATAACGCTCGTACAGCCAGTCAAAGGTACCTGGGGCGGCCCCAACGGGGTCCTTGGCTCCTGCAAACATCAAGAGTGGCAGAGTCTTTGGTACCGCGGCCATGGTAGCCGGGCTGTGTATCCAGGCCAGTCCACCGAGCAAGTCTCTAAACAGACCAAAGGTGCTCTGAAAACCGCACAGTGGATCTGCTATATACTTGTCTACTTCGGCGTTGTCCCTTGATAACCAGTCGAAAGTTGTTCTATTAGGCTCGAACGCCTTGTTATATGAACCAAATGACATGTCAGTCATCAGTGGAGAGCGAACCTTCTGCCCCTTTATGAGGCAACCAACAGCCGCTATAAGCCTGCCTGCCTTTACCACGACACCGCCATCACCCGCCGTACCGCTGAGGATGCACCCTGCAAGCTCCGTACCATGGAGACTGATATAGCCCTGCGACAGAAACGATCCCCAGGAATGACCGAATAGAAAGAGCTTCATACCGGGACGTTCGGTAGCAATATGCTTGGCTAAGCCATGCATATCCTTGACCACGCGTTTAAACCCATCCTTGTCGGCTAACCAGCCTAGTTCTCCCTCGGCAGCAGTCTTACCATGGCCGCGATGATCAGGAGCCCAGACTTCATAGCCTTCGTCTGTCAGTGCCGTGGCAAAACGCGCATAACGCGACGCATGCTCTCCCAGGCCATGGGCTATAAGAACGCAGGCCTTGGCTTTGGATTCTGGAATCCAATGATAGACATGGATGCTTTTTCCGTCATCGGATAGGAAGGAGAATTCTTCTGTTTTCATGATTCGAGTATACACCCAATTCCAGAGAAGGCGCAAACAAGAATGGGGCCTGCAATTCCGACTAAAAACCTGACTTTGCGTTAAAGATATGCGGCATACATGCCGATAGCTGAAGAGAAGTAGGGTTTAGACGACAGAGGGAGACCTATGGCCTTCCCCTTTCGCCCTGTACTCTACGATCATCGGCTCCAACCCGAAGAACTTGAGCGCATATCGAGAGGCGATAGGCGCCACACAGAGTCGCCACCATGGCGAGAGGAGGACACACAAGGCGACGAAGGCTGGAGACGATAAAAAGCGGGACAAGGATGCCCCGCTCACAGTTTCAAGGAGGAATATATGATAATCAACCACAACATCAGCGCCATGTACGCTAACCGTCAGCTCGGAGTGAACGGCCTCTCGGTAGACAAAAGCATGGAAAAACTTGCATCAGGCATGCGCGTCAACCGCGCCGGCGACGATGCCTCCGGCTTGGCCGTATCCGAGAAGATGCGCTCACAGATACGAGGCTTGAATCAGGCCTCGAAGAACGCCGCCAATGGCGTATCCTTCATCCAGACTACAGAAGGGTACCTGCAGGAGAGCCAGGATATACTGCAGCGCGTACGCGAACTGTCAATCCAGGCAGCCAACGGCATATACACGGCCGAGGATCGCATGCAGATCCAGGTAGAGGTTTCACAGCTTGTTGACGAGATAGACCGCATCGCCAGCCATGCCCAGTTCAACGGCATGAACCTCCTGACGGGTCGCTTTGCCCGTGAGGATGGCGAGAACCAGGTAACCGGCTCGATGTGGTTCCACATCGGAGCCAATATGGACCAGCGTGAGCGCGTCTACATAGGGACAATGACAGCCTACGGTCTCGGCGTAAAACAGATTGGAAGCGATGAAATCGTGTCCCTGGACTCCCCCGACGGCGCCAACAGGACAATAGGCGTTCTTGATGCGGCTCTTAAAAAGGTAAACAAGCAGAGAGCAGACCTCGGTGCCTACCAGAACAGGCTCGAGCACGCCGTTCGCGGCATCGACATAGGCGCCGAGAACCTCCAGGCTGCCGAAAGCCGCATCCGTGATACCGATATGGCCGCCGAGATGGTCCAGTACACCAAGGACAGGATACTCGTTCAGGCTTCAAGCGCAATGCTTGCACAGGCTAACCAGAAAACCGCTTCTGTCTTGCAGTTGCTCCAGTAAAGGAGTATACTTATTATTAATAGGCGGCGGCATACCTCGGTATCGCCGTCGTCGATCATTCTTTGACAAATACCCTTGTGCGCATGCCGGCGGAGACGCCAGCCCCCTAACAGGGACTGGTATCCCCGCCGTGTGGGGCATGAACGGACGGGAGAGGGCGCGAGAGTAATACTCCCGGCCCCATCGCCATGCGCGCGGGACGCGCGGCAAGGAATGCCGCGCAGTTAGTCTTGCAAGGAGGGTCATATGATAATTAACCACAACATGAGCGCCATGTACGCCAACAGGTCTCTGGGCGTAACTGCTAGTGAGCTCAACAAGAATATGGAGAAGCTCGCTTCCGGTCAGCGTATAAACCGCGCCGGCGACGACGCTTCAGGCCTCGCGGTCTCTGAGAAGCTGCGCGGACAGATCCGCGGCCTCAACCAGGCACAGCGGAACATCGAGAATGGCGTTTCCTTCATCCAGACCACGGAGGGCTACCTCCAGGAGACGCAGGACATCCTGCATCGTGTGCGCGAACTGGCAGTCCAGTCATCCAACGGCATCTATACCGCCGAGGATCGCATGCAGATCCAGGTCGAGGTTTCACAGCTGGTAGACGAGATTAACCGCATCGCAAGCCACGCTCAGTTCAATGGCATGAACATCCTTACCGGCCGTTTCGCCAAGGAAGGCGAGCAGGTCATGCAGTTGCAGGTAGGCGCCAACATGGACCAGAACGAAAGGGTCTTCATCGGCACCATGACCGCCACTGCCCTTGGCCTACAGGGAGCCCAGGGAGCGACCGAGGGTACGATTTCAATCGAGGATCCTGAGAAGGCCAATGCCTCCATCGGCAACCTCGATGCCGCGCTCAAGATGGTGTCAAAGCAGCGTGCCGACCTCGGTGCCTATCAGAACCGCTTCGAGATGGCCTCTAAGGGCGTCGCTATCGCGGCTGAGAACCTACAGGCAGCGGAGAGCCGCATCAGGGACACTGACATGGCCAGCCAGATGGTAGACTATGTGAAGAACCAGATCCTGTCACAGGCAGGCGGAGCCATGCTCGCCCAGGCCAACACCAGGACCCAGTCTGTAATGCAGCTGTTGGGTTGATATAAAACCGTTCTGTTATTCGTAGCGGAGAGCTTCCTGGACGTCGTCTTTCCGCGACGGGTCTACGTGCTATTGGAAGGGGGGAGATCGCGCCCTCCCCTCTTCATTCTAGAGAAAGGCTAAAAGGCAAGACGCCATTGCGTCGATGCCCGACAGCCATAACGATAGGAGGAAACGTATGGCAATTGACGTTTCTACCATACAATCATACTCCGGCATCGGCGCTCAGAGAGCGCAGGAGCCGGGTCCCTCTCGAGTCCGGCGCGGTGACGTCATGAAGACTGAACCGCCTGTTTCGATGGACGCAATACTCGATGACCTCGTAGACGTGAGTGCCGCATTCAACAAACGCCTTTCTTTCAGCCTGAACGAGAAGCTCGATCAGGTCGTCGTCAAGGTCATAGACACCGATACCGATAAGGTAATCAGGGAAATACCGCCCGAAGAGCTACAACACGTCCACGAGCGAATCAGAGAGGTGATAGGCATCCTGTTCGACGAGAGGGCGTGAGCCGGAAGGAAGGCCTTTAGGCCCTATGTCGGACATAAGCATCCCCGGAGTCTCAAGCAAGTATCAGACTCAGAAACTCATCGAAGACCTGATGAAGGTCGAGAGGATATCCGTCACGAGGGCGGAGGAACGTCTCAAGCAGATAGATCTACAGAAGACTACCTGGCAAGACCTTAATCGTCGTCTTTCTGCTCTTCGTGAAAGCTCAAGGTCCCTATTCTCATTCCAGAACCCCTTCAATGAAAGAATAGCGAGCTCTAGCAACGAGTCAATTTTAACGGGAACGGCATCCCGGGAATCCATAGAAGAGACCAAGAAATTCATCGTAAAGCAAACAGCCGCCGCAGATCGCTACATGTCAGACCCGCTCGAAGCGGATTTCAAGGTGCCCTCCGGTAGCTACGTCTTTACCGTAGGCGAGTCAACACTCAAGCTGTCATACGGAGGCGGCCCTCTCAAGGACTTCGTAGACGCCATCAACCGCAAGGGGGGAGAAACGGTACGGGCCCAGCTCGTAGCCGTGCGTTCAGACACGAAGGTTCTTGTACTTGAGTCCCTGAAACCCGGGGCTCAAAACAGGCTGAGCTTTTCAGGAGCAGCCGAAGACTTTGCCTTGTCTACGGGGCTCATAGAACGAGCCAGTTCCACAAGGAGAGACATTCCCCTCAACAGTCCTTCCCGGTTCGAACAGCCTCTCGATACTTCCAAGGTGAATTTCAAGGATGACACCCTCCAGCTGTCGCCCGGCGCAGAGGCTGCCTTCAAGCTGGCCTCCTCCTCTCCTAGCGATGGCCTCGTTCTGGAACTGGATGTCTGGCTCAAAGACAGGGCTTTAGGAACCGAGCCTGCCTCGGTCCCACCCTCGGGCCCGACCATCCCGGACACAGGCAGCATGGAATACGAGGGCATACGCATCCAGAGTGCCCCATCAGACGTGAACCTACCCTCATGGTCGCCCCCTCCTACCCCCGTTACCCGCGACGATTTTACTCCTCTTTACCTGATAGATGGCCAGGGTCGGTCCATGGCCCTGCCCTCCCTAACACCAGGAAGTGATTTTAAAAGCATTACCGTTCCCTTGAATGCCTATATGGACTCATTTTCCGGTGTTGGCATACGCAACGGCAATACGGGCAGAGACGTTTTTATTAAGTCTGCCCGCATCTATGACCCAACGGAAACCGCAGGCATGCGCCCCAAGAATGCGGTGCAGACGGCACGCGACGCCATCGTCACCATGGATGGTATAGAGATAACAAGGCCTACAAACGCCATATCGGACCTAGTGCCCGGCCTGACGGTAAACCTGTGGCGGGAATCTGATACACCAGTCAGCCTTAGCATAGAACCAGACCGTGAGGCGGCCAAGGAGTCACTCATAGAGCTTGTAGGCAATTACAACAGGCTCATGGCAGAACTGAATATCCTGGCCAGGGCCGATGACAAGATATTAGACGAGATATCGTATTTTACAGAGGACGAGAAGAAAAAATACAGCGAACGCCTCGGTTTGTTCCAGGGCGACATGACCCTCTCTCAACTGAGGTCGAGCCTGCAGAGAACGATGATGGATGCCTACCCCACCAGCGGTGGATCGGATCAGTTGGCCGCATTCGGCATATCTACCGATTCACGCAGGGGCGGCTCGTATGACGCTTCCCGGCTCAGGGGCTATATCGAGATTGACGAGGCTAACCTGGACAAGGCCCTCAAGGAGAACTTTCAACGGGTCAAGGAATCGTTCGGCTACGATACTGACGGTGACCTCCTCATAGACTCAGGCGCTGCCTTCAAGCTTGATTTCATGACAAAGGCCTATGTCGAAACAGGTGGCATCGTCTCAATAAGAACGCGGACACTGGATGATCAGGCGTCACGACAGAAAAGGGACATAGAAAACCTTGAAACGCAGCTTGTGCGCAAGGAAGCTGACCTAAAGAGGAAATATGGTTTAATGGAGAGCGCCTTGGGCCAGATGGAAAGTTCATCGAGCGCATGGGACAACTTTAATAGCAGCCAACAAAAATAAGCGATTAATCGCGAGGAGCGTATGATGATATTTACCATGAACGGTACGACGGTAAGCGCCGAAGGGCACACAATAGGCGACATCCTCGCAATACTCGATGAGCGGGCAGAGACTCTTGGCTCCATAATAGTAGAAGTGTCAATGGACGGAACAGCGCTTAGTCCCGAAGAGCTGGCGGAACTATCAGACAAGGAAGCATCAGGAGAAGGTACGATAGCCTTGATAGCCGAACCGGCGGCCGATATCAAGTCACGGGGTCTTGAGTCGCTGATAGAACTGGTTCATGCCATAGCCGCCGCCATGGGTTCTGGAGATGAAGAAGCCGTATCTTCGGCACGCAGGGCATGGCAGGCATATCGCGACGCCTTTGGTGGAATCTTTTCTGCCGAAGAAGCCTCTTTTCTTGATGCCTTTGGTGAAAGCCTCGAGGCAGAAGCCCAGGGCGTCGGCATCCAGTCACAGGCCGAAACCCTGGCCGTATTCTTTGGAGAACGACTAGCCGAACTCAGGGATCCTTCCGCGGCCATGATGTCGGCTGCCAGCATCTTCGACGCCATAAAGGAAGACCTCTCGGAGGTTCCTGTCCGCCTCCAGACGGGCAAGGACGCCGAGGCGATGAGAACCGTGGTACTCGCCGTGGAACTTATAAACAAGACAGTCCGCATAATGCCTGAGTACCTGCGTACGACATCGTACAAACCGGTGGAAATAGATGGCATAGCCATTCCCGAGTTCTACGGGGCCCTCAACGAAGTACTCAGGGAACTGGCCGGAGCATTTGAAAACAAGGATGGGGTGCTCATCGGCGACCTAGCCGAATATGAGATTCGTCCCAGGCTCGACTCCTTCTATACCGCCATCAGGGCGGCGGCTCAAGGTGCATGATGTTCTCGCTTGATGGGCAGGTATTGCTGGCGCAAATGTACTGGAAGCAGGATAATCCAGGTGATTCTAAAATATTCCTCTTCATCGCAGGCGGTATTTTCCTTGCGCTCATAGCGTATTCTCTCATAAAGCAAGTCACCTCCGGGCAGGGGATACGTTTTGGCATCGCAAAGAAGTCAAGCTTAAGTGGTGGTGCGTTCAGGCGCAGGGCAGAGGATTCAGGCTTCTCTAGCGGCGAGGCCGAGTTTCTTGAGTTTTATGCCAGAAAAATGGGTGTTACCAGCCCCCAGTCGGTTTTTGGAACAAAGAACCAGATCGACACATTCATACACAATGCCTTCAAGTTCATAGAGAGGCATGCAGATACCGAAGCCTTGGCCGAGGAGCAGAAAGCCAGACTCTTTGCCATCAAAGAAGCCCTGGGAACTCGTTCCAGTTCCGGCGCCTCTATACGGTCTACGAGGCAAATCAAGGCCAAGACGCCCCTGTCCATAGTGACAGCCAAGGATACACATTACTCGTCTATACTTGTTGTAAACGAGTCAAGAGCCTTGTATCTTGAACCCGCCCTCGATGCCTTTGGCTCGCCCATACGAATAGCGTGGGGTGCACGCCTTACACTGTACTTCTACTCAGGAAGCCACGTCGGGTACAGTTTCCAGGCACGTTCCAGGGGTATGGCAGACATAGACGGCAAGAAATTCCTGACTGTAGCTCATAGCGACAAGATTAAACCCTTGCCAAGCAGAAAACATCAAAGAAGCGAGGTGCACATCTCCGGGCGTTTCTACCTGGTACATGTGCGTGCCGCCAAGGACAAGGGCAAGGTAGTCAAGACCGTTCAGGTGGAGAAGGCTGCCGTGGCATGCATCATAACCGATCTTTCGGGTGGTGGCATGAGCTTGCAGACAATGAGTCCAGCCAACGCAGGCGATTTCATAAAGGTTGAGTTCGACCTTGGAGCAGGCATGAGGCCAGCCTACGCCTCGGTGGTACGCGTCAGCAAAACCAGGAATAGTTCCCTCATGCATGTGAAATTCGTTCGTATTTCGCGAAAGACGGTAAACGAGATCAGGGCCATGGTATATGGCTATGATTAATGGTACTCACTTGACCCAATCAAGCGCCGCATCTACAATTTCACCATGAAGATAGTCGACCTAACCGGTGTCTCGAGAAAAGAATCTCACCTATATTATCGAAGAGAGTTCAAGGCTCAGGCCGTCTTCGA
>JAVEXO010000050.1:0-19671 GCA_034003955.1 Spirochaetia bacterium | reverse complement strand
ATGTCTTGGTGTTCAAGGATGGGGTCGTCAGTTCCTGCGACGATGAGCACCCCCATTATTCAATACGAGCTTCTCGTATATGGATTCTGGGGGGCAATGAATGGGCCATGCTCAACGCCACATTGTCTGTCGGAGAAGTGCCGCTTCTCTATCTTCCTTTCTTCTACTATCCGGGAGAGGAGATAGTCTTTAATCCTGTGTTTGGTTATGACGAGCGTTTTGGTCGGTATGTACAGACTACCACCTATCTATTGGGAGAGAAAGAGCCCAAGAAACAAGACATTAGCCTCCTAAATATAGCAAAAGGAGAGAGCGGGTATGAGAGAAAGGTAGAGGGTGTTTTTCTGAGGACGACTAGGGAGCCAAAGAAGGGTACAACATCAGATTTCTTCAAGGTGATGGTGGATCTGTATTCCTCTCTTGGAGGATTCGCCGGAGCCCAGGCTCAGTTAGCCACGTTAGGGCCTTTCTCCTCAACAACCGGTTTTGTGGGTATTGGCTTGAGCCGTTCACTGTTTTCCGGTACTAACGATGTGTTTACACCGTTCTCGGCAGCCTCTGCTTATAGGAGTGTCTGGAATACAGTGGACTTTTTTGGTAAAGATGTACCTTTCCGCTTTGGTTTTGAGCTGGCATCGAGTGTAGGTTTAGGTCCTGTCAAGATGAGTTTTTCCATCCCATTCTATAGTGACGCGTATTACAACATCGACTTCAAGGACAGAAGCGAGAACATGAATTGGCTTCAATTTCTTGATCAGGAAACCGACGATACTGCCATCTCTAAGATAACTGCCTTTACTGATACCATAAGCCTTTCGGCTAGTCTTCCTGCGGCCATGATGCCTGGGTTCTTGACGTCTGTTTCAATAAGCAAACTTGCTTCAAGCTTGTCTTGGTCATCTATTCTCAAGGCTTCACCGGGCGATATTGTTGAGAAGACCCTGTTTAACGTCGATCCGACGAGGGAGTTTTTTGTTCCATACGAATGGACCATGCTGGACGCAGCAGGCAGTATGGCAGGTACCCTGTTCCGTTTCCCGGCTACGGTGTCGACCAGGCGGCAAGTGTCGACTGCCAGAATAGCGCCCGATGTTTCCGATGGGGATGCCGCAAGGATTGCCGGACAGAAGCGTGATGATACGCTCTCCCTGGCTTTGGAAGCCATTCCAGCCCTCGAGGCACCATGGATTAAGGCTGAAAAGGCTTCTTCTGAGCAGCACTTGGCCAGTAGTGAAAAGAATTTCCTGCCGCCGCCGCTTGCATCTCCGGAGCTCACTAAAGACAGATCAACGCTGTCGGCCTCCATGGATTGGTCATGGACGCCTACATTTTCCTGGAAACGCCGTTTTCTTTCATCTTCGTGGCGTGAACCATCTACCATCGACTGGTCAGCCCTCTATGAGACCAGGAGCATACGCAACGCAGGGGCGTTAAACCTCAACGGCGCCCTATACGAAGGCCTCTTGGCTGTCTCAGCAGGCTTGACGGCCTCCACACAGTTCCAGGATAGGCCTCAGGTTTCTGATGATCCGGGCTATGTGAGTGAATCACTCCTGGCTACATGGGCCAGGCAGGATGCCCAATACCGCAACGACAAGCTGAGCGGTACGTTCAAGGTGACGAGCTCGCCGTTTCAGGATGTATGGCTATGGTCTCCTACCAACCTTGGCTATTCTCTTTCCTCTTCACTGTATGAGCGTGCATTCAAGAGCATGGATGCCAGCAATCTGACAGATGCAAGCAGGGCAATATACGAGGAGAACCTTGCAGACTGGACAAAGGATACGGTGAGCTCGCATGCTCTTTCTTTCAATGTAGGCGCCAAGCCTTGGGGCTATGTTCAGAACCTGACACTATCAGCCAATCTACCTCCCTTGCTCGATACCTATACGGGCAAGCTGAGCCTCAGTTCGCCTTGGGCTAAGTTTGGCCTGTCCTCTACCTATTCTCAAGCCTTAGAGGATGCTCCGTTTGAATGGAAGCCCTTGAACGCAAGCCTTTCTCTTGGCTCTTCGCCATGGCCTGTGCTCAGCGCTTCGCTCATATGGAGCCTCCAGGCTGACAAACTCATCTCGATGAATGCTGGCATTAACTGGAATGGTTTGTCTGCCACCATGAATGCTTCGGAGACCGTAACCTATACCTTGGTATATGGATCAGGCTGGGTAAGTTCAGGAGACGCAACATTCAGGCTCAGTAGTCTGGCCTTGTCGTACCAGAATAGCTGGAAACCACCCGCAGCATGGCAACGTCGTATAGCATGGACCCTCGATATAAACACTAATGCCCAACAGAGTTTCATCAGGTTCACCGATTCCTATCTAAGCTTCATCCTGGGTCTTAGTTTTAAGGTTCATAGTTTTCTGGATATTACCCTGGCGACCACATCCAGGAACTCGTCTCTATGGCGATACTATGCCAACGCCTTCGATTTTCCCACAGAGCTAGGAATTCAGCCTATAAACCCCGTCGAAGACCTTATGAAGTCGTTTAATTTCTTCGATCCAGAGGCAAAGCATAGGAGAGAGTCCCTGTTCAAGCTTAAGTCTATGTCGCTGACGGCCACACATCATCTGCATGACTGGGATCTTGCCGGGACCTTTTCTGCCAGCCCGGTTCTTGATACCGATGGTCTAGGCTATGTCTTCAAGAGCAGCTATTCCATCATGCTATCATGGCGATCGGTCTCCCAGATCAAGTCGACATACAAGAAAGAAGGAGATGTCATAAGCTGGGATTGATGGTGGCTCTAGGCTTCCTTGATTTTTTAAACTAGCAAGGGTAGGATACTGGTACGTGACCCCGACCGAATCCGTAGGCATCGCCCTGGACGACACGCGGCTTTTAGCCGACGTCTGTGGCGTCAATGATTATAATCTCCGTGTTATGGAACGTCTTTTAGGCGTTCATGTTTTTGTGCGTGGCAATGAAATCATTCTGGAATCACCCGATGGTCGCCTCAGGAGGCTTTTTTCTTCCATAATTGAGCAGCTTTTGGAATCAATAGAAGAGGGCATGCCTGCCTCTCCTGAGCTTATAACGGCCATCCACGCTAGTCTGACACCGGAAGGTTCCTTGCCATGTCATGGAGAATCCTGTGCCGACCTGTTCAAGGAATCAGCCATACAGGTGCCAGGAGCGTTTTCAAGGGTCTATCCCCGCACAACCAATCAGGCTCTCTATCTCAAGGGCCTGTCTAGCCACGATATAAGCATGGCCGTTGGCCCTGCCGGCACGGGCAAAACCTATTTAGCTGTAGCCTGGGCACTGAGGGAGGTGCTGTCAAAATCAAGACGCAAGCTTGTCTTGACACGCCCCGTCGTGGAGGCTGGAGAGAACCTTGGCTTCCTGCCCGGTGACTTGGGTCAGAAGATCAATCCCTATCTTCGTCCACTCTACGATGCCATGGAGGCTCTCGTGCCTTTCGATGTGGTTAGACGTCTAGAGGACAACCATACCATCGAGATAGCACCGCTGGCCTACATGCGAGGGCGCTCACTCAATAATTGCGTTGTGATCCTCGATGAGGCTCAGAATACGACAAAAGAACAGATGAAGATGTTCCTGACGAGGTTGGGAGAGGGATCCGCCGCCGTCATTACTGGAGACATTACACAGATAGACCTGCCTAAGAAGTCTGAATCCGGTCTTGTGCATGCCTTGAATGTTTTATCGGGTATAGAAGAGTTATACATATGCCGCATGGATGGGCGAGACATCGTTCGCAATCCGCTCGTCAGGAAGATAATAGACGCCTATGAGTCTGAAATCTGATTCACATCCGAATCGCTTGAATTTTATGGATTCCTTACCCAAGGGAGCCAGACTCAGGCGCTACGGTGCCATAGTCATGGCTGGGCTTGTCTGCTTCGCCGCTTTCATCGTCTTCGGTGCCATAGCCGGCTCCACTGGAATGGGCGGGTTTGAAGCAGGCAAGGTTGCCGACAGGGAGATAGTCGCGGAGCGTGATGTTGTCTATGTGGACCAGAAGGCTACAAAGGTAAGGACGGACGCCGAGCTCAGGCTCGTGCCTGCCGTCTTCTCTCTGGACGACTCCAAGACAAAAGAGGTGCTCGCCGCTATCGCTCTATTCAGGAAGGGCTACCAGGAGCTAGCGTCAGAGACTGAAACAAAGGAAGAACTGGCCCTGAAGATTCGCGGTCGCTTTCCAGATTTAGCTGTAAGCGAGCTCTTGTCCAGGCTGTCCGACTATCCGGCTCCAGGAAACGCCATAGAACAAGGGCGGATTATCCTTCAGGCCACCATGAACAGAGGAATTTTTGCATTTCCCGATACCGGGCTAGAACAGTATAACCCTGAAAGTATAGAGCTACGGCGCTGGACCGATGGACCTCTGGTATATGAGCAGGTTTCTATAGAGAAGGCGACGACCCTGCGCCGCGTAAGGGCAGCTACATTGGAAGCGGCCCGCGGCCTCAAGTTATCGTCGACGCTGACGGTATTGGCCGCAGATATAGCCACGGCGTTTGCAAAAGAGAACGCCTACTTCGATTCGGAGCAGAGTCTACGGCGTCTCGAGTCGGCTCGCTCGAGGGTAGAGTCGGTCACGAGGAAGATTTCTAAGGGCGACAAGGTGATTCGTCAAGGCTTCATCGTCACCGTCGAGGACATGGAGCGTCTGGCGGCCCTGAGGGGCAGCGGTTCTGGTTTCAATATCCTCTATGTCATAGCCGGGGCCATGGTGCTGGTCATCATAGGCATAGGCTCTGTGGCCATACTAGGCAGGGGGAATACAGGAGTATCTCTAGAAGGCCCAAGTTACTGGTTCGTCTTGTCTATCTCAGCAGCTTACTTCGTCGTGGCGGGCGCTCTCTATGTGTTTCTTCCTCCATCGCTTGAACAGCAGCTGGAGGCATTCCTCCCTACCGCGCTCGTTGCGATGCTGGCGGCCATTCTCATAGGAGAACGATTCGCCTTGCTCCTCACCGTTATTCTATCATTCTCTCTCTTGCTCGTCACAGGATTCGAGGCTTTCGTTCCTGCTCAGGCGATGCTGTCGGGTTTTGCAGGCATCATATTGGTTAGGAGAGCCGAGAAGCGCATAGACTTAGTCAGGGCAGGGGGACAACTAGCCTTGGCACGATTGATCGTCGGCTTCGCCTTGGCAGCCATGTCTGATAAGGGTTTAACAGAGTCCTTGGGCATGGGCTTCTGGTCATCCATCAATGGTTTTCTGTGCGGAGTGCTCGCCCTGTCATTTCTGCCTGTCCTGGAACATACTCTCAATGCGCCAACCGTCTTCAGGCTTCAGGAATTATCAGATCTCAATGCTCCTGTCCTTAAACGGCTTTTGTCTGTAGCCCCTGGTACCTATAGCCATTCTGTGACCGTAGCCCATCTGGCAGAATCAGCCTGTAGGGAGATAGGAGCAGACGCCCTCCTGGCCAGGGTCGGAGCCTACTACCATGATATCGGGAAAATAGAGAAACCTGAATATTTCATAGAGAATCAATCAGGTTACAACAAGCATGACGAGATCAATCCAAGGTTATCGGCCACCGTACTGCGCGGACATGTTAAGTTTGGGCTTGAGCGTGCCGCAAGTCTGCGTCTGCCTGATTGTGTCACGGCTATCATAGCCCAGCATCATGGCACCTCGCTTATAAGTTATTTCTTCGCCATGGCCCAGAAAGAGTCTGCCGACGCCAGTTCAGAGGAGTATCGCTATCCTGGGCCCCTGCCTTCCACAAAGGAAGCCGCCGTCGTCATGCTCGCCGATTGTGTTGAGGCGGCGTCCCGATCCCTTAAGCGCCCCACGCTGGTTCGTCTAGAGCAGTTTGTAAAGGAAATGGTCATGGATAGGTATGAGAATGGCCAGCTTGCCATGTCGGACCTGACCTTTAAAGATCTAGAACTCATAAAGAATTCGTTCGTACGTGTCTTGTCGGGGCATTTCCATTCCAGAATAGAGTATCCAAAGACAAAGGAGCCGTCTTGAATAGAGTAGCCGTGGACTTTCGTGACATTACCGAGCCTGCCTGGCTTGATCGTGCCGCCTCCTTTGCGCTCAAGGCCATAGATGCCATAGGAGAGAAATCCTGGGACCTGTCAATATTGATCTGCGGAGAGGAGTTCATGGCTTATCTCAATGCCGAGTATCGAGGCAAGGAAGGGCCTACCGATGTGCTTTCCTTCTGCTTGGGTGAATGGATAGAGATGGAAAATGAGCGTCGCTATATGGCTGGAGACGTGGTATTATGCCTGAGCGTCTTGGAAAGCAACGCCTCCGAGTTCCATGTAAGCAAGGACGAGGAGTTGAAGCGCTTGATACTGCATGGAGTTCTGCATCTTTCGGGCATGGATCATGAAACAAACGAGCCAAGCGAAGCGATGTTGCTACGCCAGGAGTCATTGTTAGAGGCTTTTTCGGAGGAAACGATATTTTGAAGACGAGAGGATTATTTGAAAAACTGAAAACCGCCATGCGTGCTCGTTCGGATAACGAAGAAGACGAGGCGGACGAGGTCAGTTCTGAGCGGCGGGAGATGATAAAGGGTATAGAGGAGCTGTCCGAGACTACCGTCAAAGAAGTGATGGTTCCCAGGATAGACACGGTCTTCATCTCGATAGACGCCCCACGGGACGAACTACTCGAGACTGTTGTAGCCTGTGGGCACTCGAGGATTCCTGTATACCGCGAGACGATAGACGATGTCGTCGGTGTGCTATACGTCAAGGATCTGCTCCTGGCCATAGCCAAGGGTAGCTCAATAGACTTGACGGCCATGATACGTAAGCCATTCTTCGTGCCTGAATCAAAACGCATAGATTCTTTGCTACGAGAATTCAAGCGGCGACACGTCCACATAGCCATAGCCATCGATGAATACGGCGGTGTGTCTGGCATCGTGTGTATGGAAGACATCATCGAGGAAATAGTCGGTGATATACAGGACGAGTTCGACAACGAGCGTGAGGATATAGTAGCCATAGGCGACAAGGCATGGCTATGCGACGCCAGGGTCAACCTTGAGGATCTTAACGATGAGACGGGTCTTGGCCTCCCGGTAGAGGACTTCGATACCCTGGGAGGGTTTGTGTTTGACCTCTTTGGCAAAATTCCAGCGCGCTACGAGAAGGTCTCCTGGAGGTCTTTTGATTTCGTCATACAGGAGATGGATGGCCACAAGATAGGCTCCGTCAAGATCCTTCGTAAGCCTGAAGCCTCAGAGGAACCATGACCAGGGCCGCGGCACCCTTTGTCGCACTTGTCATGGCCTTGGCCATGATGGCGACAGCAGTGGCTCCAACCCAGGCCCAGGCCAAGAAACCGGTGGATGCCAAGGCTCTCTATGATGCCGGTGCCGCCCTTCTGGTTGCCGGAGAGACCTACCGTGCCGTTGACGCACTCATGGAGGCGGTCGCGGTCAACCCTGCATATGCCGATGCCTGGGCCCTGCTCGCTCGATGCCAGTATGATCTGGGAGAATATGAACGCTCCGTTTCATTCATCCATGAGGCCTACAGGTTTGGCCCGCGCTCTCCCCGACTCGTATGCCTGGAGGGCTTCGGTCTTATCGGTCTTGGTAAGATTGGCGAGGCCAGGGTCCTGTTCGAAGAAGCCTTGAAACGCTTGCCTAATGATCGTGATGCCCGTTACGGGCTTGCTCTGCTTGATGTGCGTAACGGAAGGCCCTCAGACGCCAAGGCCCGTCTGTCGGCATCCCTTAAGTCAGCCCCCAACGACCCCAGAGCCATTCTGTCCTTGGCTCTCATAGCCCGTACCGAAGGTCGAGCCGAGGAGGCTGCTACCTACCTTTCTGAGGCTCTTCGCTGGACGGCTGGCGATGCGGAGGCAAGCTATGCAGCCGCCTCCATGTATGCCGAGCAGGGAGATGCTACAGAGGCTGCGCGCTTGGCCAGGATAGCGATAGACGCCAAACCCTCGCATGCAGGCGCCAGAGGCCTGCTTGCATCGCTCTATTACGAACGAGGCGCTCTCGACGAGGCTCGCGCCATACTCGATGGGTCTCTTGCCTACAATCGCTCAGATCCACAGGCATGGTTCCTGCTTGGGCTTGTTGAGGAGTCAGCCGGCAGATTCACAGAGGCGGAGTACGCCCTTTCAACGCTCACAGCCCTGCAGCCTGATGACGAACTGGCCAGGATAGCCCTTGAGAATCTCATCATGGATTCTACAGGTTTCGAGGCGCCTGCTCGTTCCAATCTGGCTGCATGGCGCTTCAGCCGCGCGGCAGATTTTGAGAGCAGGCTCTTGTATGAAAAGGCAGCCGCAGAATACCGGCGTGGATTGGTCATAGACCCCTATGCCAACAAGGGCAGGCGTCGTTACGCCGAACTCTTGCGCGGATCTGGACTTCCGGCCATGTATCTATCAGAACTCAGGTTCTTGTCGTCCTTGGGAAAATCTGACAGTGCACTGTCAGATGCTATTGAGATTTACGATAGTCTTCTAGAGCGCTCCGTTGCCAGGGATTGGTCAATCAACGGCTCTGTCTCCTCTGGCGCCACCCGTATAGCCGTCTTTTCCATCGGCCCCGGTGGCACACCCTACCATGCAGGTAGCGATATGGTTGTATCTCGCTACCTGCGTGATTCTATGGTTTTCGAACCAGGCATGAATCCAGAGCGCGGTTCTCCCCGTGTCCCAAGCTTTGCCGATGCCTATAGGCTGGCTCGGGAGTCAGGCGTAGACTATTTTGTGCTCGTAGGAGTGGCCGAGAACCAACGCGACGTCATTGTATCAGCCGAGCTCAGGGTGGCAAAGACAGGCGCCTTGGTAACGCGCCTCGAGGCACCGCGATCAGGCAATGACAGGATAGCCTTGTCTGTCTCCCGGCTCATGTCTGGGCTTCAATCCTCGATGGCGCTACGTGGCGTCATACTCGAGCGTCGAGGGGATCTAGCTCTCGTCAACCTTGGCAGGATAGATGGCATTACTCCCGACGATTCATTTCTTGTCATAAAGAACGGTGCGGTCAGTATCAAGCCTGATGGCTCTGGCCTCTCATGGTCCGATGCCGATGTCGTGGCACGGATAGCCGTGGGTCGTCTCGATGACGAATTATTTGAAGGCAAACTGGAGAGGGTAGGCTTCTTCGACAGGGTAAATCCTCGTGATAGTGTAGTACGAGAACCGACCAAGCCCGATGCAGCCGATGTGGTAGGCACCAAGCCAACAAAGAAGACGGCCTTAGAGAGCGCTGCCCCTGCGCTTCTACCCTCATCGTATGTGTGGTCTGCCTTGTTCGAACGTGTACGGCGCTTGTACTGAGACAGCCGAGTCTCCTAAACAGGCAAACAGTGCATTTAAAGACTCTTCATCAAATGCCGTTGAATGGTCAGTATATTTTGAATAATAAAACGCACCATTCAATAATCAAAAGAAACGGCTTGCATAGCTTGAAGGCACCGTGTACAATGATTCGCGGTACGGTTTATACCAGTACCAACGTTCGGTATCGTCAGTCTCTATTAAAGGAGTGCATATGAATGCCTATATTCGTGAGGTCATTGATGGCCTCAAGGCTCGATCTCCGTGGGAATCTGAATTCCAGCAGGCAGTCGAGGAAGTGCTCGAATCCATTGAGCCGCTCATCGAGAAAGATCCAAAATACAAGGCTCAGCGCATCCTTGAGCGTATAACCGAGCCCGAGCGCACCATCATCTTCAGGGTGCCCTGGATGAATGACAAGGGCGAGTACATGGTTAACCGTGGCTATCGCGTACAGTTTAATAGCGCCATCGGCCCCTACAAGGGTGGCATACGATTCCATCCCAAGGTAAACCTATCAACCCTCAAGTTCCTTGGTTTCGAGCAGACATTCAAGAATAGCCTCACCAGCCTCCCCATGGGCGGCGGTAAGGGCGGAGCAGACTTTGACTCCAACGGCAAGAGCGATAATGAGATAATGCGATTCTGCCAGAGCTTCATGAACGAGCTGTATCGACACATCGGCCCCAATACCGACGTTCCCGCCGGAGATATAGGCGTGGGCGGTCGTGAGGTTGGTTTCATGTTTGGCCAGTACAAGAAGCTCCAGAACGAGTTTACCGGCGTATACACCGGTAAGGGCAGGTCCTTTGGCGGTTCTCTTATCCGTCCCGAGGCTACCGGTTTTGGTGCCGTCTACTTCCTTGCAGAAATGCTCAAGGTCAAGGGTGATTCACTCAAGGGTAAGACAATATCAGTCTCCGGCTTCGGTAACGTTTCCTGGGGCACCTGTATGAAGGCCTCCGAGCTTGGCGCCAAGGTTGTCACGATCTCCGGACCAGATGGCTACATCTATGATCCCGATGGCATATCAACCCCTGAGAAGCATGCGTTCATGACAGAGATGCTCGTCATAAACCGTAACAGCGTCGAGACCTATGCCAAGAAGTACCCGAACGCCAAGTTCTTCCCCGGCAAGCGACCGTGGGATCAGAAGGTAGACATCGCCATGACATGCGCCATCCAGAATGAGATGTCGGGTGAAGATGCCGCCCTGCTCGTAAAGAACGGTGTGCAGTATGTCGTAGAAGTATCCAACATGGGTTGTACCCCTGAGGCTTGGAAGCTCTTCATTGAGAAGAAGATTCCCTTTGGCCCAGGCAAGGCTGCCAACGCCGGCGGCGTGGCCACTTCTGGACTAGAGATGAGCCAGAACTCCATGCGCCTGGACTGGACGGCTCAGGAAGTGGATGAGAAGCTTCACGCCATCATGGTCAATATCCATAAGACCTGTATCGATACCGCCAAGGAATTCGGTGCCGAGGGTAACTATGTGGTAGGCGGAAATATTGCCGGCTTCAAGAAGGTTGCCGACGCCATGATCGCTCAGGGACTCGTATAATGGTAATGGCGTGAACCATCTGGTTCACGCCGGCCTTAAAAAAGGGGATGGCCCTCCAGAGCACATGCTTTGGAGGGCCGTTTTTTATTGTGCCTTGCGCTTGTATCTTGCTCGCTTTGTTCCCGGGCGTTAGGATGAAACCATGTACTTCAATGAATTGGTCGCATCATACGACAGGGAGCGCAGAGAGCGCGATATATTCCATGATCTCATGCAATATAGGGTCAGGGAGATATTGCTCGTAGCCAGCCTCTATGACTCTTTCATTCTTGAGAGTGATGGAGCCTTGTCAGAGCAGATATACGGGGAATTCTTCAAGCTCAACCTGACGACGGCACCTCGAGTCTCCTGTGCCTATACGACTGATTCTGCCATGGAGATGTTCGGCACAGGTAGCTATGACATGGTCATACTGATGGCCGGCATGGACTATGATGTACCTCTTACCCTTGCGACGAGGATGAAGTCTATATGGCAGGACATTCCCATACTGCTCCTGGCTATGAATAACTCCAGTCTGTCGGGCCTCGACTCTGGCGCTAAGGCCTGCCGTGACTCCATAGACCGCGTCTTCGTATGGAACGGTTATTCAAAGCTATTCGTCGGCATGATAAAGTATGTTGAAGATCTTCATAACGTCGATGTTGATACGCGCGTAGGCATGGTCCGTGTCGTGCTGCTCATAGAGGATTCAGTCCGCTACTACTCCCGGTATCTACCCTTACTCTATTCGGTGGTCATGAAGCAGACACAGCAACTCGTAGAAGAGGAGCGTGTCTTAGAGACATATAAGATACTGAGGATGCGTGGCAGGCCAAAGATACTGCTTGCAACGAGCTATGAGGAGGCCATGGCCCTCTATGAGCGTTATGAGCCCTATCTCTTGACGGTTATATCCGATGTCAGGTACATGAAGGATGGCCTTGAGGATCCTGAGGCTGGATTTCATTTCCTTTCAATGACAAAGGAGCGCAAGCCCGACCTGCCTGTCATGATACAGTCGAGTGATTCCGATAATCGCGCAAAAGCCTATGCATTGGGTGGGTCGTTTGTTGATAAAAACTCCAATACCCTGGCTCGTGAACTAGGATTGTTCTTTCAGACTCAGCTTGGATTTGGCCCCTTTGTGTTCAGGAATCCTCTGGGTGAAGAAATAAGCCGAGCCAGGAACATGACGGAGTTCGGTGAGCAGATACGCACTATTACTCCTGAGAGCCTTCTTTACCACGCAGAAAGGAATCATTTTTCTACCTGGTTAATAGCCAGGGGAGAAGTACGATTCGCCCGTATAATCAGAAACTACAGTCCAGAAGACTTCTCGGGACCTGCGGCGCTTCGTGATTTTGTATACCGTGCCTTAGGTGATCTTCAAAGAGGCAAGGCAAGAGGTGTCATCCCGGCCTTAGGCTCAGTCTCGAGCGATCAGGGCATGGCCAGGCTTGGTGGTGGTTCCATAGGTGGCAAGGGTAGGGGGCTTGCGTTTATAAGGAGCCTCATAGACAACCTTGCCTTTCCAAAGCTGCAAAATGGCATGGATATACGCCTGCCGTATACAGCGTTTATTGGCATCGATGAGTTTGAGCGCTTCATGGATCAACATGGACTATGGGGTTTTTCATGGTATGCCGCGCCTGGAAGCGAGGTTAGAAAAGCCTTCCTGGCACGCCCTCTGGATCCTGAGCTGGTAGCGCGGCTGCGCGCCTTCCTCGCAACGACCGATAAACCCCTGGCGGTGCGCTCTTCCGGCCTCTTTGAAGATATGTTGATGGTGCCATTCTCGGGAGTCTACGATACCTTCCTCATACCAAACTCCGATCCTGATCATGAGCGCAGGCTGTCTCTGCTCTGTGATGCTATTCGTCTGATATACGCCAGCCTGTATTCTGAATCATCGCGCAGGTACTTCGATGCGGCATCGTACAAGATAGAAGAAGAGCGTATGGCCATCGTCGTGCAGGAGCTTGTCGGCCACAGGCATGGAAGATGGTACTATCCCACTATTGCAGGAACGGCTCAATCCTATAACTACTACCCCATATCGTATCTAAAGCCCGATGATGGCTTGTGTGTGGCCGCCCTGGGCCTTGGCCCCTATGTCGTAGAGGGTGGGGAATCCCATCGTTTTTGCCCACGGTACCCCAAGCTCGACGTCGTAGCGCCGGGTCAGGGCATGAATGGCACACAACGCTGGTTCTACGCACTAGACATGGAACGTGTCGATTTTGATCTATCTCAGGGTGAGGAAGCAACGCTTTCAAGGCTAGAACTTTCCGATGCGGAGGGTGACCCTATCTTTTCTAAGGTGGTAAGCACCTGGAATGCAAGCGACGACAGGTTTGAGCCCGGAGCCTCTGGAACAGGCATCAGGATCGTAGATTTTGCTCCCATACTCAAGCATGACGCCTTCCCCTTTGCCGCCGTAGTCGATGCTGTCCTCGAGGTCTGTACAAAGAGCATGGGCATCCCTGTAGAAATAGAATACGCCGTCGGCGAAGACGGGATGTCTGGATTGCCGATATTCTATGTCTTGCAGATAAAACCCCTTATCCAGGCCTCAGGCCACAAGGACATAGAGCTAGGAACCATGGATCCAGAATCCTGCTTCATAATATCAGAACGGAGCATGGGAAATGGTAGGGACGAGACGATTACAGACATAGTATGGGTGGATCCATCCCTCTTCGACCATAGGCATACCGTGGCCATGGCCGCGGAGATAGAAGCGATGGACAGGGAGATCAAGGCATTAGGTCGACGCTATGTTCTTATTGGACCCGGCCGCTGGGGGACCAGGGATCATGCTCTCGGTGTTCCCGTGACCTTTCCGCAGATAGCCGGGGCTCGGGTAATCGTGGAGGCCGACTTAGAAGGCTTCAGCGTCGATTCTTCCTTGGGTAGTCATTTCTTTCACAATGTGACGAGCATGAATATAGGCTATCTAACGGTGCCCTGGGGCGGTTCCGGCACAAGGATCGATTGGGAATGGCTCAAGGGCTTGCCCGTCCATACGAGAAGTGCTCATTGCGTATGGACAGTCTTGCCTGAGCCTTTGGACATAATCATGGACGGTACCCATAGTCGATCCGTCATAAAGAAGCGATCGAGGGCTCCTCTGCAATCCGCTTCTCGAGATTGACGGTCTGCATCCTTTTCGCCACAATGGCGACACTATTTTATCGCGTTTCGGAGCAATTATGGATATAAAATCACTCGTTAAGACACTCCACCCACTCGAAATAAAGGTGCTATTACAGTATGGACCAGCCGACAAGCTTGATGTTGGCCGCCTCTGCTCCGATCTAGGATATGTCGAGGGACACGCCAATCAGGCTCAGGCCTGGCTGATAGCCAAGGATCTGGCGGCCGAGAGCGGCAGAACATCCAGAAATGTCTATGAGCTTACTCCGCTTGGTAGGTCCTGGCACGAGGGTGGAACCCCCGAGGCTCGTATTGTCTCCTTCATCAATGAAAAAGGCCCTAGTGCCATGTCGGACATCTGCCAGAGCCTCGGCCTTGAGCAGAAAGACGCCGGATCTGCATTCGGCCGGCTTTCAAAGGAAGGCGTCTTGTCCATGAGCCCCGAGAAACGGGTCATGATAGCCGATGCGTCACGCTCTCAGCGAACAGAGGCGCTCGCCGCTCTGCTCGCCATGGCTGCATCAAAGAGCGATGGTGTCCTTGAAGAGTCAGAGCTTGATACTTCCCAGGTAGCCTTGATGTCGGAGGTCGCCAAGAAGCGTGGCTCGGGTGATGCCGCCTTCCGCATGTCCGATCGGGAGACAGTCGTCTGGAGCCTCAATGATGACGCGGCGGCTATTTCAGATATGCTACGGGAAACAGGTGTATCAGGTGACGAACTTGGCGCCGTCACCCAGGCCATGCTCGAGAGCGCTGCCTGGAAGGACGCGGCCTTCCGATCCTACAACATCAAGACCAGACCCGCTCGCTTGCTGCCAGGCCGCCGAAATCCCTATGTCCAGTTTCTTGAAAGCGTCAAGGACAAGCTTGTCTCCCTGGGTTTCGAGGAATTCGACGGTGGCCTCGTTGAGAGTGAATTCTGGAATGGCGACGCACTGTTCATGCCGCAGTTCCATTCTGCCCGTGATATCCATGATGTCTATTACCTGGCCAATCCTACCAAGGCTCAGTCTATAGAGGAACCCTACCTCTCGAGGGTGGCGGCTACCCACGAGAACGGCGGAGCTACAGGATCCAGGGGCTGGCGATACGGCTTTGACAGAGAATTTACAAAACGCCTCGTGCTCCGCAGCCAAGGAACGGTGTTGTCGGCGAGGCAACTGCCCAAGGCTAGTGTTCCTGGTAAGTATTTTGGCATTGCCCGTTGTTTCCGTTACGACAAGGTTGACGCGACCCACCTCTCAGACTTCTACCAGACAGAAGGCATAGTACTTGGTGATGACGTCAACCTACGCACGCTTCTTGGCTTCCTTGAGATGTTCGCCGTCGAAGTAGCCGGTGCAAAGGAAGTCAAGTACGTTCCTGGTTACTTTCCTTTTACCGAGCCTTCTGTAGAGGTGCACATCAAGCATCCGGTACTCGGTTGGTTTGAACTGGGTGGAGCCGGCATCTTTAGGCCGGAGGTCACGGAGCCACTCGGCGTATCCGTCCCGGTGCTTGCCTGGGGGATAGGCATAGATCGTATGGCCTTGATGGCCTTGGGGCTTAACGATTTACGGGAATTGTTCAGTTATGATATTGAAAACGTGCGTCTGCGCCGCGCGCTTATGCAATGAGTGCCAGATGAGTCATAGATGTGGAGACATGAATGCCTAAGATAGAAGTAAATGAAAAACTGTTCTTCGAACTCGTCGGCCGCCACATGGAGCTTCCCGAGTTAGAATCTGCCCTGGAGACAGCCAAGGCTGAACTCGATGGCTGGGGAGAAGGTGAGTCGGGTGAGCGGACCATCAAGATAGAGCTTAATGACACCAACAGGCCCGATCTGTGGTCGACGGCCGGCATAGCCCGTCAGTTGCGGATAAAGGATAGCGGCGTCATACCGGAGTATCCCTTTTTCTCGACAGAGGGAGACGTCCGTCAGACTAACTACCGCATCGTCGTCGATGCGTCTATACAGGAGCTGAGACCCTACATGGCAGGCTTCGTCATATCCGGCAAAGCCATAGACGATGCCATGCTGCGCGACGCAATACAGACCCAGGAGAAGTTATGCTCCAACTATGGTCGCAAGAGGCGATCATTATCCATGGGTATGTACCGCATAGACCTCATACAGTGGCCTATAGCATACAAGGGTGTGGATCCCGACTCCGTTAGCTTCGTGCCACTGCAGATGGAAGAGCGACTGACGCTACGCGCAATCCTGGAGAAGCATCCCAAGGGTAAGGAATATGGACACATCATAGCCGGCTCTCCTGTCTTCCCCATACTGATGGGAGCAGATGGCGGCGTGCTGTCTATGGCGCCTATCATTAATAGTGCCGATATAGGCGCGGTGCAGACGGGTGACAAGGATATACTGGTCGAATTCTCCGGTACAGAAATTTCATCGGTTTGCCTGGCGGCCAGTATGGTAGCCTGTGACTTCGCCGACGCCGGCTATGAAATAAGGCCGGTACGGGTTGACTATGCCTTTGATACCCCCCTTGGTCGGTCTGTTACATTTCCATACTACTTCCAGCTACCGGCCTCGGTGGATTCCGGCCGTGTGACCAAGCTCCTGGGTGACAACATTGGCCCCCAGAAGGTAGTAGAGGCTCTCGCTGCGATGGGTGTAAAGTCCGAGACTCATGGCCAGCATGTGCGGGCCTATCCTCCTGAGTACCGTGACGACTTCATACATGCCGTAGACATAGTAGAAGACGTGATGATAGGCAGGGGCTTGGCTAGCTTCAGGCCAGAGCGCCCCCGTGATTTTACCATAGGCAGATTGACTCCAATAGAGCGTTTCTCCCGTCAGGCCAAGGACGTCATGGTCGGCCTAGGCTATCAGGAGATGATATATAATTATCTGGGATCTGGTAAGGATTACATAGAAAGGATGAACATCGATCCTGCCGATGTCATACGCATATCTAATCCAATGACAGAGAATTTCGAATATGTACGACCATCGATTCTGCCTGGGCTCCTGCAGTCGGAGGCGGTGTCGAGCAAGGCTCCCTATCCGCATAGAATCTTCGAGGCCGGCAAGGTGGCCTTTTTGGATAATACGGCTAACTATGGCACCTCGACCAAGCAGTTTCTTGGTCTCGTATCTTCCCATTCCGCCGCCGACTATAATGAATTAGCCGGTGTGCTTGCAGCCTTGCTCTATTATCTTGGCTATGACTATGCCGTGGACGACTCATCCGATCCCAGGTTCCTGCCCGGGAGGCAGGCTCATTTGATGGTCGGTGACAAGGAAATAGGCGTCTTTGGAGAGGTTCATCCGCAGGTGCTGGAGAACTGGGGCATAACCATGCCCTGCGTAGCCTGCGAACTCGACCTTGATGCATTAGTATAGGGAGGGGGAGGGACGATGAGCGCTTCTATTATAGCCCTGAGCGTACGGTTTGTAGTCATGGCCATCGCTACCTTCCTCTCTATCATCATCTGGTCGGGTAAAAGGGATGCGGCATGGATGCTTATAGTTGTTGGTGTCCTTGCCGGTTATGGGGATATTCTTTATTCTCTGCTCATCGAGTTTGGCATCGTTCCCGAGCTAGACCAGGCTCCAGGCCTGGTCGGCCTGCTTGCCTACATCATTCCAAATCTGCCATGGCTTTTCTTCTCTGCGGCTTTCATGTCTATTATCCTACAGCGTCGACCAAGGGGCTGATCTCCTAATTCTGACGAAAGCATCACTGCGCCTGTTTCCGTACTCGATGTAGGAGGCGCAGTGAACATCTATGCTTTTGAACCTGTCGGGTTCGAGGGTGAGCTTGTAACCGTCGAGGTCGATCTGCGCCGGGGCATACCCGCCGTCGATATTGTCGGTTTGCCTGACGGTGCCGTCAAGGAAGCCAGGGAGCGCATCAGGGCTGCGCTTAGAAATTCTGGATTCCAGTTTCCCCTCGAGCGTCTCTTGATAAGCCTGGCTCCTGCGGGTGTCCGTAAGGGAGGAGCCTCCTTTGACCTTGCTATGGCCATGGCTATCTTGCTCGCATCTGGTCAGATTCCAGTAGCCTGCTCCTCAATCCTCGCCTTGGGTGAGCTTGAGCTGTCGGGTCGAGTCAGGCCTGTGTCGGGGGTGCTATCCGCTATTGCCTCCGCGCTTCGTGCAGGCGTACACGACTTTGTAGTACCGCGCGACAATCTCCTGGAAGCGAGGGCTCTAGCAGGCGATTCTGTCTTGGCCATCGACGAATTGTCAGATTGCGTTGGTATTCTTTCGGTTCTCAGGGGTATAGAACCCAGGAAAGCCTATGGATTACACGCCGAGGAAGTCGTCAAGACAGAGAGTATGTCTGAGATGTGCAGTGGAGACATGGCCGACATACGTGGCCAGGCAGGTTTGAGGAGGGCCATGGAAATAGCCGCGGCTGGTGGGCATCATCTGATGCTGTTTGGACCGCCAGGGGTTGGCAAAAGCATGGCGGCCAGGCGCCTGGTGGGACTCTTGCCTGACCTGGACGATGAAGATGCCATAACGGTAACGACACTGCATTCATTAGCCGGTGCCTTGCCTGGCTGCACCGGCCTCATGCGCAGGCCGCCATTCAGGTCTCCGCATCATGGTGCCTCGGCAGAAGGCATAGTAGGTGGTGGCAAGCTGAGGAAGCCAGGAGAGATAAGTCTGGCGCATGCCGGAGTCTTACTGCTCGACGAAGCGGCGGAATTTCGATCCGATGTTCTGCAGGCACTTCGAGAGCCCCTTGAAGAGGGGCGTATAACGATAGCCAGAGCGGATAGAGTCGTCTCCTATCCTTCCCGCTTCCTGCTTGTGTTATCATGCAATCCATGTCCATGCGGCAATCTGGGTCGTGAAGGCGGAGTCTGTCTGTGCTCTCCCGATGAGATACGGCGATACTGGAAACGGCTTGGTGGGCCATTGCTCGATAGGATAGATATGAGAATTCCTGTCAAGCCTACATCCCCGTCCGAACTGGCTAGTGGACCCGGAGAGAGTAGCGTGGCCATACGATCCAGGGTCCAGGCTGCGCGATACATACAATATGATAGATATACCGGCTTCTCATGCAGGCTCAATGCGGGTCTAGATGCTAGAGGTCTCGATGCCTTCTGCAAGCTGGGAGCCGAGGCGCACGCGTCATTTGTAAAGATTTCCGAGCGCGAAGGCTTGTCATCCAGGGCAAGCCATTCGATTCTCCGTGTCGCTAGGACGATAGCAGATCTCGAGGCACTAGAATCCATTCTACCCTGTCATCTCGAAGAGGCCCTGCATCTACGTCGGTTTGGAGATTCTGACATATTTTGGCTTATCCCTTGAAAACCAGCTTGACATAAAAGTCTTATAAGGATATAAACATCTCACGACAATTGATGAACGCGAAAACATATAGATTGCCTTGACTTATGCTGTAGATTGTAAGATACTTATCCTTCAATCATTAGATACAGGTCTTTGGTGTTTGCCCGTTCTTTTAGTGAACGGGTCTTCCTTGTGCGTTTCGGCATAGGATTCAATGATCGATTGTAATGGCTTGCTAAAGCCTCTTGACACGAATGAATGAAAGGCGCTATAAAGTGCGCCGCGCCTATGAAGCCGATGCTTCTTAAGCGCATAGAAGCTGAGCTGGCATACAATTTGCATGTAGGTTCGAGCGGAGTTCTTACACAGGTATAAGGGATGGGAGAAGCAGGATAAAGAGATCCGCAGGCCAGAGATGGGCTGCGATTCTTGTCCGTTTTTCGCAAGAAGGACGGGCAA
>JAVEXO010000006.1:65546-81684 GCA_034003955.1 Spirochaetia bacterium | reverse complement strand
ACGATTGTCCTGTTTATAAGCCCCACTGTTACCACTCTGACGGCAATGACGTCATGGGCACCATTGAGCGTGCAGCAGAGGAAACGCTCCTGTTTCCTGTCGTCGAAATGCCTGACAAGTTGCCATGCGTCTTCAGGGCAGGCGATCCTCCGTTCCCTGACGCCGAAGAAACGCCTGCCCAGCTCAAGAGCTGCCGCTATTCTGCATGCCCTTGCCTTGCCAAGGCCTGGTACAGTGGCCAGTTTGTCTATGCTTGGTACGCCGGCGCTCAAGTCATGGCTTGCCAGAATCTCAGAAGACAAGACTCTAACGTCCTTGCCCCTGGATCCGGTGCCCAGAATGGCGGCTAGAAGCTCAAAATCTGCCATTGCAGGGGGGCCTGAGGTGCTGAGGCGCTCCCTGATGTCTAGATGCTTGGAGTAGTCTTTGCCTGATTCCTCGTAGAGCAGGCCGCTAGTTGGCATGTGTGCCTCCCTTGTTAATACCAGGGCAGAGGCATCCACGCTTTCATGTTTGCAAGCAGAGAAGAATTAGATTATAATGCTCTATGCTATTATGACATATTTTGCATGAATCCACTGGCAGTAGCGTGTGCTTGACGGTGTACTAGTTTGTTTGTTGGCATCATAGGATGCTGAATCTTATATATAGAGGAGACAGAATGAAAAGCGTCAAGGGTACCCAGACCGAGAAAAATCTTATGGCCGCGTTTGCTGGTGAATCTCAGGCGAGGAATCGCTACACATACTTTGTAAGCAAGGCGCGTGACGAGGGCTTCATGCAGATATCGGCTATATTCGAAGAAACAGCCAATCAGGAAAAAGAGCACGCCAAGCGTCTGTTCAAGCTTATGGAGGGCGGCGAGATTACCATTACCGGCACCTACCCCGCAGGTCCTGTAGGCACGACGAGTGAAAATCTGCTTGAGGCCGCAAGCGGCGAGAACTATGAATGGAAAGAGATGTACCCAGGTTTCGCCAAGACGGCCAGGGAAGAGGGCCTTGAGGCCATTGCCGTGGTGTTCGAATCCATAGCCATAGCCGAAAAGCAGCATGCCAAACGCTACGAGCACCTCAAGGCTAATATAGACAAGGGTGTGGCCTTTAAGAGTGACAAACCCATAGTCTGGCAGTGCAGGAACTGTGGCTATATCATGGAAGCCGTCGAGCCTCCAAAGATGTGCCCGGCCTGCGCTCATCCGCAGTCATATTTTGAGAAACTCAACGAGAATTGGTAAGGGAGGTACGTTGTCATGGTAGAAGTGATGCAGATTTACAAGTGTGACATTTGCGGCAATATCGTCGAAGTTCTCCATGCTGGTAAAGGAGAACTCGTATGTTGCGGCGAGCCTATGAAGCTCCTCAAGGAGAACACCGTAGACGCGGCCAAAGAGAAGCACGTACCGGTCCTCGAGCACTTGGCCGATGGTTGGCGCGTCACCGTTGGTGCGGTGGCTCATCCCATGGAAGAGAAGCACTATATAGAGTGGATAGAGCTATTAGCCGATGGAAAGTCATACCTGGCCCATCTAAAGCCGGGTGACAAGCCAGAGGCCGTATTCAAGATAGAAGCCTCGCGTGTCGTTGCACGTGAATATTGTAATCTGCACGGCCTCTGGAAGGCTGAGGCTTAAAACAAACAAGGAGCGATCATGGAGAAGTATGTTTGCGATGTCTGTGGGTACATCTACGATCCAGCAGTAGGGGACCCCGATGCCAAGATTCCAGCCGGGACACCATTCTCGGCCCTGCCAGAAGATTGGGTCTGCCCCTTGTGTGGCGCGAGCAAGGACAATTTTAGCCTAGTTTGATTCTGTTGCGTCGTCTTTATGGTGGCGTGTATCATGAAGGCCGGAAGTGCCCGCACAAGGCGGTATTTCCGGCCTTTTTATGCTTGGAGGCATCATGATTTCAAGAGAAGATTTCATATTTACCATCGGGTATGATGGTGAGACAGCCATAGTCGATGGTAAGGCAAAGGCTCAATATGGCAAGCTGTCTACTAGAGAGCTTGCCGAGGCAGGATTGTATCGATCTGCCTTCGCATCGGCATTGCACGCCGAGTCTGAGGATGACATTCAGGCTTTTGCATCGATATTCAATGCCAAGGCAGGAACAACATACAAGAGCAAGGAAGAGTTTCAGCGTCTGTTCGGTGTTAAGGCAGAGACAATAAGGCGCGTCAAGGTTCTTTGAATACTTATGATATACACTCCGCTAAGGGAGGCCTATATGAAGCGATTTTCCATTATAACGAGCATGTGTCTTATTGTAGCCTGGGCTCTGCTGTCATGCGCTAGCGTGGATGGAGAATATGAATCTGGATCGGCCATGGAGAGCGAAGCAAAAACTGCAGCTGGTTCTAAACCTTCTGGTACGCGTGCAGATGTAATGCCTTCTCCGGCCCCGAGCATGAAGGAAGCCTGGGAATCTGAACCTTCGGCGATGGGCACCATGGCTCCCAGAAGCACACCAGGTTCATCGGGGCTCAAGGCTGGATTCTCCGACGATAACGCCGGTTTTGGATATTTTGTTGATTTCCTAAAGAAGTATGAAGGTGTACCCCATTTTGCCTATGATATTAGCGAGCGATTGACCCTAAGCGTCCTTGATGTAGAGGATAAGCCTGTGGCTAATGCCGGTATAGTAGTCGCGGCTTCAGGCCGCACCCTCATCGAAGGTAAGACTTACGCAGATGGCACCTACCGTCTGTATCCTGCCGCACTCGATTCAAAGGTACTTGAATATGAAGTACGAGTTGGTTCAGGAACGCAGTCGCAGGTCTTGCGCGTAAAGCGTGATGGCCCGCGCCGGGTTGATATACGGCTAGGTGCTCAGCGCTCAATCCCATCACCCATGCCTTTGGATGTTCTTTTTGTCATGGATACGACCGGTTCCATGGGAGAAGAAATACAGAGACTAAAATCGACGATAGAGATTATTTACGCCAACCTCACTGAGCTTAAGCCCCGGCCACGGGTACGCTTTGGGCTCGTGTTGTACAAGGATACTGGCGACGAGTATGTCACGCAGATAAGCCCGTTTACAGAAGATCTCGATGCTTTCCAGGAGCGGCTGGAGCTCGTCACTGCCGACGGTGGCGGGGATGGACCCGAGGATCTTGAGTCGGCTCTCGATGATGCCGTCAATGCTATGGACTGGAACGACGATGGCCTGAGGCTCGCCTTCATCGTTACCGACGCAGAGGCTCATCTTGATTATGGCCGGCCTTATACGTATATACACGCGGCCAATGACGCACGAGCCAAGGCCATCAAGCTATACACGATAGGTACCGGGGGGCTGCCTCTTGCCGGCGAATACCTCCTCAGACAAGTTTCGCAACTGACAAGCGCCCGCTATATTTTCCTGACATACGGTGAACGAGGAGAATCCGATGGCGGATCCGAGGGCTCGGTTAGCCATCACAGTGGCACAAACTTCCAGACAGACAAGCTTGAGGCCATAATAATACGCTTCGTCAAAGAAGAGGTTGCCTTGATGTCCGACACGCCTCTTGTATCGGATGACGACTATTTTAGCGCCAAGAAGGTAATCGACGAGAGCCGGGAACAGACATTCGATGCCTTGTTCGCCGAGGCCATAGGAAGCCTCGCCGACTACTCAAGCTTTCATATAGACAAGGACACGACGGTCGCCGTCTTGCCGGTAAGTGTATCGGGTGAAGCTCTCCGAGCCAACGCCGAGTATTTTGGCGAGAGGCTTATGATGGCTTCCGTGAAGGCTTCGCGCTGGAAGCCAGTAGAGCGCAAGGATCTACAGAAGATTCTTTCAGAATTAGAACTGAGCCTATCCGGTATTGTAGATGAAAAACAGGCGTCTAAGGTTGGGGAACTCTTGGGAGCAGAGCTGCTCGTCGTATCTACGCTGTATGAGAGAGCAGATCGTTTTGAACTTCTAATGAGACTGCTCAGGGTCTCTACGGCGGAGGTTCTTTCTGTTTCCAGGGCAAGGATAGAGAAGGAATTAGGTCTGTGATTTTGAACGCAGCGGCTGGATTGTATGTCGGCAAAACAGGCTAAGCCAGGCTACGAGTGTGCTTCCTGTGGACACCGTGAGGCAAAATGGTTAGGACGTTGTCCTCAGTGCGGAGAGTGGAACACACTCAGGGAGAGCGCGGCTGTTGCCGCCGGGGGACGAGCACTCAAGGAATCAAAATTCTCAATACCACTGGATGCTGTGGACCCAGCCGATGGAGCCCGTTCACCATCTGGTTCCGCGGAGGTTGACAGGGTTCTAGGTGGCGGCATCATGCGGGGTTCAAGCGTACTGATTGGTGGAGAACCCGGCATAGGCAAGAGTACCCTGCTCCTGCAGATTGCCGCACGCGCCGAGGCTCAGGGCAGGGTGCTTTTTATCTCGGGCGAGGAAAGCGCCGCGCAGATACGGCTCAGGGCCGATAGGCTTGGATTGAAACGCTCAGGGCTTGAGGTCCTGTGTACAGGAGATCTTAGCCAGGCACTCGCGAGCCTTGACCGTGTAAAGCCCATGCTATTTGTCGTAGATTCACTGCAAACAGTATCATCCGCAGAGGCAGGCTCTATCCCGGGAACAGCCAACCAGGTAAAGTATTGCGCCTTAGAATTTTCAGACTGGGCTAGAGAGCATGGAAGCGCCTGCTTCCTCGTCGCCCACGTCACAAAAGACGGTTTGATAGCAGGCCCAAAGGCGGCCGAGCATACCGTAGATGTTGTGTTGATGTTTGAACAAAGTGAATCGGAAGTACGCTTCCTGCGCTCTGCCAAGAATCGTTTTGGGTCGACGGACGAGGTAGGACTCTTTACCATGACTGAGCGTGGGCTAGAGGAACTCTCTGATCCCTCATCGGTATTCTTAGTCAGGCGCGATGGCATTGCTCCGGCAGGTTCGGCCGTGGCTGCGACCTGGGAAGGAACCCGCTCCATACTCGTCGAGATACAGGCGCTTACAGTACCAGGCAAGGCTTCTCTTTCAAGAGTGTATTCAGAACGCATAGAACCCGCCCGGGTAGCTAGGCTCGCCGCGGTGCTAGAGAAACATGTGGGACTCAAGCTGTCGGATCATGATATATACGTCAATGTTTCTGGTGGCATTCGCCTATCAGAGCCAGGGGTCGACCTGGCCCTTGCCATGGCCATCTATTCGGCCAGGACTGGTCTCGCGCTGCCACCTCGCGTGGCTTTGGCGGGAGAGCTTTCTCTGGCTGGAGAGGTTCGCTCGGTTAGACGCATGCCAGGAAGGGCACGCGCAGCCTCAGCCATGGGCTTTGAGCGAGTCATAGGGCCTCCGGAGGCGAGTGCGTCTGAACGAAATACCCCGCAAGGTATTTCTTCCAAGGGCAGTTCTGTCCGGAGCGAAGAAGTCTGGGAGCGAGTCGCTACCATCAGTGGAGCCATCCGCTCATTGTTTGCAACCCAAAAGGAAGTGCGATAGCGGGTCTAGATTGTTCTCCGGCATGATATTGGCCTATACTGATAGCATTGACGGAGGAATCCTATGCGTTATCCATCAGAAGGTAAGCGTCTTTTCGGCATAGCCGTGCCCATATCCTCTATCAACACCAAGGATGGGTGGCGAGTCGGTGAATATCCCGATATCGTCTCCTTTGCTCGCCTCGCTTCCAGCCTTGGTGCCGGTCTTGTTCAGATATTGCCTGTCAATGATACGGGTAGTCAGAGTTCACCGTATTCGGCGCTCTCGGCCTTTGCACTCCATCCTTTGTACATACGGATTGATGATTTACCAGAAATACTTAAGGCACCAAAGGCCAAGGCCGCCCTTGCACGTTTCGCCGCCAAGGCTCAGAAGGGTGAGCGATTCCCTTATGAAGACTGCCTTGATGCCAAGCTGACGGCGCTCAGAGCCGTGTATGACGCCAGTACTGAAGCCATTGTTAGTAATCCCGAACTCAAGGCGTTCATATCCGAGCGCCCGTGGATAAAGACGTACGCAGTATTCAAACGTCTAAAGGCATCCTATAAAGAAAGCTCATGGCGAGACTGGCCCGAGCATCGAGATCCTACGGCTGAGACGATAGAGCAGCTTTGGAACGATCCATCTTTTTCTACCGAGCAGTTTTTCCATGCCTGGGTTCAGATGAGGGCCTTCGAGCAGTTTTCTGCGGCAGCAGGGCAGGTGGCGTCAATGAAACTTGTCCTGCTCGGTGATATTCCAATACTCATGAATGAAGACTCGGCCGATGTCTGGTCCAAGCGTTCATTCTTCGATACGAGCATGCGGGCAGGGGCTCCGCCAGATATGTATTCCGCCGCCGGGCAGAACTGGGGTTTCCCACTCTATGACTGGAACGTCATGGCTTCTGATGGCCACTCATTCTGGCGTACTAGAATAGCCGAGGCCGGGCGCTTTTACTCCGCGTACAGGATAGATCATGTCCTTGGCTTCTTTAGAATATGGGCCCTTGGAGACCATGAAGAAACGGGTGCTCTGGGTCGTTTCATGCCAGGTGCACTCCTTTCAAAGAGCGCCTTGTTAAAGGCGGGCTTTTCTGAGGAACGTCTCAGATGGCTATCCGAGCCACATGTGGAAGGTGCCGAATTGAGAGCTGTACAAGCAGGCGACTCCGATGCAAGCACCGAATCTGATGCCAACAAAGCCTTGAACCTGGTCTTTGACAGAATTGGTGAAGAAGATCTTTTCTTGTTTAAAAAGAATATTCGCGGCGAGTCAGACATAACTTCTCTAGGCCTTGCCACGACCCTGAGCGACTACATCAAGGCTAGGTGGCGAGACAGGGCTCTGTTATTGATAGAGGGTGAATCGTATTCCCCTGTATGGAGCATCAGGGAAAGCCGTGCCTGGTCTAGTCTGTCGGATGATGAGAGGAAGACGCTGTCGGTTCTTATCGATGAGGCTGGAGCAAAGGCGGAACTAGCATGGGAGAAGCGCGGCAGAGAATTGCTTACGATGCTTAAAGAGGCCTCGACGATGATGCCTTGCGCGGAGGACCTTGGTGCAGTTCCTGATTGTGTGCCACGGGTGCTGGCTGAATTAAAGATACCCGGCCTTCGTGTGCCACGGTGGATGCGGCTCTGGGATGAGCCTGGGCAAGTGTTCAGGCCTCTGGAAGACTATGGTGTCTTGTCTGCCTGCACACCAAGTGTTCACGATAGCTCTACGCTCAGGGCCTGGTGGGAAGAAGAGGAAGGCAGGGAGGAGTTTTGCAAGGCATATTGCCCTACGCTCCTGCCTGCTCCAAAGTTTCTTGCGGCAAAAGATGTTCCCGTGGTTCTAAAGGCTCTCGCCGGAGCCCCATCCTTGCTCTTTGTTACACAAGTGCAGGACATCATGGATGCTTGCGATGAGCTGAGATCTGACGACCCAAGCATAGACAGGATAAACGTGCCAGGCACCGTGGCTCCGTTTAACTGGACGTGGAGGATGCCAAGCGCTGTAGAAGACTTGGAAGAACTCGATGGATGGATCGCTATTGTTGGCGAAGCTTGTCGCCGATACAATAAAATATGAACGGTATAGATAAATCAATTAGACCGCCACGAATAGCTATTTCAACTACCGACATGGGTGTGGGCGATCGCCTTGTGAGAGAATTGCGATCTCGTGTTCCAGGAACAGAAGTCTTGACTATTGTAGGCAATCGCTCATTACGAGAAATGGTTGCTGGAAAGATAAATAGAAGCTACGATATCTTTATAGCCGAGCCTGGGACTGCAGAGATTGTCCTCAGCTTGTCCAGTCCAGAAGATTTGTGCGTCGTAGGTGTGTTGCTTCCTCCTGACTCCTCAGAGCCTCTTCCACGAAGACTGGCAGAGGCTGGCTTCTCCCGCTTGTCGATGAGCAATACTATCCACGCCTTTGAGGGGATAGTAGCATGGGTCTCAGGCGCGGTTGCCATAGTATCCAAGAACAGAGCAATCCACGACAAGAATGCCGCCAACGGTAGGCGCTACGAAGAACTGGTCCAGGCACTTCCTGATATGGTTTATGAACTTGATCCAGAAGGTGTATTGGTATTTATAAATGAATCTGTTTCCGTTCTTGGGTACAAGCCGTCGGACTTGATAGGCAAGCATTATTCTGTTCTGCTTCATGACGATGACGCGGCGGCTGTCGACCGCGATATGGTGCTTCCGGAATTCTCAGGCTATAAGACGGGACTGGCGCTTAGCCCCAAGTTGTTTAATGAACGCAGGAGCATAGACCGGCGGACCACAGACCTGGAGGTTCGCCTCAAGAAGAAACCAGGTAGCGCCGGTTTTGATCCAGAATTGATAGGGAGCGTCATCTCCTACGGAGAAGTATCCGCAGCCGGGGAGTATGGCAAGGATGATAAACAGACATTCAAGGGCTCGGTAGGTATCATCCGCGATGTGACACTCAGACGAAAGTCTGAGGAGATGCTACGCAAGCTCTATCAGGCAGTTGATCAACTTGGATCATGCGTATTCATACTAAACCACACTTTCGATGTTGAGTATGTCAATCCTGTATTCTTTCTCCTTACCGGGTTCGCTCCACCCGACGTCATTGGCAGAAAAGTATTCAAATTCTTCAACTTCTTGCCTCAGACAGTCACGAAGCTAACGAAGCGTGTGCACGATGGCTTTGAATCGAGTGAAGAGGTTCTTGTTCCCCGTGTCTCTGGTGGTCAGTTTTGGGCCAACTTTTCTATAGCACCCGTGCGTACTCCCATTGGCGCTATTACACATACCATAGTCGTCATAGATGATATAAGCTCACGTAAGTCGATGGAAGAGCTGCTATGTAGCGCCAGACGAACAGCGGAGGAGGCTAATCTTAGCAAGTCACGGTTGCTTCTTGGTATGACGCATGACCTCAAGGATTCCATTGTTGGCATAATGTCAGGGGCACGCCTGCTTACGATGGCTCAAGGAGATTCTACAGAGATAGGTTCCGCCATATTGGAACGATCTCAGACACTCATGGATATGTTAGGCGATGTGCTTGACTATGTTCGTTCAGAAGGCAATACGGGGGTCATACAGCGTTTGACCTTTCCTGTAGACGCCTTCATAGAACGCTCTTGTGAAAAAAGCCAGAAGCTTGCGTCGAGCAAGGCTTTGAAGTACTCCTTGAAGGTTGTAACGGGCGAAACCATGGAGACCGATCCTGACAGGCTAGGAAGAGTCATAGAAATTCTTACAGATATTGCCGTACGGCGAACACAAAGCGGTTCAATTTCTGTGAACGCCATCATAGACAGGCAGGAAGGCAATGTGCCTCATCTTGTAGTCAATATTTCAGATACAGGTTCCGGTCCTAAGCCCGGGGATAGGACTAAGCGCTTTGATGTGAAGAGTGGAGGCATACCCTTTGCCCTGGCTAAGAATATGACCCTGGTATTGGGTGGTGAAATCAGGGTGGACTGTGAACCGGGAGCAGGTTGTTCATTTTCTGTTATAGTCCCAGTAGCCTTGCCAGCTAAGGAACCGTTAGATAATCCCTGTCATTATTCCATACTCATCGTCGATGATAATGAAGTCAACCTGGAGTACTTAAGGACCCTTACAGAGAATGCTGGTTACCGCGTCCACTGTGCTGTCAATGCACACGAAGCCTTTCGTATCCTTGAGACTCGTTACATTGATGCATCATTGCTTGATATACATATGCCAGGTTTTACCGGCACCCAGCTTGCTCAAAGCATACGTTCGTATGCCGGAACGCGCTATTCGCCCACCATGCCACTCTTTGCCATGACGGCACAGTCACGTGATACCATCGAAGATGCACACATCCTCTTCGAAGAGGTGTTTCCTAAGCCGGCAGATATAAAGAAGGTAACGACAGCCTTGGAGGAGAAGATACGAGCAAAGGAGACGGTGTCTGCTTCAGCCATCGAGTCAGCCTTTGTATCTACCGGGCTTGGCCATGTGGCAGCCGTAGCACGCATAAAGCAGAGAACAGAGACAGCCCTTTCGGCCTTGGCTCTGGCTCTGTCTGGGACTAACGATACCAGGGTCGATATCCGTTCTGAAACCTCGGTCCTGGTAAATGCCCTGCAACGATTCGGCTGTATTCATGGTCAGGATCTTGTCAGGCAATTCCTGGAGCATTATACCGATGAGGATGAAGAGGTTCTTGAGGGCTTGCTCAAACGCATTCGCGTGATGATAGGAAAGGGAATAGCAATATTGGAGAGTCTGCCATCATGAGGGCCATGAGCGTCTTGGTTGTTGATGATGACACCATGAACAGAGAATTGTTACAAAGGATGCTCACTCGCATGGGATGGATAGTCTCAGAGGCTCCCGATGGTAGGACCGCAATTGCTTTATGTGGAAATAATCACTACGAACTTGTAATGATGGATTTCTTCATGCCAGAACTGGATGGAGTAAGCACGGCCAGGGCCATCAGAACCATCTATGACAGAGCAGGGTATAAGACTCTGTTGTTAGCCGTCACAGGCTCTGACTATGGAGAGGAGGAAGGCGTCGTCTTCGACGGCTTCCTAACCAAGCCCTTCGTGCTGGATGAGCTGGCCTCTGCTATAGCCTCGGCTCAAACAGCCCTTAAGCCTGAACGCTAGTGCGGGATTTACCTGGGAAGAAACGTCAGCGCAATACCTGTCTTGCCTGCGCGACCGGTACGGCCTATGCGGTGCACATAGTCATCATATGAATTAGGCGTAGAGTAGTTTATGACATGGGTGATGTCTGAGACGTCTATGCCACGAGCCGCAACATCGGTTGCCACCAGGATGTTTATTTCGTCTTTCTTGAGCCTGTCGAGCGCGCGTGAGCGTTGGGCTTGACTCTTGTCACCATGGATCTCATCTACCTTGAATCCCCTCGCCGTCAGCTCCCGGCCCAGGCGATCTACGGCACGCTTTGTGTCGTCGAATATGATGGCCTTACCAAATCCCCCTGCTATGAGCACGTCGTGAAGCTTGTCCATCTTGTCCAGTGAGCCGCCGTAATACACAACGTTCTGGCTTACAGAGTCTACGGTTGAACCTTCCTTTGTTGAAATGCGAACCGGATCCTTTGAAAACTGGTCTATCAGGCTGGATATCTTTGAGTCCATGGTGGCTGAGAAGAAAAGCGATTGGCGATCCTTGGAGACGCGTGCCAGGATGCTTGTTATATCGTTTATAAAACCCATGTCAAGCATTCTGTCTACTTCATCGAGGACAACGAAATTGAATAGTGAAAGAGGCAAGGTGCCCTGCTGAATATGATCTTTGATTCGGCCTGGAGTACCTACAACGACACGGGGATTATAACGCAGGTCTCTGCGTTGCATGTTCATGGATGCTCCACCAATGAGCAAGGCGCTCCGTAGACCGCAACCCTTACCAAAGCTAAAGCACTCTTCCATGATCTGTTGTGCCAGCTCCCGTGTAGGTGCGATTATGATGGCTCGGTGATCCATGTGGGTAATGAGGTCATGCAGCATGGGAATACCGAAAGCAGCCGTCTTGCCCGTCCCGGTATTTGCAATGCCTACCACATCTTTACCAGCTAGCACCAAGGGGATTGTCTTGTCCTGGATGGCCGTAGGCTTCTCAAAACCCTTTTTGTTTATATTATCCAATATCCTGCCATGAACCGCGAAGTCTGTAAAACTGTGTACCGGTACATATTCAACTTTTTCGCTTATGGTAGCCTCTTTGATGAACTGAGAAGGGTGTATGTACTGCTTGGAGCGTGCTCCTGATCCACTGCGTTGGGGGCGACCTCGTCCAGCCTGGGGTGAGAAGCGCCCCCGACTCTGGCCGGAGGAGTACGACGAACGCTGACCGTATGATGGACGATCGTCGGAAGAACTCCTACGAGAGGAAGATTGATACGAATTTCTTGATTGCATTGAGCCATTCCTGTGAGACAAAATATGCGTATAGAATGATCGGTACTCGACGGGACGCTATGCCAAAAGGAATGGGCGCGACGGTGTGAGTGCCGGGTACAGTTTCGAATGTACGAAAATCGCAGCTGCCGAAACGGTTCCCTCTCAATTCCGTAAGAACCCGATAAGACGAGGGAATACTAATTGCGTTGTTACCTTAGCATGAATCAAATACACTATGCTAGCCCTATCGTATGCGTTTTTCGCAAGGAACACTGTTTTATCATAAGTCCATGTAATCTATTGACATTCTTTATCGTTTTCTGTATCCTCATTACAACATCGACGCAGGGTAGAGCAGTTGGCAGCTCGTCGGGCTCATAACCCGGAGGTCACAGGTTCGAGTCCTGTCCCTGCTAAAAGGATAAAGGCCACGCTTTCGCGTGGCCTTTATTTTTTTAAACAAAGCAGGGACAGGACTCGAACCGTAGTGAGCGCCGAGCGATAGCGAGGATGAGCGCGCAGGGATGCGCGCGGAAGCGAACGGAGGCGCCCATAGGCCTGAGCCACGATGGCGAAGGCCGGAGGGAGAGTCCTGTCCCTGCTAAAAAGAAAAGGCCACGCGAAAGCGTGGCCTTTATCTTTTTAAACAAAGCAGGGACAGGACTCGTTGTTAACGGGTCACGTTGAGCAAAGATTCCATGACTGTTCCAAGAGCCAAAAGCTCCTCATCTGAACCAAAATGAGAGGCTAACTGTATGCCTATGGGCATAGAGTCGACAACCCATTGGGTCGGAAGTGTGAGGGTCGGAAGCCCGGCGTTAGTCCATGGAAGATTCATGAGGGGGCTGCCGGTAGAATCAAGGCCAACGGGTGCCGGCCCTATGGCTGCGGGGCTTATCCAGTATGCGGCTCCGTTATCCTCCAGCCTATCTTCAAGAGTCTTCCTTAGAGATTCACGTAGCCTCAAGTCAAGAGCCAGTTCGTTATCGGCTATATTGGCTCCCTTTTCTATAAGGTCTCGTGTGGCTTGTGCGTATATTTTTTGGTGGACGGGGTACCACTCCCGATGCGTCCTCTCCATCTCGGCTGCCGATATACGGCGGTGACTCTCGTTAATTTCGTCTATATCTTCGAAGGCGGGAATGCGGACTATTGAAAAGCCCATGCTACGCAGGCGAGAAATAGTCGCCTCAAAGGCTGCAAGCGTAGCCGATTCTGTCTGCTCAAGATATGGCCCGTCTGGAATAGCCAAAATAGGGCGTATCTTGCTGTACTGGGCCGCAGCTTCCTCGTATTCTAGGCTGTCCCAGTCCTTGGCGATGAGAGGAGCGGCCAAGGCAAGTCCTGCAGAGTCTGGAGCCAGAAGCCCTACATGATCGAGTGAAGGGCTGAATGGGACGGTGCCCTCGCGGCTCGTGCGTTCGTAGCTTGGTTTCCAGCCGGCTATGCCACAGAAAGCCGCTGGCCTCGAGATGGAGCCTATCGTTTGAGTTCCTAGGGCCAGTGAACAGAAGCCTGCTGCAACTGCCGCGGCCGAGCCAGAACTCGAGCCTCCTGGTGTTCTCGATGTGTCCCAGGGGTTAGCAGTAGGGCCAGGGGCAAAGTACGCAAACTCGGTGGTAATTGTCTTACCCAATACCAAGGCACCAGCGTTTCTAAGGGCTGTAACGACAGGCCCCTGAGGCATGGCAAACAGGCTGGAAGGCAGTTCGGAACCTGCCTTTGTCTCAAAACCATCGGCTGCGAAGATATCCTTGACGCCAACAAGCACCCCATATAGGGGCGGACGTGTCGCGGGGTCAGGGAAGCCTTCCTCAAGTTTGGCGGCTTCTGCCAAGAGCCTGGCTCGTCTGCCTGGTTCTGGTAAGAGGGCGTGTACGTCACCTTCGAATCTGTCCACCCTGTCCAGGGACTTTTCAATGTAGTCCTTGAGTCGCATCGAGCCTGAACGTAGACTGGCTGCCAGAGCCGCCAGTGGCTCCGGAGATACCGTGGCTGGTCTCTGGATAGTGTTCATTCTACCACTCCTTGTGCACGTAGCGATGCTATGGCTGCCTCATCGAGTCCCAGTATGCTTTTCAAGATATCATCGGTTTGCTCACCTATGGCCGGAGCCTTTGGCCTGGTTGGGCTTTCCTGTACGCTTTCCATCTTGATGGGGTTGCCGGGTATGATGACTTTGCCCGCTTTGTCGTCGTCAACAGTGACGAACATATTACGGGCTGCGAGTTGTCTATCCTTCATCACATCATCTACCGCGTTGACCGGTGCGCCTGGCACACCCGCCTCCTCAAGCACGGCAAGCCACTCCTGGCGGTTCTTGCCGCGGAACATGCGTTCCAATTCTGGCATGAGCTCCTCGTAGTGCTTTGTTCGATCTCCGTTTGTAGTAAAGCGTACATCGGCGAGCAGGTCATCTCGGTTCATGGCCTTGCAGAATTTCTTCCAGAGCGCGTCGTTGCCTACGGCTACCACAAACCACTTGTCGCTGGCTCTGAAGGCCTGGAATGGCGTGATGGTTGGGTGTCGAGTGCCCAGGGGAGCCGGAGCCTTGCCGTCGACCTGGTAGCGAACGAGTGCGTTTTCTAATATAGAAAGCTGACAATCGAGCATCGACACGTCTATTTTCTGTCCTAGTCCTGTCGTAGCCCGCTGGTACAAGGCGGCGTTTACGCCAACCGCACAATACACTGCTGCCGTGATGTCTCCCATGGAGAGGCCGACGCGCGTCGGAGGTGTATCTGGCCAGCCGGTGATGCTCATGACGCCGCCCATGGCCTGCACAAGGATGTCATAGGCTGGCCGCTCGGAATCGGGCCCTGAATGGCCAAAGCCTGATACTGCCGCATAGATAAGTTTGGGGTTTGCCTTCTTGAGGGTTTCCCATCCCAGGCCTAGCTTTTCCATGGTGCCCGGCCTGAAGTTTTCAACGATGACGTCGCATTCCTTGGCTAGATTGACGAGCAGCTTCTTGCCCTCTGCTGTCTTTAAGTTAATGGCGACGCTTTGCTTGCCGCGATTAACATTGACAAAGTAGAGGCTCTGACCGTTTTTGAACGGACCAAAGCTACGCGAGTCGTCGCCTGTACCCGGCACTTCCACCTTTATGATTTCGGCACCGAGGTCCGATAGTATCATTGTACAGAAAGGACCCGCCAAAACACGGGTTAAATCGAGAACCTTGATACCTTCAAGCGGCTTGGACATGGCTGTCTCCCATAATTCTAAAAAAGAGGATAAGAGAATAAGAGGCAAGAATGATAGAGAAAAGGCAAGGATGATCGTCGACCACCCTTGTCCCCTCTTTCTACTCTCTTTTCCCCTTATTCTCTTCGTTCATTATTCGTATTAGGCCTACTTCTTTTTGGCTTCTTCGTGGAGCCAGACGGCCTTGGAGCCGGCTATGTCGCCAAACTTGGTTAGCTCACAGCGGGCCTTCTTGGCCATAAGCTTCTCATAACGATCGTCATCCACCATGGCGACGATACGCGCAATGCTTGACTCTCCGTCTACGAAACGCCAGGGGAAACAGCCTATCGTCGCCCTCTGATTGAGGAGGAGATCGATATCACCACCTATGCACTCTGCATGGATGAGGCCAACGTTGAACATCTCTATGTGCATAAGCTGGTACTTGTCCTCGGCGAAGACCTCGTCGAGTGTCTTGCCATACTTCTTCTGGAAGTGGCGATCGCACTCGGCTGCCTGCTTGGGCATCCAGTCTCTGATCTTGGTGTTCATGGGGTGGTCGGCAGAACCGCAGTCTACGCCTATCCAGCGAAGCTTCTTCTTCTTGGCCCACTCGGCAAATTCGCGGTCAGGTCCGGGGTGCTTTATCATGTAGCGGATTTCATCTCCCGCCGGCTGATCCCAACCGTAGTGATGGTAACCGGTATGGATGATGAGAATGTCGCCTTCTTTTACCTCGACGCGGTCTTCTACCATCTTTGATGTATACACGTCGTAGTCTCCGGCTATATCAGACAAGTCTACGATGGCGCCTTCATGCACGAGGAAGTCCATGTCCAGGCTCGCGATGTCCTTGCCAGGCGTGTAAAAATGAATCTCGCCGTCAAGGTGGGTACCGATGTGGTTGGAATGCGTCACGATCTGGCCGTTGGCCCCGTTTGGTGCCAGGCGCTTGAAGTACTTCACCTGGAGCGGCTCATAGGTTGGCCATGGTGGCGTGCCGATGCCCAGTGGAATGGTCAAGTCAATCATCTTCATAAAAACCTCCTAAATGTACTTGTATGATACGTAATTTGAACAAAGAGAATAAGAGAAAAAGGGATGAAGCATGAACAGGGCTCTCTGATCGGAGCGCCTGCTCATTCGTCTATCTC
>JAVEXO010000006.1:0-65446 GCA_034003955.1 Spirochaetia bacterium | reverse complement strand
ATCATCTTCATAAAAACCTCCTAAATGTACTTGTATGATACGTAATTTGAACAAAGAGAATAAGAGAAAAAGGGATGAAGCATGAACAGGGCTCTCTGATCGGAGCGCCTGCTCATTCGTCTATCTCCCCATCTCTCTCTTTATTCATCTCATTCTTTCCTCTTATACTCTTATCCTCTTCGTTATCCTTTTACAGCGTACTTTTCCGCAAAGGCCACGAGTGCATCCCTGAATGCATTCTCGGGCGGCGCGTCATCCATGACGTTCGGGTTCGCTTCGCTGCACCCGCCGGTGCATGAGCGCGCGTCCATGCGCGCTAAACCGCCCGAAGTCTTTATCATTTCGCGTACTTTTCTGCAAAGGCCACAAGTGCATCCCTGAATGCATTCTCGGGCGGTTTGACCAGGCCGGCGCCTACCATGCCTATGCCGGGGTCCTTGTGGGCTATACCGGTATTGATGGCTGGAAGTATGCCTGTCTCCACAATCTTGCGAACGTCTATGCCAGTGGGCGTACCCCTGAAGTCTAGAGCCGGTATACGGTATGACTCGCTTTCGGCATTCGTTATCTCATACATGCGCATCGTGACGTCTATGGCGTCCTGGGGTGAGCCACCTACGAACTTGACGATGGCTGGCGCCGCGGCCATGGCGAAGCCGCCGATGCCTGAAGTCTCGGTGATGACAGAGTCGCCTATGTCACGCGAGGCATGTTCTGGCCCGTATCCGGGGAGGTAGAGGCCTTCAACGACGCCGGCGGGGCCGGTAAACCACTTGCCAGGCAAGCCTGACAGCTTGATGCCAAACTCGGTGCCATTGCGCGCCATGGTCGTGATGATGGTGCTGCCTTCTATGCCGGCAGCGGCGTCTACCGCGCACTTGGCGCTAGGCATGGTCAGGTTGAGGAAGAAGTGGTCGTTGGCGTTGAGGAAGGCGAGCGCCTTTGACAACTCTTCCTTAGGACGATTGAGCATCACGATATGGGGCGCCAGCTCTCGTATTATCAAGGAGGTGCCGGCCCTGTTTCTATTGTGGCCTTCGTCACCCATCTGCAGTATCTGGGCAATGATGCTCTTCATGTCAATCGGGCCGTACAGCTTGAGTGCTTCTACGAGAATTGGTGCCAGCTCGTCGCGCATCCACTCGAGGCGTTCTATGACCTCATCCGAGTAGGCGCCGTAGCGCAGAACCTTGCCCAGGCCCTCGTTGAGGGTGCAGTAGGCCTTGTTCCCAAAAGCCTTGTTCTCAACTATCCAGACGGGCATGTTGGCGGTCATGATGCCGGCCATGGGGCCAACGGCGTCGTGGTGGTGGCAGGGGTCGAAGCGAATCTTGCCTGAGGCGGCCAGGGTAGCTGCTTCCTCTGGGTTCCTGGCGAGGCCTTCGAATATGAGGCCGCCTATGACGGCGCCGCGCATGGGGCCACACATCTTCTCCCAGGCCACAGGGGGGCCTGCGTGTAGGACAAGGTTGGGTTCCATGCCGGGAACTACGTCCTTGGCTATGCCTATGCCTATGACCGTTGGCTCGGCATCCAGGATGCGGCGAACTGCCTCGGTATTGGCCTTCTCAACGTCGATGGTACAGCCGGCCTGTATGGCGTCTAGAGCGTCTATGGCCTTGCGGTTGCCGCCGGCAGGTGGACGCCATTCTACATGGGTGGCCTTGGCTCCGGTATGCACGAGGTTTTCTGCAAATGACTCGAGCCCCAGATTGACCGAGGATAGTTCTGAAGAAAAAAGATCGAGTATAGGGTTCTTTGTCCTGTCTGTCATAACGCAGATCCTTTCGCAGCAATCCTGGCAATCTCTATGGCGACGAGGGCCGCGCGATAGTTAGAGGGCATGACTATGACGCCTTCGGCTTCCAGTTTAGCTATCTGCCCGGCTAGATTTTGGGGATCGGCCGGGGTTCCGCTTACAGAGGCTATGATAGGGAGGTAGCCACCATTCTTGGTAGCAGAGGCCTTAGCCGAGCGTATGGCCTCTACGCAGGCACCTGCCGGGTCGGCATGGGAACCGTAGCCTATGACGCAGTCCATCAGTATGACGGCTGTTGCAGGGTCGGCCCCTTCCTTGGCTATGCGCTCCGCTCGTGCGGCAGGATCTATCATGGGATGAGGCTTGCCTGAGGTGAAGAAGTCGTCACCCAGGTCGATGATGACATGCCCTTCTGAACGGAGCGGGTCGGCCATCAGCCAGGCGGAATCGATCTGGTTGTTGGATCTGACACCACCGAGTTCGGCGTGGGCCATGAACAGCGATTCGTCTGCCAGGGTGCCACCCGTATACAGGCCTCTAAGGAAGCGCTGGTTCTTGGCAAGTTTGGCCGCCTCTGAGCGGGCTAGTTCTAGTATTTCTGTCTTGCCTGGACGAGTGCGCCGTTGGCTGTCAGTCTCTGCCTTGAGGGCAGAACGAGCCGCCGCTGCGTCGGAAGCGCCTTCTGCAAAGAGGGTGGCGAGAAGAGCCGCTTCCTCAAGATTTGAGGCAAACGCCAGACGAGCCTCATCTTTGGAGGGAGCCGCACCGAGAAAGTATACTACGGCGGGCTTGCCGCTTTCACGGAGAGCCTGGACGACCTTGGCCGCTACATCAGGGGCCGGTGGCTTGCCCACTACCAGCATGACCTCTGTCGCGGGGTCTGCTGATAGAGCCTTGATGGCTAAGAGGCTGGTCATGCCACCTACCGCGGCATTCTTCATGTCGCGGCCACCGGTGCCAATGGCCTGGCTGATGCCGGAGCCGTAGCGGTCTATGAGGCAGGTAGTCTCCTGTAGCCCTGTGCCCGAGGCAGCAACGACGCCGATGGGGCCTCGCCTCACAACGTTGGCGAAGCATAATGGCTTGCCGTTGATGATGGCCGTGCCGCAATCGGGACCCATCATCAGGAGCCCCTTTGACACAGCCAGCTTCTTGAGTGCAATCTCATCCTCTAACGTGACGTTGTCTGAGAACAACATGACATGAAGCCCCGCCATGAGTGACTTTCGAGCCTCTCTAGCTGCGTAGGCTCCTGGCAGAGATATGATGGCTATATTTGATTCAGGAACTCTTTCCAGGGCTGCATCCAGGGAGCCAACCTTGGTCATGCCCGTAGAGGCCGATTCCGTCTTCTTACGGTTGAGCGATTCAAATGCTTCTTTTATAGCCAGCTGAGCCGCTGTATCGTCGCGGGCATCAATGGCGACGACCAGGTCATTGGGACCTAAGCCATCGAGATCCGTCTTCGAGAAGCCCATGTCGCCGAGCAAGTCGACGTTCATGGGAGTAGCCATCGCGACTATGGCGTCATTGACGCCTTCAAGACCCTTGAGGTCTCGCGTAGCCAGCATGAGGAAGACGGAATCGTAGTACGAGCCGCGTTTAACTGAAATTTGCTTCATCGTATCACCAATCCTTCCATATACCAGTATACACTATTGGCCTATCATAAGCGAACGACCCAAGGCATATATAAACCCAGTGAGGGCGTCTTCTCCTGATGTAGCGCCGTGCCTCATGGCTTCTTCTACGGCTCCCAGGAGACGACTCTCCGCTTGAACATGCCGTTCTGCCAGCCATGCGGCAGCGGCTAGCATCAGGTCAACAAGATACGCGGGCGGGACACCATCAAGCGCTCCCAAGAGGAGAGCCCTGCCGGCTGGTGTCGTCCGCACGAGCCTGGTTCGTAGCGCGGTTCGTAATGCAGCTTGGGCTAGCCCCGGGCCGCCCTCCAAGAGGTCGCGGCCCGCCAGGAAGCCTGCCAGGAAATCATCGCCAGCAGGTGTCGAGCCAGGGCCAAAACCTACAAGTTTTAACAAAAAGTCAGGATCCAAACAGAGGCGCCTAAAAGCCGATCCAAAGGTATCTTCTCCGTGAATACCCTCTGCCTGTCGACCCTTGTCGTAGAGAGCTCCTATACCTAGCTCTATGAGCTCGCATAGAGCCCTGATGGCAAGATCGTCGTGTGGCGCAATGCTTGCCGCCGCGGCTCCCAGGAGGCTGCGCGGATCCCAAAACGCTGTATTGGAATCAAATAAAACCGAATCATCATCTATAAGTCTTAGGCTGGAGCCATCATATGTCAAATCAGCAGTTGGACCATGAGCATGAAGTGTTCCAATGGCAGTCTTACAGAACGCCTGGAAACCGTCAGAGATGCAGAAGGCACGGCTGTCCATGCTAGAGAGCAGGCTCACTATAGAAATGGCGGCTCCGTCTTCGTGCACGGCAAGAACGGCCTTGGATACAACGGCCGTTAGCCTTGCCTTCCATGGTGCTGCAGGAACAAAGCAGCCAACACTAGCAATCGTCAATTACCGTTCCTCGCTCCTTAGGGCTAAAAAAAGCCGCCCCGGTTGGGGCGGCCGTTACAATCGTCGTCCCTTTTTAGAATTACTCTGCTAAGGTTATATCCTTGGGCCTGAGGATCAGGTTAAGGACAATACCGAAGATGGCCGCAAGGCCGAGGCCTGACAGGTTGATGTTGCCAAAGACGAATGAGGCGCCACCGAGACCGAGCACCAGCATCGTTGCGGTGATGATCAGTATCTTGGGGTTGCTCATGTTGAGCTTGGCGTCGACCATGTTCTTGATTCCTATGGACGAAATCATACCAAAGAGCAGGATGGAGATGCCGCCGATGACCGGACCAGGGATGGTGGCGATGAGGGCGGTGAATTTAGGTATCAGCGAGAGGAAGATGGCGAAGACAGCTGCGACGCGCATGATGATAGGGTTCTTGGCACCGGTGAGGGCCACGGCTCCGGTGTTCTCGGAATAGGTGGTGTTGGCTGGTCCGCCAATAAAGGCAGAAAGCGTTGTTGCCAGTCCATCACCTATGAGGGTGCGATGGATGCCCGGATCCTTGATGAAGTCCTTACCAACTACGTTGCCAATGGCCAGGATGTCACCAAAGTGCTCAACCATCGTAACGATGGCTATAGGCACCATGATGGTAATTGCCTCAACAGAGAATTTGGGCATGCTGAATTTAGGTATGCCAATCCACGCGGCTTCCTTCACGGAGGTGAAGTCTACGATGCCGATGATGACGGCTAGGAGATAGCCGAGTACGAGGGCAATGAGGACGGGCAGGTTGGACATGAACTTCCAGCCGAATTTTGGGAAGGCTACCTTTACAAAGATACCTACTGCGAAGGTAAAGAGAGCCACCAGCCAGCAACCGTTGGAGCCTATCATCTCTGCAATGGCGGGAGAATTGGTGCCATTGGCATTCTGAATGGCAACGGGTGCCAAAATGAGGCCTATGAGTATGATCATCGGGCCTGTTACCTGTGGTGGCAAAATCTTGTGTAGGTGTTCGTATGATACGAATTTAAAGATGATCGCTACGATCACGTACAGTAGGCCGGCGACCATGATACCGCCGAGTGCGTAGGGGAGGCCCTGGAGTGCACCGACGGCCGCGATTCCGGGGATGAAGGCGAATGAGCTGCCGAGGAATACCGGCACCTTGAATTTGGTGATGATGTGGAAGAGCAAGGTGCCTACACCTGCTGCAAACAGGGTTACACCCACATCGAGTCCGGTGATTATCGGGACAAGCACGGTTGCCCCGAACATGACGAACGTATGCTGGAGACCCATCACCACGTTCTTGCCTGTTAGATCTTTTTCTTTCTCCACGGCCTACTCCTTGTCGCTTCAGGTTCCAGGATTGGTTACCCCCGTTGCGCTTTATAAACGGTGATCACCCCTATCGACCAACGGCCGTTTATGGGGGTGCCCCGCATACGATTCGCCTGGTGGCGGATCGTTAGGTCACGGTTCAAAACTTCTACTCGTGGTTCCTTAGCTCTGGTGCCGATCGGCAGGAACCTACGGGTGACTTGGTTATCCAGTTGTCTATCGATTCCTTTTTTCCCAAGGCACGCCACACGTCCTCGAAACGCATTGGCATGTGGGTAATCTCGGCTTTTGTAGCCTGCTGTATGGCGTTACCAAGGGCAGGCGCCACCGATATCATAGACTGTTCTGCCACGCCGCGGGCTCCATAAGGGCCGTCGATTTGTGCAGTCTCGACAACCGCACACTCAATCTCCATCGGTAGATCCTTGGCGGTTGGAATCTTGTTGTCGGTGAATGATGGATTAAGGAGATGGCCTTGCTGGTCGTAGATGTAGCCTTCGCAGATAGCGGTGCCCAGGCCCTGGATCATGCCGCCTATGGCTTGCCCTCGTACAAGGTCGGGGTTTATGGCCCTGCCAACATCAAAGATGCTGGCAATCTTGAGCACGCGGTATTCTCCCGTCTCTTCATTTACTTCTACAATCATCCCATGGGCGCCATAGGTCCAGTCCAAGGCAGGGTTACCCTGGCCAGTCTCCTTGTTTAGGTTGGAAAGTCCTTGGGCTATGTAGCGTCCTACCCCTATGAGCGGGCCGCCTATGCCGTTGCCATTGGGCATGGCATAACCTATGGCCATGGAGCGGAAGCTTACGCCCTTATCAGGATGGTGCTTGACAAAGACGCGCTCGCCATCGTGATCAAGGTCGCATGCCTTGGCCAAGAGCACCTGCCCGGCTACCTCATAGGCGTTCTTGAGCAGGTCCTCTGCCGCGAGTATTGACGCGTTGCCTGAGAGTACGAGGCCTTTGGAGGCTACCGTTTGCCAGTCGTAGGGGTCTCGGTCTGTATCGCTTTCAAAGGCTACCTTTATCTTGTCAAGCGGGAAGCGAAGACGCTCGGCTATCATCTGTTTAACTGACGTATAGGTTCCCTGGCCGTAGTCTGTCAGGGCCAGGTTTACGAGAACCGAGCCATCTTCGTTCATCTTGAGGACGACTGCTGTAGCGGTGGCCGATGGCATCGCTGGTGCCTTGTGCAGTGCTGCCACGCCCTTGCCAATTTTCCAGCCTGTCTTCTTTTCCCGCGCCTTTTCTTCGGGGGTCAGCTGGCCATACTTGATACGGCGAGCCGCTTCTTCCATGCATTTGATGGCGTTGCCGGTGTTGGGTGTTATCTTTTCTCCGGTAAGCGTCACCGAGCCTGGCTTGAGCAGGTTCTTAAGCCTGAACTCGAGTGGATCCATGCCGATGGCGGAAGCCACCAGCTCCATGTGCCTCTCTATGGCCCAATGGAATTCCACGTGGCCAAAGCCTCGATAGGCGGTTCCGTATGGCTTGTTGGTGTAGATGGTGTAGGCGTCTACCCAGGCGTTTGGTATCTCATACGGGCCTGCGGCAGAATAGCCAGATGCACGTGTGACGTTGACGGCGTAGTCTGCGTAGGCTCCGGCATCCCAATACATAGACATCTTCTGTGCCAGTATCTTGCCTTCCGCCGAGACACCCGTCTTGATGCTGTAGGTCAATGCTGAACGGCATGGCAGGAGGCTGAATTCTTCCTCGCGGCTGGCCTGGAACTTGACTGGCTTGCCGCCGGCCTTGCGCGATATGACCGCACAGAGTGGTTCTATGCCTATGCCTGCCTTGCCACCGAAGCCGCCGCCTACATAAGGAATCTGGACGCGTACATTGGTATGTGGCAGGCCAAAGGCATGGCAGAACAGGTTGCGCACGGTAAAGGGTGACTGGGCGCTGGTCCATATATTCACCTTGTCGCCATGGCCCCACTGCACGATGGCCACATGGGTCTCCATGGGTACGTGCTGAACCGAGGGGCAGGAGTATTCCCGCTCTACGACATAGCTAGATTCTTCGAAACCCTTGTCTATATCACCCTTGCGTAACTTTGTATGGTTGGCAACATTGGTGCCTGGTTGGGGTGAGAACACTGCCTCTATATACGAGTATTTTCCGAGGTCAGGGTGTACGAGTGGAGCATCGGGTTTGAGGGCATCCATGTGATGCAGGACTGGAGCCAAGGGTTCGTAGTCAACAACGATGGCTTCTACTGCGGCTCGAGCCTGTTCTATTGTCTCGGCTGCTACGGCTGCTACGGCTTCGCCGTAATGGCGAACCTCTCCCTTGGCTAGGATGTACTTGTCTACAATATAAAGACCAATGTGGTAGTCCAGCTCGTCTCCGGTGACGATGGCTCGAACGCCGGGCATGGAGGATGCCTTCTTGGTATCTATGGCCTTGATGCGCGCACGAGCGTGGGGGCTCTTCTTGAGTTGTACATGGAGCATGCCTGGCAGTTCCATGTCGCTTACGAACATGGCTTCACCCGTCAGCTTCTCAACCAGGTCGTCCCGGTGAGCGTTGTGTCCCACAAAGGAGAGATCGTCAGTTTTCTTTTCAGCGAACATGGTCGAGTTCTCCTTTCTCACTGGATTGCCCGGTCATATCCATAACGGCCTCTACAATCTGTACGTATCCGGTGCAGCGGCAGAAGTTGCCCTCTATCGCTTCCTTGACCTGGTCAGTATTTGGCTTTGGATTTTCGGCAAGCAGTTCCTTCACAGACATGACCATGCCGGCGGTGCAGAAGCCGCATTGTACGGCATGGTTCTTCTCGAATGACTTTTGTATGTCTGATAGAGCGGGGCCGTTGGTCTCGCCCTCTATGGTCTGTATCGTAGCGCCATCTGTCTCTACGGCTAAAACCATGCACGAATTGACGACTCTGCCATTGAGAATGACGGTGCAGGCTCCGCATTCGCCCATGCCGCAGCCTTCCTTGGTGCCTATAAGGCCCAGGTCCTCGCGGAGGAAACGGAGCAGTGTCTTGTGTTCAGCGCAGTCTCGTTCGTATGTGAGCCCGTTGACGTTGAGTTTAATCTTCATATTATTTGACCTCCGCAAGGAGGCGTCGTACGTAGACGCCTATCATGTGCTGTCGGTACTCCTTGGTGCCGCGCACGTCGCTTATGGGAGAGACGGCAGCCAAGACCTTGGTTGCGGCCTCTATGGGTGAATCCTTGCTTGTAACCGACTCTACCAGCACGGGGGTAGGAGCGGCAGAGCTTACTGCAAAACGCATCACGCCATCGTGTCTTGTTAAAAGAACACCTACGATACCAAGATCGTGACCCGCTATGCGCTTTAGCTTTAGATAGCGCCCGGTAGCGCCAGAAGATTCGGCTGGAATAACGATACGCGCAAGGAATTCGCCTGGTGCAAGCACTGTCTTCTTGACGCCGGCGAAGAAATTCTTAAACGGTACGACACGCTCGCCAGAAGATGATCTGATTACTGCGCTAGCGCCGAGGCAGAGTAAGGCGGGGGCCATGTCTGAGCATGGAGACGCGTTGACGACGTTGCCTGCCACCGTGGCGCGGTTGCGTATCTGATGGCTTGCCAGTTCATGTGCACAGTCACAGAGGGCAGGGTAGCGCTCCCTGGCATCCTTGTTTCTTAGAATGTCATTAATGGTTACAGCCGGACCCATGGAGAGCCCGTCTTTTCCAAAAGTGAGAGCGTTTGCACCCTCGTATTTCTTTATGTCTATGACGACACGGGGCTTGAAGATGCTGTTTCTGATGCTGGGCAGGAGATCCGTGCCGCCGGCCAGGATCTTACCGTCTACCTTAGTATCGTCCAGGACGGCCGTGAGCTCGGTAACCGTCTTAGGGGCTAGGTATCTAAATTCGTATACCATATATAGTCGCCTTTCTTGAAGTGAGCTTAATGAAACTCGGCTTATGAGAACCGAGCTTATTATAATTTATAGCTAAAAGGGATTTGTTAACAGTATACATAACAGGATGACATCCTTCATTCATTCTGTCAAGAAAAACCCCGTCTTAAGGAGCTCTGGGCGGCTTCTAGCTTGTGACTAAGCACAATTCGTGCGAGAATCTGTCCATTATGGATTCTTTTCCAATAGACACCGAGGGTGGCCCCCAGGTCGTTCTTGAACTCATCTACCGCCTCAAGGTAAAGGACGTCATGAAGACAGACGTTGTTACCGCACCCCGCACGGCGAGCCTTCGTGATATCCAGGTGATGATGAGGGATAAGGGAATAACGGGTGTGCCTATCGTCGAGGCAGAGCATCTCGTGGGCATAGTCTCCATCGGCAATATCATAGAGGCCCTGGACGGTGGATGGATACACGAACTGGCTGGAAACAGGATGAGCGATTCTCTCATAGTCCTTGAGGAGGACATGCCATTATCGTTTGCCATTACCTACTTTAATCGATACGGATATCGGCGATTCCCCGTGCTGGACAAGAACATGGCTTTAGCCGGCATTGTAACCGCCGCCGATGTACTCCGAGCCCTCCTCATAGAGATGAACCGCGAGGTTGAGAGGCTGGAGGAAGGCATAGCCAGACGCCGCGCCGCCGAGGCTTCGCCGGCGGCAGAGGCAAGCTCTGCGACCATGAACATGAGCTTTAGTTCCAGGCGTTTTGATTTTGAGAACGCCGGCAAGGCTTCTGCAGAGCTCAAGAAGGCGCTCAAGGGCTTCAAGGCCGATTCTGGCTCTATACGGCGGGCAGCCATAGTCAGCTATGAGCTGGAAATGAACCAGGTCATACACTCCGATGGCGGCGTGATGGAATTCTCCGCTTCCGATGGAGCCGTAACAATTGTTGCAAAGGATGATGGACCAGGCATAGAGAACCTGGAATCGGCACTGACCGAAGGGTACTCTACGGCCAATGAGTGGATTCGTTCGCTTGGTTTTGGCGCGGGGCTAGGGCTTCCCAACGCCAAACGCTCCGCCGATGAATTCGAGATTAGTTCTAAACCAGGCGTCGGCACGACAGTGCGCGCAATAATACGATATCAGGAGTAGCCATGAAGGTTTCAGATCTAGACAGGATTTTAAAGCTGGACATCATCTACCAGGGTTCACCGGATGCCATCATAAGCGATGGCTACGCCTCTGACCTCCTCTCCGACGTGATGGCCAAGGCGGGGGACAAGTCAGCGCTCATAACCATCCAGGCGCACAAGAACACCGTAGCCGTCGCCTCTCTGGTTGGCGTCAGTGCCATCATCATATGTAACGACCGACCCGTTCCCGACGACATGATTGAGGCCGCCAAGGCAGAGGACATAACCGTCTGCAAGACGTCGATGAACCAATTCGAGGTTTCTGGGCTCCTGTACCGCGAGCTTCGGGGCTAGCGAGTCCGGGATATTCCTGTATGCTCGTCACCTGCGATTTTCATAACCACTCCTGCCTTTCACCCTGCGGTAGCCTGGATCAGTCTCCGGCCGTTCTAGCTAGACTGGCTCGGGAGCGCGGCCTGGAACTCGTGGCCCTGAGCGATCACAATAGCGCCCTCAATCTCCCGGCGTTTGCCGAATGTGCCAGACGAGAGGGGATCAAGGCCTTGTTTGGCATTGAGGCCTCGAGCGCCGAGGAAGTCCACGTGCTCTGTCTTTTTGGGGATCTACAGAAGGCTCTTGCATTTGGAGAACTCCTTGCCACACATCTCCCCGCCTTGCCGTTCGATCCATTGAAACTAGGTGACCAGGTTGTCGTGGACGCCGATGAGAATGTTGTCGATATGCCGGAGACGTATTTCGGTGCCGCCTTAGACCTTGGCTATGATGAGCTGTGCAACATGGCTGCCGATTGGCAGGCATTGGTCATACCGGCTCATATAGACAGGCCCATGTTTGGAGCAATATCGCAGCTAGGCTTCTTGCCACAGGGCCCATACTCCGCTGTGGAGGCGGTTCGCCCAATAACATCGAGCGCCTCTCGTGGTTTTACGGTTATTACCGGGTCTGATGCTCATTATCCAGAGCACATAGCCAGGCGTCCCTTTGGGCTTGAGTTACCAGGCTCCTGGAATGATGGGCCATCGCTAGACTTGGAGCTTATACGGTCTGCCTTGCATGCGGGTCTTGTACGCCTGCCTTTTTAGGGCTGATTTACCACAAAACCATTATTTTTAGCAACCTCCACGGTTTTGTACGGTCAAACATCGCATACCAGGCTTGCTCGCAGTACTTGTCGCTCGGCATGACCGTATGAAAGGGTGTTTGATGTCAGATTTCACAGTACCGTCGGGGAACTTGTCTCCTGCCCGTTATCCTCTTGGCGAGGAGATAGCCAATGCAATAACACATGGGCTGATGTCCCTGCTATCAATAGCAGGACTCGTCATCCTTATCGTGCAAGCCGCAGTCCGGGGCAATGCCTGGCATGTGGTGTCATTTACCATCTTTGGCTTTAGTGCGGTTTTGTTGTTCACGATGTCTACACTATACCACGCTATCAAGGCCCCGAGGGCCAAGCGCGTGCTTAAGATCATGGATCATGCATCGATATACGTGCTCATAGCGGGAACCTATACACCATTCGCCTTGACTATTCTGCGTCCGACCATTGGATGGACTGTATTTGGCATCGTATGGGGTGCAGCAGTCATAGGCATATGCCTCAAGCCCTTCCTGGCTGGCAAGGCCAAACTATTGTCGACTATTGCCTATGTCGCCATGGGATGGATAATCGTTTTTGCCTGGAAATACCTGGCGGCGGTAGCCAGCGTTGGCGCCATTCGTTATCTGATGGCGGGGGGCGTGGCATATACCGTGGGTGCTGTTTTTTATCTTATAAAAGGACGGGTCTGGTCCCATCCTGTCTGGCACCTCTTCGTAGGCGCCGGTGCCTTGTTCCATTTCGTTGCGGTGCTTAACCTTCTCCCGGCGGCTTGAGTATTGCTAGACGTTTCTTTCACGTTTCTTGCTGGCAATGCGTGAAAGAACGTGCCTCCTGCGCTGCTTCCTGAACATGAGTATGCGGGAAACCGCCGAGGCTACCGCAAGGCCGCCGGCAATGGCTCCCGCCAGCGTGAGTGTCTGAAAGCCGGTGCTGGCCGAACTCTCGGCATTGCCTGCCACCGCCTCAAACATCGTCCTGTACATGCCTGCTCCGGGTACGAGTGGTATTATGGCCGATAGTATGAATACGGTGGCGGGGCGCTTGAGGAAGGCGGCGGCCAACTCTGCATACAATCCAACCGCAATGCTTGCAATGAAATAGGATAATGAGTCTGAACCAGTCAGGCTTCGCAGAATGAGGTAGGATCCCCATGAGAGGGCTCCTCCGAGGGCGGCAAAGGGCAGATCCTTTGGCGGTACTCTAAACAATACACCAAAACCGAGTGTGGCCAGGAATGCCCATAGGAGCTGAATCAAGCACAGACTCACAATCTGTATCCCAATATTATTGTTGATAGTTGCAAGGCGACTCCCACTCCTATAGATATACCGGCCGCCGATATGAAGGCGTCGGCGCCTCTGGCGATTCCAGAGACCAGGTCGCCGGCTATGATGTCTCGTATGGCATTGACTATCATGACACCAGGGACGAGTAGCATGATGGCGCCTATGATGACGGCGTCGAGGTTTCCTATGAGCCCGAGGCTTATGGCGCCAAGAGCCGTTCCCGCCGCCATGGCGCCGCCTACAATGTTTGAGAAGAAACCGGACAGCCTCATCGAACCAAGCCAGTCCGTTATCTTGCCTATTATCACACCCAGGAAAGCGGCAAGAAGGGCGTCATTCCAGGCACCTCCGAACAGGAGGCAGAAGAAGCCCGTGCCAAAGGCCGCCCCTACGAATGGGAGTGGCGTTGGATACAAGCCTAGGGAGTCTATTGAACAGAGCTCGCGTTCTACCCCATCCTGGTCTATGCTGCCAGAGACGGTGCCCTTGGCGAGGGCGTCTATCCTCGATATCTTCTCCAGGTTCATCTGGCGCTTGCGAATGCGTTTTACCACCGACCTGGAGCGTCCCCTCGAGTCGTCGCATGATGCCATGAAGCCAGTAGGCGTAGCAAAAGAGTCGGGATCGAGCCCCCCTAGAGCCGACGCAATGGCAGACATCACGTCTTCTGCGCGGTATGTCTCTCCGCCTGATTCAAGCACTATGCGAGCCGCCTCTGTAGATAGCCTGAGGGCATCATCGACATCGTTCCAGGCTGTTTCGTTTTCGTTCATTACAGCCCTACGAGCATGGCCATCGTTATATGCAATATACCCTCATCTAATAACTTTTCGTTTCCTGTCCATGTGTTGAAGATTGGTAGCAGCCCCCTCACGCCAAAGGCGAAGGTAAAGTTCTGTTGGAGATACACGTCAAAGCGCAGCGCCGCAGAGGGATAGAACCATCGGCCACTATTCCAGAAGTACGCGGCTATTAATGAAAGATTGCTGGCCATAGCCTCTTCAACCCCTGCAGAGTCGTCGTTACCAAAAGAAGCCCGCATCACGAAGGCCGGACCTATGGCCGCCGCCGCCCCTATGCGTTCCGAGAAACGCAGCGTGGCAGTAACAGGCAGGTCTACGATGAAACCGAGCACGAAGGCATTGTTGCCCTCGCCCCGTTCCGACTCCGTTGGCACCGCACGGCCTGATGCCCATTCATAATTTGTCCAGTACAGATCGAGGCTTGGCTGCAGGCTCAGGAAGAAGCCTTTGAGGAAGGAGATTGCGACCGATCCTCCGAGGGTATTGACCACGGGACCTGCCGCTCCAAGACCTGAATCATTGCTGACTATGGCCACGCCGAAGCGACCAGAGGCGGCTTCAAAGTCCATGGCCTGTACAGAAAAGGCGCAGGCAGAACAGAGTATGAGCGTCAACGCGATTCTATTCATGGTACTCCTACAACGATACTCCTACTATAGCGCGTTTAATCCTTGTTTCATAGGCCGGGGTCTATGACGAGCAGACCGCTCTGTCCAACGGCAGGAAAGAAGTCTTCCTCCCACAAGGCGACGATGAGGCCTTGCGTGAACGTAGCATCCCTGACGACGGCGCTTGAGACGGGTGCGCTGGGAGACACGCTCGATATCATGAGACGATCTTCTATTCGCCTGGCCATGACTACCCGCCAGTCATCGGTAACGATACAAGCCGATAGACCGAACGGTTCGTCGCCTTCGTCTCCGTTTGATACCCAGGCCCATGCGGGAGTAGCCTGACCGGGGTCTCCCCTGACATAGGCCCTTCGGGAGCCATCTTGTAGCCTGGCCTCTATAAGCAGTGAGCCGGATAGTGTGTTGGCCGCTTCCAGGAGAGATTCTGGCGCCAAGGCCAAGGGGAGGGGTGAGGCGAGAGCCTCGAATTCCGCCCGCTTGAGAGGCTCTGGCTGGCCGCCATTGGCATGCACGCGCGCGTACCTCGTCTCTACTCGGTCGCCTGATTCGCTTCTATACTGAACCAGCCATGCATCTACTGATACAGGGTACACGGCATACGCATCGCCTTCTATGCCGGCTTGCAGTACACGCGCGCCTTCGAGCGTAGCGGATAGAAGCAGAGAAGGAGGATCCTGAGGCTCGCTCGTCTCGAAGATGGGGTGGCGATAGAGTAGGAAGAGCGCATCCTCACCGCGCGACCAAGATGGCGCTACGGTACGACCGGCGAAATCAGCCTCCGATCCAGGCAGTGTTTCTATCACAAGACGCGTCTCGGCGGGAGAACCCCCATCCGATGGAGCATAGCGCTCCACGCCGAGTCGCCTTAGGCCGGCCCTGTTAATGGCTAAGACCGCTCCACCTGATAATGGCTGTATTGATGCCGTCGTCATCGCTATAGGAAACGGGAGCATGCTTCGTTCGGTGGATGAGTGGCCTTGTGTTACTTCGGGTGTTGGCGTGCCCATGGGCGTAGGTGCAAAAACGCCATCTGTGCCCAGGGCTAGAGACAGGGTTCCGTTAGCAGGAACCACAAAGCCTCGCCTCGGTGGCTCTGCCGGAGGCTCTGCTGGCTGCTTTGCGCAGGATGATAGAGCCAAGAGTGCTGACAGGAGGGCTATGACTAGACTCATCCTAGCAGTCTAGCAGGATATGGACGAAGCAGGAAGGAAAAAAATGCCGCTCCGGCATGGAGCGGCGTGTAAGCCTAGTACGACCTGGCGAAAATAGCCCGGTGTTTGGCGGGAGCTCCGCAGAGACAGCACGAGCCATCGCAATGTTCCTGTTGATCAAATGGCATATTGCGTATAGTCACCTTGAGATCTGCCTTGAGCCTGGCCTCGCATTCACGCCCACCGCACCACAGCCCTCTGGCATAGCCACCCGTGGCCTCTGCGGTACCCTCGTGGGATTCCCCGTCTACCAATGACTGCTTCTTTGCCTTTTTCTCCTTGCCGAAGAAGGCAAGTATTTCGTCGATATTTAAGACATCCTTGGTGTTGGCATCTCTAAAGGCTCGAGCCTTTTCCAAAAGATCCTTCTGCATGGCAGACAGAATCTCTTGAGCCTTGGACGTCACATCCTCAAGCTTTACGAATGTCTTCTCGCCAGTATCGCGGCGAACCATGACGACGGTACCGGCGGCGGCATCCTTGGGTCCCGCCTCCACACGTATAGGCACACCGCGCATCTCCCATTCTGCAAACTTCCATCCGGGGCTCGAACTGTCATCGTCATCGAATGCTACGCGTCTACCATCGGCCTTGAGAGACGAGAAAACCTTGCCGGCGTACTCAAGCACCTCGGCCTTGTTGTCGCTCTTGAAGATGGGAATGACGACTAGTTCCTCCTGTGACAGAGAAGGTGGCAACACAAGACCCTTGTCGTCGGAGTGGGTCATGATGATGGCGCCAACGAGACGCGTCGACACGCCCCAGCTCGTTGCCCAGACATGTTCCAGGCCGCCTTCACGGGTCTGGAACTGCACATCGAATGCCTTTGCAAAATTCTGACCCAGGAAGTGGCTTGTTCCTGCCTGCAGAGCCTTCTTGTCCTGCATCATAGACTCAATAGAATAGGTGGCAATGGCCCCGGCGAATTTCTCGGCCTCGCTCTTGCGACCGGCCAAGACAGGGAGGCAGAGGTACTCCTCGGCAAAGGCGCGGTACACCTCCAGCATCTTCTCCGTCTCCACGACGGCCTCCTCCTTTGTCTCGTGGGCCGTGTGGCCTTCTTGCCAGAGAAATTCGGTGGTGCGGAGGAAGAGGCGCGTGCGCTTTTCCCAGCGAACGACGTTGGCCCACTGATTGTACAAGAGGGGAAGGTCGCGCCAGGACTGGATCCAGTCTCGGTACTTGCTCCATATTATTGTCTCGCTTGTTGGCCTGACGACCAGTGGTTCATCGAGTTCTTCTCCACCGGCATGTGTTACAACCGCGAGTTCAGGGCTAAAGCCCTCGATGTGCTCGGCCTCTTTCTTGAGAAAACTCATCGGTATGAACATGGGGAAGTAGGCGTTCTGGTGGCCTGTTTCCTTGAAGCGCCTGTCCAGTTCGTCACGGAGGCGTTCCCATATAGCGTAGCCTCGAGGCCGTATGACCATGCACCCCTTGACCGGCGAGTAGTCTGCCAGCTTGGCGTTCAGTACGATGTCGATATACCACTGGGAGTAATCGACGCTTCGGGGTGTTATCTTCTCTGCCATAGGAATACCTCTTGGAGAACTGTGGCGGCATGACCGCGCAGGATCGGCGCCGTGTAAAAACGACGAGGCGCCGGCCCTTGGGACGGCACCTCTCGGCGCGGCATCATCCTATACGATTACGTGTCGCCTGTTCAACGGCGCATCAGCCTTGCGGTCTGAGCTCTATTCTTTTCTCAGGGCAGCCTGAATGATTCGGCCATGTAGCGTATCGATGTTCCCGAAGCATCCTTCTCTAGTTTCTCTATCAAGGCTACCACAGTCTTGCCATCCGGTGCCACCACGATAGAACGAATGGTATAATCGCTCACGCCCTTGCGCCTGATCGAGGGGTTGCCAGCCTTGATGCTTGATTTCTTGCCATCATGTGTCAGCGATACCTCGAGACCGAATGATGATAGAATCTCTCCGGGCTTCTCTATAACAGATTTATCAAGATGTACATCCCATTGGTCGCCTGAATCAAAATCCTTGAATGTAAGTCTGTCTTCCTTGGTCTCTCCGTTTATCAAGAGATACACGAGCCGACCTTGAGCCAGGTGATCTATCTGGTATTTCCTGGCAAGGCTCGTGGCGTCGGAGAACAGCTTGTAGAAACCCCCGGCTGGATCCCAGCCTGGTTGTATCTCCGTACCATACATTCCCTTGAAGACGCCACCTGTGACGAAGTCGTTCCGCTTCGTGTCTACAAGATAGACTTCAGCGTATGGTTTACCATTAACGGCATCGAGGCCGTAGAAGCCAAACATGAAGTGCGACGAATCGGGAGAGAATCCCAGGTTGACGAGGGTCGCTACGTCCCCCGCGAAGGCTGACGAGCCGAACGCAATAAGCAATGCGAGTATTGCTATCCATTTCTTCATCGATATTTCTCCCCTCAGGCGGCAATCGGGACGGCCGCCCCCGTTATTAGTATCGGCTCAGGCGCGGTGCTCTTGAGAGAAAACCCCGGCGGTAGTACGGTAGAGGCATGACTATTAAACTGAGAGGGCGCCTGTTCTGGACTTTCGCGGCCATATCGGCTGCGGGCTTGATTATGGCGGTGCTCGCCATATGGATGCTGGGTACAAGCAACCTGGAACGAGTACGGACCTATGACTTTGGAAGCCTTAACACCCGTGCCTTCTATACCGTACTGTCGGCGGCGGCGGCATGTGGCATATTCTCGGCTACCGTATCGGGGCTCATAGCCTTCAAGAGCGGCAAGACCGTTTCTGTAGAAATATTCTTCTTCGCCCTATGGGCATTATGCCAAGGCTTCGAGCTCGTCAAGTTCGGCTCTCTCGCCCTCAGTTCGGCGGGAGCCGGGCTCGACACCTTCGAGATAGTCACACGAGCCGCCTTGTTTGGTCGCTATGCCGGAACCATTGCCATCTTTGCAGGCAGCCTCTTCTCAGTAGGCTTAAAGCAGGAGCGAGGCTTGCCCGTGTTGGCCGTAACCCTGCTCTCGGGGCTCTTGTTTGCGTCCATTCACCCGCTTAATTCAGTTGGGCCTGGGCCGGATTTCCTGGCCGATAGAGGCCTTGTATCCCTGGCACGCGCCTTTGAATTAGCCGTTATAATCATGGCTCTACTCAACTATGCCATAGCCTATAGGGCTAGCAGGGACAAGGCCCATTTACAAGCCGGCCTGGGATTGACCCTGTGCGTGTCTGCCTCGGTAGTCTTGCGCGTTTCTGCATCACCCTGGGTGGTGGCCATAGCTGTACCAGTACTTGGTTTAGGGGCCTGGGTCTACCTAAAGAGCATGCATGAATATTACCTGTGGCGCTGAGCTTCTTGTTGTGTTGTTGACTTACGGGACGCCAAACAGAGCGATGGCCGCAAGGCCGACAATGGCAGGAAGCAGAAGATTGTCGGCGTCCTTTGTTGGTAATGCCTCTGTAAGCGTTGCTATGATAGCGACTATTGCTGAGCGCGGCGCGTTCCCGGTGACGGCGTAGGCGGAGCATAGCACCGCTACGAAACAGGTCAGGCTTCCTTCAAGAGACTTGCCACCGGTAAACGGTATCTTGATGGTACCAAAGGTCTTGCCCACCAGACTTGATAGGCCGTCTCCAAAGGCCAAGGCATAGATGGCTATGGATGCCGCTGGTTCAGGATACAGCACGAGGGCGAGCATGGCGCCGATTCCAAGCGTTACAGGACCATACACAAAACGACCAGCGTCTCTCCTGCGTGCCGCAATAGCTGTAAGCTTGCTTATCACCGCTATTTCATAACCATGGAGCCTCATCAGTTCACTATATGAATATACGAGTATGCCGGATGCCAGCAACGCCATGGTCACGCCAAAATTCCATCGAGCCAATGACGGAACCAACGCGATCAGGAGATGGAGACTCTTTCTGACTATTTCTGTTCTAATCTCTGCCGACCAGGGTCGTGCAAGACGAATCGTTCCGGCTGTTCTGCTTAAATCGGACATACTCTTCCTCTATTAAGAATCTATATAAAGAGCATGCAAGAAGCGATCCAAAGTATCAGTTTTCAAGAATAAATATGTAAGTCCCGGTAGCGCCGATAGATGACCGATAAAAAATTCCCCGGGGCAATGGTGCAATGCTAGAATAGTCTAATATATTAGACAGCAATACTATTCTATTGATACCCTCATAACCAGTCAGGAATCCCATGCCCATGTTGACATGGCCATGTCCATGAATATAGTATTCCGAGGCTCTTATACGGTACGCGATTGTACGTTTTCATACCAGTGTTTTTGAAGGCGATTAACTCAGCGGGAGAGTGCGCGCGATGCGAGCCTTCCGTTATAGTGCTTTTTATGGGCGATTAACTCAGCGGGAGAGTGCTACCTTCACACGGTAGAAGTCACTGGTTCAATCCCAGTATCGCCCATAAAAAGCATTTCTATAGAAGGCTCGCTTCGCGAACCTTCACACGGTATGCGCGGTTCGCCGAAGGCGAACCCCATAATAAATTTCCCTACGCACTAGCGAACGTAGTGAGCGCTTGAAGTCACTGGTGCGCGATTGTACGATTCAGGGGTTAGGGTACAATCGCATTAATAATGGAATCAAGGCTAACTTCTCCTCAATACTGCCCACTCTTTCCCGCGAAGGTCGTGATTGCCCAATCTGAAAGCCCGGGAAAGAATCGGTAGACGAAGGTTGCAAGGTGACCAATGGTCGTCAAGGTTGATTCTCGCTTGCGGCGGAGTACGTTCTTTACAATATGATGTGCAGCCTGCTTCTGGCTCTGGCTGTTCTTCCTCGTTCCCATGGTGCTGAGTGTGCCGTCCTGGCTATACACACGCTTGTCAGGATCGTTTTCTGTGAAGCCGACGTGTACAATACCTACGTGTATGCCGAATGGATGGAGTTCGGTACGGAGAGATTCGGATAAGCCTTTTAAGGCTAGTTTGCTTGCACCGTAGGGGCCAATCTTTGGTAAGCCGTGTAACGCCGAGAGGCTGGAGATGAATACGACGCTGCCTTTGCTTTCCTTGAGCAGTGGAATGGTGAATTTGCTCACATAGGCGGCGCCCAAGAAATTAATGTCTATCATGGCGCGAATGACGCTGGTGTCTGTATCCTCAAGCGTGCCTCGCATAGACATGCCTGCATTATTGATGACTATGTCGATCCTGCCAGCGGATTGCTCAATCGAACGCGCCAAGGCTTTACAGTCTTCTGAGTCGCTGATGTCGGCGACGATATAGTCGGCTTGTGATCCATCGGCTCTCAGTAGCTGGACCGTAGATTCAAGGGCATCGAGAGTTCTGCCGCAGATGAATACCCTTGCACCAAGCGTGCCCAGAAGGCGGGCAGTTTCTCGCCCTATGCCCTTGCCTCCGCCTGTGACCAATGCGACTTTGCCAAGTAGGAGACTTGCATTCATGGTTTTACTCCACGGCCAGAGCCTTTAAGGCTGCCTTCCCAGCATATGTCCTTGCGGAAATGGAATGAGAAGAGATCATTGGAGACGGCTAATGCTATATGGACGATGATAGCAACGAGTATAGATCCCGTGTCTATCGTTATGAGACAGAGGACGAAGCCGAGTGCAAGCGCCCCAATGGCTTCCGCCGCTCCTTTTGGCACGTGCACAGCCGAATACAGGGCGATGTTTATTCCTATGGCCGGCCAGAATCCTAGGCTGCCAATCAATGTAAAAAGGAGAGTGCCACGAAACAGGAGCTCATATGAAAACAGATACAACGACCAGAGTGCTATCTCTATAACGACTATGCATACATTCCAGCTAGCTGTTTGTATTTCTGGATAACGGCCAAAGTTGCCATTAGTCCGAGCTGTCTTCTTGCTTCTAAGGTAGTTTGCCAAGACAAGAGGAAGCGATAGTCCCAGGCTCCATGCTAGGGTCTTCAAGGCTGAAGACCCTGGAAGAGGTAGTTTCAAGCCAAAATCAGACAGGCTTGAGGCAGGGTACATGATCAATGCGACTATGGTGCAGACGATACCGAACAGTAATGTTCCCCAAAGCTTGTTGAAGACAAAGAAACGAACTGCTCCTGATTCTTCTCCACGGTGTCGTATAAACGATGCTCGTACGGCCGGGTTTTCAATGACCAGCCAATAGGCAAGGAATGACATGATGAACGTGAGCAGCATGAGGAAGACAGCAAACCCGTCAGGCAAAAAGGCAGTCATCAAGATGCCTCTAAATAGCCATTGGCCTTGAGCCAGGCAAAGCTCTCCTGAACGGCCTGTTCTAGTGGAGTGGAGGGCATTGCCAGTTCCTCCCTGGCCTTGGACGTATCGTAATAGAACTCATCACAACCTATCCTGGCCGCTGTGTAGCTTAGAAGGGGTGGCTTCTTTGTAAAGAATGAAGCAATGGATTGGCTCATGCCGACAAAGAGTGCTAAGGGTCGGGGAATGTACGCCTTAGGAGAACGGACTCCCATGATATCTGCGGCTAAATCAAAGAAATCACCATAGGACATATTTCTGTTGCCAGCGATGTAGCTTTCTCCAACGCGGCCCATGCTGCAGGCATTGGCTACTGCTGTCGCGATGTCATGGACATGTGACCAGCATTTGCCTCCCTGCGTGTATCCTGGAACCTTACCCTGATAGAGGCGTATGAGCATTGTTCCCGAGCTGGGTGTAGAATCGTAGGGTCCTATCATGAATGTAGGGTTGACGCTTACAGCAGGAAGCCTGCGTGTCTTGACTGCGTCTAAAACGAGTCTCTGTGCCTCGTATTTACTGTCTATATAATCCAGGCCATAGGCAGACCCGGTGTATGGGCTCGTCTCGTTTCCTGGATGGTCCATGGTTCCTGGCCCAAAGGAGTTGGCGGTACCAATGTAGACGAAACGGTCTACCTGGGTGCTTTCGGCGGCGGCTATTGCGTTTGCCGTTCCATCGATATTAATCCTGCTAACGAGGGCTGACCTGCTGGGCCAAATACTGGTATTTGCCGCAGCGTGTATGACAGCGTGACTACCCTTAAAAGAGCGGGCCAGGGCTTGAGGATCGAGGATGTCGCCGTATACGCGTTCTATAGTTAAGCCATCCAAGGTAGGGGATTTTTTACCTTCCTGGAGGAATACACGTACCGTATGGCCAGCCTCCAGGAGCAGGCGTACGAGGTTGCTGCCGAGTAGTCCATCGGCACCGGTCAATGTTATTCTCATCGCTTGAGTATAGGGCAAGCCGCTTTTTTTGGGTAGCAGAATGCCAAATTACTTCTTGGGGTAAGCCATCTCTGTGGGTATGTTGCGGTACACGGCCAGGTCTATGCCGCGCATGGGATGGAGAGCGAAGTCTAGATTTAAAAAGCCTAGATTCTTCGTCTCAGGCCGGATCATGCTCACTTGGTCGCGCTCCAGGGCGTCGAACAGTCTTGCGGATTCTGTAAACTCAATCATTGCGTCGGAGCGTTTACGGGCATCACCCATGCGTTCTGCCACGCGGAAGAGGGTGGTGCCGAGGTTGTTCCTTGTTATCATGAGGAGCTCGACTATTTCGTTGTGTGATGGTTTGACCTGTGGGCTCGGGAGCGAGAGGGTGTCGAGCTCAAACTGTAGCCTTGCGGCTAGCATGGAGTAGTAACCCTGGGCGGCGAAGTAGTCGCTTCTGGCGTAGAGGGCACCCGCGGTAGCCAGTTGGAGATAGGGGGAGGCTTCCCTGTCCAGCCCTGCACGATAGAAGAAGCGCAAGGCGGCTGATCCGTCGTCGGATGGATCCATATAATGAATGTATCCCCGTCTGTAGTCTGTTTCTGGGCTAACAAAGCCGCTCGCCTCGGCCTTGGAATACAAGGACAGGGCACCAGAAAAGTCCATACGGTCAGAAAAGTAGATGTCGGCCAGAAGGCTATAGGCCCTGCCAAATTCAGGTGCTGTTCTGAATTGTCTCGATGTTAAGGCTCGTTCATAGCGGTCTATGGCTATGTTGAACGCGTCCTCGGCATCGAGGCTTCTGCCATCATCACGGCGTAGCTCGCCTAAGCGCAGCATTGCCGTTATATAGGCCTTTATGCGTTTTGGTGTAAGGCCGGTGCTTGTATCAGCCTCTGCAAAGAATCTGGCGGCAAATTCAAGAGCCTTGAGTTCATCTTTCGGGAATCCTGAACGGCGATTCCAGCGCCCCATGGCTACATGCACCTCAGGAACGCTACCGTCACGGTCTACGGCCGATAACAGGATGGCGTTTACCTGTTCTGTATCATCCTTATCCAGTAGATAATCAGCTAGTTCTGCAAGAGTAGAGGCGGACCATGCGCTCTTCTTATTGGAGACGAAGTATGATGACAATGGCTTTATTTCGCTCATTTTGTCCACGCCCGATAGGCGCTCCGTCCGTATCAGGTACAGGAGCATCATCTCAAGGTAGCCGTCTGATCGTCCGTGGCGTTCCATGAGGGTAGCAAGCTGGAGGCGGGCTTTTTCATATATGCCGGCTATATCCTCGGTTTTGGGTGGGTTGTAGCGCTGTTGTTCAAAATCTGCCCAGTTCAGGAAATTTTTGGCTGATAGGAGAAGAGCCTGTTTGTTGAAGTAATCCCTATTGAGAATGTGCTGTTGTAGTACCGTTTCTGTTTTGGCAAATGCATAGAGATCCATCTCCATTGTTGCATAGGCTAAGGCTGCCTTGGTTTCTTTAGGCCACGATTTCAGCAGTCTGTCATACATCGCCTCGGCTCTGGGGTATTGAGCTGCCGCGGCGTAGGCTTCGGCGTATTTGTAATGCCAGCCCTTCATGGTCCACAAGGCATCGGCCTTTTGGAATAACTCTATAGATTCTCCATATTTTGTAAGTTCTATCTGTTTGTAGCCCGTGGTGTACAGGTGGTTGGCCTTCAATGGTTTATAGGCAAAGGAGTACCCAAGGTAGAAAAGTGCGCCGGCCCCTGCAGCTACGAGTATCAGAACCTGAAGGACGGGAAGGATTGAGTGTATGAAAACGTAGCGTAGACTGCCTTTTTCCGCCTCGAAAGCGGCACCTGTTTTCTTTGTAAAGCTTGATGGAACCTCGATATATCGTTTTAATACCCTGCCGGCTAGCTTCGAGGAGTCTTTGGGGGAGGCGCCTTCTACCAACATCCAGACGAGGTCTGCCTGCTGGGCTTCTGTCCCCTTGCCGTTGGCAATGATGTCCTCTATGGCCAGGCGCAGGTTGAGTGGATAGGAAAGCAGGGTATCCTGTAGCTCGTCGACCTGTGCGTCTGATAGATCTACGGCCCTGGCCTTTTTCTCGGAGGCGAGCCTTGGGCTGCCCGTTCCAAAGGCTCCTGCCAGTGATGCTCCGGGTGAGGCTTTTGCTGTCTTGCTTGCTGGTTCTGGCTTGGCATCTCCGCCCATCTCGAAACCCGGGATAGAGAAGTCGCCTCCCCAGTCTGTATCGAGCGAGAATGTATCAGAGGTGATTGCCTCACCGTCCAGGCTGGCCATCTGGGTATCGAAATCTTCGGCGCCTAGCTCGGGCACGACCGTGTCCTGGGACAAACCACCCAAGTCGAACTGGTCGAACGAGTCGCCTTCCATCGATTCTATGCCAAGGTCAAAGCCTGCATCAAAAGAGGGCGTAGAAGCTTCATCGCTGCTGGCTTCTAGGGTTGCCGGCTCTTCTTCCAGGTCTGGTAGTGAGAACTCGTCCTCTGTGCCTTCTTCTGGAAGGCCAAAAGAGCTCTGCGTATCGTTTGAATCTGGAAAATCCGGGTTGTCGAAACTGTCCGGTTCGATGGTTTCGTCGGATGGTTCAGGCATTTCAGGCAGTTCTGATAGTTCTGTCTCATCTTCCGCCGATAGTGACTCCAGATTCTCAAGCAACGATTCAGGGACAGAGAAATCGTCCTCGGGCTCTGGTGTTGTGTCGTCTTCAAAGGCACCAGGAAGCTCAAAATCATCCAAGGACATATCTGTGGTCATATCTGCGTCAGGAATTTCCTGTACAGAAGGCGACTCGGCGAGCGGGGCATCTTCGTCTAAATTCATGTCATCGAGAAACGATGTAAAATCCTGATCAGCGGTATCGGTCAAGGATTCCTTGTCTGAGGCTGGCTCCTCGGGCTGGGTATCCATATCCATGTCGAGCAAGGACGCTATGTCGTCGGGCACACCCTGGGGCGGAGGTTCGGTGTCCTGCCAAGACTCTCCCCATCTGGCGAGTGTCTCGGTTTCCCTGCCGAGGCTTTTAAGGGAGGCCTTGAATTGCTCGATATCCTGCAGTTTTGGCATGGCTAGTGCTTATATTAACGGAATAATTTGAAATATGTATAGAACGAAAAGTTATATCATTTAAAGTCGCTTCAAGCCAGGGCATTGGCATACCGATACTATAGTCGTATCCCTACGTTGGAGTATCGATGAGAATTTGGAAGGTCCTTGTGGTGGCTTGCGCCGTGGCACTCCTGCCCTTAAGCGGCGTATCCGCCTTCGACATTACTTCGGTAAACCTGCACCTCTATTTATCCGGCCTCAAGGTGGCTCAGGCTCCTGCCATTGTGGAGAATTACCTCGTTTTGAGCGCCTCGGGTCCATACCGCTACGTAGGCGCTGCATTTTCCCACGAGAGTTGGCGTAGTGTGCATTCCTTTGAGGTAAATCGATATGGGATATTTGTGTTGGCCGTACCAATACCCTACGGTGACGAGTCACTGATACGCTATAGGCTCGTTCTTGATGGTTTGTGGGCGGCTGATCCTTTCAATCCTCGTGTCGACAGGGACAGGGCCACCGGTGCCTCGATGTCGATTGCCAGCATTCCAAGCCGTCCTCGTACCGTGCTCGGTGTCTGGGACCCTGCCGGAGATGGTGTTGCTACCTTCTACTTTGAAGGAGAGCCGGGGCAAAGGGTCACCGTGGCCGGTTCATTCAACGCCTGGGATCCATTCATACACGATCTCGTAGAGGTGTCCAGAGGCCGATACGAGTTGCAGCTCAGGCTTGATCCTGGCGAGTATTATTATGTATTCATGTACAGGGGAGAACGCATTGCCGATCCCCTCAATTCCCGTCTGCTCTATGGTCGGGATGGAAGACCTGTTTCTGCACTTACCATGTCATCCGGCGGCTGATTGATTCTGCCGCCATCTCTATGCTCATGCCATCGATGGCAAGCAGCGCCGATTGTGGCCATCTAGACGAGAGGCGTCGTGCTATGTCTGGCCTGGCGACGACGATGTAATCGGTAGTATCGAGCCCCCCACCACGCGCCACGGCATCGAGGCCGGCTAGTGTCCTTTGCATACCGAGATTCCTGTCCAGTTCCAAGGGACCTATCTCATCGATGAATACGACTGTCCTATGCACACCGTCCATGGGAATCTGGCTCAAATAGTGCACGACTTCTTCGTCGGCTCTTTTCAAGGCTTCTTTAAAAAATTGCCACATGCCAAAGCGAAGTAGTTGAGGATCAGTATCGTCTAATTGCTGTGCTGTGGGTCTAGGCTTGCACTCGGGCTCAATCGTGGCCAAGAGCCATGGCTTGCCTGCGTGTTCGGGGCTCATGTTAAGGCATGAAATACCGGTCTTGCGTCCATCCTCAAGGATGGCTTTGCATAGGATGCCACCTACCGAGGCACCAGCTTCAGCCAGGGTCTTGGCCGCAAGGAAGCAAGCGCTCGTCTTGCCCGAGCCGCTTATGCCTGAGACTATGAGCATCCTTGAGTTTCTGTCTACCAAGGCTGGGTCAGCTCGCTGCCGGTGCGAACGATATATCCACGCGCTCGACGGGAACTCCGCCTTTGGATCCAAAGAGGAAGATGATATCCTTGAGTGCCTCAATTGCCTTTAACCTGAGCTCAGGATCCTCTAGTCGGGCCGATGCCGCCTCGACGAAACGGGCGGTGAGTCCTCTCAGGGCGTCTTCCTCGAGTCTGCGCTCATCGAGCAGAATAGACCTCTCGGTGGTGCGTATCTCTATTGTTTCTGTCTGTATAGCGGGCGTCAGCATCGAAAGAGAAGGGGAGGAGAACCACAGGGTACCTCCCGCGTCAGGGTCGTAGCGAACAGACCATGACTCGCCGTGTACCAAGTCTATGCAGTACGAAATATCGGCCCAGGCCGAAGCCTCAATCGTTGCGTCGGCGCGTATACCGAGGAATCGGCCCACCGCGTTGTCCCCAAAAAGCAGTCTTGGAGTCGTCGAGCTGATGAGTAGCTGTTCTCTAGCCTCGACTATGACTATCTTGCCTGCCTTGGCCAGGCTCTGAACATAGGAGCGAAACGACTGCTCTACGACCAGGGGATCGGGCTTCCTGGCGGCCAGGACGCCCAAGGCGACGCCGCCCGCTACGAGGAGGATGGCCGTTATAATGCCGGCCAAGAACCAGGCGCGACCTGCTCTGGGATGGCTGGCCTTGGGCTTTATCTTCTGTTCCATGCTTCTAATATCAGTTTTTTTTGAACAAGATGCAAGTTTGAGTCCATATTTTAAGTATCGAAACGATAGCATGGCTGTCTACGGTCGTATAGCCTTGAGCCGTGGTGAGGCGTAGCTTCCTATGAGCTCGTAGAATTTAACGTCTAGATAGGCTGAAGCCACGGACGCCTCTACGATGGCAAAGCTAGGCCCCCATGGGCCGCGCGGGCGCGAGAGGCTGCCGGGGTTTAGAATGAGTACTCCACCACGGTCCTGCACAAAGGGGACGTGTGTATGCCCGAAGAAGAAGGCGCGCGCGCCCTCGAGCTTGGCGGCTCTTGCAAGACAAGAGACCCCTTCTCCGAGAGGATAGCGGTGCCCATGAGCCGCTAGTATTGTCTTGTCTTCCGCCTCGATACGACGTAGCAGAGGTACAGATGCATCTGAATCGACGTTGCCCCTGAGGCCATAGGTGGGTGGCATGGGAGCGCCGGTATGAGCGGCCGAACGTATGTCTCTAGAGCCGTCGCCCAGGTGTACGAGGGCTCCCACCGATCTGCCCAGCAGCCTGAGGGTAGCCGCCAGGCTCTTATAGTCTCCATGGGTATCAGATACGACGAGTATTCTCATGAAAGATCCGTGTTTGTAAAAATATTATTATTTGTCTTGAGTCTATTGGCCATCAAACGCATGAGACGCATCGATGCGTCGGTATCCTGAGCCAGAAAGCGCTCGAATAAATCAGGTGGCAAGACGAATACCGTGCAGTCTGTTCCTGCCAGGGCCCATGCCGATCGTGGTTCAAACAGGATGGATGCCATCTCTCCAAAGAGTTCTCCTTCTTCTACACTCGTATGCTTCGATTCGTTTTCGCCTCCAGGGGCGGACAGATGGATATCAACCCTGCCTTTATAGAGGTAGAAGGTACTCCTGCCCAAGTCACCCCTGGAAAAGATTAGCTGGCCCTGGGAGTAGTGCCGGGCATAGCGATTGAAGAGCCGCTTAGGTTCCTGGAACAAGGATTTCTCGATGCGGCCAGAGGGTTTGTCTGATGTGGATATGCGGTGAAAGCGAGCAAAGAGTAGGGAGTCGAAGTACTCTATCGTATAACAGAGCTCTGCAAAGAGGAAATAAAGCCAGAAGAAGAAGTATACCTTTATGAGGCCAATGATGAGGTTGCCCAGGATGCCATACAAGAGACCGTAACGCGTGGTGTTCAAGGTTAGGCTCAAGAGAGCACCCAGAGCGCTGGAGGTGGCAATACACAGCAAGGAGCTGATGGCTGCGTTCCTTGTTCTTGGCTTGAGCGTCGGAACGTTCTTGTATGTCAGGAACACAAAGAGCCAGAGCGACAGTATGGGCAGGATGTGGAGAGATATCTTGACCGCCAGCCTGAGAAAGGCCGCGGCTGGAGCCCATTGAATGGCTGCCATGGCCGCTCTGGCAACCTGGCTGGCCGAGATGATGAGCACGACTGCGATTATTATTATGAGTTCCACGGTGAATGTCAGAATGTTTTCCCGTACGCGGTTGGCCTTGGCTGCGTTCATATAGACGACACGAATGCCGCGCTGTATCGATACTATAAAGAGCCGTGCGGCCCATATCAGGTTGATGATACCAAAGGCTCCGGTGAATCCTGACAGGGGCTTTGACAGGAATGACTGGAAGGCAGAGCGTGCTCCGAGTGGACCTATTACCGGGTCTAAAGCCTTTAGGATTAGTTCTGGATTGAAGGAGGCTACCGCCCAGGATGAGACGAATAGAATGACGAGGATAGCCGGTATTGCCGACAGCAGGAAGGCGTATGCTCCTGCTGCGGCATGATTGGCCATCTCGTGCCTGGTGAACTGCTCAAATGAGAACAGTATCCGTTGAATTCCTGATTTAAAGTAGCGAGATACAGATGGTTGCACCCTATGATTGTGCAATGGACTTGCCTCCTCGCGCAAGTCTTATTGCATCATCTCGGCTATCGTCTCGGGGTCAAGCCTGAATGGGCTACCCCGACCTTGGCAGAAGCGATGTGCGCTTAGTAGATGAATCGATAGATCAGAATAGACGATGCGCTTGTCTGTCTTTTCATCTACAACCACAATTGAATTTTTGTGATAGCTTCCATCATGGAAAGGGCAGGGTAGGATGCCGCGAGCATCCCCTGCCGTCACGACCCAGCGTTTTTCAATACCTATCGGTTCCCCAAGGCCACCCTGCCCAAGATCCCGCATCTTTTCTAGGAAGGCCACCGCTGTATCGGGGTCTGTCCCGGCTCTACGCCATGCCTCGTTATCCGAGGCAACGATGTCGGCCAGACTTCTCTTGTCTTCACCTAGAAAACCCTGGGCTGTAATAAGGCCAGGCTTCATCTGATCGTATGCATCCCGCTCGATTTGTGTATTCTTCATCATAGTCCTCCAGTGACATCAGGCGAATTTATCAAAATAGATATGCGCCGTGTCCATGTCGTTCTTTGTCATCACATCGATACACGCGTTGATCATGCCGGGGCTACCACACAGGTAGCCTTCAAGGCCCTTGTCTTTTGCGATATGATCCTTGATATGGCGGTCAAGCACGTTGGTGATGAGACCCACCTCACCCTTCCATCCTTCGTCTTCCTTGGGTTCAGAAAGAGCCGGCACAAAGTGGAAACGGGACCATTCTTTCTCTAGTTGCCGGAGCTCATCTAGATAGAACATATCTCGCGTGGTGCGTGCACCAAAGAAGTACCAAATATCCTTCTCAGGGAAGCTGTTGTTATCCCGCATGTCGTAGAACATGCTTTTAAACGGTGCCATACCTGATCCCCCGGCTACGCATACCATAGTTGCCGGAGTATCATGTACACGGAACTCGCCGAAGGGACCGACGAGTTCCATCGTGTCACCTTCTTTAAGGTATTTGTGGACGTATGTTGTGGCCAAGCCGCCGGGAACCAAGCGAATGAGTAGCTCTACATGGCCAGAATCTCCAGGCTTTGATGACATGGAATAGGCACGTTCGACATTTTCCTTCACGTCATCATAGGGTGGTACGACTATCTGTACATATTGCCCACTTACAAACTCAATCTTTATTGGATCATTGAGCCTGAAGATTGTCTCCTTGATGTCGTAGGTGATGTCCTTGATGCTCTCTACGGTGGCGGAGAATTTCTTGACGCTAAAAAGCTCTTCGGGTAGCTCTATGGCAATGTCCTTCTTGAGCTTGACCTGGCATGCCAGCCTGACGTTGTTGGACTGTTCCTCTGTTGTCAGATAAGGCGTCTCGGTAGGGAGGATGGGCCCTACATCTGACAAGACGCGTACCTTGCAAGCGCCACATGAGCCACGCCCTCCGCAGGCGGAAGGCACGTACAGGCTCTGTGAAGCAAGTGTGCTGAGTAGAGGCGAGCCGCCATTGACCTTGAGCATTTTCTTGCCGTGATTGATGTCTATCGCCACCTCGCCATAGTTGTTAACAACACGGTCAACGAGGGCAATGACGAGTGCGAGCAAGGCCGCTGTTCCGGCTACGACGAGCGGCCCAAGTATGATCTGGTTCATGGTCGGCTCCTTACTGCACTGCTATCATGCCGGAAAAGCCCATGAAGGCCATCGCCATGAAGCCTATCGTAATCATCGTGAGGCCTGCTCCCTTGAGACCCGCAGGGACTGGGTTCCTTTCAGTACGCTCGCGGATAGCCGCGAGTAGCAGAATGGCCAGCCACCAGCCAAGGCCGGAGCCAGCACCGAATGTGACCGTCTGTATGAAGTTATAATTCCTTATCTGTATGAACAGTATGGCACCAAGTATAGCGCAGTTTACTGTTATGAGCGGTAGGAAGATTCCAAGACTCATATACAGAGCGGGGCTGGCACGATCTATGACCATCTCTAATATCTGTACAACCGCGGCTATGACGACTATGAATACTATGAATGATAGGTATTCAAGCCCCAGTGGCGTGATGACATAGTAGAGTACCAGCCAGCTTATAGCGGCAGTGATGGTCATCACGACTGTGACCGCCATGCCTAGGCCAAACGAGCTCTTCCAGTCCTTTGAAATAGATATGAACGAGCACATCCCCAGGAAGTTTGATAAGAGGATGTTGCTTGTAAAAATTGAAGCAAAGAACAGGGTGACGGGATTTATTAGCGGCGTCATTTCTGTGCCTCTTTCTTGGCTGGAGCCGCGCCGGGAGCGCCGCCTATCTTTTGTTTGGCTTGAACGCTCTTGGCCCACCACATGACTAAGGCGACCAGGAAGAACGCACTTGGTGCCATTATCATGATTGTCCATGGAACAAAGGTTTCAGGAAGGATTCGTATGCCGAAAAGCGAGCCAAATCCAAGGAGTTCTCTGACGAAGGCTATGGCCATAAGCACGGCCATGTAACCAAGGCCACTCGTTAGTCCGTCCCAGAACGAAAGCCCTGGCTTGTTGGCCTGCGCGAAGGCCTCGGCTCGTCCCATGATGATGCAGTTGGTTATTATAAGACCAACGTATGGACCAAGCTGCTTTGATGCCTCGGGCAGGTAGGCACGGAGCAGGATGTCTATGAGGATGACATAGAATGATATGACGACGACCTGCACTATCATGCGCACCTTACGCGGAATGAAACCTTTGATGGCAGACAACGTAAAACTTGCAAAGGCTGTGGTAAGAGAGACACCTACCGTCATTATAAGAGTGTTATTCAGGTTGTTGGTTACTGCCAGCGTGGAGCAGATGCCCAGAATCTGTATAAAAATAGGATTGTTTGTCCAAAGATTGTCTTTGAGGATGCTCATGCTCTTGCTGTTTTTCATTGTACGCCTCCCGCTGACTTGAAGCGCAAGAGGGCAGCGTTGACGATGGCCTCGAAGGCTTGACTCGTCCTTGTGGCACCGGATATGCCATCAACCCGACCATTTTCCTTGTCGGTATCGGCCTTGCCCGAGGCCTCTGCACCGGCCCTCATGCCGATGTGCCCGCCCGGTGAACGCTCGCCCTCATACTGTCCAAAGAACCACGGTTCTTCTATGCGGCCACCAAGACCGGGGGTCTCGTTCTGGGCAACCACACGTATTCCCCGTATGCGCTCGGCATCGGAAGTAGCTGCCAATATGACGCTGATGGTACCCCATAGCCCGGCTCCTGATTGCTGTAGGGCGATGTATTCTGTTCCGTCTATTGTCGATTTCCAGATTTTTTGTGCACCTTCTCCGCTCTCTGTAACAGATGTGGTGTACTTTGATGCCGCATCTGCTGCATCGGTGAAGGGGATGCCAAAGGCGCCGAGCACCGCCGATTGCACGGCGAATGCCTTGTTGATGGCTACAAGATCCTTTGTTCCTTCATTGGCTACGGCGAGCACGACGACAAACAGCGCGCAGGCGATGAATGTAAAGAGGACGACATAGAGCATCGAGTCTTTTTTCATTTCGACGCCTCCTTCCCAGGGGTCGCAGGCGTGGCCATGCTTGCCGGCATCACTTGCGGCGTAGCTGAGGCGAGCTTGGCTGCCTTGTTTTTGGCTGCATCGTTGGCGAGCTTGTCAAAAAGGCTTGCAAAGGCGTTGCCAAACAGAAGAGCAAAGCTGGTGCCTTCCGGGAACAGGCTAAAGCTCCTGATGACGATTATCGTGGCTCCTATGAGGAGCCCGTAAGCCCATTGGGCCTTGGGCCGTTTTGGTGCCGAGATTGGATCGGTCGACATAAACACGGCTACGAACAAGAAACTGCCGGCTAAAAGGGCCTGCATGGGTAGTGCTTTCTGGACACCTGAGAAGAACAGGGCCGCTGCTACGACCGAGCCGCCAATGATGGTAGACAGGATCAGTCGCCATTGTGCCGTCTTCTTTACGACAAGGTAGATAGCCGCGGCGGCTATCAGGATGATGCTAGACTCGCCAATGGAACCAGCATGGGTTCCTAAGAGTAGCCCGATGATGGGTACGTCACCGCCCGAGCGCATAGTCGACAGTGCAGTAGCCGCTGAAACCGCATCCGGTCTGCCAAAGAGATTGCCTGCCGCCGCACCAAAGTTGCCGGGCTCGAAGAAAGACCCGCCCATGACACCGGCGAACGAAATATACACGAATAGTCTGCCTGCGATAGCTGGATTGAAAATATTCCGCCCAAATCCACCGTAGACCTCCTTGGCCATGAATACAGCAAAGGATATGCCTATTGCCACGATCCACAGCGGAGCGGCTGGAGGCATTGACAGGGCGAACAGGGTGCCGGTGACGAGAACAGCCTCGCTCACCTTTCCACCTTTCTTTTTTTCAAACAGGTACTCGACGAGCACACCGACACCCAGGCTGACGACGAGTATCGCCAACACACGAGGGCCATACAGCCATATGGCCAGGATCTCGATAGGGGCAAGCGCGTATAATACGCGCCGCATCATGACTTGTTTCTGAAACACGTGGCGACTCCTCGCTATTATCGTGGCATGTAGCGTTGCATACGCATACTTAAGTGCAGACGTAGTATACGCGCTCCTTGCTCTTGAAGCCAGTGGCTTTTTATAATCTTGAGGCTCTATCTAGGTTCAGTATGCAGTTTAGAATGGCTATTCGCCGTATATGAATGCCTGTGGTATACTGGCGCGCCAAAGACGCCAGAGCATTAAGGAGATTCCCAATGATAGACCCTCGACTAGAGAAGCTAGCCAAGATACTCGTAGACTATTCCGTAGCCGTGAAGCCAGGAGAGAATGTACTCGTCCAGGATACCGGACTAGAACCCGAATTCGACAAGGCCCTCGTACGGGCAATCCACGCGGCCGGGGGTCGGGCCTTCGTCACCATGCGAGACAAGGCACTGGACAGGGCGCTCTTGAAGGACGCTCCGCCCGAACAGGTCGAGCTTCAAGCCGAATTCGAGATGGCCCGTATGAAGAAGATGGACTGTTTCATTGGCTACAATGCCTGGAGAAACCTGAGCTCATGGTCCGACCTCTCAGGTGGTGAACTTGATCTTTATAACAAGAATATCTGGAAGAAGGTACACATCCAGACGAGGCTTCCTGACACCCGCTGGGTCGTGCTCAGATACCCGAGCCCTGCAATGGCTCAGATGGCAGCGATGAGTGAAGAAGCCTTCGAGGACTTCTTTTTCGATGTCTGCACCATGGACTACGCCAGGATGTCTAAGGCCATGGATCCGCTGGTTACATACTTGGCCAAGTCAGACAAGGTTAGAATCGTCGGTCCAGGCACTGATCTGACATTCTCAATAAAGGGGCTTCCCCCTATAAAGTGTGACGGTTCAATGAACATTCCCGATGGCGAGGTTTATACGGCACCGGTACGTGATTCTGTCAATGGTGTCATACAGTACAATACACCGAGCGAGCATGAAGGCTTTACCTATGAGGACATCCGTTTCGAGTTCAAGGATGGCAAGATAGTCAAGGCGACGAGCAACGATGATGCCCGTATAAACCGCGTCCTCGATACCGATGAAGGTGCCAGGTACGTCGGAGAATTCGCCTTTGGTGTCAATCCCTTCATCACCAGGGCTATGAAGGAGACTTTGTTCGACGAGAAGATATCAGGTTCCATTCATTTTACCCCAGGCAATAGCTATGACAACTGCTTCAATGGCAATCGTTCGGCGGTACACTGGGACCTCGTGCTCATTCAGACCCCCGAATTTGGAGGCGGTGAGATATACCTTGATGATAGACTTATAAGGAAGGATGGCCTTTTCGTCATACCGGAGCTCTTGGGGCTCAATCCTGATAATCTCAAGTAGGCTCAAGCAGGCTCGCTCGAGGCTGGAGGCTCTACCTCGTTGCGCAAGACCCTGAATAACGCTATGCTCAAAAACGATGGACGATAAAGGCTTTACCGTACTCGACCTCCTGGACCTCGACCTAAAGGAGCATGACAAGCTCGAGCTGCGGTGTATCGGAGGTCGAAAGGGTTTAGGCAGACTGATTAGCTCCCCCGATATAAACAGGCCGGGCCTTGCCCTGTCTGGTTTCTTTGAGAGCTTTGCGTATCAACGGATACAGCTGATAGGCAAGGGAGAATCAGCCTACCTTCACCTGCTAGCATCAGAAGGCCGTGCGGAGGGGATAAGCAAGGTATTCACCTTCCTTATTCCCTGCTTCATCTTCGCCAACGGGGAGCCGCCAGCGCCATTCTTTGCCGAGGCAGCCGAGGCGGCTAACTGCCCCATCCTGTTGTCGGAACTATCGTCTACGGAGCTGTCTTCCCGCCTGATGCGCGTCTTGACAAACGTTTTCGCCCCAAGGACGAGCGTTCATGGCGTGCTCGTAGAGGTGTACGGTATTGGCCTCCTCTTGGTAGGAGAATCAGGGGTTGGCAAGAGTGAGACGGCCTTGGAGCTTATAGAGCGGGGACATCGTCTCGTAGCAGATGACGTAGTCGATATTCGCTGTGTCTCAGGCAATATCCTCATGGGCTCAGGAGCCAACAAGGTTATTGGTCACCACATGGAGATCAGAGGCCTGGGTATCATAAATGTGACCCACCTGTTCGGCGTCGGAGCCATCAGGGACAAGAAGCAGGTTCAGCTCATCTGCTCTCTCGAGGAGTGGGACTCGACAAAGGTATACGACAGGATAGGCACCGAGGAGAAGACAATGGATATCCTTGGCGTTCGTGTTCCACAGCTCGATATACCGGTAAAGCCAGGCAGGAATATACCAATAATCGTGGAGACTGCCGCAATGAACGAGAGACTCAAGAAGATGGGCTATCATTCTGCTAAAGAATTTAACAGGAATATACTAAGATGGCTTGAGAGCGAGAGCGTTCGCGCCGTATATTTTGGGCGTGACGATTCCATTTAGCTCGTTGTCGATCGGAGAATCCCTAATGGTTGAGAAGACTACCATCATCAAGAATCGCGCCGGCATCCATGCCCGTCCCGCGGCATTGATAGTGCAGACAGCAGGAAAGTTTAAATCCAGGATATCGCTTCAGAAGGGTGATGACCGTATCAATGCCAAGAGCATCATGGGCATCATCACTCTTGGTGCAGGCTATGAGACAAGAATCCTTATCATCGCCGAGGGCGAGGACGAAGAGGCGGCGGCGGAAGCCATAGACAGGCTTTTCCAGAACCGCTTTGAAGAGGAGTAATGCTAGGCAGGGGTCTTTCTCCGAGGCGCATGACGGATCTGGTCGTTGTCGCCTTACTCTATGTGATAATAAGCGCCGGTGCCTTTGTCTACATACGGGTAGCCATCGGATCAGGCGAGGGTTATCCCTCAATTCAGACACAGGCCAGTGCCGTCATTCTAGCCATTACCCCTACCATTCTAGCCGTATTTCTAATCTTCTCTGCAGTGCGCTTCGTCAAGGAGTTCAGGCGGCATGCCTGGGGATACAGGCTTCGTGCCCGGGTCATGATGTCTTTTATCCTGGTAATGGGCATGGCTGCCTTGCCCCCGGTACTCTTGTTGGGTAGCTTGGCGGTAGAGGCGGTAGAGGCCCCGGGATCTGCCATGGTTCGTGCCGCACTTGGAGACGGCGTTGATTTTGCTCTTTTCTATTATGCAGAGAAGGAAGCCGCTCTTAGATACGCCGCAGAAAACGACGTGGCTACCATCATTTCTTCTCGTGGCCCCGATGCCGAGAGGGTATTATCCTGGCTTTCTGCCAGGGATCCTTCAATTTGCTCGGTAGAGCTGTTTTCAGGTGGAGCCTCCATAGGCTTTGCGGGTGACGAGACGCTTCTATCAGGCCCTGGCTTTGTCGTCATGGGCAGGAACGGATTCCTTCCGCGCCTGACGGTAGGAGATGCCAGCTATTCCCGTTATTTTGCCAGAGATGCTGGTATGGCCGAGCCTGGGGGCCGGATATCCGCCATCGTATCACTTCGATTTGCAGACAAGGTAGAGCAGGCTGCCTCTGGGATGTCGATGGCGAGCGCCAGGCTGGAGAGTTCCAAGAGGGTTGCTGGCTCTTTTACTGCCTACTTGTTGTTTTTCTCGTTATGCATCCTGGCTCCCTTGTTTGGCATTACCGTGCTCTTTGCGCTCAGTTCGGCAGATCGCCTGCTGCGCCCTGTAGCGGCTCTGTCCGAGGCCATAGCCAGGATAAAATCGGGATCCAGGCGTGCTCCCTTCCTGGCCAAGCCGGGAGACGAAGCGGGAGACCTCATAGAATCACTCAATGCCATGCTTGAAAACCAGGAGCGCTCCCGGGGAGACGAGCTTCGCAACGAGAAGATAGGTGCCTGGCGTGATATAGCCAGGAAACTGGCCCATGAACTTCGCAACCCCCTCACTCCAATCAAGTTGTCGGCCGAGCGAGTGCTCAAGCGCTGGAATGCTTCGCCAGATACGATAGGAGACATCATCGAAAAATCTATGGTAGCCATCGTTCAGGAGACGGCTAACATGGAGTCACTCCTGACAGAATTCAGGGACTTTGCGCGTCTGCCCGAGCCCCAGAAGGAATGGATGTCGCTAAAGCCCATGGTAGACGAGGCTGTCCATCTCTATTCTGCCTCCTGGCCTTCCATGAGCATAGACTGCGAATCGATAGATCCTAAAATAGTGCTCAAGGCCGATAGAGGTTACCTGAAGCAGGCCCTGGGCAATCTTATTGCCAATGCCGCCGATGCCACCGATTGTACAGGCCGGGTCTGGATACGTGCCGATCTTGTCAAGACGGCAGAATCCCGGTACTGTAGGATACAGGTCAGGGACGATGGTCGTGGTATACCCCTCGACGAACAGGATAGGGTGTTTTCACCATATTTTACGACTAAGCCTGGGGGTACTGGCCTCGGCTTGGCAATAGTCGAGCATATCGTCGCCGCACATGGTGGCAAGATACGTTTCGAATCGAATGAAGACTCCGGAACCGTATTTTATATTAACGTACCGGTGGAGAACACATAGTATATAAAGGAAGTCATAGATGAGTGCCATCCTCGTTATAGACGACGAGCCCGGCATACGGGCCACCGTAAAGGATATTCTAGAGGATGAGGGATACCGTGCTCTTACAGCAGAGGATGGCCCCTTGGGGCTCGATATACTCAAGCACGAGAGTGTCGAGGTGGTCATCCTCGATGTGTGGCTACCAAAAATGGGCGGTATCGATGTCCTCAAGGCGATCAAGGCAGATTTCCCGGCCATCGAGACAATAGTAATATCGGGTCATGCCTCCATAGACATGGCCGTAAACGCCGTGAAGCTTGGAGCCTTTGACTTCATAGAGAAACCACTGTCTATAGATAGGCTCGTTACGGCCGTCAGAAATGCCCATGCTCTTTCAGACCTCAGGATGGAGAACGCCAGGCTCAAACGCAGCAGCGTGGAGCGTGACGACATCTTAGGCGATGCTCCATGCATGGTGGCCGTTCGCGAACTCATAGATCAGGGTGCCCGCTCTAACGCCCGGGTACTCATCACCGGGGACAATGGTACAGGCAAGGAGCTGGCCGCCAGGCGTATACACGAGTTGTCTGATAGGGCCAATGGCCCATTCGTCGCCGTAAATTGCGCCGCGATGCCTGATACGCTGATAGAAAGCGAGCTTTTTGGCCACGAGAAGGGTTCCTTTACCGATGCCGTTGCCAGGCGCAAGGGGAAATTTGAGGCCGCCCACCTGGGCACCCTCTTCCTTGACGAGATAGCCGACATGTCGCTTTCTGCCCAGTCAAAGGTTCTTAGGGCCGTGCAGGAGATGCGTTTCGAGCGCGTTGGTGGAGAACTGACGCTCGAGGTGGATGTTCGCGTCGTAGCGGCTACCAACAAGGATCTGCGCAAGGAGATTAGCGCCGGCAGGTTCAGGGAAGACCTTTTTTTCAGGTTAAACGTCATTCCCTTGCATATGCCTGCACTCCGCGAACACCCCGAGGACATAGCCCTTCTGGCCACATCATTCCTGGCCCGCCTGGACGATTCGGCCTCACGTCGTTTGTCCCAGGGAGCCCTGGACGTGCTTGCCGCCTACCAATGGCCAGGCAACATAAGAGAACTGAAGAATTTCATAGAACGTATATCGGTTATGAGCGATGAGGAAGAGATATCGGCAGAGACGGTAGAGCATTTTATAGCCAGAGCGGATGGCAAAACATCTGAAATTGCCACCGATCGCCTGGATGTACTCTCTGATTTGCGTTTATCAGAGGCCAGAGAAGCATTTGAACGAGGTTATTTACTGCACAATTTAAGAAAGAACGGTTATAATGTCACCAAGACAGCAGAGACAATAGGCGTATACCCGAGTAACCTGCACGCCAAGATCAAGAAATTCGGGATAGAGGCCGGCGAATGAATGAATTGACTAATAGACAGAAGGAAGTTCTCGAGTACATCGAGGCATTCATACTTGGTAATCCCTACCCACCGACAATACGAGAGATAGCGGCTCACTTCGGCATATCGGTAAAAGGAGCCTACGATCATCTCAAGGCGCTTGAACGCAAGGGTCGTATCAGAGCCGGTGGCGGCCGTTCAAGGAAGATAGAGATTATAGGTAAATCCCGTGGGTCAGGGCGGGCCACAACCATTGAGGTTCCTGTCCTTGGAGCAGTAGCCGCGGGAAAACCCATCTTTGCAGACGAGAACTACGAGTCTTGTGTACACGTCCCTGCCTCGATGGTTGGCGCGAGCACTTGTTTTGCCCTGAGGGTTCGTGGGGACAGCATGATAAACGCAGGCATTCTGGATGGCGATCTTGCGGTCATAGAACAGAAGCAGGTGGCGGTAGACGGCGATATAGTCGTAGCGGCCATAGAGGATTCGGTGACACTCAAGCGTTTTTTCCAGGAGAAGAGCCGCATACGGCTTGAACCGGAGAACCCCTCATATGCGCCGATATTTACCCAGGACGCGCGTATTCTAGGAAAGTTGCGCGGCATAGTCCGCACCTACTAGGGCATCGTGGAACCGGTACTTGCCATAGGCGGACCCGAGCTGGGACGCCGTAATGATTTCATCCGTCAGCTTCGCTCCAGATGCCAGACTGAATGGAAGGGTGAACCGGAGGATTACAGGCTCTACGCCCACGAGACGCCGGTACATGCCTTGCTTGATGTCCTCATGAACGGTTCTCTCTTTTCTCCCGGCAAATTCGTCCAGTATCTTGGCGCTGACCAGATCAAGGCTAAGGCCGATGTCCAGGCACTCATCGGGTATATAAAGAAACCGGCTGAATCTACTGTACTCATACTGGTCTCCGACGGCTTTGGTGTAGACAAGGCAATAGAGTCGGCTCTGCCAAAGGATGCCAAGAAGGTGTTTTGGGAGCTGTCTTCACAGGAATCAGGACGGTGGATACGCGATTATTTTGCCTCACAGGGTGTACGCGCCGATGATGAGGCCATAGAGGCTATTCAGGATCTTGTAGAGAACAATACGGAGGCTCTCAAGCTTGAATGTTCAAGGTTGGCCCTGTTCTTTTCCAGGGGATCGACCATAGCCGAGGACGATGTCGAGCGCTACATAGCCCACAACAGGGCAGAAGACGCCTTTAGCCTGTTCGACAAGATGGCCATGGGTAGCTTTGAGCAGGCATTGGAGACCTTGTCTGCCATCCTGGCAAACCGTGACGGTTCAGGGATTGGCCTTTTGGCCGGTCTTCTATGGTCACTGAGGCGCTTGTCTTCCCTGCATGTCGCTCTGGAAGGCGGAGCGCCCTTCGAGCAGGCGGCCAGGAGCCTGAGGATTACCCGCCGTACGACTCTTGCCAGCTACGATGCGGCAAGGCGACGTTGGCCTTCACAGGTCTGCTCACGTCTCGTGGCGTTTGGTGTGGATACCGACGCGCGGCTCAGATCCATGGGACAGACCCACGAGAAGGTCATCCTGGAGCTGTTTGTCTATGCCTGTGTTGTGCTCAAGGCTCCTGTGCCCCTCGGGGGCATCTAGTCTCATTGAGACACATGTTGCCAGTCAAAAAAATCAAAGCTCATTCTAAAACGGTACTTTATGAAGAGTATAGAAGCCTCTCCCTCTATGTTCATGCCCGATATCACCAGGGCGTCCTCCACCTGTGTATATCGTATGGATGAACTCATGGAAGACACGAACATGCGTGGTTTTACCCAGGTTTGCGTGGCTTCTACTGGCGTTCCGGAGCTTGAGAAATTGACCGTGCCCTCGATGTCGCCCCCCGATGTGCTTATTGAGTACGGGATCAATATGCCCGCGGAGCCAGCCCTGGCTTCACCCCTAATGAGGTCCTTGGTGTACTTGGGGTCAAAGGGAGTCGCATCGAATCCTCCAGGAGGCCCGCCCCTCGACGAATCTCCATCCGAGTTGGAGCTCGACGGCTTTCCATAGCGTTTCCGCCACTCGTCGCTGGCATCCTTCCCGTTTTTTTCTGCCTTAACGACTACCACAATCCGCTCTGTCCCTTTGAATTCTATGCGCGTTTCTCCTTGTTCTGTGGATGTTACACGACCGTCCTTGTCGAGTTCCTCTATGCGCAGCACGGTTCTCGTGGCTACATAGTCTGAAGCCGCGCCAAAGTTGGTCGTGGCGCGGGTCCACCATCCTGCTACTTCGGATGATGACGGTCCTAGAGCAGCCTGAAATAAACTTAAGGAGGAACAGTATAAAAGAGCCGATACTAGATAACGAAACAAGGGCTCTCCTTTCAAGTTTCAATGGCTTGATGGTATAGTATAGCGAAATTTTGACGCCGCGTGTTTCTGCAGCTTCAAACAGATCTTGTACAACTGGGTGGTAGTAAGCTTCTATGCGTAATGATGGTTTGGAGGAAGATCAAAACAAGCCTTGGGGCAAGGCGTCGAGTCAAGACAGGCTCGGACTCTCCAGGACCTTGCTTTCTATCATGAAGGATGGCGTATTCTTCGCCGATGCGAACCTCCGTGTTCGTTACGCCAACCCGTCGTTTGCTCGGACGAGCGGCTTGGATTCGTTCACTGCAGAGCCTCCACAACTCAGGGATCTCTATCCCGAACCTATGAACGACAGGGCACTGTCCAACGCCAGGGTAGCGCTTGAATCCGTTGGGTTCTGGACAGGTGAGCTGATGAAGAGTCGTCAGACAGGCAGGCAGAGCGTCGAGGAAGTCAGGATGGCTGTGTCGCTCGCTACTACTTCCCCTGATGGGTCAACCCTGCTTGAGGAGGCGCCTCGCTACGTTGGTGTGGTGCGCGATGTAAGCGATGAGCGAGAAGCGCTGGAGCGGCTTGCCTGGAGCCGGAACCATGATGAATTGACGGGCCTTCCTAATAGACCCCTGTTTTCTGCCGCCATAGACTCAGTCATCAAACGCAGCGACGGGTCAAACAGCTACCTGGTTGTGGTGAGCGCCGATATTGATGATTTCAAGCGATACAACACCGATTTTGGCTATGAATGCGGTGACATGCTCCTGCGAGCCGTTGGGAAGCGTATAGCATCCACGGTCAGGGCAGGTGATATAAGCGCGCGTACGGCTGGTGATGAATTCGCCGTTCTCATGGCGGTTAGCTCGCTCAAGGAAGCAGAAGAAGCATCGGAACGGGTACAATCTGCCTTCAAAGAATCTATAAAGATTGATGATGAGAGGTGTTTCCCCCTGCGAGCCAGTCTGGGAGTCAGCATTTGGCCCAGGGATGGCTCCACTGCCGCAGAACTCCTGGCTGCCGCCGATATTGCCCTTCAGGCATGTAAGGATGCAGGGCGAGGCTGCATGTTGCAGTTTAGCGAGAACCTGTGCCAGGATCGCCGAGGCAGATCCAGTCTTGAGACTGATCTGTCTGGCTCCCTCGATGCGGGTCAGCTGAGCGTTCATTACCAGCCTGTTATCAGGGTTAGCACGGGGTCTGTAGATAGTGTGGAGGCTCTCGTACGCTGGAACCATCCTATACGAGGCAATGTATCCCCTTGTAGCTTCATACCACTGGCCGAGGAAACGGGTCTTATCGTACGTTTAGGGGAGATGGTAATGCGCTCGGCGTGTAAACAGGGTGGCGCATGGGCAAAGAACGAAGCGGAACTGAAGGTATCGGTCAATGTATCGCCGGTACAGCTGCGTTGCGCCGAATTTCCTGTCATGTTAGCCGAACTGCTTGAATCTACGGGTTTGCCACCGGAACGACTCATAGTAGAGATAACCGAGAGTGTTCTACTCGAGCGCTTTGAGGATGCGGCTCTTGGCATTGCCAGGCTCAAGAACCTCGGTGTCATGCTGTCTGTTGATGATTTTGGAACGGGCTACTGTTCTCTGACGTATCTTAAGAACTTGCCTATAGACATAGTAAAGATAGACAGGGAATTCATAAAGGATATAGAGAAATCAACCGCGTCTCGAGAGATAGTCATGGGCATAATAGGTTTGGCTCACCGCATGAAACTGTCCGTGGTGGCCGAAGGTGTAGAGACGGCCGAGCAATACTATCTGCTTAAGAACATGCAGTGTGATCATGCACAGGGCTTCCTCTTCAGCCAAGCTATCCCACCCCTGGAGTTTGAGGAACGGTATATGGTACGCGGTTGTGCATCGCGCTATTCTACATTCTTGTTTAGACGATAGCACTGTCAAGGCTCGCGCCACAGGGAGCGCGAGCCAGGTACTCGTGTCTATTTTTTATCCTGTATCTTTGATTTTTCCTTGTTTATCTTGTTTTCCAGGATGTCCATCATCTTATCTATGCCCGCTGTGAGGTCGAAGTCCGTTTCCTGTACGTGGGCGGTAGCGCCCCAACGAAAGTTGATAGTACACTCGCACTTAAACTGCTTTTCCTTTGTAAACGAGAACAGAAGATCTACTATCAAGTCCTTGGCATAAGCTATGCGCTCTAATTTCTTGTCAAGGTATGATCGGTTGGTTTCACCTAAGTCGAAGTGCACGGAACGGACATCTATATTCATGCAAGCCCCCTTATAGCCGGTAGTCCGGCCGATTGTTCTCAGCCGTGTGTGCGGCCGAATGAAGATTCCATGTTCAGTTCTCCACGATACTTAGCTACTGTCCTCCTTGCCAGTTTTATGCCTTTTCGTGCGAGCATGTCGCTTATGTCCTGGTCGGACATAGCATTTGTCTCATGCTCTATGATTTCTTTTATTATCTGTTTTACCCCGCTCTTTGAAAATCTGGAGCCACCACTTCCAGAGCCTGAAATGCTGTTTGTAAAGAAGTAGCGTAGTTCAAAGATGCCCCAGTCTGTTTGAACATACTTCTTTCCTGCTATGCGGGAAATAGTGGTCTCGTGGACTCCTACTTCAGCGGCTATGTCCTTGAGTGTCAGAGGAGACAGGAATTTTGGGCCACGTGCAAAAAAAGGCCTCTGAAACTCGACTATGGAACGTACGACTTTGAGCAGTGTACGATTCCTTTGCTGTATGCTTTGTATGAACCATCGAGCCTGACGGATACTATCCTTGACGAAGACAGCCGTCTCCTTGTCGTGTTTTTCGCCTGACAGCCTGTCGAAGAAGGGGTTGATACCTATGACGGGTATCTCCTCATCATTGATTATTATGACGAATTCTCCATCTTTGAGACGAACCTGTACATCGGGAGTGACATAGCGTGTCTCATCGGCCGAATACTGTCTGCCTGGGAAAGGATTGAGCGATTTTATGAACGCGAGTGCCTCATCCAGTTCCTGGTCATTTATCTTGAGCCGTTTCTGAATTTCCTGGTTCTTGCCTCGCTCCAGGAGCTCTATGAAGTCACGTACAATTGCAAGTGCCATCGGCGGGGCTTCCTGTGTCTGCTCTGTCTGTACGACTATAGATTCCCTGAAGTCATTGACGCATGTTCCAAGCGGCTCCAGGCTACGGATTATGCCCATCACCTTGTCTACGGATGCCGTGCTTGAACCCTTGCATAGCTGGTAGGGGTCTTCCTTGTGGAAGCCGTCGGCATCGAGGTTTTGGATCAGCCGCTCGCCCATTTCGCGCTGAGCCTGGGCTATTGGTTGCAGTCTAAGCTGCCACAAGAGGTGTTCCTGGAGTGTTTCCGGGCTACTTATGGCCCCTTCCAGGAACATGCGTTTAGAGTCTGAATCGTTAGTATTGGAGCGGTTAAAGCCTGGATCAGAACTGTTCTCGAAGCGTTCATTGGCTTCCGAGTCCAATTCACTCTCCTCTGGTATGGAATCGAGTGACATTGTGGACCTGTCTTCTAGCACCTCAAGAGCAGGATTTGCCTCTATTGCCTGCTGTATTTCTTCTTTGAGCTCTTGTAGAGGTAGCGCCATGAGCCTGATTGATTGTATCATCTGAGGGCTGAGCCTTTGCCGCTGCTCCTGGATGATCGATGGTCTCTGAAACTGCAACGCCAATCCTCCCATGCGGAAACGAGGTGCGGGCATTTCATGCCCCATGACTTTAATGGTATAGCATCGCGGGCCAATGTCAAGCAGCCCAGCCTTAGGCAAATTTGGTGTTTATTTAAGGAGAGAAGAGAACAATCTTATCGAATAACGCGCAATCAAGGTCATATCGGCTTGACGCTTCAAAATAGACCTTATTATTTTAATGCATACAAACCGTTAGGCTCATGGCTTGTTCTAGTCGCTACGAGCATCCGGTCATCATCAATGTAGAGCGAGGCTATGTCTAAACAAAAGAAACAGGATAAGCAGGTAAGACCCGAGGGTTCCGATTTTACAAAGCATGAGGCTGAAGCGCTGGGAGACTCCGTAGAGTCCTCCCCATCACTCGATGAGCTGTTGGTTGAAAACCAGAATACTGGCTCAAAGGATTCAGCCGCAGAAGCTGCCTTTGATGGGAAGGTAGCCAAGATAGCGGCGCTGGAGGCGGAGGTTTCGTCTCTCAAGGATCAATATCTGCGTAAGTTGGCAGATTATGAGAATTTCAGGAAGCGCATGTTCAGGGAGAAGGATGACGCAGTAAAATACGCCAATTCCCAGCTCCTTGCGGATCTTGTGACCGTCCTGGACGATTTTGACAGGGCCGTACATAGTTCCGAGCAGTCAAAGGATTTCAAGTCACTCCATGATGGCGTCGATATGATCAGGAAGAATTTTCTTGGCATGCTCGATAGGAAGTATGGATTGGTGCATTTCGATTCAATCGGGACCGTCTTCGACCCGAATGTTCACGAAGCCGTCATGAGCGAGCGCGGCGAATGCGCCGAACCTGTAATAGTAGAAGAGTTTATTAAAGGATACAAACTGCGCGATCGCGTCCTGCGAAGCGCCAAGGTCAAGGTACGCATGCCCGTCCTGGATGGGCACACGGACAATGAAACAACAGTAGAAGAGAACGCATAAGGAGCATCCGATGGGAAGGATTATAGGAATCGATTTAGGAACCACCAATAGTTGTGTGGCTGTCATGGAGGGTGGTGAGCCACTCGTCATATCTAACTCTGAAGGGCAGCGTACGACTCCCTCCATTGTAGGTTTCACTGGTAAGGGTGAACGCGTAGTAGGCCAGCCAGCCAAGAACCAGATGATAACCAATCCGGAAAATACCGTGTACTCAATAAAGCGTTTCATGGGTCGCCGGTATGAAGAGCTTAAGAACGAGACAACCCTCGTTCCGTATAAGATAGTGGCACACCAGAATGACGTAAGGATCGATGCCGCCGGCAAGCTCTATAGTCCACAGGAAGTCAGCGCCTTCATTCTTCAGAAGATGAAGAAGACGGCTGAGGATTACCTTGGAGAACCGGTTACCGAGGCGGTCATCACCGTTCCTGCATACTTCAACGATGCGCAGAGGCAGGCTACCAAGGATGCCGGCAAGATAGCCGGGCTTGAGGTCAGGCGTATCATTAACGAGCCTACAGCCGCTTCGCTTGCCTATGGTTTTAACAAGGACCAGAAGAAGGAAAAGACAATCGCGGTGTATGACCTAGGCGGTGGCACCTTCGATATTTCAATCCTTGAGCTAGGCGAGGGTGTCTTCGAGGTAAAGTCTACCAATGGAGACACGCACCTTGGTGGCGATGATTTTGACCGAACCGTGATGCAGTGGCTGGTAGAAGAGTTCAGGAAGGAATCTGGTATAGATCTGTCAAAGGACAAGATGGCTCTCCAGCGTCTCAAGGAAGCCTCGGAGAAGGCCAAGATTGAACTGTCCAATGTCCAGCAGGCAGAAATCAACCTGCCGTTCATCACGGCGGATGCATCAGGTCCCAAGCATCTGCAGAAAAGCCTGAGCAGAGCCGCCTTCGAGCGTCTGATCGAGACATACCTTGAGAAGTCAAAGGAACCATGCCGCAAGGCCATGAAGGACGCCGGCATTACAGCCGATCAGATAGATGAAGTCATCCTGGTCGGTGGCTCTACCCGAATCCCAAAGGTTCAGCAGATAGTCAAGGAACTGTTTGGCAAAGAACCATCCAAGGGCGTTAATCCCGACGAGTCGGTGGCCGTAGGTGCGGCTATCCAGGGTGGAATCCTGGGCGGAGACGTCAAGGATGTGTTGCTCCTCGACGTTACGCCACTATCACTGGGCATAGAGACCCTGGGGGGTGTGTTTACACGGCTTATTACCAGAAACACAACCATACCCTGCCGCAAGAGCCAGATATTCAGTACCGCGGCCGATAGCCAGAGTACCGTCTCAATCCATGTCCTGCAGGGCGAGCGCGAGATGTCCACACAGAATCGCACGCTTGGACGCTTTGATCTCGAGGGTATTCCACCGGCTCCCAGAGGTGTCCCCCAGGTAGAGGTGACATTCGACATAGATGCCAATGGCATAGTCCATGTTTCAGCCAAGGATCTGGGAACCGGTAAGGAGCAGAAGATTCGAATAGAGTCTTCGAGCGGCCTTAACGATTCGGACATAGACAAGATGGTCAAGGAAGCGGAAGCCCATGCAGAGGAAGACAAGCGTGAGCGAGAACGGGCCGAGGCTCGTAATGAGGCTGACGCCCTTATCTACCAGACAGAGAAGTCCCTCACTGATTACGGAGACAAGGTTGGCCCCGATGACAAGGTAGCCATAGAGGCCGCTGTAGCAGAGCTCAAGACTGCTCTTGAGACTAATGAGTCCGAACCGATAAAGGAAAAGATAGAAGCGCTCAAGCAGGCTTCCTATAAGCTAGCCGAGCAGGTGTATAAGAGCTCCACGCCGGGAACCGAAGGTGGTGAGGGCGGCCCTGAGGCCGGGCCGGGTGATGGATCGGACAATGCTCAGGGCCACAACGACGGCGGAGCCGAGGATGCCGATTATCGCGTCGTAGACGACGACGACAAGAAATAAGGCTTAGACGAAAGATCAACGAAGAGAATAAGAGATGAAGAGGGAAATCAAGAGAGAGAAAGCTCGCTCATGGGTTCCCTCCTTCTCTTATGCTCTTATTCTCTGCGTTCAAATTTTTAAGTGAAGGTAAACCGTGGCTAAGCGAGATTATTATGAAGTCTTGGGCATTCAGAAGAATGCTATCAAGGAAGACATCAAGAAGGCGTACAGAAGGCTCGCTATTCAGAACCACCCGGACAAGAACCCGGGTGACAAGGCAGCCGAGGAGCGCTTCAAGGAAGCTACGGAAGCCTACGAGGTCATCTCCGATGATCAGAAAAGGGCAGCCTACGATCAGTTTGGCTTCGCCGGCGTCGACAGCATGGGTGGCCAGGGTGGCGCCCAGGATTTCTCCAATATCTACAGGGATTTTGAGGACATATTTGGCGGGTTTGGCGACTTCTCCAGCATTTTTGATAACCTGTTTGGTGGCGGCGGGCGTGCTTCGTCTGGTAGACGACGTGGTGAACCGCCGCGTGGATCCAATCTACGCTATGACATGGAACTCACCTTTGAACAGGCTGTCTTCGGAACGAGTGTAGAGATTGCCTATAGCCACGACGAGGGCTGCACAACGTGTAAGGGCAGCGGTTCAGAGACGGGTGGCGGCCGTAAGGTATGTCCAACCTGCCAGGGTTCTGGCCAGGTTCGCCGGAGCTCGGGATTCTTCTCTATCGCCAGCCCCTGCCCTAGCTGTGCCGGTGAGGGCCACATAGTCGACAAACCATGCAAGGTCTGTAATGGTTCGGGTCTTACCAAGAAGAAACAGAAGATAAAGGTGACCATTCCACCGGGCATAGCCGATGGAAAACGGCTCTCCGTTGGTGGTCAGGGAGATGCTGGACCAAACGGGGGTAAACCCGGAGACCTGTACGTATTCATTCACGTCAGGCCACACGAATTTTTCGAACGCGATGGCTACGATCTTTATTGTGCCGTGCCTATATCCACCATGAAGGCAACCCTTGGCGGTGAAATAACCGTGCCTACGATAGATGGCAAGAAGGTCAAGGTGACCGTCCCTGCCGGCTCGCAGCATGGCAAGATGCTGCGCCTGCGTGAAGAAGGTGTGCCTGGAGCCAATGGCAGCGCCAAGCGTGGGGACATGTACATAAAGCTTATGCTGCAGGTGCCCCTCAAGGTTTCAAAACGTGGTAAAGAACTGCTTGAAGAGCTTATAAAGACGGAGGGCGACGATTCGGAGCCCAAACCCATCAAGCTATCACAACTCAAATAGCTCTAAGGGCAGTAAAAAGTAAAACCCCCGACACGAGGTCGGGGGTTTATTCTTATGGTAGCACGGACACAACGGTGTAGCCGGCCTGGACCACCGCTCCCTTGAGCATATTGGCGTCCAGAGCGTCACCCTCTACGACTGCCTTGCCTGTGCTCAGGTCAACGGTCGCACTAGTCACGCCTGTACTGGCTTCAAGAGCCGTCTTAACGCGCATGACGCAGTGTCCACAGCTCATTCCCTCTATTGTTAGTATCTTTTTCATTCAGGATGCCTTACCGGCAGCCTTTGCAGCGGCAAGAGCCTTTGTGTAATCTGGTTCCTGGGTTATCTCTGGAACCTGTTCTGTGTAGGTTATGCGTCCATTGGGATCGGCTACTATGACGGCTCGTGACAGGAGCCCAGCCAGTGGTCCATCGACTATCGCTACGCCATAGTCGGATCCAAACTTCCTGTCACGAAGCTCGGAGAGAGGCACGACGGCGTCTATGCCTTCTGCTTCGCAAAAGCGTTTCTGTGCAAAGGGTAGGTCACGGCTGACGGTTAGAACCAGAGCCCCTCCCAATTCCTTTATCCTTGTGTTGAATGTCCTGGCGCTGGCGGCGCAGGTGCCTGTATCGAGGCTGGGTACTATATTGATAATGAGGGTCTTTCCCTTGAAGTCGGCAAGTGAAGCATCGGATAGATCAGACCTCGTAAGTTTGAAATCCTTAAGCATGCTGCCTATCGCGGGAAGCTCTCCCGAGCTATGAATTACAGAACCCTTGAGTGCTATGGTTGCCATGGATACTCCTTATATTGGCTGACACGCATGCCCGGCAAGGCTACAGTGCGCGAAGCGCTATCTGGCGCTTCTATAGAAAGTAAGAATAATTTGGGCTGTGATCAAGTTGCTTGCGGCTGCGGCTCTACATGCCTATTGGAAAGAGGCTCCCCTGCTTGTCACGAAGGCTATGCTCTATGGTGCGGACTATGGCGTTCAGGTCCTTTGACTCGGCTACAAAATCGAGCCTGTCGCACGGAACCACTAGAACGGGCGATAGCTCGAAGCCTTCTACCCACTCATCGTAGAGTCCGTTGAGCCCGGATAGGTATTCCTCAGGGATGCTGGCCTCAAAATCACGCCCACGCTTGGCTATTCTGGCCTTGAGGGTGGGCACCGAAGCCTTAAGGTAGACGACCAGGTCCGGTGACGGCAGTATGCTAATAAGGGTGTGATAGAGTTCCTTGTATGTGGCCCAGTCGCGGGCGCTCATGGAGCCACGCTCGTACAGGTTGCGCGCAAAGACTTCCGCATCCTCGTACAGGGAACGATCCTGAACGACAGAGTATGGGTCATCCATCATGGCTCGGTGAGAGCGTAGCCTGTGTGTCAGGAAGAAGACCTGAGAGTTGAAGGCCCATCGTTCCATGTCTGCATAGAATTCCTCCAGATAGGGGTTCTCGGCTACCGGCTCATAATAGGGACGATAGCCCAGGCGTTTGGCCAAGAGTCCTACGAGTGTTGATTTTCCTGCGCCTATATTGCCGGCCAGCACGAGATATTTCTTCATTGCCTATGTTCTTGCTGGCCAGTCTAGGCTGGCCTGGGGTTTTGCGCAAGATAGCCTTTCCTTGAAGTGTCGGCATAGCGCATATACCTTCCCTCGATTCATCGCTATACTGCTTGCATCTCCCGCCGTAAAACGCACACCAGGATATTGCATTGACCCACAAGGATTCGACTAACCCAGGAATAAGAAATATAGCCATCATAGCCCATGTCGACCATGGCAAGACGACACTTGTAGACGCGATGTTTAGACAATCCGGGGTATTCCGCGAGGGTCAGCAGACCCAGGAACGCCTGATGGACAGCATGGATCTTGAGCGAGAGCGCGGCATCACCATCGCGGCAAAGAATTGTTCTGTGAACTGGAAAGGCGTGAAGATAAACATCCTCGACACGCCTGGCCACGCCGATTTTGGCGGTGAGGTAGAGCGTGCCCTGTCTATGGTTGACGGCGCCATACTGCTCGTTGACTCGTCAGAAGGGCCCTTGCCCCAGACACGCTTCGTGCTATCAAAGGCTCTAGCCGGCGGCCTGCCGGTAATAGTCGTTGTAAACAAGATAGACAGGCTGGATGCTCGTCCACAAGAGGTACTAAGCGAGATATACGATCTGTTCATAGACCTTGGAGCCGACGACTCACAGCTTGAGTTTCCTGTCCTGTACGCCATAGGCAAGTTGGGTATTGCCAAGGATTCCCTCGATGGCGAGGGTGACAACCTGCATCCCCTGCTTGACGCCATCCTGAAATATTTGCCACCCCCCGTGTACTCCAGGGCCGAGCCCTTTCAGATGCTTGTCTCAGACCTGTCATATTCAGATTATTTTGGACGCCAGGCTATAGGTAAGGTCATCAATGGACGAGCCCACTCAAAGGATGGCCTCGTCTGCATAGGTGAAGGGGATATGCGTGAGGCGCTGTCTGTTTCAAAGCTCCATACCTATTCGGGAATCAAGCTTGTAGAGGCGGAATACGCCGAGACCGGCGACATCATAGTGCTTTCTGGCATAGATAACGTGCATATAGGAGATACCATCTGCACGAAAGATGCACCCAAGGCCCTCACGCGCATCATCGTTGACGAGCCTACCGTGGCCATGCGCTTCTTCGTCAACACATCCCCTAACGCCGGTAGCGATGGCAAGAAGGTGCAGTCGCTTAAGCTGTTTGAACGTCTACGCAAGGAAACGCTCAATAACGTTTCCATCCAGGTAGAGGAAGCCGAGACTGGCGGAGGATTCATAGTACGGGGCCGCGGCGAATTCCAGATGGTTATACTGATAGAGATGCTCAGACGTGATGGTTTTGAGATATGTGTTAGTCGGCCAGAGGTAATAAGCAAGTATGAAAATGGCGTGAGGCTTGAACCTATTGAGCAGCTGTTTGTCGATTGCGCCGAAGGCTTTGCAGGCATAGTCACCGACAAGTTGTCGGCGCGCAAAGGCCGCATGCTCAGTTATTCCTGCCATGACGGCGGACGCGTGCACCTGCAGTTCTCGGTACCGTCGCGCGCGCTCATAGGCTATAGGGATACCTTCCTGACCGACACCAAGGGCACGGGCATCATGAACTCGTATCTGTCTGGGTATGAAGAATACCGTGGCGATATAATAAACAGATTCACCGGGTCGCTTGTTTCAGACCGCGAAGGTGCCGCCGTCACCTATGGCCTGTATCATCTTGAGCCTCGGGGCAGGCTCTTCGTTGTGCCCGGGGAGCAGGTCTACGAAGGCATGATAGTAGGAGAACACAACCTGGACTCGGAGCTTAACGTCAATCCTTGCAAGGAAAAGAAGCTGTCAAACATGCGCTCTGTCCTCAAGGATGAGGCACTGACACTGACTCCTATACAGCCGATGACCCTGGAACGCGCTATACAGTTCCTGCAGGACGACGAGATGGTTGAGGTCACGCCGCATTTCATACGCCTGCGTAAGACTATCCTGTCTTTCCAGGACAGGAAGTGTAGCCGTCGGGATGCCTAAGAGCCAGTCTGGCTTGTTTTTGCCCATGGTGCGCCGGCCGCGATCGCACGCGTGCCTGACGGGCAGCCTGCGACATGGGCTCCGGGCAGGTAGCCTGTGCTCATGAGGAATTCACCCACTATCTCGCCGCCCACAAAGACGAATGTCTTCTTGAACAGAACGAGCCATTCATCCTTTGACAGGGGATGATGCTCGTCGAGCCAAGACTTGAATGAACCGAATTCTGTGCGTACTACGACGAGTCGCCGGGCATTCTCTATGGCGGCGGCTATCTTTCTGTGGTTTCTGATGATGCCTGAGTCTGAAAGGAGACGCTCCGTGTCTGCCTCTTTATAGGCTGCTACGGTATCTATATCGAAGCGGTCGTAGGCCCTGACGAATGCGTCTTTCTTTTTGAGTATTGTAAGCCAGGAGAGCCCCGCTTGATTGATCTCCAGCACGAGCCTGCAGAAGAGGGCGGAGTCCTCCTGGAGAGGGAAACCGTATTCTGCGTCGTGGTAGGATCGGTTCAGGTCTCCTTCCGGAGCGGCGGCGCAATACTCGCAGTAGCTGGAGAATTCTGAAATAGTCATAAATTTCTTGGCGCTAGGTTGTCGAGGGAGGCTGCGAAGCGTTGGGCCGTGGCCATGATTCCAGCGTGGTCCTGTACCATGGAGAAGTCGCTGGCGACTATGCTACCGTCACCGGTGTTTGATAGGCAGAACGACACAAGCCACCCTGAATCTACCTTGATGATGCAACCAGAGGCCACAAAGTCAGCTGAGAAAAGGTCGCCTACGGCCTTGTCTGTGTCCTTGGCCTGGGTGGTGCCAGAGAGAGACAGTTCAAGCTCTTCCATGGCCGATCTTCTGGATTCGCTGTCTACGATGCGGAACCTGCCCCTGCCAGCCAGGGCATCACGGCAACTGATACGCGCTACCGCCAGGGTAACATCGTCGGCTTCTACCGATTCCATCCTTGAAACTACAATTACAGGACTCGAGGCTGGCGCCAGAGCGCTTGAAGAGTGCGCAGGTTCTGGTGAGAGGCTGTAGCCTGCAAGATATGTCGCATATTCAGAAGCATCCTCGTGGGAGCGTATGGGCACATCCCGAAAGTCTTCCTCGCCGAGCATCACCGCTATGGCTATGGCGGCTCGACCGCTTAACGTGGCTTGGGCTACAAGTTCATCATAGCGGCGCCTGGCTTCGGCAATTCCTGAACCAGTAGCCAGCCTGAACTCAAGCACCGTAGCACCGGGGCTTCTGCTCGTACCCAGTGATTGCGCCTGAGCAAGAGCCTCCAGTGCAGCTTCGCGAGAGCCAGCGAACAGGAGTGTCCATGCCTTGGCTTCCATGGCTGCGGCAAGGGCTGCCGTGTCGCGTGCCATATCGAGGGCCTCGGCGACGCTGTCCATGGCCTGCTGTATGTGGCCGGAGCGGGATAGGCTTATAGCCAAGGCAATGGCTTCCCGTACCTCGTCTTTGGCATGAGCCGTTAGTGTATCTGAGCGGCTATGCGCCGTTCCGGCGCATGAAATGAATGTTGTTGTGACAGATAATGCCGTGAGAGACAATACTACTGCGATGAAGCGTGTACGCCTTTGTGTATGCTTACGAACAAACAAACGCATTGTGAGTGACTCCTAAAAGGAAGATCATTATGACTGTTTTGTTCCTGTCTCTTCTAGTCTGTTACGGAGATTCTCCATCTCCTTGACATTTTCCTTGCCTAATTCATTCAACATGGCTGCCTGGTCTAGGAGGGAATCACATGATTCCGCCATGCGTTCCGCAGAAAGGCGCATGGATGCCGCTACTTTCCTGGAAGAAGCCGCCTGGGATGCTGCCTCATGGAAGGCAGTCTGGGTATCCTGGACCGCCTCGCCCGCCGACGCTGCCAATGACGAAAAGCCTTTCATCGCCTCGGTTATCCCCGAAGTGCTGCTTGCAATTTCCTTGAGCTGTACCAGAAAATCTCCGAGGGTGGATGAAACCTGGGCAACCTCAAGAGACAGGCGTGTGAAGAACTCGCTTGTCTGTGAGCTTGCACGGGACGCACCAGCCACGACATCTCTTGTCTCTGTCAGCATGCTGGCAATGGAGCCCGAGCCCTCGGCTGCAGTCTCTGAGAGCGTGCGTATTTCCTCAGCAACCACGGCGAAACCCTTGCCGGCTTCACCGGCGTGAGCCGCCTCTATGGCAGCATTCATACCGAGCATGTTTGTCCGCTCGGCCACGGCGCCTATGAGTGTGTTCATCTCGTCCATCTTGCCGGTAGAGGATACGATACCCCTGATAGCTTCCACGATCTGTGTGACCTTCTCATCACCATCCCGAGCCAAGTCTACCAAGGCGTCGACGCCTTCTCGGCGCTCGGCAGCCGACTGACCTATGTTTTCTACGGCTTCTACCATCTGGGCTACAGAGGCCGATGCCTCGAGAACCTTGTTGGAATAGTCATAAAGGGCAGAACGAACCCTGTCGTGAGCCAAACCTGCAACTTTTTCGCCTTCTTCTGCCATGAGGAGAGCCGCGTCCAATGACTGCAGGCCAGAAGTCTCCTCGGCAGCCGAATCACGAAGCGTTTGTGCAGAAGCAGACAGCCGCTCGGCCGCCGTTGCCAGGCGCGTGCCGATACCGAGTGCAGAGGCCTGGGCTATGCTGACAGCCTGAGTCATATCCTCGTACTGGAGCCTTGCCTTGTCTGCAGATCGCTTGGTGTCTGTCACCAGTTCTGTCTGCATCTTGATGGCCATGGCGCTGAATATGCCCCCGGCTATGACAATGATGGTGCTCGTACCCAGCGACTGGCTTGCCAGTTCCGTGACGATGCCGTCATCTAGGGGTAATGCGTCAAAGAAATACAGGGCTGCTATGGCTGCAAGGTTGAGGATAGTGAGTATCCAGGATTGAGAAGGTCTGTCTCCTATAAGGCCTACCGTAATGAACAAGAATGAGCCAAGTGTAGCAAAGACATAGCATTCATATAAATTCTGGTATTGATCGAATTTAATGGCGGCAAACATGACGACGAACAGAGAATATAAAAACAGGGCAGAGGCCACTCCGTATCGTCCTTTGGCCATCATGATCAGTGTCAGTATGCTGAATGCAACCATACCAAGGAGGATGACGGATACGGCATAGGCCTTGGTCACGATCATGAGGGCCGAGAGCAGAATTGTTAAGATTCCTATAGCCAGGGTTACGGGGGCCAGTAGGCGGGCCTTTCTAAGAAGCCTGACGTCTAAGCCGGCATACGGCTTGATGAACGGATCCAAGAGTCTTGTCTTATTTGCAGCCACAGAGTCCTCACTTGATCAAAGTATCACTGAGAGTATACCGCAAAAGGACTAAGGCACAAGGTAAACCTCAATATGGCATGAAGCCATGCTAGCTCGCATGCTCTGTGGAAGACGCATACTATGCGGAAGTCGCATGCTATACTGGGCCCATGCTTATAGTTCCTTACGAAGCGGCAAAGGTGGAAACATCTGCCGGGAATTCCCGTTTCATAACGATGCTTGATGGGGCAGACTCCCCTGAGTCGGCGCGTAGATTCATCGCCTCGGTCAAACGGGACTACCCAGACGCCTCGCATCATGTGCCTGCCTTTGTTCTGGGGGGTGGCAAGTCTGTCACAGAGTTTTGCTCCGATGATGGCGAGCCGAGCGGTACCGCCGGCCGTCCTCTCCTGGCTGTGCTCAAGGGTTCAGGACTTGGCAATACCGTAATCGTTGTGACGCGATACTTTGGTGGAACGCTCCTGGGCACGGGAGGGCTGCTCAAGGCTTACTCTGACGCTGGCCGGGCGGTATTAGCCGTTACCAAGCGTGCTCAGTTGGTCGAGACCCTTAGAATTTCTTTCGTATCTAGCTATCCCCTGTTCGACAGGGTTCGTATACTGGCGCAAGAGCACGGAGTCAACACCATAGGTGAAGACTTTGCGGAGAATATAAGCCTTGTCATGGATGTAGCCACCAGTGACTACGAGGCTCTCTGCTCAAGTCTTGCTGAGATAAGTTCAGGTTCCATCATTCCTACGATAGAAAAAAAAATACTGGCCGCCCGGCTTATTACGGGCGACCAGTAATCAAAGACAGAGTCTTGGCTCAGGGAGTGAATAGCTTTGTTTCAAGCTCTGCATAGCCTTCCTGGGCCAGTTTTGAACGAGGTATGAAGCGCAGGGAAGCCGAATTGATGCAGTAGCGGAGACCGCTAGGATTGGGCCCGTCATTGAATAGATGGCCCAGGTGGCCTCCTGATGCCTTAGAGCGGACTTCGATGCGCCTCATGCCCAGGCTCGAATCATCCACCAGCACAAGAGCATTTGTATCTATGGGATCCCAGAAACTTGGCCATCCAGTGCCTGATTCAAATTTGGTTGTCGAGGCAAAGAGTGGGACGCCGTCTATGGCGTCTACGTACACGCCTTCTTCATGGTTGTCCCAGTATGCGTTACGGAAGGGTGGTTCTGTCGCGGCTTCTACAAGTACGGCATATTGCTCGGCTCCTAGTTTGGCGCGAAGTTCCTCGCTTGGTGCAACGTAGCATACATTAGCCGCATCGGCCGCCTTTATAAGGGGCATGGGTAGCCTTCCTTTCTTTGATTGGGCGTCGTACGACTTGTACCCGGGAGAGGGTTCATCAGAGCTTGGACCAGTTCCACAGGCAAGCGTGAGTGACGCGACGAGTATGGTGATCGCTCCATAGAGGAGATTTCGTTTTGGCGTAAATATTACCATAACTATAATATACTGAGAGCCGTGCATATCGGAAAGCATCGTTTAGCCTCGCCTTCTATCTTGCAGATTAGGCTGGGGAGCCATACACTAAAAGGTATATCTAGTAGAAGGAAGGGCGGGATGCCTCTAACAGTCGACAATACCGTTGGCAAGTCTCCTAGGCACCGCACTACAAGGCAAGCCTTTACACTCCGGTCATCTGTCATATTGGCCTTGGGCCTAGCACTCATACCTGCTTTAGGTATAATCGTTTTGACAGGGTTGGAATACGGCAGGAATCTCGTCATGGATGTGCAGGCCGATACGATGAGGCAGGTAGAGTCATTTGCAGGTATGCAGGAGCATATAACCGAGTCTACCAGGCGATTGTTGACAACGCTTACCGCACTACCAGGCTTTAGGAGCCTGGACAGAGCACCTATGACAGAAATACTAAAAGCCGTTCATAACGATAACTCAGAATACCTTAATTTTACTGTCCTTGATGAGAACGGCATCTGTATTGCCTCGTCTCGACTCTCCGTTGGCGTGGATCTCAGCGATCGCCCTCACTTTATTGCTGCGAAGCGGGACGACTCGTTCGCTCCGGGACAGTATATCATCGCCAGAGTGGACGATGAGCCATCATTTGCGTATGCCCAGCCTATACGGAACAATGAAGGACGGTTCATCGGAGAGCTTACCGCTGTCTACAAGCTCAGTTCATATTCTGAATTATTCGACCGGCTCCAGCTTCCAGATGATTCAATACTTGGATTGGTGGACCGTCAGGGCAAGAGGTTGTATTACCATCCACCAAAGAGTACTAACCCTCTGGGCTCTTCCATCAAGGAAAGTGTCTGGAAGGCCATGATCAATAATGGTGACTCGGGTATATTCCTTGAATCCGGATCAGACGGGATCAAACGGTACTATGGCTACAGGACGCTGCGGATCACTGGAGCGCGTGAACCATACATGTATGTGGTGTCCGCGACGTCAACCGATAGGGTGAGTCGTATTAATTGTCAGATACTCCTTCGAAGTCTAATCTTTATGTTCATTGCCGCTGGGTTTGCGTTTGCCATAGTAGGTGTTTTGTCAAAACGCATCATCGGAAGGCGCTTAACGCTCATTCTCGATGCGACCGAGCGCATTGCTCACGGCAACTTTGGCCAGAAGGTTGGCTTTGGTGAAGAAGAGTCGGAGATGGGCAGGGTGGCCAAGGCTCTTGATATCATGGCTGAGGCGGTTTCAGAACGGGAACAGGCTCGCGACAAGGCTTCCAAGAACTTCGAGATAGCCCTTGTTGAGAAAAACATTCTCCTCAAAGAGGTTCACCATCGCGTAAAGAACAACCTTCAGATAATCTTAAGCCTGTTTTCACTGGAGCATGACAGTGGCAGAAAGCCGGAAGAGTACATTGGCTCCATGGAACGCCGCATAGAGTCAATGTCTACAGTCCACGAGATGCTGTATCAAGCCGAGGATTTAAGCCTCATTGACCTCGGTGACTACGCTACACGTCTCATATACTTGATATCGTCATCGATGAATGATGATCACCGCATAATCAGAACGGTCGATATAGAATCCGTAGCCTTGTGCATCGATGTTGCCATTCCATTTGGCTTATTGCTCAATGAATTGCTTACTAACGCGTACAAACATGCCTTTCCCGACGATAGGAGCGGAACGATATCAGTAAATTTGAGGATAGTAGATGGCATGGCAATGCTGGAGGTCAAGGACGATGGTCCTGGCTTGCCCGATGGCTTTAGCATAGGAGCGGCTTCTGGACTGGGGCTCCGACTGGCCTTAGCTCTGTCAGAACAGCTTGCAGGCACCTTAAGCTGGGAAAGTGATAACGGCGCCTGTTTCCGTGTCCGTTTCCCGATTATCGGTCGTTGCGTACATCGCACTGAGGATGGCGATAACAAAACCGTCGACTAAAGGGTGCCTTTCTTTCCGAGTGATAGTACGGAGCGGAAGGCGGGAGGACCATCTTCCCTTGGTCTGCCTTCAAGGGCAAAGCAGTAGTTCCCCGTATCACTGGACTCAAGCCTTCTACCGAACAGACCGGCGCAGATCCCGGGCTTTAATTCGGCTAGATAGTTGATGTCTAGCCTGATAGTGACTGCCTTAGAGAGCGGTTCTGGGTCTACGGCGTCCTGTACCCATTGTGCGTATCGGGCGTTGTTCATGTGCCCGTTGTAGTCGAGGTCGGAATAAGCGACGCTCCTGTCCATGATCTTTTCAAGGCCTTCCGAGCCTGAGATCGACTTCGCGCCATCCGCTAACGCATCAAGGCCTTCGTTTGTCGGCAGGCCTTCGGCCAGAGCCTCCGGCCGGCGGGGACGGAACGTCGCGGCATCGACGATAAGCCAAGCACTACGAGCGGATCCCACTACGGCTCCTGCCTCATCTCTCAGCTCATAATCCCGGATGGCAAAAAGCTTTTCTGTGCCACGAGGCCAGGTGCGAACGGATATAGTATCGCCATGGGCGGGCCTTCTATGGAGCACTGCGCTCATGCGTGACAAGATCCATACAATGCCGTTAGCCATCATGTAGTCTGCACCTACTCCCAGGGCCTGGGCATGATTACCGGCTACTTCCTGGCAGTAGTTGTATGCTGCGGCAATGGTCAGCTTGTTAGTGCTATCTACATCCCAAGTACGAGTCTTGAAGCGTTCTTCGTATATTTCTATCATGATAGGCTTACTCTAGCTCCCGGTTGGCCCTAGGGGCAAGCACCTTTGCTGTGCCCATGCATTGACAATGATGCCTGGTTCCCCATTCAATATGGTGTGAGACTTACAACCCGCCTGCTTATATTGATGTTTCTAAGCGTCATCGTGCCAATGCTAGGCATGTCATGGTTTTTGAAACAGGAAATCACCGAGAACATCCTCATGGAAAAGCGTGACAAGCTGTTCGGCCTTGCAAAACAGCTTGATGCGGCACTGACAGGAACCTTTGACGACATACTGGCAGAAGAAGGTGCCATGGGCGCCGACCGAGCCACGAAGATATTGGTCGTCAACAGGAGACTTCGGGGGGTGACAGATTTTGTAGCCTCGGGTAATGCCGGTGTAGGAGTTGGGTTCTACGGCAAGGATCTTGACGCCGTTCTAACCTACGGGCCGAGCGAACAGTTCCAGTACACCGTGGGGCAGCCTATATTCGAAGGACACAAGGGTTACGAGGTCATGGCTACGGGGAAACCCATGGTTCAGACAGGTACCCTTGTCAGAGGAGATATACTCAACTGCATGTGGCCTATTAACAGGGACGGCAGGACGATAGGCTATATTTGGTCAAACGAGACACTCGAGATGATTGACGATCAGCTAGAGCCAATCATCAATCGATTGTTCCTTGTACAGGCTCTTATGTTTTTCCTCATCTACATCAGCCTGACAATATCAATGAAGAGTCTGCTCGATAAGATAATGGCGATCAAGACCGGTATAGAAGTACTCTTTAATATGCCTAACTATCACATTCCCCAGGTGTCGGGCGAACTTTCAATAATAGTAAGCACCGTCAATGATCTCGTAGACAATATGAACCTGGTCAAGTGCTACAACAAGAATATCCTGGAGAGCGTGACTAATGGAGTCCTGGCCATATCGTGTTCCGGTAGCGTAACCCGCGCCAACAAGTCTTTCTTTTGTATGTTTTCCAAGTTAAGCGACGACTCCATAGGCCAAGACTATAGGCACTTGTTTCCAAAACCACTTGTTGTATTTATAGATTCTGTTCTGGAAGGTAAGGATCAGGGCGACAGCGTGGAAATGGAACTGGACGATACAATAATAGAAGCCAATGGTAATGCCATGTTCGACGAGACCGGTTCCAGGCTCGGTGCCGTATTTGTATTCAGGGACATCAGCATGATGAGACGATACGAACTGGAGATACAGGAGAAGGAGCGCGCCGCCGTACTCGGAGAGATGGCTTTGGCCGTGGTGCACGAGATAAAGAACCCCATGACCTCTGTTAAGGGCTTTACCCAGCTCCTCGACAGGCCTGGTGTTGATTCAGATAAACGCAAGCAATACTTGGGACTCATAGACGATGAGCTTAATAGAGTTAACAGACTACTTAACGAGATGCTTGTCTATGGAGGCAAGAGCAGGCTGGAACCCAGGCCCTGTGACCTTTTAGAAATCGTTAAAGACGCCGTGAGGAGAAACGACTGGAGCCCCTATGGGGTAACACCGCTTGTCAAGGCTGACTTCGGTGGCGACTATACGGCCTCTGTCGATGCTTTTAAAATTGGTCAGGTCCTGGATAATGTTCTTAAGAACGCGTGTGAAGCGGTTGCTTCCAAGGGTAGTGGTCGGGTGGTAGCCATACTTCGAGATCTGGGTGACGCCGTCTCCATTTGGGTAGTGGATACCGGTGCAGGCATCAAACGGGATGTTCTGCCGCGCATAGGTAATCCTCTGTTCTCCACAAAGAACACGGGAACCGGATTTGGTGTTGCGATTTCAAGGAAGATTGTAGAGGGGCACGGAGGCAGCCTTTTTATAAATTCGGTAGAAGGTCTGTACACCAAGGTGAGCATATTCTTTGGCAAGGGCCCGGGGGGAATACAGGTGTGATTAAAAAGATACTGGTAGTCGATGATGAGGCTAATGTTCGTACCTTCCTTAAAGATCTGCTGACGCTGGAAGGGTTTACCGTGGTGGAGGCGGAGAGCGGAGTGGCGGCCATGGATGCCGTCGGGCGGGACAAACCGGATCTGTGCATCTTGGACCTCATGTTGCCAGATTGCTCTGGAGTGGAGCTCCTCCCCAGGCTCAAGTCCTTGAACCCGAACCTGGCGGTAATCGTCATAACGGCTTTGGGTACCGTTGACAATGCCGTGCTGTCGATGAAGGCAGGGGCCTATGATTTTATAACAAAGCCATTCGATGTTGATACCATACTGATTTCGGTAAAGAGGGCTTTTGACTTTGTTGCGGTCAGCAAGGAAAATACCGTCCTATGGAATCTCCATAAGAACCGCATGTACTTTGAGGACTTCATAGGAGAGAGCCAGGCTATCCAGAGCATCAAAGCCTTGATTCCAAAGCTGGCACTGGCGGATGTTCCCATACTGATAACAGGGGAGACAGGAACCGGCAAGAATGTGCTAGCCAAGCAAATTCATTTTACCCTGTCCGGGGCACAGTCGCCCCTCATTTACGCCAACTGCTCAAGCATACCGGCTACCTTGTTTGAGTCGGAGCTTTTTGGCCACGAGAAAGGTAGCTTTACAGGGGCCAACGCCCAGAAGAAGGGCCGCGTAGAACTGGCCAATGGCGGCACTCTCTTGTTGGACGAAATAACAGAAATTCCTTTCGATATTCAGGCAAAGCTCCTGGATTTCCTGCAGGAGAGGACCTTTTATCGGGTCGGAGGAATCAACCCCATCTCTGTGGAGACGCGAATCATAGCCCTGACAAACAAGAACTTGTCCGAGGAGATACAGGAGGGTCGATTCAGGAAGGATCTATTCTATCGCCTCAATGTCATTCACTTCGCCATACCCCCACTACGCGACCGGAGTGACGATATAGTACTCGTCTGTGAATATCTCCTCGAGCACCTGAGGCGAAAGTACAACAGCCCCTCATTCTCCATCACCGAGTCGGCCATGCAACTTCTGCGCTCCTATCCATGGCCTGGAAACGTGAGGGAGCTTAAAAATGTCCTGGAGCGTGCATTCATTTGCGCAGAAGGCAACTGCATAGATGCGGATTCACTCATTTTAGAGGATCAGTACCAGGCTCCGATAAAACAAGAGCTCAAGGAGCTTATGGATGAATTTGAGCATGATATTATACTTCGACGGCTTGCTTTTTTTAAAGGTTCAAGGACCGCCACGGCCAAGGACCTTGGTATATCCATCAGGAATCTGCAGTATAAGCTGGAGAAGTACGATATTCATTGAGTCTTGTGACAAAGAGCCTTGTAGAGATCCATGCAAGTTCTTGCGTTTGCCATGATTGATGTTGCATGGTTGTCAGTTTCTTTATGGAATCTGCAAAGCTCTAAGCCGTCCTGCCGGTGGTATAATTCATTTTTGTAGTTGGCATGCTTTGTGCATGGTATGTAGGCACTACAGAAAGAGGAGGCCGCAATGATAAGGGCTCTAGGAAATTTCTTTACTAAAATCGCCAAGCGATGGATAGCGGATGCTTTCGTGTTTGCTATCGTGCTGACGATCATCGTCTTTGCCCTGGGTATGATCATCCAGAAGGCATCATTCTTCGATATGACCATGTATTGGGGCGACGGTATGTGGGGCTTACTGGCCTTCTCCATGCAGATGGTGCTCGTCTTGGTGTTGGGTAGCGCCTTGGCTATCTCCAAGCCGGTTAAAAAGGTTATGATTGCCATCGCCAGGTTTGCCGACACACCGGTGAAGGCGATTATGACGATTACGGTTGTCGCACTCGTAGGCAACTACCTCAACTGGGGTTTTGGTCTCATAGTAAGCGCTATTCTGGCCAAAGAAATAGCCAAGCACTCAAAAGGCATACACTATCCCTTGCTTGTAGCCAGTGCCTACTCTGGCTTCATAATCTGGCATTCCGGCCTGTCCGCCTCCATTCAGCTTACCGTTGCAGGAAAGAACCCGGTGATGGAGAAATTTGGTGAAGGCGTCATTATTCCTACCAGTGAGACACTGTTTTCATCACAGACACTCATCATAGCCGCCATACTTCTTGTTAGCATGCCCATTATAAACATGCTCATGCATCCCAAGAAGCAGGAAGAAATCATATCGGTCGACCCCGGTATCTTCGCCGAT
>JAVEXO010000100.1:0-4199 GCA_034003955.1 Spirochaetia bacterium | reverse complement strand
TTGCCGTGACAGGCACGCTCATCGACTCTCCTGCCTCGGGCCAGAGCGTTGAACTCAAGGCAGAGTCCATTGAGCTTATAGGCGAATGTCCGGCCGACTCGTATCCGCTACAGAAGAAGGCACACTCCCTGGAATTCCTCCGGGAGATAGCACACCTCCGACCCAGGACCAACACCATAGGAGCGGCGGCACGCCTGCGTGACGAGATGGCCTATGCCGTACACACCTTCTTCCACGACCGCGGTTTTAAATACGTTCACACGCCCATCATTACGGCTAGTGACTGCGAAGGCGCAGGAGAGATGTTCCAGGCCACGACGCTCGACATAGACGCCATAGCCAAGAGTGGCAAGAGCGTAGACTATGCCAAGGACTTCTTTGGAAAGAAGGCCTTCCTAGCTGTATCAGGGCAGCTCAACGTGGAGACGTACTGCATGGCCTTAAGCAAGGTATACACCTTCGGGCCAACCTTCCGCGCAGAAAATTCCAATACCACCAGGCATCTGGCAGAATTCTGGATGATAGAGCCGGAGTTTGCCTTTGCAGAATTGCCTGACGACATGGAGCTTGCAGAAGAATTCGTCAAGTACCTGCTATCGTGGGCTCTCGATCATTGTGCAGAGGACATGGCCTTCTTCGACAAACGCGTCCAGCCAGGGCTCATGGACATGCTCGACTCTGTGAGGTCAAAGAGATTTGTCCACATGAGCTATACCGATGCCGTGGCCGAGCTTGAGAAACATAAGGATGCCTTCGAATACAAACCGTTCTGGGGTTGCGACCTACAGACAGAACACGAACGCTATCTGTCCGAGACGGTCATAGGTGGGCCTCTCATAGTCACCGACTATCCCAAGGAACTCAAGGCCTTCTATATGCGCCTGAACGACGATGGCAAGACAGTCAGGGCCATGGATGTCCTGGTGCCGCGTATAGGTGAGATTATTGGTGGCTCGGAACGTGAGTACCGTTACGACGTTCTGATGGAGAACATAAAGGCCAAGGGACTCGATCCTGCAATCTACTGGTGGTATCTGGACCTGCGTCGATTTGGTTCTGCCCCGCATGCCGGCTTTGGCCTGGGTTTCGAGCGTCTTCTTCGCTATGTCACCGGCATAGAGAATATTCGTGACGTCATACCCTTCCCCAGGGCGGTCAAGCAGGCAGAATTTTGAAAAGAGGGCTTGCCGTTTTATTTGTCTTGAACCTTTGCATAGCCTCTCTTGTTTCGGAGACCCGCCTTGTCGAGCTAGGAGCCGTTCCAGTCCTCGATGCAAAGGCCGTCATAGTCATAGACATGGCCAAGGGTGACGTGCTGTACGAACACGACGCCGACTTGGTCATTCCGCCGGCTAGCCTCACGAAGATCATGACCATGATGATAGCGCTCGACGCCCTGGACTCAGGGAAAATTGGGTTGTACGACCGTATACGCATAACGAAGGAGGATGCCACCCTCCCGTATCGTTCTTCCCTCATGTACCTCCGTGAGGGTATGAGCGTCCCCTTCGATGACCTCCTGCGAGGCATGGCCGTCATTTCGGGCAACGACGCGGCACTGACGGTGGCCCGTGTCCTGGCCGGGTCCGTCTCATCCTTTGCGGATCTAATGAACGCAGAGGCGGCCAGGCTGGGTCTGAAGGATACACGCTTTGTTGAACCATCGGGCCTGTCAGAACTCAATACGACTACGGCTCGCGAGATGGCCACTCTGGCCAGGGCCTACCTTTTACGCCATCCTGGTGCCATAGCCGATTACCATTCCCGGACCACCATGAATTTCCCAAGAGCCGATGTCATGCCAGAAGGCGAGGCGGCTCCAGCAATCAAGATACTCCTGCAGAGTACCAATAAGCTGCTCTTTAGCTATGATGGTTGCGATGGCCTGAAGACAGGGTACATAGACGAATCTGGGTATAATCTCGTTGCAACAGCCAAGCGCGGCGGAACTCGCGTCATAGCGGTAACGCTGGGAGGCAGCGGTGGTCCTAATGCCAGGGAACGTTCAGGCAAGGCTATTCTAGACTGGGCATTCGCCAACTGGATGACTATAAAGCCTGAGGCTCCCGTACCTCCACAGATACGTGCCTGGGGCGGGTCAACGGAGACTGTTAGCCTGTCCTATGCAGAGAATCCCGTATTTACGGTACCAGCAGCCCTGGCCGGCTCCATAGCCTCCCGCCTGGAACTGGAACAGGAAACAGAGGCACCGGTAGCCGCTGGCCTTAGGCTTGGCAGGGTCGTGTTTACTTCCGGAGCCAACGTTGTGAGGCGCATAGACCTTGTCGCGGCTGAAGATGTTCCCTTGGGTAATATTCTAATCCGTGTACGCGACGCATTCATTCGTTTTTTCAAAAGGTTGTTCACCAAGACTTAAGACGGTAGCTCAGTCTGTAAACCCGATAGTATCATCGTCCAGGTATACAATCCCGTCTTTCTCAAGACCCTTTGCCGCCGACAGGATGCGTTGGTAGTCACTGCCCATCTCGGCCGCCATAGTGGCAAGGCTTACAGAACCAAGAGCTGCCAAGGTTCTTAGTATCTCTCCTCTGAGTTGACGCAAAGAACCCTCAAACCTTGTTTGCCTGGCATAGACTGCCGCCTTCCTCGACGGATTGGGTTCGTGTTTCTTTAGCCACACGCCATAATCCATGAGGGCGTAATACCAGCGCCTGGAATTACTACGATCCAGCACAGACTCCGCTACTGGCTCAAGATCACGGTCGCTTACCCTTTCTGATCCCTTAAAGAAGTGGAAGATCAGGGCTGCACGTATATTGGTCTCAAGAATAACGACTGGTATGTTGTAGGCGAATGCTCGCACGGCTCCAGCCGTATACCTTCCTATGCCAGGCAAGCCGAGGAGCAGGCCCTCGTCGGCCGGGGGAACGCCACCATAGAGCTCTGAGCATATCCTCGCGGTATCGCGGAGGCGTAGCGCCCGAGAGTTGTATCCAAGTCCTTTCCAGGATTCGTAGACGTCTGACAGCCTGGCTTCTGCCAGGGCTGCTGCATCAGGATACTGTTTCATCCAGGCTCTATACTTAGGCTCTACCCGCTGCGTCTGGGTCTGTTGCAGCATGGCTTCAGACACCAGTATTGCCCAGGGGTCGCGTGTCTCACGCCATGGAAAGGTCCTGCCCTCTCGTGCGTAGAAGTCTAGCACTGCCCGCTTGAATTGGGAGGCATCTGCCTCTGAGATTCCCATGCTAAAGTTGCCTATGCTCCCATCGCCTCAACCAAGTCCAAGGCGGCCTTACGTGCTCGGCTAGCCAGGCCCAACAAGGCCTGTGACATAGAGGCTAATTCTGAATTACGCTTTACTATTATTGATGTAGATTCTACAACATTTTTCTGGCTCGCTCGCAGTTCTACCATGCCGCTTGATACCGCCTCGGACAATTCAGACTGTCTGGCGGCTTCATCCATCATCTTTACGGCAGAGGATGCCAAGGCTCTTGACTCCATGCTTATGCTCATGCCCGATTCTCGTTGGCGCGCCGACTCTCTCGCAGCCTCGGTCACAAGGTCCCGTGTCTTAGCCGCCCCTTCGGAAATGCCTGCCAAAGATTTCTTGACAACGGCACTAACATCGACAACATCCTCAACAGATGCCTCTATGCCTGAGACTATGGCAGCTATGCTCTTTGAACGCTCGGCATTGGCCTGAGCCAGTTGTTTTATCTCGTTGGCTATGACGGCAAAACCACGCCCAGCCGACCCTGCGTGCGCCGCCTCTATGGAAGCGTTCATGGCCAAGAGGTTGGTACGGTCGGCAAAATCGTTGACTGCCTCTACTACGACGCGTATCTCGCTCGAGGAAACAAGAACACGATCCATTGATGCCGAAAGTCTTGTCATGGCATCACGGCTTGATGTCGTCAATGCGTCTAGACTCGTGGCAAACAAGGCGGTGCTGTCTATGGTGTCTCCCACCGTCTTTAAGCCGGCCAAAAGACTAGCGTTGTTCTTGTTCATCCGTTCTATGCTCGCGGCCTCCGCCTCTAATTCCATCTTAACCGCGGCTATGGAGGATAAAAGACTGTTTATGGCGGCGCTAGCCGTATCCAGGCTACGGTTCTGAGCCTCGGCAGACTCTCCTATGGTTCTTGTTCCTTCTGCGGAATGCAATGCGGCATCGGCCAGGGCAGCAACCTCATCATCGAGTGTTCCTGCTATGGTTGAAGTCTCATCGGAGG
>JAVEXO010000005.1:32149-82668 GCA_034003955.1 Spirochaetia bacterium | reverse complement strand
TGCTCTGTAATATATATTATGGTCTCCGGAGACCCTGAGGGACTCCTGTATTACGTCATTTCAGACACCACAGATGGTGCCGGTAACATCATGGTTTCTGCTGGACCTACAACCACAGGCCGCACCTACGATAAAACGCTTCCTACAGCAACCTACGTTTACCTCGGCTCTGATACTAGTCCAGGTGCAACCTATACAAAGACAGGAACACCAGCCGTCTACTCAGACGCCAGTGATACGAACGGAGTGCTAGCCCAGTTCTCTTATGATAGTGGCTCGTCCTGGTCTGATGCCGCGGCATTCACAAGCGGCACGACCACCGTCGATCTCACCAGCGGCACACAGGGAGATCGTACGGTACGGATCAAGTTCTGGGACGCCTCGGGTAATCAGAAGGTAGCTACACTCAGTGACATCATCGTTTTTGATAATGTTTCCCCCGCGCTTAGCGTAAGCGCCACGAGCGTAACACTTGCTAACCCAGGATATGCTATTGAAAATAGTGTCATAAGCCTCACACTTTCGACCAGCGAGTCAACATCGGGAATGAAGACTGCCCCAAGTGTAACGCTCAGGAAAGCAAACGATGACCTCATTGCCACCTTGAGTGTCTCAGGACCAGCCGGTAGTGGACCATACATATATACGGCAACCCATACCATGGATAACACCGATCCCGAGGTAGCACTTTACTACAGGATAAGCGGTGCAGAAGATAATGCTGGCAACATTATGGTAGCTGGCAACTTGGTAGATCTTAGCAGAACATACGACCGAACAGTACCTTCCCCGAACATAACGGCACCCTCAGCAAGCGCTTACGTCAATGCAGATGCCACAATGGCTATCACTGCCGATGGAGGCTCGCTTACGGCAAAGATTGGGACCAACACAGCGTCGGCCTACATAAGCGGTACAACCAAGATCAGTTCACTATCCGGGTGGGGTTCCATAGCAGAAGGTGGTAATATAACCATAACGGTCTACTCCAGCGACACTGCTGGCGATATAGGTGAAACTACTATTACATTTAAAAAGGATACCGTAAAGCCTGCGCTTACCGTAAGCGCTACGAGCGTAACACTTGCTAACCCAGGATATGCTATTGAAAACAGTGTCATAAGCCTCACTCTTTCAACCATCGAGTCAACATCGGGCATGAAGACTGCCCCAAGTGTAACGCTCAGAAAAGCAAACGATGACCTCATTGCCACCTTGAGTGTCTCAGGACCAACCGGTACTGGACCATACATATATACGGCAACCTATACCATGGATGACACCGATCCCGAGGGAGCACTTTACTACAGGATAAGCGGCGCAGAAGATAATGCTGGTAACATCATGGTAGCTGGCAACTTGGTAGATCTTAGCAGAACGTACGACCGAACAGCCCCTTCCCCGAGCATAACGGCACCCTCAGCAAGCGCTTACGTCAATGAAGATGCCACAATGGCTATCACTGCCGATGGAGGCTCGCTTACGGCAAAGATTGGAACCAACACAGCGTCGGCCTACATAAGCGGTACAACCAAAATCAGTTCACTGTCCGGGTGGGGTTCCATAGCAGAGGGTGGTGATATAGCCATAACAGTCTACTCCACCGACACTGCTGGCAACACAGGTGAAGCTACTATAACTTTCATCAAGGATACTCTCATCCCCACCATAGCCAGTGGTTCATATTCAACCCCTGCTTCAATGAAGACAACTCTCACCGTTACCGCCGACGGAACTGGCTCAGCCATCAGTCTTTACACCGTTACAGGCGAAGGCGTGGAAGGCACCTCATGGTCTGGTTCTGATTTTCATGAAATAACCCTTGTAGGCACTGTCCCGTACGCAATCACTATCACAGTCAAAGACGAAGCAGGCAATGAAAGCGTTGGAAAGAATGTAAGCATCACGGAGCTTGGAACCACCTTCTCCATTGCCCCTCTTCCCGGCACAGTCGCTGTCAGTGCCAGGACTCTCTCATCCTCAACCATGGCATCAACCACCTCATCCCAGAGCACGGCCATCTCCTCTGCCAGCCGCAGTACAACCACGAGTCTAGTAACGCCTTCAGCAACTGATCCTATTACATCCCCCGGTTCATGGCTGACTATCGGTTCGGTTGAAGGATCAGCCAAGGCATCAGCAACAATACCTAGTAAAGTTGCCTCCTCGCAGGGCTCAGAATCATCGCAGTCCAAGGTATCGGTGGCGAGCACGACAGAAGCAGCGGCTGCCCAGATAATGATTCCAGTCAAGGCTCTGGCTCAATCGAAGGACGAGCTAAAAATAGATACGAGCACTGCAAAAACAATCGGTGAAACCCAAGAGAATTCCTCGGTAGAAAATGATGTCGTGCAGGTCTCGTATTCATCGGGGATGGGTGTTGGCTCATCAGGATCATCCGATTCTGGAACGGTACCGCCGAACGAGCCTGGCATGCCTAAGCAGGATGGTTCTCAGAAGCCGTTCTCGGTAATAACGCCTACGGTCATCACAGGATCGCGTCGAGAAGAGGCCGAGGAGTAGATGCCAGCACCAAATGGTTATACTGTGCATTTTATACGTAAAATGCCTCGATATTGGTATAGAAAGGGCTATAGTAAGTATATCCCTACTAGTAAGTAGACTGGTTGCTATTGGGTAAGCTCCAGTGAAAGGTAGATATAATGAAAGTATCACGATTTGTTACACTAGCGGCTCTGTCATTCATGGTGACTGCGACCGCAGTCGCTACCCCAGTCGTTGTGGAATTCGTCGATGGGTCGGTACAGGTACTCACCGGTTCAGTCTGGAAGAACCTGGACTTCGATGACAAATTTGATTCATCACAGTCGGTCAAGCTCTCTGCCGGTGCTATTCTAGAACTGCGAGCTCAGAATGGGTCTACGGTAGCCATAGCTGCCCCCGGAACATACCTGGTAGATTCCCTGTTTAAACCAAAGAAAGAGGCGAGTGCCCTCGCCACCGTCGCCGGCAAGCTAGAGAAGATAGCCAAGGGCGGTCCTCGTGACATGACAGTAGCCGGAGTCCGTGGCTCGGAAGCGGTGGTGGATACTGGCACGATGTGGGCCGGTGGTACGGTAGAAGCCGACGAGGCGATGAAGTCTGGAGATATAGCCGCTCGTGCCAACGACTACGCCAAGGCATATGAAGCCTACATGGAAGCCTTTGAACTGTACATGAACGCCTATGACCCAACAGGAGCCGCCAGGGCGGCCTATAGTGGCTCATTGTCGGCCTTGGCCAGTGGCTCAGGAGCCAAGGCGCTGGCAGCCTTACGCGCTGCCTCCCCTGCCGATGCGGGTGCGCTACGCGGCTCGTATGCGCTGGTCCTCGCCACGCTATCCGCCCGCTATGGTGCTACGGCCGACGCCAAGGCCCTGCTCACCACCGGGATAGACTCAGGTTGGTTCGACGATCCTACCTCGCTGTCAGATGCCAAGAGCCTGCTGACCGGGCTATAGGCGCAGTTCCGGCGCTTGCCTCCCAGGCGCTGCTAGTCTATTCTAGCAGCGTGCTAACAGATGCCCACTTCCATGCCGACGATCTCTTTGTACTCGATCCTGGTTTCATACAGGAGTACAAGGAGTCAGGCGTGGTTGGCCTTGCCTCTGTCCACAGCGAGGCAGGACTACAGGCGACCGAACACATAATGGCTACAGCGGGGCCATATCTGCTCTCCTTCGGTATCCACCCACAACTGGCTATCATGGACGAGGCCGATGCTTTGGAGCGTCTTGCCAAGGCTGGCGGATTAACAGCCATAGGCGAATGCGGTTTTGACTTTTTTGGAGATAGGCCAGCCTTGGTACGAACACCTGAAAACGAGAAGACGCAGAGGATAGCCTTTGAATTCCAGCTGGAAGTAGCAGAGCGCCATGGTCTGCCCCTCGTGCTACACATGCGCCGGGCAAACGATCTCCTGTTTGAGTATGCCAAGCGCTTGTCAAGACTACGAGCAGTCATATTGCACTCATGGCCAGGCCCCGCCAACGAGGCCAGGGACTTTCTTGCGCGTTGCCCTGACGCCCTATTTTCCTTTGGTCTGTCTATAGTCAACGGTAACAAGAAGGCAATCTCGAGCGCCATCAGCCTTCCTCTTTCGGCCTTGCTTACGGAGACAGACGCTCCCTACCAGCCCCCACGGGGTCTTCCTCATCCCACGACAGGAGGACACAGACGCCCCTTACTGCGATCCTGCTCCACTACGAGTGACCTGAACGCCGTCATAAACGAACTGGCCAGGCTGCGAGGGCAGGAGCCAGATGGTATGCGTTCATATGTAAATGAAAATTTCATGAGGATATTCGGCGATGCCCTTAAGCGATAGGACGAGAATATTGTTTGGTGATTCCGGCATAGACACTCTGGCTAGCGCCAGCGTCTGCGTCTTCGGCCTCGGTGGAGTAGGAGCCGCGGCGGCCATGGACCTGGTGCGTGCCGGTGTAGGCAGATTGTCAGTCGTCGACTTTGATACAATAGACGAATCCAACCTTAACAGGCTCTATTTTGGGTATCATGATGAGGTGGGGCTACCCAAGGTGCAGGTTTTTTCTAACTATGCACGGCGTATCAATCCTTCTGTCATCGTAGAGGCTCTAGGAGCCATCGTTAGCGGCGCTGAAGCCGCGGCCATGATTCCCGAAGGCTGCGACTTTTACCTTGACTGCATAGATACGCTCAACCCCAAGGTCAACCTGCTTGCGGCTCTGGCCAGGGCTGGTAAACCATTCGCCACCAGCATGGGGACGGCTGGCAGGATGGCTCCGGAGCTACTGAAGGTTGGATCATTATGGAAGACACACGACTGCCCGCTCTCGGCCGTTGTCAGGAAACGTCTTCACCGGCGTGGCTTCGACCCAAAAGGTCCGGAGCAATTCCTCTGCGTCTGGTCAGACGAACCGGCCGTTGCCCCTACCATGCCTTCAGACGGATCGACACCGGGCCAGACAGTCGACGGCAAGCGGGTCAGAGCCGTTCAGGGATCGGGACCCTTCGTGCCCCAGGCCGCCGGACACATCATGGCCAGCCTGGCGGTCAGAGCCATACTCAGTATAGACATAGTAAAAGACAGGAGCCGTACATGATGGAGTACTTTGCCTCGACTCGAAAGGAACTAGACAAGGAGATACGCGATGCCCTCGAATCGTTCAAGGCCGCATTCGATGGTGTCTCCAGGGATCTGGGAGAGGATACAGCGGCCCGCCTGGCCGAGTTTGCGGGTAGAGGAAAGATGCTTCGGGGCGTTTTGGTTCGCCTCGGCTATGAGCTCGCCAAGGGAGATACCCCTATAGGTAGCGATGCTACGGCATTGAGGCGAGCCGGGGCGGCCATGGAACTATTCCAGTCTGGTCTCCTGGCCCATGACGACATCATGGATCGCGACAGGATACGCCGTGGCTACCCCACCATGCATGTTGCCTACGAGACGGCGCTGGTCGATGGGGGCTTCGACGATCCTCCACACTATGGAGAGGCATTGGGAATATGCGCAGGTGACCTAGCCTTCTTTGCAGCCTTCAGGCTGCTGTCGGAATTACCCATTGCCTCTGAAACCGCAGTGCAGGTATCGACCATTGCCGCACGGGAACTGTGCATAGTAGGCGTTGCCCAGATGCAGGACGTGCTCAACGGCGCGGCAAGGCCAGAATCAACAAACCCCTTCAGAAACGCTCCGTTAGAACCAGGCGAGGATGACATACTCAGGCTATACCGCTATAAGACTGGCCGCTATACCTTTAGCATGCCCCTGGCCCTGGGTTGCGTCATAGCCGGTGGAAGCGATGCGGAACGTCTGGCCTTTGAGGAAGCCGGAGAAATGCTAGGAGTAGTCTTCCAGCTCAAGGACGACGAGCTTGGCCTGTTTGCAGACGAGGAGGAGCTCGGCAAGCCCGTAGGCGCCGATATACGGGAGGACAAGAAGACGCTGTTCAGGCATAGGCTACTGGCACAGGCAGATGGAGAGACAGAGAAAAAGCTTCGCTCCATGTTTGGCAATCGTGCTTCTGGTGCGGCAGAGACGGCCTTCGTTCGCGAACAGATTGAGAGCATGGGCGTGAGGAAAAAGCTTGGGATGATGATGAAAACCATGGCCCAGGAAGCCTTAGGCATACTCGAACCAATGCTCAAGAAGGCTCCGGCTATCAGCGCTACGGCATTCCGTGAGCTGGTCAGGTACAGCCTGGAACGCCGATCGTAGCGGAAAAACTAGCCTTATGGATGCTTGGCAGCAAAATCCAGGATAAGCCTTTTAAACCTGGCAGGATCCTCGACCATTACCGAGTGTCCTACGTCTTCCAGTATCTCCAGCCGTGAGCCCTTGTATGCGGCGGCCGTTTCCCTGGCCATCGCCTCGGTGATGATGCCATCCTTACGCCCCCAGATGACGAGTACGGGACCCTTGAAATCACCGGCTCTGCCCTCATAGTTGAAGCGCTCCAAGGCACGGGCGTTGCCGGCAAACGCTAGAGGAGCCATCCTCATCGCATCGTCAGTCAGCCCGTCGAGGGTTGCATCGTCCTGCAAGGTGGGTGCAACGGCTGCTAGAGCCTGGCGCATCATGGGTCTATTTGTCTTGAACATCTCTATGTATGGGTAGCTTGCCTCAGGGGTAACGAGACCCGCAGGAGATGCGCCGTCTATTATAACGAGGGACTTGGCTATTGCCGGGTTTCTAGCTGCAAGTGACATGACAACCGCGCCACCAAGGCTATGCCCCACCAGCATGGGGGAAGCCAGTTTGAGCGCCACTATGAAGGCACCAACATAGTCGGCGTACACGTCTATGTCTGCCACATCGATGGCATCGGATGAACCGAAGTTTGGCATATCCAGTGCTATGAGCCTATGCCCTGGAATATCCATGACATCACGCCACCATAGTTTGGAGCCTGTATTACCGTGGACAAGAACGATCGGTGAGCCGCTCCCTTTCTCCACATAGGACAGGTTCTTTCCCTTGACTGTAATGCTCTTGCCTTCCATGTCTTCTCCCTTCCGGTACAATGGCGCGGTCTGTGACTGCCATCAAGTGGCAGTAAGGCCAGTTAAGAATTCTATGAGTACGCTCGATACTTCGTCTGGCTTTTCTATCACCACCGCATGCCCGGAGCCTGGTATTTCTACGTATAGAGCGCCGGGCACGCCATCGGCCAGTATCCTGGAATACCGCGGCGGCTTTATGATGTCTTCGCTCGCGACCATGGCCAGGCAGGGGCATCGAATAGAGCCGAGGTCCTTGGTCAAGTCTATATCCATGAACGCATCACAGAGACGGGCAAAGCCTTCAAAATAGTCTCGAGGCAGGGTGGCTACAAGATCCTCACGTGATGCGAGGTCATGCTCATGGATTTTGATATACGCGGCTGAATAGTTCCAGGGTATGAGTGCCTTGTAGAAGACCCTCGCATCGGCTAAGGCTGCCGCTTTCCATAGATCTACGGCCGCCCCGAGTACCGCATCGTATTCTGTCACGCCATCTATTGAGACGACGCTCAGGCAGGAACTCGGATAATCACGGGCGAAGGTCAGTGCGACCTCCGCCCCGTATGAAGTACCCACAATGTGCGCGGTATCTATGCCACGTTCGTGTAGGAGCCCGGCCAGGTCAGAGGCGTGCTGCTCAAAGGAGTACGGCGCTTCTGGCCTGTCCGAGAGAAGCTGGCCCCTGAAGTCATGCAGTAAAACCCGGTAGCCATGCCTATGCAGTTCATCTGCCACTGGCTTCCAGTGAGCCATGCTCATGCCTATGCCATTGAGCAGCGCCACCGTCTTTGGCCCAGAGCCTATGACCTGATAGCCAAGCCCGACACCGTTGACGAAGGCGCGCTCCATGACTATATACCCAGATACACGGAGAGGACGTGCGGGTTCTTTGCGAGACCCGCGGCCGTATCCTCTATCACTATGGCTCCGTTCTCCATGACGTAGCCGCGGTCTATGGCCTTGAGGCTCTCCCTGACGTTCTGCTCGGTTACCAAGATGGCTATATCCTTCTTGAGTATGGACAACCTGTCGAACACCTCGGCCACTATGGATGGCTGCAGGCCTAAAGACGGCTCATCGAGGATGAGTAGTGATGGATTAGCCATCAAGGCCCGCCCTATGGCGACCATTCGCTGCTGACCACCGGACATGGTGCCAACAAGCTGGGTATAGCGTTCCTTGAGTATGGGAAACAGCGTCGTAACAACTTCAAGCTGCTTGGCTATGATGTTCTTTCCACGAGGAACATAGGCCGCTCCCAGTTCGAGATTGTCTGCAACGCTCATGCCGGGGAAAAGCTCGCGTTCCTGGGGAACCAGGGCTATGCCCGCACGGGCTACCATGTGGGTAGGATTGCCACCAATGGAGGCGCCTTCAAACTCTATGGTGCCTGCCCATGGCTTTACCATGCCCATGATGGCATTGATTATAGTCGTCTTACCGGCTCCATTTGGGCCAAAGAGCCCAACAGACTCCTTGCCAACAGAAAGGTCCACGCCGCGCAGCACCTGGAGCTTGCCGTAACCGGCTTCAAGTTTCTTTACTTCCAGTATCATGCGGCGCCTCCGAGATATGCTTCTATGACACGGGGATTCTTTGAAACCGTCTCATAGTTGCCCTCGGCTATGAGCTCGCCTGACTCGAGTACTATGACGCGATGTGTCAGCTCGCGTATGACGCCCATCACGTGTTCTACCACGCCAACCGCCATCTTGCGCTCCTTGACTATGCGCTGGACGGTCGATATAAGATGCTTTGTTTCATCACTGTTGAGACCTGCCATCACCTCGTCGAGGAACAACACCTCTGGCTCATTGGCCAAGGCTCTGGCTATTTCCATCTTCTTTATCTCGAGTATGGATAGCTGGGCAGTATCACGCTCGAGCCCCGTAAGCTCAAGATTTTCACAAATTGCCTCTGCCGCTTTTCTAGCCTCCTTAAGGCTCTTGTCTTTGCTAAAGACAGCCCCAACCATCACATTCTCTATCACCTTGAGGTTCTCAAGCGGGTGTATGAGCTGGTAGGTACGGGCTATGCCCATGCGGCTACGCTCATGTGCCGGGGCATACGTTATATCCTTGCCCTTAAACATCACACTTCCTGAACTCGGCATCAGTATGCCCGATACCAGGTGTATGAATGTCGTCTTGCCGGCGCCGTTTGGACCTATGATGCCGAGGATCTCGCCTTCCTCCATGCCAAAGCTTACATCGTTTACAGCGACGAGTCCCGAGAAGCGCTTCGTCAGCCCGCTTGTTACTAGCTTACTCATGCGTAACTCCAGCCTTACGGCTCGTCCTGATCATCTTGCGCGCCATGCCTACGAGGCCCTGGGGCATGAACAGTATGACGATGATGATGATGATACCGTACACGACAAGGTGTCCGTAGGGCATCTTGAGTTTAAGCCACTCCGAAGCTATACCAAGCAATACCGCACCGGCCATCGGGCCTATGGTGCTATGCACACCGCCTAAAAGGGCCATGGCCAGCGGCAGCAGGGTAAAGTTGGCGTCAAAGGCAGTATCAGGCATGGTAAAACCGTATGACTGAACCTGTATGGCACCCATCATGCCCTGCAAGGTAGAGGTGACTACGAAGGTGATAAGCAGGTACTTGAATATATCCACGCCATTTGAACGAGCACTCGTCTCGTCGTTTCGTATTGCCGTCAATGCCAGATGCATCTTGCTCTTCTCGAAGTACCAGGAGACGCCAATTGTCACAAAGAGTCCTGCCATGCACAGCCAATAAAGAGCGGAGGCATTACCGTTGAAGATGACGGCGGGCAGGACGACGCCCTCGGGACCACCCGAGAAGTCATGCAGGTTATGCATGATGATACGGAATATTTCCATCAGGGCCAGCGTCGTTATGGAGAAGTACATGGCCCTTAGGCGCAGTATTGCGAAGCCAAGGGCAAAGGCTACGACGCCCGCGAAGGCAGCCGCAAACACGATGCTCAGCATCGGATCCATGCCGCCACGCAGTACGGCCAATATGGAGGCATAGGAGCCAAGGCCGAAGAGCCCGGCAACACCGAAGGAAATCTGCCCCGAACGAAGAAGCATGTCCCAGCTTATGGCAAGTGCCATATAGGTCATCACGTTGCGGGCCACATTGAGCGGATACGCACCGAGGAAGGCCGGGAAGGCTATGACAATGGCGGCTATGACTGCCGCCGCCAGATAGGAGGTCTTGAACTTCATGCCTTCTTCCCCCTGATAGAACGCCCCAGAATAACCGTTATTATGAGGACGAAGAATACTATATCAGCCCAACCACGGGTTGCACGGAAGGCCTTCAGGAAATTCTCTGAGACGCCTAGCAGTATGCTGGCGCTCAGGATTCCCGGTATGTTGCCTATGCCTGCCATGGCTATGAGGCAGAAACTTTTCATGGTAAAGGGGCTTCCTACGGCCGGAAAGATAGATGAACTCGTTATAAACACGGCTCCCATCATGCCAATGAGGGCGGAAGCCAGTGCGAAGACGAAACCGTATGTCTTGTCTACGTCTATGCCTACAATAGCCGCACCCTTTGGGTTCTGCCCTACGGCGAGGGCGGCCTTTCCAGTCGTCGTCTTTGTAAGGAACAGCTTGAGACCCACTATCATAAGGAGGGCTATTCCGACAAACACAAATTTGTATATGCCAAAGGAGAGCTCTCCTATATCGAGCGACGCCGATACATAGTCGAACGACAGTTTGCGGGTCTGCGTGGTAAAGAGAAGGTTTGCAACCTGCGTCATAGAAATGGCTATGCCGAATGTCAGGATGAGCTGATTAAGCTCAGGAGACTTGAGCGCTTGCCTTATGGTAAGCTTGTATATGATGAATCCGAAAAGGGCTGTAACCAAGGCGGCAGGAACAAGAGCCAAGTAAGGATCCATCCCGGTTGCCGCGCAGATCATGTAGGTAAAGTAAGCCGCCACCATCATAAACTCGCCATGGGCGAGGTTGACGATGTGTACGATGCCTAGAATGAGCCCCATCGGGATAGCGATGGAGGCATACAGTCCGGCCGACTGGAATCCATAGATGAGCACGGTCGGGCGCCATATCAGTATGCCCACGACCGCCGCTGTGATTAGCGCGACTAGAATTGTCGCGTTCCGTTTATTCGCCATCTCTGTCCCTTTGGTCGAGAATAAGCCGTCGGCTCACAGTGAGCCGACGGCCAGGATTAATACCGGTTCAGCTCGCGCTTACTTCCACTTGGGGAAGGGATAAACGGGCTTGGCGGTCGCTGATTCAAACGGCCAGATGACTTCCTGGCGTCCATTCTGCCACTGGAGTATCTTCTGGTTCTTGATACCCTGGTGCTTGATGATGTTCGATGGAGCAAACGTTATTGTCTGGCCAAGGGGCGAGGCATAGTTGGTAGCCTCGAGAGCCTTGATGACGGCCTGGGTCTCTGTTGTTCCAGCGCGCTTCACGGCCTCGGCATAGACATAGACGGCTGAGTACGAAAGAGGGGCAAAGTATGTGGCCGGCTCAGTCTTATACTTGGCCACGAAACCATCATAGAACTTCTTGCTGGTGGCGCTGATCTCGTTAATAGAGGGAGCCCACATGCCATAGAGCATCACGTTGTCTGACAGCTTGGAGGTACCAAAGCCAATGGGCCATCCGGGGGGCGCTCCGAGATATATCTTGGGGGTGAACCTCATAGCCTTGGCCTGCTCCAGCATCGGGAGGGCATCGGCATCATATCCGGCCCAGAGGAAGAGGTCCGGCTTGGCATCCTTGGCCGCTTCCAGCATGGAACCATAGTCACCACCACCAACGGCCGCACTCTTGAAGGAGGCACCATCTACGATGTACTTGCCATCCTTGCCAAACAGTATCTTTGTCTGGTCGAAGGAAGCCTTACCAAAGGCACCTTCCTCGTAGGCGAGGAATATCTTCTTTATCTTGATAGCAGAATACTTCTTCTCAATCTCGGCCCAACCCTGAGCATAGGAAGCGCCCTGGTTGTAGTCCCAGGGATGCAGGTGGAAGTACCAGGTTGCATCTGCACCAAGTGCAGCCTCAACGGTGGATGATGCAGCACCGGTGGAGATGACGACCTTGCCATACTTCTTCATCGTAGGAACCTGGCCAAGAGCCACGCCAGAAGCCATGCCACCCATGAGCACGTCGACGTTGTCAACGGTCACGAGCTTCTCTATGGCGGCTGCACCCTTGTCGGCCTTGAGTTCATCATCGATGATGATCAGCTCGAGCATCTTACCGAGGACACCACCCGCCTTGTTTATTTCATCCACGGCCTGCTGGGCGGCCATGCTACCCTGCTTGCCTGTTATATCACCGAGTGGCCAGGTGCCACCGATCTTGATTGTCCCGCCGGATTGAGCGAAGACGGGGACGGCCAACGCGACGATCATGATGATCGCAAACGCTTTCTTCATTACTGTCCTCCTTAAAATCTGCAGGCGCCCAAGCGCCCGAATAGTCACACGATGAAAGAGCGGCAATCGCCATTCCTTCATCGACAAGAACCTTGGCTACATGCTGACTAGAGCGTCAGCCCTCCATCGACGCGGAGAACCTGGCCGTTGACGAATGAACCTTCGTCGCTGGAAAGGAAGAGCACGCCATTGGCTATGTCTTGAATCTCTGCCAGTCTTCCGAGAGGCGTACGGGCTATGATGGGGTCAAGAACCTTGGCAGGAACCGTCTCTATCATCGGGGTACGGGTATATCCTGGAGACACGCAGTTGGCGCGTATCTTGGCACCCTTGCGGGAAAACTCCCGTGCCCAGCCCTTTGTCATGGCCACGACGCCACCCTTGGTGGCGGCGTAATTGGTCTGGCCAATGTTGCCGTCGAGACCCACGACGCTCGAGATGGATACAATTGCTCCTGAACCATTCTCCATCATCACAGGAGCCATGTACTTGGTCATCAGGAATGGGCCCTTTAAGTTGACGTTTATGACGGCATCCCAATCGGATTCGCTCATCTTCTGTATGAGGGCATCCTTGGTGATGCCGGCATTATTGACGAGTACATCGATGTGACCGTACTCGGCCTTGGCCTTCTGCACGAATGCTTCGACGGCGGCTCCATCGGCCACGTTTACTACGGCTCCCTTTACACAGGGAACAGCCTTCTCAAGAGCCTCAAGCGCCTGGGCATTCATGTCCAGGGCCCAGACACGTAGTGCGCCTTCGCGTGCGAATGTCTCTACGATACCTTTACCTATGCCCTGTGCGCCTCCCGTTACGACGCATACCTTACCCTTCATTCTATCCATGTTACATACTCCTTACTAAAGCCAAGGGTCGCGTGATGGCGACTCTACTCAACATAGGGTCCCCAACGAACGACACTCGCGGCCCATACGAAGCCCAGCCCGGCTCCTACGAGGACCAGGTTTTGGCCGTTCTGTATCTTTCCAGCCGCCAGAGCAAGCTTTATTGATAGGAGCTGGTCGTTCTGGCCTATATGGCCATACTCATTAAGATAGGTGGTCTGCTCGTCGTTTATGCCTAACTCGACGAGTATCGCGTCATGCGCACTCTTCTTAAAGTGCAACACGGCCAGATAATCAATATCCTTACGGGAGAGGCCGTCAGACAGCTCCAGCGCCCTGTCTATGACCCAATAGAAGTTTGGCAGGGTCTTTGCACCAAGTTTTGCCTTAAAGGTAGGCTCATCGGCCACCATGAAGTGGGCCTTCTGTAGATCACCTTCCTTGGGCGGCCACGCCTTTGTTCCAAGGGTAGGAATTATGCAGTCAAGGCTCAGAGAGCCGTCCCCCTTGAAGGCAGAACCGAGCAACACGTTCTTGCCTGCATTCTTCTGGAGTACGCAGGCGGCTCCCCCAGAGCCAATATCCATCATAAAGCGGGTGGTTGGTTCTGCAAGGTCAATAAGGTCGTTATTCCTGTATCCAGAAACGAGAAGGACGGTTCCAAGGTCGGGCCTTGTTAGCATGAGGCTCTTGGCCACATCGAGGGCGGCCATCATTGAACCGCACATGGCCTCCATATCGAAGCTCCAGGCATTCTTGGCTCCAAGCTCGTTAGCCACGTAGAGACCCGCCAACCAGCAGGTGTAATCCTTGTGCTGGGCTCCGCACCAGAGCACGAGATCAATATCGCCACCGTTTATTCCGGCTTCGGCCATGGCCTGCCTGGCAGCCTTGATACCCATCACAGCAGTCGTATCATCCTCACCGGCTACGGGTTTTTGAAGAATACCGTACTTCTGGGCTATGACGTCTTCGGGAACAGCAGTAGCCTGAGCCAAGTCAGCAGCACTCATATAGGTTTCGGGCACATAGACGCCGATGCCCGTCAATCCAACATGCATTGTCTCTCCTCGTAATTAGTGAATCATCTCTCATTTATAAATTCACCAGTATTTGCAATTCGTCAAGCATTATTATGCTAATAATTGCAGGCATCGCGCAAGATCCAGCATATTCTACTCTTTTTTCTTGTCAAATCTGCGAGTCACGCCTATAATGCGCTCGAGTTGAATGAATCTACTCTCATTTCTCAATCTAGCTTGGAGTTATATTGATGAGCGAACGAGACACGAAGACTAAGATAGTGGATACCGCGATCTCGTTATTTTCAAAGCAATGGTACACCGTGGTCTCAATAGCCGAGATATGCCGCGAGGCAGGCCTCTCAAATGGTGTCTACTATAGATATTTTCCTAATAAGGAGACACTCATCCTTCATATATTGGAGGATGTGATAAGCGATATTGAGGTGGCACTGGAAGCCGCTCGAGGGGAGACTCTCCTTGAGCGCCTCGATAGCATGACAGAAATTATTATACAATTCTCTGCCGATCACCAAGACATAGTCAAGGTTTTCAGGGAAGGGCAATATAGATATTTTGAATACGAGCGTCGTCTAACCGAGATGTACCGTCGTATGTTGTCCAAAGCCCTGGGGCATACAGCCAGTATTCCTGAATACCTCGTGGCCATAGGCAGCCTGCGCTTTGCCGCCATACGCTCGGCACTCCAGGGTGCCAGGATCTCCATCCCTGCCCTCTCCGACATGGTCGCTCATGGCGTCTTTCCAGACCTGAACTGGGATGGCTCCAGGATATTCAACATACAGATCAAGCCACCTGTCATCAATGTAGGCGACTGTAGTCGAGATCGATTGTTACACGCAGGCAAGCGACTCTTTGGCGAACAGGGCTACCATGCCGTCAACATCCATCAAATTACCGATGCAGCCAACCTCTCGGTAGGCGCCTTCTATAAGCACTTCGACAGCAAGGAAGCCTTTTTTCGAGAACAAATAGGTTTAGCCGGGCACGAGGTCAGGCGATTCATAGCAACAAACATGACGCAGGGGCTCAACAGGCTGGAGCAGGAGATGCAGGGTATCTTCCTCTTTGGCGTCTACCTGTCGATCGATCCATGGTGCTACAGCATAGCCCGTGAAGGTGAATTCGTATCGTTACAGACGGTTAAAGAGTATTACGAAGCATTCAGACGTGGCTATCTAAAGAACGGTGATACGGGGCTCAAATCAGAAAAGCTCAAGGCCGACCCGGCATATCTTGACAGCGCCATAGAATTCATGTTGGGCATTTCCCATTATTACGGCATGGAAGTAGCCTTCGACAAGTCGCCTCATAACGCACGGGCCATTGTCGAAGGAATAGGAAACTACCTTATTAACGGATTAGCAGGGCAGCGTTAGGCGCTCTGTGAAGGAGGAAGCGGTGGCAAAGGCCAAGATTATAGGTACGGGAGTGTACGCACCAGGCGTAGCCATAGATAACGAGGAATTAAAGCGGCTTAGCGGCATTGATTTCGATGCCGCCAAGCTGGAAACAAAGATAGGAATCAAGGCGCGGCACATAGCCAGCCTGAGGGGACTTGATGAAACGACGGCTGACTTCGCAGAGAAGGCCGCCAGGGCCGCTCTTGCAGATGCCGGGCTAGACCCCATGCAGGTAAACCTCATCATCGTCGGCACGGATACGCCTGAGTACATCAGCCCCGCCACAGCCATCCTGGTACAAGGCCGGCTTCAGGGCGGCCAGCGAGACACAGGAGCGTTCGATGTCGGAGCCTCGTGCGCCAGCTTCGTCACGGCCTTCGATACCGCAGCCAGGATGATGGCAGGGGATCCAAGCCTACAAACGGCCGTCGTCATAGGTGTGTACAACATGCCTGCCTACATACGCCCCGGAGACGCCTTCGGCTGGTCAATATTTGCCGATGGAGCCGGAGCCGTCGTCCTCGGGCGGGTAGAGGATACGGATCAGTCTGGCTACGTGACAGGAAAGCTTGTATCGGACGGTACACAATGGGACTATGTCGGCGTATACGCCGGAGGAACCCGTAAACCCGTCACCAAGGAACTACTGGATGCTGGTACCTATGGCCTGGAATTACTCCAAAGGCTCCCAGGCGACCGCAATGTAAAACTATGGCCGCCCGTCATACGCGCGCTGTGCGAAAAAGGCGGTATAGATCTGGAACGGGTATCCCGATTCGTGCTGACCCAGATAAACAAGAGCGTCATTGGCGAGGTGATGGACGCCCTCGATAGACCACGGGAGCTGGCACCCATGGTCATGGATATGTATGGGTACACAGGATCGGGTTGTGTTCCCATGGCTTTCCATCACGCGGTAAAAGACGGTCTCGTACAACGAGGAGATCCTATAGTGTTCTGTGCCTCTGGAGCGGGATTCGCCGTTGGCGCGAATCTCTTTATCTATTAAATACCAGCTCTACTGGTTCTTATAAACAAACGCGCTTGCGCAATATAGAGCCGCCCAAGGATGGGCGAGCTTAAGGAGTGAACATGTCAAAGTGGGATGATGAGTACAGCTCGAGGCTTCGCTCTATAGACGAGGCCATCCAGTGCATACAGTCTGGTTACGACGTTGTCGTGGCGCAATGTGCCAGTGAACCCCAGGGCACGATGAGCCGGCTTCACACCCTGGCCCCCAAGGTGCGCGACGTACGCGTATTCTCGGTTCTTACCCTCAAGCCCTATGACTTCTACATGAAGCCGGAGATGAAGGGACATTTCGAGCTGGCCAGCTGGTTTCATGCACCTGGCTCACGCGCCGCTCTCAAGGCAGGCGTCGGTACCGTCACCTACGTGCCAAACATGCTCCATCGCTCCGCCACAGACAGGATACGAGCCAGACCTCCTGAGGTGTTCATAGGCACCTGCACCCCGCCAGACCGCCATGGCTTCGTGAGCCTCTCTTTGGGTATTACCTACGAGAAAGACATCCTGGAGGCGGCCAAGATAGTCATACTGGAAGTAAACCCCCGCCTCCCCGTCACCTTTGGTGACACCCAGCTCCGCGTCGATCAAGCCACCTACTTTGTAGAAGCCGACTACGAGGTTCCAAGCCTGCCTGAACCAAAACCAAGTGACATAGACATGCTCATAGGCGGACACATAGCCGAGCTTGTAGACGATGGATCAACCCTCCAGCTTGGTATAGGAGGCATCCCAAATGCCGCCGCCATGGCTCTGCGTGACAAGAAAGACCTTGGTATCCACACCGAGATGTTCGTAGACACCATGATGGAGCTCTACGAACTGGGTGTGGTTACAAACAGGCGCAAGGCCTACAACAAGGACAAGTCTATAGTCACCTTTGCCATGGGTAGCCGCAAGCTATACGACTGGCTCGACCGCAACGTGTCTGTCGAATTCCAGAGGGGCCGTAACGTCATAGACCCCGCCATCATCTCTAAAAATTCAAAAATGGTATCGATAAACACCTGTCTGATGGTCGACTTGACCGGTCAGGTATCGAGTGAATCCATAGGGCCAAACCAGTACTCGGGTACCGGGGGCCAGTCAGACACCGCCCAGGGAGCAACAGGCGGGTTCGACGGTCTTGGCAAGTCTATAATAGCCTGCTATTCCACTGCCAAATCGGGAACGGTGAGTACCATAGTCCCCATGCTGCCAGAAGGAAGCGCCGTAACCCTGCACCGCAGCTATGTCGACCATATCGTCACAGAGCATGGCGTTGCCAGACTCAGGGGTAGAACCGTGCGCGAGCGCGTTGGTGAACTGATCGCTGTTGCCGCACCGGAATTCAGGGCAGACCTAAAGGCCCAGGCCACGAAACTCGGCTACATATAAAGGAAAACGTATGTCAAACGTATCAATAGTAGGCGCCTACAACAGTAAATTTGGCAGCCACGTGAAGAAGAACAAGGAAACCGGTGAAGTTACCGACTTGGCTAGCATCTACGATATGATGCTTGAAGCCGGCAGAGGAGCCCTCTCAGACGCCGGAGTCGAAGCATCAGAGATAGGCGGCGTGTGGCTAGGCTCCTGCGCCCCCGGTATATTCGCCAACCAGGAGCACCTTGCGGCCTTCTCTACAGAGATAGACCCCTCAGGCCTCAGGTTCAAACGCTTCACTCGTTGTGAAGACGCCTGCGCATCCGGCTCGGTAGCCCTCTATGACGCCCTCTATGCCATAGAATCTGGCCGCATAGACTCAGCCCTGGTGCTTGGCGTGGAGAAGATGAACCTGCTCAATACAAAGGGCGTTACACACGCCCTCGCCACCTGTTCGTTCTGGCCTGAGGAAGGCGAACAAGGCATGACCTTCCCCGCCCTCTTCGCCGAGTATGCCAAGGGCTACCGCGATCATTACGGTTTTAACCCCGACGAATTTGCTAACATGCTGGCCTCCGTATCGGCCCTGTGCTACAGAAACGGTCTTAAAAACCCGCTGGCTCATTTTGGCGTCGGAGGACCTTCTGACAAGCTGGGTCTCGTTACGGCTGAAGCCATACTAAACCTGCCACCCGAAAAGAACCCCATGATAGCCGATCCCCTGCGCCTGCACGACTGCTCCCTCGTCACAGACGGAGCCGCGGGTCTTGTCATAGTAGGACCTAAGCACGCCGCAGCCAGGAAGGGACGAGCCGTACGGATAGCCGGTATTGGGCAGGCAGGTGAGCACCTGGCCATCTCTAAGCGACAGAACATGTACGAGTTGCTGGCCGCCAAAGAGGCCGCCAGGCAGGCCTTCGCCGAGGCTGGTATAGCTTCAAAGGACATCGACATTGCCGAGGTACACGACTGCTTTACTATAAACCAGCTCCTGTGCACCGAGGCGCTGGGCCTATCAAAAGACGGCAAGGCTGGGCATGACTACATGGCCGGCCGCTTTGGACACGACGACCAGGTGTCTATCAACCTGTCAGGCGGGCTCAAGGCCAAGGGTCATCCCGTAGGCGCAACAGGTGTCTCCATGCATGCGTTGCTTTACAAACAGCTCGTAGGAGAAAGCATAGGACAGGCAGCCGACAAGAAGCCTAACGTTGGCGTAACTGTAAACGTCGGAGGCAGCGCCGCTACAAACTGCGTTAGCGTCCTTTGCAGGGAGAATTGATACACAACACTACTACTGTCTACTGAAAGAGACCAAAGTCAAGCATTGAACGCCGTTCGTGGCCATCGCGGCCGCGGACGGTGCTCGCTTTAAAGAGCGAGTCAAGCACGGCCGCCTCTACAACTTCTGTCGTGGCTCTAAAGAGCCCATCGAGCATGTCTTCATGCAGGACGGGGCGCATCATCACCGGCGTATCTGCATCAGCACCGGCTTCCGCTTCAGGGTAATGCGGGATGGTGTAGGCCGTAGAGAATGCCAGCACGATCTCGCCGGAGCCGCCGCCTATGGTCGCGCCTGTCCTGGCCAACCCGCTAGACGCACGCACGCAAAGCCTGTGGAGCTGACGTGAATCCAGAGGCGCGTCGGTAGCCAGCACGACTATGACCGAGCCAGAACCCGGAACGCCCACGCCCGATCCGTCACTAGCCGCCTGAGTCGCTACCCTTGCCGCTCGATGCGCATCGTCGGCCGAACCCATGGACAGTATTTCTTTACCCACCCGTCTTCCGTCTACGAGCAAATCGGATAAGCGGCCGAAGTTTGTAAGAAGCAGCGCCCCAACGGTATAGGTGGACACGCGGCTCGCCGAACCTATGCCACCCTTCAAGCCATAGCAGCTCATCCCCCGCCCCGCCCCGACAGATCCGCGCTCGAATGGCAAGCCCGCAGATTCACGAGCCTGGACAAGCGCCTCCCGCACGTGCTCTCGGCTTATCGCGCGGGCACGCATGTCTGAAAGATAGCCGTCATTGCATTCCATGACGACGACGTTTGCGCTGCCTGTGCTCCTCGCTATGTCGTCATTCTCGGCAAGAAGCATGTCCAAGCCACCCTCAAGGCATGCGGCCACAGAGAAGGTGTTTGAAAGAAAAATGGGGGATTCTAGATTGCCTAACTCAGCCACTTGGACGAGCCCGACTGACTTACCAAAACCGTTTATGACGTGACAGGCAGAGGGTACCTTGTCGCGGAATATATTGCCTTGATGAGGCAGGATGACCGTAACGCCGGTTTGGATGTTGCCTTCGTCCAGGGTCACCTGTCCTACAGAGATGCCTGCCACATCGACTATTGAGTCGCCAGGTCCGCTTGGTAGCTCACCTACACGCATGACTCGTCACCACTCATGATGCACCGCCGCCAAGTGCCGATTCTATGAGGCCGTCGTCGGCTATGTACGGCAGGGTGATGGAGCCTAAACGGGCATGTTCATCGTTATATTCGGCACAGGCGGACAGGGCGTGTTCATTTCTAGCCCAGGCGCGTCTGGCTACACCGCCCATCACGTCCCATGGCATGGCCATGCCTATAACAGTGTCTACACGATCGGAGCCGTCTAGCACCAGGCCAAAGCCACCGTTTATGCTCTTGCCTATACCAACCCCGCCCCCGTTGTGCAGGGCAATGAGGCTCATACCCCGGGCGGCGTCTCCTGCAAAATTCTGCACGGCCATATCGGCCATCACGTTCGATCCATCCTTTATATTACTCGTCTCCCTAAAGGGACTATCGGTACCGCCACAGTCATGGTGGTCGCGGCCAAGCATGATGGGCCCAACCTCACCCTTCCGTACCATGTCGTTAAACTTAAGAGCAATCTTGGTGCGTCCCATGGCATCCTGATAGAGAATTCTAGCCTTGGTGCCGACGACAAGCCTGTTCTTCTCGGCGTCTCGTATCCAGGCCCAGTTGTCGCGATCCTGTCCTCGCCGATTTGGATCTATGCAGGCCATGGCGGCGGCGTCTGTCTTGTGCAGGTCTTCGTCCCTGCCAGATAGGCACACCCAGCGGAATGGCCCGTAGCCGTAGTCAAACAGCTCTGGGCCGAGTATGTCCTCTACATAGCTAGGGAAGATGAAACCATCCTTCTCGTCTACGCCATTGAGGGAAACGTCCTTCACCCCTGCGTCGTACACAGCCTTTAAGAATGAATTGCCATAATCAAAGAAGTAGGTACCCTTGGCGCTAAGTCGCCTGATTGCCTCAAAGTGCCTGCGCAGGCTTGCGTCTACCAGGACCCTTAAGCGGGCTGGATCTTCCGATAAGAGCCGTGTACGCTCAGTAAAACTCAGATCGGCCGGGCAATACCCACCCTCGTACGCGGCGTGGCAACTCGTCTGATCGGACAGCAAATCGATATGGATATTTTTTGCGTCGGCATACTCTAGCAAATCGACTATGTTGCCCAGGTAGGCTATGGCGATGGCTTCTCCTGCTTGCACTGCCACAGCGGCGCGGGCAAAGGCACCCTCAACGGTCTTCTCGACACAGCCGACCCAACCCTGACTGGCCCTCGTCTTCACACGGCTCTCGTCGACCTCGGCTATTATTGAGACGGCACCGGCTATGACAGCCGCCTTGCCCTGAGCCCCCGACATGCCTCCGAGGCCGCTTGATATGAATAACCTTCCACGCAGGTCACCGTCCCGGGGAACTCCTAACTTGAGCCTTCCAGCATTGAGGAGAGTATTGAATGTACCGTGGACTATGCCCTGCGGGCCTATATACATCCAGCCCCCGGCTGTCATCTGGCCATAATTGGCCACACCGAGAGCGGCTGCATTATTAAAATCCTTCTGGTTGTCGAACATGCCTATCATCAGACCGTTTGTGATGACGACCCGTGGAGCAAGCTCATGACTCTTGAAGAGGCCAAGCGGGTGGCCACTTTCCAGCACCAGGGTAGATTGATTATCGAGTATCTCCAGGTACTTCTTTATGAGCCTGTACTGCATCCAGTTCTGGCACACCTGGCCTGTCTCACCGTATGTTACCAGTTCGTACGGATACAAAGCCACATCAAAATCAAGATTATTGTCTATCATGACCTGGAAAGCCTTGCCCTCGATGCAGGCTCCCTTGTACTCGTCTATTGGCTTGCCTTGTAGACGGCCGGCTGGCCTGAAACGATAGCCATAGATCCTTCCGTGGGTTCTGAGTTCATCTACGAATTCGGGTGCCAGTCGTGCGTGCCAGCGTTCCGGCACATAGCGCAAGGCGTTCTTGACGGCGAGGGCCTCCTGCGCCCTATTCAAGGGAGCCTCGCGCCTGGGAGCCCTCCTGATACCCGTCTCGAACACGGGCTCGGGCGGTAGCTCGTTAAAATCCAAACGCAATCCACCCGATTTATCGCTCGTCGCCATACGCCCCTCCAAAGAAATGATACTAATACGGTTATAGGCATACCATAAATATGGAAATAAGGCCACATGGAGGGAAGATAACAAAGAGGATAAGAGTAGAAGAGAAAGGAAAAAGAAGACGAAGAATGAGGAATTTGAACCACAGAGGCACAGAGACACAGAGAAGAATGAGAGGGAAAGAGAACTAAGGAGATAAGAGATTGACTAAGATAACGAAGAGTAAAAGAGGATAAGAGATTAGGAAAGAGAGGACTAAGAATTTGCCACAGAGGCACAGAGAGGGATGAAAAATTGAGAAGGTGAGGAGGGAAAAGATAAGGAAGAGAATTTGAGGATAAGAGAGGTAAATGAAAAGAAAGGGTAGCGTACAATCTTTTGTGTAAACCTCAGTATGGGATTGAGAGGGAAGCACATGGTTTTCGAGAAAGGCAAACTTAAAGAGCTTTTGACAGAGAAAGGTATTACCAATACCGAAGGACTCCAAGAGCTCATGCGGGAGATGTACAAAGAAGTCATTGAAGGACTCATGAAAGGCGAAGGACTACTGAAGGCGTGATGAAAGAAAGCCCATCGCAAATGATAGGCATGGATGAGACGCCGACGCAGGTTCTCGGCGAAAGTGGTAGCGCCAACACGAGTGTCTCGTATATGTGCCGTGCCCATGGTGGGCCTGAGGGAAAGCTTGCTGTTCGATTCATGTATAAACCAACTCGTGCGGTTATCGTGCCAACGGAGTTTCTTGCCAGGTATAGAGGAGTCCTGCAGACCATAAAACAGGGTTAATTCCAGGGTGAGAATATGTAGTCATGCTTATCAGAATTGACCCCGCGAAGATGCCCAGTTTCTGGGGCTTCTCATAGTGCCGATTAGGCCAGGAGGTTTATGTTCGAACCGAGGGCTGGATCGCTAATCGTCTCAAAGGTTGCACCGTCCATCAGTTTGGCCAGGGACGCCGATTGTTCCTTGGCACGCTCATGGCCAGACCCAGCACCTTCGTGGCGGCCTGATCCTGAACCCGCTGCATCGACATGTCCATTGAAAGGCTTTGAATGTCCATTAGATAATAATAAGAAATCGCGACAACGGAGTCAATGCAGATATCGTTTCCCAAATAAACATCGGTATTGCCATATCATTTCAAAGAGACGGGATGGCAGACTGGCGCATACCCCGACCCCGTCGCGATGAAGAGGGCTTTTCTACTTCGCCGTTGGAAACAAGGTGTTTCTTTAGACTCAAGCCATTCCATTTGAGTATAAAATTAGGTAATTTATTCAAATGAAACGATTCGACGGTGCCATAGAAGCGCTCATAGCATCCTATGACCTTGACGGCGGCATAAACCACCGAGCGGGCAAGAACCTGCCTTCCAAGGAAGCCGTCCACGCCATCGTGGCCGATCTTGAGACTTTAGCCTTTCCCGGCTACAGGCAGGAAGATGGCATCAATGATAGCACAATGCCCTATGTGATAGGCGAGCTGGCCCACCGCACAGCGGGAGCCCTCATTGAAGAATGCGCCAAGAGCCTTGAATACCGCTATCGATTAGATGGTAAGTCCGGTTGCCCGGCTGCTTGCCACATAGAAGCGAGCGAGCTTGTGCAGGAATTTTTTGAATCGTTGCCGGCCATACGGCGCGTGCTTATGACCGACGTGCAGGCCAGCTTTGACGGTGATCCCGCGGCAAAATCAATAGAGGAAGTAATACTTTCCTATCCCGGGCTCGAGGCCATTACGGTGTACCGCTTCGCTCACAAACTATGGGAGCTTAAGGTACCCCTTATTCCCCGCATGATGAGCGAATATGTGCATGGTAAGACGGGCATCGATATTCATCCGGGAGCGACTATAGGCGAGCGCTTCTTCCTCGACCACGGCACCGGTGTGGTCATAGGTGAGACAAGCGTTATAGGAGCAAGAGTGAAACTATACCAGGGAGTCACCCTCGGCGCCTTAAGCGTCAAGAAGAGCAAAGGTAACATGATGCGTCACCCCACCATCGAGGACGACGTGACTATATACTCAGGCGCCACGATACTGGGAGGCGACACGATCATAGCAAAAGGTTGTGTCATAGGCGGCAATGTGTGGCTCACCTCATCGCTTCCGCCTTACTCAAGAGTATACGTGCCCCAGGGTGATTTCATCATAGCCTGTGGCGAGGGTGAGAAGCGAATGAGTGATGGCTGTTAAAGCTGACTATGGACAGGGAAGGAGAACGCGATGAAGTACGCCCGAAAGATAACCGACCTGATAGGAAACACTCCGCTCATTCGAGTCAACGCAGATGGCGCGGCCCCGGGAGCCATCGTGCTCGCCAAGGTTGAGTCGTTCAATCCGTTCTCGAGTATCAAGGACAGGATAGGCCTCGCGATGATAGAGGATGCGGAGAAGTCGGGGGTGCTCAAGAAAGGCTCCGTCATCGTCGAGCCGACATCGGGCAACACCGGCGTAGCGCTGGCAGCGGTTGCCGCCTCCAAGGGCTACCGAATCATCCTGTCCATGCCAGAGACAATGAGCGTCGAGCGCCGAAAACTACTCATCGCCTATGGCGCCGAGCTCGTGCTAACCGAAGGCCTTAAGGGCATGAGAGGCGCTATAGACAAGGCTAAAGAAATCGTTGCTTCCATTCCAGGAGCATTCATGCCTATGCAGTTCGACAACCCTGCGAATCCAGAGATTCACGCCAGGACAACGGCGGAGGAAATATGGAATGACACCGATGGCAAGGTGGACATCATCGTAGCCGGGGTCGGCACCGGTGGTACCATAACAGGTATCGCCAAGGCTATTAAGCCGCGCAAGCCATCGTTTAAGGCTATAGCCGTTGAACCGAATGATTCGCCGGTGCTATCAGGCGGCAACCCGGGTCCGCATAAGATGCAGGGCATAGGCGCCGGCTTCGTACCCGGAGTGTACAGCGCCGTCTTGATAGACGAAGTGATTCTAGCTAGGCAAAACGACGCCGGAGTAACCGCCCGCCGCCTAGCCAGGGAAGAAGGACTGCTCGTCGGAATTTCATCGGGAGCCGCAGCATGGGCTGCCCTCGAGGTTGCTAGACGGCCGGAGAGCGCCAGCAAGGTAATAGTCGTAATTCTCCCAGACTCAGGAGAGCGCTACCTCACCACCTGGCTCTTCGAGGAACCCTCCATGTCGACATAAACTGATAGGAACTATGATGACCCTTCAGGCTCTTTATAATTCTTCATCAATTCATCCAGAACGTCTTTGGAAATGGCCATATTCTCTCCTTAGAATAGTATAGCCGTTTACACAAAATTCGTTACAGGCCCAAGGCTTGACATGCCCCCCTCTCTTCTCTCTTCTCTCTTCTCTCTTCTCTCTTCTCTCTTCTCTCTTCTTTTTAACTCTTTCATCTCTCTTATCCTCTTATCCTCTTCCCAAATCTTATCGTATCCTCTTACTTCATCTTCTCCGTGCCTCTGTGGCCCAAATTCCTAATTCTCTTCTCTCTTCTCTCTTCTTTTTAACTCTTTCATCTCTCTTATCCTCTTATCCTCTTCCCAAATCTTTTCGTATCCTCTTCGTTACACTTCTCCCAAATCCATCGCATCCTCTGCCGCACGCAAAATAGCACCGTCTGCTACTAATGCTATAGCTGCCTGGATATCATCCTGCATTATCCTATCCTTCTCCACCATGGGCACAGCTGAGCGCAAGACACGATACGCGGCGGCGGTGGCTGGAGACAAACTTCCAGGTCCTCCGCGCATGTCTACGGCCTGGCAGGCTGTCAACAATTCCAGAGCCAGCACAGAGCGTGAATTACCAAGAATTTCACGGGCCTTGCGTGCGGCTATGGTGCCCATAGAAACGTGGTCTTCCTGATTGGCGCTAGACGGGATTGAATCGACACTGGCCGGATGGGCCAACACCTTGTTTTCCGATACCAAGGATGCTGCGCTGTACTGGATTATCATGAAGCCTGAGTTGAGTCCTCCATCCTTGACAAGGAATGCGGGAAGGCCATTGGAAAGAGAGGGGTTGACAAGTCGCTCTATGCGGCGCTCGGATACATTGGCTAATTCAGCCACCGCAATACCCAGGAAGTCCATGGCTAGAGCCACGGGTTGGCCGTGGAAATTGCCGCCAGAGATTATATCGCCTCCCGATGGATCGTCAGGGTTTATAAAAATGAGAGGATTGTCTGTTGCGGCATTTATCTCCCTTGATACTATATCGAAGACATAGCCTATGGCATCCCGTGAGGCTCCGTGAATCTGGGGGATGCACCGGAGTGTGTATGGGTCCTGTACCCGCTCCTGGCCTTGCCGCGTCGTGCAGGTAGAGCCTGTTAGCAATGCTCGCAGGTTTGCGGCACACTCTATCTGGCCGTATTGACCACGAGCCTCGTGCACCCTCGGGTCGTAGGCATCCGTTATGCCTCTAAGAGCCTGCATAGTAAGCGCGGCTATGACGTCGGCCGAGCGGGCTAGATTCCATGCATCAAATGACGCGAGGCTGGCCACGGCGCTCATACACTGGGTGCCATTTATAAGAGCTAAGCCCTCTTTGGCTGCCAGGACAACAGGTTCAAGCCCGGCGTCTGCCAGAGCATGGGAGGCTTGTCTACGAACGCCTTTATAGAAGCATTCACCCATGCCGCATAAGGCCAGGGCCATGTGGGCCAGCGGAGCCAGATCTCCAGAGGCTCCAAGCGAGCCCTTCTCAGGAACTACAGGGACTATACCGGCATTGAGCATGTCTAAAAGCGCCATGACGGTAGACAATCTGGCGCCTGAGTCGCCTACGGCCAAGGCATTGGCCCGCAGCAACATCATCGCCCTCACCACCTCTGTAGGCAGCGGGTTTCCTATTCCCACGGCATGACTCATAATGAGGTTGCGCTGGAGGGTCTCGTTGCTTTCCTGGTTTATGACGACGTCGCAGAATTTTCCAAAGCCAGTCGTTATGCCGTATCGAATCAATGACTCATTGACGCAACGCTCTACCACATCACGCGATGCCTCTATCCTTGGCACAGCCTCCATAGCCAGCTCTGCTTGAGCCCCGTAGCGTGCCACCAGCACAACATCCTTTATAGTAGCCTCGCGCCCATCAAGAACAACAGTCTCCATTAAGAATACCTTTCATTTGCGCGCCGGCACCATGTAGCCGGCTTTAGATTCGTTGCATCGACAGTATACCACGCCAGCCCAAGCGAAGCGAGGCGCTAGAGGGAGGTGAGGCTGATACTATAGTGCTGCCTATATACCTAGAATACTGAAGACAGCAGACCAGAATTCATCCTCAGGAAGCCTGCCTTCAAGTCTGGCCTTTATGAAAGCCCTGAGCTCAGGACCAAAGGTCTTCCAGTATGCATCCTGCCAATTCTGTATCTGCTCCCATAATTCCTGCTGCTTTGATGGCGGCATCATTCCTAAGGAAAAGTCACAAAAATCTCGCACCATGATGGCAAGAGCCTCGGGAGGCAAGCCACTCGTCATGGTATCAGAGTCATCGTCCGGTTTGGCTTCCGTCCTGTCTGGCAGTACCTGGTCGAGCAATGCCTCTATCTCCTCATCGCTGGCGCCTGGTTCTTTCTGCCTGACGATGCGCGCAACATACTCACGCACCGTGCTCCGGAGGCCTTCCATGCTTGATGCGACGCCTTCCTGTACCGATGAGGCCATCTGAGCGGCCATGGCGTTGGGGTTAAAGCCCCCCAGGCTCGAGAAACGGCCAATATCCTGCCGTCTACGCTCGCAAGCCTTGGCTATAACCTCAAATTCCATCTGGCTAGCCTTGTTAAGGATTATATCTACTAATGCCTGCAGTTCGCTTTTGGTCATACTTATTTATAATACACCATTGTATACTTGTACGAGTACACTCATCGTCATCTAGAGGGATCGCTTTCCGTTAAGCTATGGAATAAATGGCATAGTTCCATTACCATAAGAAATGACCCTTAGGCCATTCCAAACAGACGAACGGAGGCTTTCATGCCCGTAAAACGCGATTTCGGCGTAAATCTCGACCGTCGTTCTCCAGTAGAACGCGGTAGACTCATCGCCTATATAAACTTAAAACTTGCTTCCCTCGGTATGCCTGTCTATTCAAAGGAAGGCACCGCCTTCCTTGAATTGGCCAATGACATGCTCGCAAATTTCCGCGAGCGTGACAGATTGATGGCCGATTACCTCCCACCTGCCGATCAGAGAATCCAGACATTCATCGATTCGTACCTGCAGGATATTCCTGCAGAAGACAAGCCTCGCATGCCATCCAGAACCCTTGTTCTTGACAGATACGGCATGGCCAGAGAACTCTCCTTGCCGCCTGACGCCCATGAATACCGCTCTCCCACCATGTCGTCCTACCGCATACGCAACGGCGTGCTTCATAATCCGGCCAATGACAGGCGAACGACCCAGGGCGTATTCCACATAGCAGAGGGGGGCCTCCCGGTACCCCTGGACAAGAAAGAAGTTCCTAAGCTCAGCTTTGCAAGACTATTAAAGGCTGCCTTTACGCCTCCAGACGACCTGCTGGTCATGCCCTTCACGGCCGGAGAATCACAAGCAGCCAGGACATTTCTATCGCTGCTCATGCGCCCAACGGTCAGGCCAGGAGTGCCAGGACTCTTTGAAGAAATGTCTATGGAGATACGGTTCTTCGCTCCTGCCTCACTCGCGGCCAACCTTGACTTCGTAGAAAGCATCTTCGGTAATTCTGGAGATCCATACGTTTCTGTAAACGACTCTGCCCTCGATCCGCTTCATTGGACCGGTCATACTGGCTGCATCATACTGGCCACCCACCTCGTTGGTGTACTCAAGAAAGACATGGGTCTACCGGCGTGGAACGACGCGACCGATCGCCAGAAGCGTGACGGCATGGCCTGGAAAGACCCATCAGAAAAGTATAATGAAGGCAAGCCATTCAAGATTTGCGCACGCGACGAACGTGGCGTCATTGTCACCATCATCGCCGATAATTACTTTGGGTATTCAAAGAAAGAGATAAAGACCCAAATTTCTTACTCGTCTAATCTCCTGGGACTAAGCGAGGAAGAGCATGCCGGTGGTGCCCTCGTTCTACCAAGCTTCAACCTTGGTATACGCTTCGTAGCAGATACAAACCTTGCGTCCAAGGGGCAAACCTTCGATGACGTCGTACGGCTTCTAGGCAACCGCATAGAGATACACCCCGATGGCTATGCCGTAGATCGTATGTTCCCAAGCATAGTCTACTTGCCAGAGGATACCGTGCTATCGCTTGATACCCAGCAGGCTAGTTGGAAAATCAACGGGCAGGAGCGCACACTACGCCTCCTACCGCATGAAACATACATACATCCCACCGGTTATAGGGTGCGCATGCATCAGCATCCTCAGACAAAGTCATGGCGACTCGTCGGCACGCAGGCCGATGGCCTTCTATGCCATAAACCATGCACCGTTTCTGGTGGTGGCAAGTCAGAGATATCAAAATCAATAACAGATGCCATGAGCGACGGCCCCATCGTCACCGGTGACTTTGCAGCGGATATGGAAGCTGTCAAGGCAATCTTCAATTATCCTTATGGCAGTCGTTTCAAGGATACCCATGAGAATCATGGTAGCACCAGCCGCTCTATACTGTCTGACAAGCGATCGCTTGGCAGCGTCATAAAGCTTTTGTCTCCTTCTCCCCTACACACTGCCACGTATAACGAATGGTTGGCATCCATACCCGAACGGGTCAAGGCCCTCGTCTTCTTGGTCAAACGTTTCTATCGTCCAGAATGGGGCGACGATTGGGCCAGCCACTTCAGCACCGACGTCGTCAACGGGGCGGCAGGAAACGTCATAAAGTATGAAGGCCGGCCTGTTCTAGCATCATACCTGCGCATTGGTAGAACATCTGATGGGGCACGGTCAATCCATAAACTCAGGCAGGATTACATGCCAGCCGAGAAGATCCAGTGGGAAGACGACATCAGCGCCTCTGTCATCGCTCCAATAGCCTCCTTGACTGGGCTTCCTGACACCGTTAGAGGCAGTTCGGTAAAATTCTCAAAGAACTGCGAGGCCCGCTTCTTCCAGCGCCCCGATGATGCAATACAGCGTGGTTACGACAAACAGGCAGAGATGGACATGGCTCGCATGGACAACTTCATATCAAACTTCGAGCCCCTTACACGCTCAAAGGCCAATGATATGATGGAACACACCATCGAGCTGTCTGAATACACAGAGCCAATGCGGGAGATGATAGTAGAAGCCGAGAAGGATGACTCATTCCAGTACTTTGTAGTCTCTTCAAAGCCACGCATAGTAGACGGCAAACCATCCAAGAACCCGCGCTACCTACAACTGGACACCAACTATACCAATCCTATAAACAAGTACTTAAGTGATGTTGGTTCAAGGTTATTCCGTATGGTCAAGGCCGACGACCCGGTGCATCACCCGGTTGGAGCCATACTCCCTGGTCGCCGCAACAATCCATCAGATCCAGCCGCAGGCATCAGAGCTCTGGCCGTATACGGCCCCATCCACTACCAGGAACTGCCAGAACTGTTTATGGATTTTATATGTTCCTTGACGGGCAAGAGCCCCTCAACCACCGGAGCGGGTTCAGAAGGTGCCTTGACAAAAGGGCCGTTTAATTCACTCAGCCCCACGACAGACCTCAACAATGCGCTGCTAGGATTCATACTGGGCGGATACGGTGGTTTCTCTACGGCGGCAGGCCACATAGGTCATATCTACAAGATAGATCACGACGTATCATTACTGGTACCAGAGCTATGGGCGCGTCTCTCACCAGAGGAACGCGACCCGGCTTTCCTTATCGACCATGGCTATCTAGAACGCGTCAAGGATTTCAAACACGATGGAAAAGACATACCGGCAAGCCGTCTTGGTTGGCGGATAACACCGCTTTTCGCGTCCCACTTCCTGGGTCGCATATTCGACACTCCCTCTGCCGTGTTCCCAGAGGACATGCTCAGACCTGAACTGCAGAACATAGACTACTTCGCAGACGGCGTTCTCAACATTGCGGAAGCCCAGGAAAAAGTGGCCAAGGAGTACATAGAAGATGGCTCCATAGAGGCTGCCATTCCTCCACTTGCGGCCATACTGCACATCATGGCAGAAGGATCCTGGAACGGCAAAACACTCGATAATCCTGAACTCAGGAGGCTCTTTGATAGAGAGTATGTGCTATCATCAGATTGGTATAAGAATAGACTCTCTGCCTATGCCACATCGGAACTATCTCGCCTTGAAACGGGTGCAGCCTACCTAGAAATTTTCTTAAGCTCTCCTTTCGGCCGTGATGAAAGAGAACTCGCCAAGGCAAAGCGCGACCTGGAATCAGTTAAAAGCGATCTTAAGAAGGTTAGATCGCCTTCGTATGTACAATCATTGATAGGTACAATAGGGCTAGATCCCTTATTCAGATCGCGATAGAAGGAGCAGAAAATGAAGGCAACGCTACTCATAAAAAATATAGGCGAGCTTTCGACAGCGCTTGGAAACAAGGCGCAAGCTGGAGCCGATATGGGTAGACTGCTTGTAGTACCTAAGGCTACGATTGCCGTTGATATAGAACATATTGTCTGGGCAGGACCTTCTAACAAACTTCCCAGAATCGATGGGCCTGCCCCTGAAATAATCGATGCTGGAGGCAAGGCCGTCATACCGGGATTTGTAGACTCTCATACTCACTTCGTATTCCACGGCTATCGTGACGATGAGTTTTTCTGGCGCGCCGCAGGGGCCTCCTACATGGACATACATGCCCGCGGGGGTGGCATAGCCAATACAGTAAAGGCCACACGAGTGGCCAGCCTTGAACAGCTACTGTCATCGGCTACGCCACGGCTTGAGAGAATGCTTGAACTAGGCGTCACGACAGTAGAAGGCAAATCGGGTTATGGTCTGGACCTGGATACAGAGCTCAGGCAACTTGAGACTATGCACATTCTCGACAAACGCCTGCCTGTAGATATAGTACCTACATACATGGGGCCTCATTCAGTACCAGCAGAGTTCAAGAATGATCCATCGGCGTACATAGATTTCATCCTGCACGATGTATTGCCGGTCGTAGCTAAGAATAATCTTGCAAGCTTCTGTGATATATTCTGCGAGAAGGGTGTATTCGAGCTGGACGATTCAAGACGCTTTCTAAAGGCCGCTAAGGCTGCAGGTTTCAAGCTCAAGCTTCATGCAGATGAAATCGTTGCCTTAGGCGGAGCAGGACTTGCGGCCGAAGTAGGAGCAGTCAGCGCAGACCACCTCCTCAAGGCATCCCCCGCCGACCTGGACTCCATGGCACGCGCTGGCGTCGTTGCCACGTGCCTACCAATAACCGCTTTTACCCTTAAGGAAGCCTACGCTAACGCCCGCATGATGATAGACCATGGCCTTGCCGTAGCCATAGCAAGCGACTTCAATCCTGGATCATGCTACAGCCACGCCATACCCTTGGCCATGGCGCTTGGGGTCTTGTACATGAACATGTCTATGGAAGAGGTCTTAACAGCAATGACGCTCAATGGAGCGGCAGCTTTAGGATTATCAAGCGATCGCGGCACTATAGAAAAAGGAAAGCTGGCAGATATCCTTATTCTAGATGCACCTTCATACAAACACCTAGCCTACCACGTTGGTATGAACCTCGTAGATACCGTCATAAAACGAGGCAAGACTGTAAGTATACGAGAGTAGGCAGTCGCTCGCCTTATAGGCCTGGCTCGCTCGGTTTTATATGGGTTCTAGGTTTAATCCTTGTCACGGCAAAGACAATTAAGGCGATAACAATAAAGGCAAACGCTACGGCCTTGACGCCTGCCAGGCTCTCTCCAAACACCAGAACACCAAGGGTAAGCTGTGCGGTCGGGGATATGTACTGAAGAAATCCCATCCTGGAAAGGGGTATACGTTTGAGTCCTTCTGCATAAAGAAAGAGCGGGATGGCGGTTACCGCTCCGGCCAAGGCCAACATACTAGTCTCGACGGTACCCACAGTGCCAAATGAGCCTCTTCCAGCAAGATGCTCTACAACTATGTAGGCTATGGCTATAGGAAAGACAGGAGCCGTTTCCATAGCCAGCCCTGCCAGTGCGTCCAGGCCTACCATCTTCTTTATAAGGCCATAGAGAGAGAAGGTGGCGGCCAGTGTTAACGATATCCATGGTAACTTTCCATACGATATTGTCAGGACCGCTATGCCTATCATTGCTATGACAGATGATGCGATTATGCCCTTATCGAGACGTTCCTTGAGAAGCAATGATCCAAGAGCGACAGAGGCAATAGGGTTAAGGTAGTATCCAATACTCGTCTCAATAATTCTTCCACTATTTACAGCCCAAATATAAATGCCCCAGTTGGCCGATATTAAGAATCCTGCGGCTATCGTTGCCAGGAGCCGCCTTGGTTCCTTTAAAAGTCTCGCCATAGCCTTGCGTTTACCCAAGACTACTGAGAGTATAATGGTAAAAATGAAGGCCCAGGCTACACGGTGCATGAGTATCTGTAGTGCTGGTACCATTGAAAGGCGCTTCCAGTAGAGTGGGAAGAGACCCCACAGGCCGTAAGCACCTATGCCATAGAGCATGCCGGCAGTCTCAATACCTTTTTTTTCTGCTCGCTGAGTACTCAAACCTATCTCCATGCCTGAGACGACGGAAGGCCGCTATGATAGCGGCCTTCATTAACAGGGTCAAAATATCCCTTGTTTTACGTCGTATTCTAGTAACTTATTTCTTGTTTGCTATGGTAGCCTTGCACATCTTGCAGATCTTCGTCTTCTGACCGTCAATTTCCTGCTCGTAAAGCAGCTTGACTCCCCCACGCTTGCACACGGGGCAATCACCACGACGGCCAGTTTTCTGATCGGCTATTCCCTTACCACGGTGGGCCTTGGACATATTGATTCCTCCCCTTACTCGGCCGTCTTGACTTCTGCAGGCTCAGCAGCCTTCTTGGTTGCTCTCGGTGCCTTTGTCTTGGAGCTTGCCTTAAAGTCTGGCTTCTTTGCCTTGGAAGCGGTCTTGGGCTCGGCCTTCTTGGGCGCTGCCTTCTTAGGCTTGTCCGCGGACTTCTTCTTGTCAGACTTGCTATCGGTTTCTAATTTATGGTCGACTAATTCAAGCACGACCATGCTCGCTACGTCTCCATCCCTAAAGCCAATCTTAAGGATACGAGTATAACCGCCATTGCGATCCTTCATCCTTGGGCCGATGTCTGTAAAAAGCTTGGCCAGAATTTCCTGGTCTGCGATCTTCTCGCCTACAACACGCCTGTTATGGACATTGTCAATCTTGGCTCTGGTAATCATCTTCTCGGCGACCCTGCGGACTTCAATGGCTTTCGCCTTAGTCGTAACGATTCGCTCGTGCTTGAAGAGGACGGTAGCCATGTTCCGGAGAAGCGCCTTTCGATGTGAGGCGTTCCGGTTTAGCTTGTTAAAGCCCTTCTTATGGTTCATGGATCTCTTCCTTCTGCTTCTCTAGCTTCAAGTGGTCTCTAAGCTCGGCGTAATCTGTCATACCAAGGCCCAGGTTCCATTCTTTGAGGCGGTCCTTGATCTCCTGCAAGGACTTCTTACCGAAGTTCCTCGTCTTGGCGATATCGTCCTCTGTCTTCCGCGTTAAGTCACCTATAGTCTTTATATTGGCGTTCTTAAGACAGTTTGAAGAACGAACGGACAGCTCTAGTTCTTCAACGGGAGTAGCCAGTATGGCCTTAATTCTCTCGTCTAGTTCGTCGCTTTCTTCGTCCAGTCCCGTTTCCCCTTCGTCAAAATTGACGAAGATTGAGAAATGATCCTTGGCAATCTTGGCGGCTTCTGCTAGCGCATCTTCTGGCTTGAGGGTGCCATCGGTCCATATCTCAAGAATGAGCTTGTCGTAGTCAGAACGATGCCCGACTCGCGTAGGCTCTACAGAGTATCGAGCCTTGCTCACGGGAGAAAAGATCGCATCCATAGGTATGGTACCGACAACCTCTATGTACTTCTCATTGACCTCGCTTGGCACGTAGCCACGACCCAGGTCAATCTGAATCTCAAAGTCAAGCCTAACCCCTTCCATCAGACTCATTATATGAGTATGTGGATTGAAGATCTTGAGGGTCTTATCCTTCATGAGATCCGTTCCCTCTATAGTACCAGGGCCAACGAATTCATACATGAATGTTGCTTGTTCCTCATCGTCGGGCAGCTGTAGCCTCAACTGTTTGAGGTTGTTGAGGAGCTCTATGGTGTCCTCTGACACACCCGGTATCGTCTCGAATTCTGACGAAACCACGTGCTGGGCACCATCGGCGTCATTTCTTGTAATGCGTACGGCGCTTATGGCATAGCCCTGAATCGACGAGAGGAGTATACGGCGCAGGGTGTTGCCGATAGTGGTACCGTACCCGGGCTCGAAGGGATATGCTATGAATTTACCGTAATCGGTAGAGCTTTCGCTCTGCTCATACGTAATGCCTTTCGGCCTTTTAAATCCCTTGAGCAGGTTCTTACGCGCCATGTCCACTCCTTACTTCGAATAGAGCTCTACCACGAGCTGTTCGCGTATATCGGCCATGTCGACAATATCCTGGCGCTGCGGTATGACGTTGAACTTGCCTTCCAGCTTGTCCACGTCCAACGAGAGCCAAGGCATGACGCCGCTCTTCTCGTGTTCCGTAATGGAGGCGAGAAGAACTTTGTTTGTCTTGTACGACTGATGGATGTTGATAGAATCGCCTGGCTTTACCTGGTAGGACGGAACGTTCACACGCTTGCCATTGACAAGCACATGACCATGCAACACTACCTGGCGAGCCTGAGAGCGGCTCGTAGCAAAGCGAAGCCTGTATACGACGCTATCTAGCCTTCGTTCGAGCAGGGCAAAGAGATTCTCGCCGGTCTTACCTGGCATCCTGAGCGCCTTCTCGAATGTCAGTTTAAACTGCTTCTCGAGTAGGCCGTAGGATCTCTTGAGCTTCTGTTTCTCACGGAGCTGTACGGCGTATTCTGATTGTTTCTTCTGCCTGGTCTTAGGATCCTTTCCAGGCGGCATCCTCTTGCGGTTGACTGGGCATTTATCACTCTTGCACTTGTCGCCCTTGAGGAAAAGTCTTTTGTTCTCGGTGCGGCAAAGCCTGCAACGAGGGCCAATGTAACGTGCCATTCTTTTTCTCCCCCTACCTTACATCCTGCGCGCTTTGGGGGGGCGGCAGCCGTTGTGCGGAATGGGCGTAACGTCACTGATGCTCTTTATCTTGAGCCCCAGAGCACCCAACTGACGAATAGCCGATTCACGACCAACGCCTGGGCCCTTTACGTACACGTGCACCTCGCGAAGACCTACATTGAGCGCCTTCGATACTGCCTGCTCTGTGACCGACTGGGCGGCGAAGGGGGTGGATTTCTTCGCGCCACGGAAGCCGAGGCCACCAGAGGATCCCCACGATATAGCATTACCGTTAAGATCTGTTACGGTAATGATGGTATTGTTGAAGGTTGCCTGAATATAGACGTTGCCTTCATATACACTCTTCTTCTCTTTGCGTTTCTTGGTCTGAGCCACGAACCGTACCCTCCCTTAGGCCTTTTTCTTGTTGGCCACGGTCTTCTTCTTACCCTTGCGCGTGCGCGCGTTTGTTCGCGTGCGCTGACCTCGTACGGGCATGCCTCGTCGGTGCCTGAGGCCCCGATAACAGCCGATATCCATGAGCCTTTTTATGTTGAGAGAGGTCTCCGAGCGAAGACGACCTTCAACTTTATAATCGGTTTCTATGACCTTCCTGAGTTCATTGATCTCTTCGTTTGAAAGATCATTGATATTCCGGTTTGGATCAATCTTGACGGTCTCGCAAATCTTGCTAGCACTCGTCCTGCCGATTCCAAAGATATACGTCAATGCTATATCTACATGCTTGTTGGGGAGGTCTACTCCCGCTATACGTGCCATAGGGGCCTACCTCCTCATCCCTGCTTCTGCTTGTGCTTAGGATTGCTCTCGCAGATAATGCGGACTATTCCATTACGCTTGATGACCTTGCATTTATCGCATATGCGTTTAACGCTGGTTCTAACCTTCATCGTCGATTCCTCCGTAAGGTACAGAAAAAGTTTTGTACCACGCCTAGGCCGCGCTCGTCTACCATGTTACAGGTTCCGCGACTTAATATGACCACGTTTGGTGAGCCCGTCGTGGTGATGCATCTTCAGCTGAGCCTCTACCTGAGACATAGTGTCCAAGTCGACTCCAACCAAAATTAGTAACGAAGTGCCACCCAATAAGTAGGCGAGCTGACTAGGAAAATTGAAAATCCTTTGAACGATAGTAGGTATCAAGGCGATCATCGCTAGATACAGGGCGCCTGGCAACACGATCCTGTTAAGGATCTTGGACAGATACTCTTCCATCTTTTCCGAGCGTATGCCCGGGATGGATCCACCATTTTCACGGATATTCTTGCTTATCTCCTGCGGATTCAACGACACCTGCGTGTAGAAGTAGGCGAAGAAGACGATAAACAAGACATAGAAAATATTATACCACCAGCCTTCCGGCCTTAGGAAGTATGCAAAATCACGTAACCACTTGGCCCCGCCACCCAGGCTCTGCGCTATCTGTAAAGGAAAGGTCAGAAGACTGGAAGCGAAAATGACCGGGATGACTCCCGAAGGATTGATCTTGAATGGAATGTACGTGTTCTGAGCCCCGTACATCTTCCTACCAACGACACGCTTGGCGTAGTTTACAGGAATTTTCCTTTGCCCCTGCTGCTCGAAGATGACGAGCACCACGACAGAAACAAAGAGTAACAAGACGAAGATAGCCACCACCGGGTTTATCTCTCCGGACATCATCTTGACTATCAACTCGTAGAGGGCATTGGGCAAGCGTGCGACGATGCCAGAGAATATGATAAGGGAGATACCGTTACCGATGCCTCGCTTTGTTATCTGTTCGCCTATCCATACAAGGAACATGGTACCGGTTGTTACCGTAACCATGGCAAGAGCCGTATACGCCTGAGGATTTATCATCAGCACATCGGGGTTAGTCTTGGCGATATTCTTGGCGTACGCTACGAGAGCGAACGACTGGAGTATCGACACGAGAATGGCGCCGAGCCTGGTGTATAGGGCAATCTTCTTACGGCCACCCTCTTCCTCTGCCATCTTCTTCAGTGTAGGGAAGACAACCAGTAGGAGCTGCATGATAATCTGCGTCGAAATGTAAGGCATGACGCCAAGCATGAAGACGGAGAAATTCTTAAACGCACCACCTGCAAAGAAATCAAGGTAATCCGTGATACCACCCTGAGAACTAGCCTGGGCAAAATAATCCTTGAGCGCGCCGGCATTGATGCCAGGAATGGGCAGATATGCCCCAATCCTGAACACGACGAGCCAGGTGATCGTATAGAGAATGCGTTCCCGCAGTTCTTTTATCCGGAACACATCTGTTAATGCGTTACCTGCCATAGATCGCTACCTTCTTTCTTGTCGTCATAGCCCGGTTCAGGGCGTCTCAACCTTACCGCCGGCTGCTTCGATCTTAGCCTTGGCGGAGGTGGACACCTTATCCACGACGAAGGAAAGCGCCTTAGTCAGCGCACCATTGCCGAGAATCTTTACTGGTTTCTCCGCCTTGCGGACCAGGCCCTTGATAGCCAGAGACACACCATCGACTATCTCGCCCGCTTCAAAGCGATTCTCGATTTCGCCAAGGTTAACAATCTGGAAATCTATACGGAAATTCTTGTTACTGAATCCCCTATGAGCCAGTCGCCTATACAGAGGCATCTGGCCGCCTTCAAAGCCCGGATACGTCTTACCGCCGGAACGGGCCTGCTGACCCTTGTTTCCTTTACCGGAAGTAGTGCCCAGTCCAGAACCTGTTCCGCGACCGACTATCTTCTTACGGTGCGTAGCACCTACGGGCGGATGTAGATTGAAATCACTCATTTCTTCTGCTCCTGGCCCGGGGTATAGGGCCTGACTTCCACGAGGTGTTTAACCGCGTGTACCATTCCCAATATTGAAGGCGTGGCCTCCTGGATCACGCAAGAGCTAATCTTGCGCAGCCCAAGCGAACGCACCGTGGCACGCTGCTCTGGCTTGTGCCCGATGAGACTCTTGACGAGCTTAATCTCTATCATTTCAGCCATGATTAACCCCACATGTCCTTAAGCGCCTTACCCCTGTTATGGGCTATGACGCGAGCATCGAGAATTTTCTCGAGGCCGTTGAAGGTGGCACGAATGACGTTTACCGATGTACGACTTCCAATGCTCTTAGCCTGGATGTCGATGATACCACCGGCTTCCATGATGGAGCGAACCGCACCACCGGCTATTATGCCGGAACCTGGGCAGGCGGGCTTCAAAATAACCCTGGAAGACTTGTATTCACCAATTATGTCATGAGGTATGGTGCCGTTCTTTACCGGCAGCTTAACCATGCTCCTCTTGGCCTTGTCGATGCTCTTTCGTATCGCCTCGGTGACGTCATTCGCCTTGCCGAAACCATACCCAACATTTCCGCTACGGTCACCCACGACGGTCAGGGCCGAGAACGAAAAACGGCGACCGCCTTTTACGACCTTTGCCGTGCGGTTCAGCTTGACGAGCTTCTCGACGTAGATATCGCGGGACCTGTCGTCCCTGTCTCTCCTAACCACGCGTTCCCCCTAGAATTTGATCCCGGCCTTGCGGGTACCGTCGGCGATGGCCTTGACGACGCCGTGATAATGGTAGCCGTTTCTATCAAAGATAACGACGCCTATCTTCTTCTCAGCAAGCCGGGCTCCTATGAGCTCGCCCAGCTTTCCACCGTTTTCAACGGTCGGTCTGCCACCCTTGAGTGCCTCTTCCAGGGTGCTGGCGGCGGCGAGCGTTACGCCCGCTTTGTCGTCTATGGCCTGAACGTAGAGATACTTGTTGGATTTGAAAACCGTCAGCCTCGGGCGCTCGGCGGTTCCGCTTATCGTCTTGCGAACGTGTGTCCTACGGGCATCACGTCGTCTGATCTTCTCAGAAAGTTCTTTCGTGCTCATGGCCGTCCCTTACTTCACGCCGGTCTTGCCGACCTTCTTGCGGATGGTCTCAGTCTCGTAACGAACGCCCTTGCCCTTATATGGCTCAGGTTTACGTAGCCTGCGAATCTCGCTGGCAAACTGTCCTACGAGCTGTTTGTCTATACCAGAGACAACGATCTTCTGATTGTTGCCTTCAATGGCTATGGCAATACCTTCGGTAATGCCGACATACACATCGCTAGAATATCCGAGACTGAGAATAAGGAGCTTGCCCTGAACCTCAGCCTTGAAGCCGACGCCGTTTATTATGAGGGTCTTCTTGTAACCCTCTGTGACGCCGATTACCATATTATTGATCAGATTGCGGTACAGGCCATGGAAGGCCTTCGTCTGTTTCTCGTCATTGGCACGGTCAACAATGACCTCTTCGCCCTTAACGGCGACGGTGACGAGTGACGTGGCCAGCTCTTCTGAGAGCTTGCCCTTCGGGCCTTCCACATTTACCTTGCTTCCCTGTACGGCGATCTTCACGCCCTTAGGTACCATTATCGGCTTATAGCCTATCCTCGACATGGCGGTTCCCCTCTATTACCAAACGGTGCAGATGAGTTCGCCGCCGACCTTTTTCTCGGTGGCCTTCTTGCCGGTGGTCACGCCCTCTGAGGTCGAGACAATAAGTGTGCCATAGCCGTTATGAACTCTCGGCAGGCCCTTATAACCGGTGTAAACTCTTCGGCCAGGTTTCGAAACCTTCTCGATGCCGTGAAGAATGGGTTCATTCTCCTCGTCGTACTTGAGGAAGATTCGAATAAAATTCTGGCCTTCCTGTGCAAGCTTCTTGAAGTTCTTGATGAAGCCCTCGGTCTTGAGAATCTTTACGATCTCGAGCTTTAGACGCGAGGTCGGGATATCTACCTTCTCGTGGCGAGCCATGCTCGCATTGCGGACCTTAGTCAGCATATCGGAGATGGGATCGGAAACGCTCATTCCAGTCCTCCTACCAGCTCGATTTGGTTACGCCCGGAATTAGACCCTCGCTCGCGAGCTTCCGGAAGCAAATACGGCACATGTCAAACTTCCGGAGATACCCCCGGGCTCGTCCGCAGATCTTACAACGGTTCACGTGCCTGGTCATGTACTTCGGCTTCTTAAGCGCCTTCAGTATCATAGCTTTCCTGGCCATTAGAATCCTCTCCTATTTCCTGAACGGCATGCCCATTTTGGCAAGAAGGCTCTTTGCTTCCTTGTCGGTTCGGGCGCTCGTTACGATGGCCACGTTCATGCCCATCACCTTCTCAATTTTGTCGTAGTCGATCTCCGGGAAGATTATCTGCTCCGTCAGACCCATGGAATAATTTCCGTGCCCGTCAAAGGCATTAGGATTTACACCTCTAAAGTCCTTAACGCGCGGTAATGCCACGTTCAAGAGCCTGTCGAGGAATTCCCACATCTGGCTTCCGCGAAGCGTCACACGACAACCAATTTCCTGACCCTCACGGATCTTGAATACGGCTATCGACTTCCTGGACTTCGTCTTTACCGCCTTCTGGCCGGTAATGATGCCGACATCCTGTACGGCAGCGTCAAGGATCTTCTTGTTCTCCTTGGCCTCACCGACTCCCATAGAAACGACTACCTTGACGATCTTGGGGATCTGCATAACCGATTCGTAACCGAACTCACTCTTGAGTTCAGGCGCAACCTTCTCGGCATAGATCTTCCTAAGCCTCGGAAGGTTCACTTCCTTCTGCTTTGAAGCCATCAGAGCGCCTCCCCGCACTTGCGGCAGACGCGCTTCTTGGCGTCACCGTCGATCTTGTAGCCGATTCGTGTAGGTCCGCACTTCTTGCAGATGATCATCATGTTACACAGACGCACGGGCGCCTCTACATCGATGATGCCACCCCGTTCGTTCTGAGACTTCTTCTTCATGGTCTTCTTTACCATGTTGACGCCTTGAACGATTGCACGACCCTTTTCACGATCAATCTTGACTATCTTACCCTGCTTGCCCTTCTCCCTACCGGAGATGACACGCACAAGATCGTCCTTCTTTAACTTTGTCTTCACTATTGTGTCAGTCATCGCCCGCTCCTTAGAGGACCTCGGGGGCAAGCGATACTATCTTCATGTAGTCCTTGTCGCGAAGTTCTCTCGCAACGGGACCGAAGATACGCTTACCCTTCGGGTTCTTGTTCGCGTCAATGATGACGCAGGCGTTGTCGTCGAACCGTATGTACGTGCCATCGGGTCTGCGGTACTCTTTGTGTACACGCACGACAACGGCCTTCTCTACGGTTCCCTTCTTTATGGCGGAATTAGGTAGAGCCGCCTTGACAGCCACTACAATAATATCCCCGACGTAGGCGTAACGACGCTTGGATCCACCCAGAACCTTGATGCATTGCACCGTCTTGGCTCCTGAATTATCCGCGACGTTAAGCTTGGATTCAACCTGTACCATACCGGTCCTCTCCGACTATTACTTCGCGCGCTCGACGATTTCGGCCAGGCGCCAGCGCTTATCGCGCGATAAGGGCCTGCTATCCACGACTCGGACGGTATCACCCGTCTTTGCTTCATTCTTTTCGTCGTGGGCCTTAACCTTCTTGCTTCTTGTTAAGTACTTCTTATAGAGCGGATGCAGTTTTCTCATCATTATTTCGACGACTATGGTCTTGTCCATCTTGTCGCTTACTACGATGCCCTGCAGGACCTGCTTTTCTTTCCTGATAGTAGATTCCATACTCCCGCCCTCCATTAGGCCTTGACGGCGCCGTTGCCAGCCACACGCTGGCGATCGCCTATAAGCATATTAAGCCTGGCGATTTGCCTGCGCATCGTGCGCTTCTGCAACGGATTGTCGACATGGCCGATGACCATCTGGAAACGCAGGTCGAAGTACTTCTTCCTGAGCTCCTCACGCTTGGCCACGAGTTCCTCGAGCTTAAGCTCCTTGAACGAGTTCTTCATGCGCTTACTCCATCTCCATGTCGGCGCGGACGACGAACTTCGTCTTAATCGGCAGCTTGCTACCGGCAAGACGCATTGCCTCGGCGGCTGTATCACGGGGAACACCCGCAAGCTCGAACATGACGGTTCCGGGCCTTACTACGGCGACCCAGTACTCGGGTCCACCCTTACCTTTTCCCATGCGTACTTCTAACGGCTTCTTGCAAAACGGCTTATCCGGGAAAATCCGTATCCACAGTTTGCCGCCACGCTTTATCGACCTATTAAGGGCGACACGTGCCGCTTCAAGCTGACGATTGGTTATCCACATCGGCTCCTGGCACACGAGGCCGAACTCGCCAAACGATACTTCGTTACCGGAGGTAGCGTTTCCCTTCGTTCGCCCACGCTGCACCTTGCGGTGCTTAACTCTCTTAGGTTGCAGCATCTTCTAGCTCCTCGCCTCACGCGGGCCGCGATTAAAGCCGGTGTTTGGACCACGTGGTCCACGCGGTGCTCCACGGTCAGGCCTGTCGCCATGATCACGTCGAGGTCGTCCTGGCATGAGACCTGCGTCTTCCTTCTTGTCGCCCATCATCGCGTTGTCGCTCTTGCATATCCACACCTTGACACCGATCTTGCCATAGGTGGTATTTGCCTCGTAAAAACCGTAGTCAATATCGGCTCTCAGAGTATGAAGAGGTACGCGGCCTTCCTTATACTCCTCTGTGCGACTCATATCGGCTCCGCCCAATCGGCCTGACATACGAACCTTACAGCCCTGTGCACCGGCCTTCATGGCGGTACCAACAGCCATCTTCATGGTTCTACGGAATGAACCACGACCCTCAAGCTGTCGGCATACGCTTTGGGCTACTATCTGCGAATTGGTCTCTACCCGCTTAACTTCCTTGATCTTTATATTGATCTTCTTGGAAGCGTACTTCTGCAGGTCAAGCCCGATGCGCTCGATATTTGCGCCCTTCTGGCCTATCAGAACACCCGGCTTACCCGTATGGATGACTATTGTCACCTTCTGCGGATGCCTGATTATCTCTATTTCTGAAATGTCTGCGTTCTTAGACTCGGGAAGCTGGTACATACGCTTGCGCAGGGCCAGGTCCTCATGCAGGGTCTTGGCGTAATCGCGGGGATCTACATACCAGCGAGACAACCAATCCTTGTTGATTCCGAGCCTGAGCCCGATAGGATTTACTTTCTGGCCCACATTACGCCTCCGACCTAGCTATTTCGTCGACTACCACGTTGATGTGGCACATCTGTTTGACGAGCATATCCGCCCTTCCACGAGCGCGAAACCACACCCGCCTCATCCTCGGACCCTCATTGATCTGGATTTCTTTAACGTACAGCATGTCTTCACCGAGCTTACGGTTCTGGTTGAGCGCGTTAGACGCAGCGGAGACAACAACCTTCTTGATGAGCTTGGCTCCCTTGTGGGGCATGTGCTCTAGGATATCAAGCGCCTCATTATAGGGCAGATTGCGTACTAAATCCGCAACGGGCCTAATCTTTGACGGAGATCCCATCAGGTACTTGGCGCACGCCGGATATCCGGTCTTCTTTGCCATATTAGCCACCTATTTCCTGCCAGCTTTCTTGTCGGAACCGGCATGACCGCGGAAGACACGCGTGGGCGAAAACTCGCCAAGCTTGTGTCCCACGAGATTCTCCGTCACGTAGACAGGAACCCAGCTTTTGCCGTTATACACCGACAAGGTGAGGCCGACCATCTCAGGGATGATCGTGGAGCAGCGGGAGTAAGTCTTTAAGACTTTCTTGTCGCCCACCTTCGACGCCTCTATAATCTTCTTATAAAGGCTTTTTTCTATGAACGGACCCTTCTTTACTGACCTTGACACGGTTCGCTCCTATCCTTTCACTTGCGGCGCTTCACAATGAAGCGGCTCGACGGCTTGTGCGGATCGCGCGTCTTGTAACCCTTACAAGGCTGGCCCCAGGGAGTGACCGGTTGCTTGTAGCCCTTACCACGGCCTTCACCGCCTCCATGCGGATGGTCGACGGGGTTCATAGCCACGCCTCTCACCCTCGGACGCTTGCCGAGCCATCGTACGCGTCCGGCCTTGCCGTAACGTTCGTTCATATGCTCTTCGTTACCGACCCCGCCGATCGTCGCGATGCACTTCTTGAATACCAAACGAAGCTCGTTAGAGGGCAACTTTATGGTAACATAATCACCATCAGAACCCACAATCAGCGCACCGGCGCCGGCGGAACGAGCCAACTGAGCTCCCTTGCCGAGGTTTAGCTCGACATTATGAACAGTAAAACCCACCGGGATGTTCTCGAGGGGCAAGGCATTGCCTGCCTCCATAGCAGCCTGGGGTCCACTCATTATCGTCTGACCAACAATCAAATCGCTTGGAGCGATGATATATCGCTTCTCACCATCGGCATAGTTAATCAGCGCAATATTGGCGGTTCTGTTAGGATCGTACTCGATAGTAGAAACCTTACCTGGAACTCCAAACTTGTCGCGCTTCCAATCGATCTCTCGATACTTGCGCTTGTGTCCACCACCCTTGCGACGCACAGATATGCGGCCATTACCGGCTCTACCAGCATTCTGCTTCTTACCCTTGGTAAGCGCCTTCTGAGGCTCGTTGCCGACGGTGAGCGCTTCGTTCACCACCTGCACCCGGTGCCTGAGTCCGGGGGTTATCGGCCTAAACGTCTTGATAGCCATGGTTTTCCCCTATTCCGCTCACGCGCCCTCGAAGGCCTTGATCGACTCACCCTTGGCGAGACGGACAATAGCCTTCTTCCACGAAGCGGTGTAGCCGGAGCGGTAGCGAAGCCTCTTGGGCTTGCCCTTCACATTGATGATTGTGCACGAGACTGGGTGCACCTCGAAGAGCCTTCTAACGGCTTCCTTGACCTGGGTCTTATTCGCCCTGGGGTCAACACGGAAAACGTACTGTCCTTGTTCGCGGAGGACGTTAGTCTTCTCGCTGAGGACTGGCTCTATCAGTATGCTTTCGTACTGCATTGCTGGCCTTCCTTATACTTCCGCGTAGAATTCGTTGAGGCTCTTCACCGCGGATTCCATCACGATCACGGTTCGTCCGTAGAACAAATCGTGTGCGCGCAGGCGGTTGAAGGAAAGGAAATGCAACCATGGAATATTCTTCCCGGCGCGCTTCACCATCGCATCATCATCCTTGAGAATGATGACTGTCCTCTCGGCCTTATCCGCAGGGAGAAGACCAGACAGCAGGGACGCGAGGTCCTTTGTCTTGCCGCTCTCTACTGAAAAATCCTCTACAACCTTCATGGTCGCGTTCTGGGCCTTAAGGCTCAGGATGCTCTTCATGGCAAGACGCTTGGCCTTCTTGTTTATAGAGTACGAATAGTCCCTCGGGTGCGGACCAAAAACGGTACCACCACCAACATATATAGGAGACTTGACGTCACCCTGACGGGCTCGGCCGGTGGTGCCCTTCTGGGCATAGGGCCTACGATTCGTGCCATGTACATCAGAACGCGTCTTGGTATCGGCTGTGCCGACACGGGCATTGGCAAGCTCGTTGTTGATAGCGTACCAGATGACATCTTCATTGACCGGCAGGCCAAACACATCATCGGATAACTCTATCGACCGTAGCTCCTTGCCCTGTACGGAAAAGACTTTGCCTTCCATATCAGTCTATCCTCACTTAGCTTTCTTGACGGCCGAGCGCACGACGACGGTACAGTTGCGCGGACCGGGAACGGCGCCGCGAATCAGCATAAAACCGTTTTCTACGTCAATCTTGACCAGCTTCAGGTTCATAACGGTTACCCGCTCTCGTCCCATGCGGCCAGGCATCTTCTTGTTCTTGAACGTCTTGTGGGGGTACGTGCTCATACCGGTAGAACCGGGTTCACGATGGAACTTTGAACCGTGCGTATTACGTCCACCTCCGAAACCCCATCGCTTAACGACACCCTGGAAACCCTTGCCCTTGCTGATCGCTATAACGTCAACAAAACGGGTTCCTTCAAACAACGATATTCCCAGCTCTTTGCCTACTTCGGCCTCTGCTGTAAAATCTCGAAGCTCACGAAGAATTTTGGTGGGAGCCATACCTTCGGGAAACTGCCCCGCATAAGGCTTGCTTACCCTTATCTTCTTCATGTCGTTGTAACCGAGCACGATGGCATCATAGCCATCTACATCTACGGTCTTTCGGCCCACAACCTTATTAGGTCCGACGGCGACAACCGTTACAGGCGTTAGCCTTCCGGTTTCGTCGAAGACCTGAGTCATGCCGATCTTCTTTCCGATTAAACCAATCATCGGTTTCTCCTAAGCGTTGAACAGTACGGTACGAAACCGTCCATTTACTGCTTGATCTCGACGTCCACACCTGCGGGCAATTCGAGCTTCATAAGCGCATCCATGACATCTGGGGTCGGGCTCAGTATGTCGATCAGTCTTTTATGCGTGCGCATTTCGAACTGCTCACGCGCCTTCTTATGCACGTGGGGAGATCTAAGCACCGTATACTTACTGATCTTTGTAGGTAGCGGGATTGGCCCTGAGACCTTTGCTCCTGCTCTCTGAACGGTAGTTACGATGGACTTGGCACTTTCGTCTATAAGACGAACGTCAAAGCCCCTGAGCCTGACACGGATCCTGTCTTTCATGTGTCCTCCAAAGATCGCTTGCGCAGGCATCCCTCGGACCGTACCCTGGCGGGCGTGCCCATGAACCCATACGCTCGAGGTCGTGGAACCTCGCGGCGCGCGATGCGGAACCCGCTATCGGCGACCAAACATCCTTCACGGGCACCACGGCACCCAGACGATTGGCTCGAGGATAATGCACTAAGCGGAAATAAATGTCAACCCAAGTAGGCAACTTATATAGGATAAGGAATTTGAACCACAGAGGCACGGAGACACAGAGAAGATTTAGGAAGAGAATATGAGAAAAAGAGATCAGAACGAGAAAGGACGACAAGAGAATCTGAGACTCATAGGTAGCAAGATGCGTAAGCAAGTCTTACTCTGCGAGGCGATAAATGAAACTTGGAACAGGAGCTACCCTCCCCTAGTGCCATCCTGGGCTTACTGCCGATACTGGCGATATGGTTAGTAGCTCACAGGTGATCAAACGGTTTCAAAAATTCTGCACGAGCAATTTCCGCCGGATTTCTTTGCCTCATACATGGCTGCATCTGACCGTCCCAGGGCATCAGTGTAACTCTTGTCGGAAGGTAAAAAGCAGCTTATGCCTATAGAAACACTTATGAACAGGTTTTGATCTTTCCCCTCACCCAGAGGGATGGCTCCTCCCGATATAGCTCGATTCATCTTCTCGGCGAGCACAGCAGCGTTTGACTGATCTATGCCCTTAACAATGCACAGAAACTCATCGCCACCCCAGCGGAACAACTGGTCTTCAGAACGGATTTGATCACGACAGCGTGATGCTGCTACTTTGAGTGCTACATCACCAGCCTCATGTCCCAAAGCATCATTTATTGGTTTGAAGTTATCTAAATCAATAAAATACAGACAAACCTTGCTTCCTTCGGCTTTGAAACGGTTAAAAGCCTCAATAAGATAGGCGTCCCCGATCCTCCGATTTAAGGCTCCTGTCAACTGGTCGATATTGGATTCTTCCTTGATCTCCCTGTGAGTCCTTTTATAATACCAGGTTTCCAGACGGCTCAATAAAAATATACCGATTGAGAAAAGCACCAGGATCATAAGCAGGGTCAGGCTAAGAGTGCGAGTGGTTAAGCTCTGGCTTCGGGCATCAGCCTTGTCTATATACGTTTGGATATCATCAAGATGGATACCCATGGCTATAATCCAGTTAAAATCCTTATAAAGAGCTGCATAGGTCAACTTCTCTGAGATTTCATCACTATTCATCCTTTTGAACCAGTAGGTGGAGAAGACCTCACCATCCTGTTTGATGCCCTCAAGTTCGGTTAAATATGGCTTGTTGCCCTTGATATCTTTGGATTCCGTTGAAAGATAGCTTCCCTCGGTATTGCGCAAGTTGGGATGGATTCTACGGATTGCATATTTTTCACCGCCTGCGTAATCAATGACTTCGTTTACCCAGATGTAGGCGTCATATTGGAATTTCTTTTCCCGTATCAGAATTGCTATATCATTTTTGGCTCGCTGATCAGCAGAACATTCACTGTCTAGCAGAGTGGCTGTTTCATTATAGTGACTACGCAGTCTATCCAGGTCCTTCATGACATTGAGGACGGTATCTTTTAGAAATGTCTTCTTTATTTCATATATCTGATCACGTGTCTCCTGAGCATTCACCTTCTGGGTGTTCTTGACCAGAGCGATGGTAATAAAGATGCAAAACATACAAAGAATGATCATGAATGTTACAAACAAGCGATAGTAAAGTTTGCGCAGGTGTTGCATTCTTTGCCTCGTCGAAGGAATTCTGCTTCAACCGAATAAAGCTGATAGGAACTAAGATTTCGGGTTTTTACAATCGTTCTCTTGAACTCGTGTTGCTCCCGAATCAATGCCCACAGCAGGTTTTCCCATGCTTTTGGTGTTGTCGAGTATAGTTTTGACACCTTGAGGTGTCAACAACTGAAATATTTCGAGGCTTTCGCCGGAAAGATCTCAAGCTCGAGAAGAGTGAAGGAAGAGAACAAGGGAAGGAAAGGCAAGAAAAAGAAGAAAATTTGAACCACAGAAACACAGAGAGGAATGAGGGAGAAAGATAACTAAGAGGATAAGAGAAGACTAGGTAGGAAAGAGAAGAGGAGAATGAGGAATTTGAACCACAGAGACACAGAGACACGTAGAAGAGAAGATATGAAAGGATAACTAAGAGGATAAGGAGATAAGAGATTGACTAGGATAACGAAGAGTAAAAGAGGATAAGAGAATAGGAAAAAGAGAAAAGAGCAGACCAAGAAATTTGGAGATGTACAAGGAAGTCATCGAAGGAGGTCATGTCAAGCATTTTGTGAATACAGAGGCCTGAGCAAAAGAAAAAGGAGGCTCATGAAACGTATCACGTATCACGCCCTCCCTCTCTTA
>JAVEXO010000005.1:0-32049 GCA_034003955.1 Spirochaetia bacterium | reverse complement strand
CATGATTGACAAGATAATACTCGCCTCACAGCCACCGTTTACGGTAATTTAAGCACCTGCAAGAATTCTCCGGATACAAGCCCAAGCAATATAAAAGGAGGCAAAGGATGCGCTATCACGTATCCCTCACCTCCTTCTCTTTCCTAATCTCTTATCCTCTTATCCTCATCGCCATCTTCCCCACTCTTCTTCTCTGTATCTCTGTGGCTAAATTCTTAATCTAAGATTACTTTTCAGTATCGGTCATGCCTGCTATGAACTGTTTCTGCATAACAACGACAACCAAGGCAGGAGGTATCATTGCAAGCAGTGTCGTTGCCATAACAATCTGCCATTCAATCTGGACATCGGCGCCAGAGAGCATCCTGTTTATGCCAATGAGCAGGGTGTAGTATTCCTGTTTGGTGGTTATCAAGAGAGGCCATAGGTACTGGTTCCATCCATAGATAAACTGTATTACAAACATTGCGGCTATTGGCGTACGTGTCATTGGAATCAGGACCTTCCCAAAGAATTGCATAGGAGAAGCGCCATCTATCTGTGATGCTTCTGCTATCTCCCTTGGTATCTGCATGAAGAATTGCCTGAAAAGGAAGACGGCTGTAGCCGAGACAATCATGGGGAGAATCAATCCGGCATAGGTATCAAGAAGGCCAAGATCGGCTACTATCTTGTATGTGGGCATGATACGAACCTCTACAGGCAGCATCAGTGTTACAAATATTGCCCAGAAACAGAATTTTCTTAACCTAAAATGAAAAAACACTATGGCAAAAGCGGCCAGGAGCGAAACGACAATCTTACCTATCGATATGCCCAGGGCCATGATCAGTGAATTCTTCATCATGGTAAAGGCAGAAGTACCGAGGTTCTGATTGCCCTCCAACACCGCGCGGGTGTAGTTCTCAACGAGATGTGTCCCTGGCGTAAGGGGCATAGGGGCTGATAGGATCTCGGCGCTCGTATGGGTCGATGCAATGAATACAAGCCAAATTGGAAAGAGAAGAATGATTATGGCAAGTATGAGGAACACATGCGGTAAAATCCGTTGAACGGTATTATGTTCTGTCATCAATCTCTCCTCAATAATGCACGCGCCGCTCTATGAAGCGGAACTGTACGACGGTCAAGCCTATGACCATGATCATGAGTATGACCGATTGCGCTGATGATCCGCCTAGGTCAAGATTGATGACGCCATCCCTCCATACCTTATACACAAGTATACTAGTCGATTTACCGGGTCCTCCTGCAGTTACCTGGTGGATTATGGGGAATGTCTCGAAGAAACCATACACGAGGTTCATGACAAGCAGATAGAAAGTCGTTGGAGACAGCAAGGGAAAAATGATTTTCCAGAATCGCCGCATCGGGCCAGCTCCATCTATAGCGGCTGCCTCTATCAGATCAACGGGCACGCTCTGAAGTCCAGCAAGGAAGAAAACAAAGTTATACGATATTTGCTTCCAGCTGGCAGCCAGGGTAAGAAGCAGGAAAGCCTGGTTAGTGTTTAGAAGATGCTGCCATTCTATGCCCAGTTTATGCTTCAAAAACCAGGCGATGATTCCTACGTTTGGATTGAACATGAACAGCCATAACACGCCTGCCACCATAGTAGCCACGGCATAAGGCCAAATCATCATCGTCTTGTAGAACGCCGCCAGTCTAATCTTCTTATTGGCCTGTGTAGCCAAGAAGAGAGCAATCGTCATGGCAAGCGCCGCTACAGACACCGCAAAGGCAACCGACACCCTGAACGAGTCTCCATAATCACTGGATGGATCGGTGAACAACCTCGTGTAGTTTTCAAGGCCCACGAATATCATGCGTCCACCAAACGGGTCTTGCAGGAAGAAAGATTGCCAAAGGCCCTGAAGGGACGGCCAGAAGAAGAAAACAAATACAACGAGCATTTGCGGAAGTACCAGGAGATACGGCAAGCCCTTTGTTTTAAACTCGTATTGTTGAAGCATCGTGCGGTTTCCTAGAGGTAAAATATCACGAGGCCGATCAAGGATCGGCCCCGTAGCTAAAAGTTTTTAATGAACCTTACTTGTAGAGTCTCTCAAAGTCTCTAAGTGTAGCATTGCCCTCACGAACCATACGATCCAGGCCTTCCTTAACAGAAATCTTGCCAGCCAGGATATCTTCCCAGGTTTGGTCCTCAATCTCGCGGATGATGTTAAAGTTACCGAATCTGATGCCCATTGAGTTCTTGGTAGGAGCCTTATTGAGTAGCTGCTTGATGGCTACCTCAGGACCAGGGTTTTTGTCGTAGAAACCCTGTGACTTGGTAAGCTCATACGCCGCTGTTGTTATGGGGAGATAGCCAGTATTCTGGTGCCAGAAAGCCTGGTTTTCAGCCTGCGACAGGAACGTAAAGAAGGAAGCTATACCCTTATACTCATCTTTGGACTTGCCACTGAATACCCAGAGGCTCGCGCCACCTATGATGGAGTTCTGAGGAGCGCCAGAAACCTCGGGATAGTACGGTAAGCGGGATACACCAAAGTCAAACTTACAGGTATTCTTGAAGTTGGCATAACCACCGATGGACTCGAAGTGCATGCCTACCTGGCCAGAAGAGAATAAGGGGTTGGCCTTGTTTTCACGGCCACCGTATATGAAAACCTTATCCTTGCTAAGATCATAGATGGTCTGGAAATGTTTGAGCGTCAGGGGTGTATTGAACACCAGCTCGGTGTTTAGGCCATCAAAACCGTTAGACTTGGAACCAAAGGATTGATTATGCCAGGCAGAAAAATTCTCAAGCTGGATCCAGGATATCCAGTTTGTGGAGAAACCACCTTCCATACCAGAGGCCTTGAGCTTCTTGGCTACATCAAAGAACTCGGGCCATGTTAGCGGGGGCTTCTCGGGGTCAAGGCCAGCCTTGCGGAAGGCGTCCTTATTGTAATACATGACAGACGTTGAGGAATTGAAGGGTAAAGAGAGCATCTCTCCCTTTGACGTGGAGTAGTAGCTGGTGATAGTCGGAATATAAATCTTGGGGTCAAACTTCTCGCCAGCCTCTTTCATTAGCTGGTATACCGGCTTAACGGCTCCCTTGGCTGCCATCATGGTGGCAGTACCAACCTCGTACACCTGGATAATACCAGGGGCAGACTTGGCTCTGAACGCCGCTATTCCGGCATTCATAGTATCACTGTATGAACCCTTGTAGACGGGAACAATCTTGTACTTAGCCTGGCTTGCGTTGAATTTATCGCAAAGTGCCTGTACGTTATCGGCATTCTTTCCGGTCATAGCATGCCAGAAATCTATGCTGATAGCTTGTGAAAATGCGGTAGCTGAGACCAAGAATAGTGCCAGCACTACTAATAGAAGCCTCTTCATTGTCGCCTCCTACAAAATCTTTAAGGGCAACCCCTGCGGGGTATGCAACATCAACGTGTATTGTAAGCCGGTTTTGTATACCATGCAATGAATTTAAAAAGGACCAATGCACACGGCAGCCTAAAAAAAGGCCGCTCCTGTAAGGAGCGGCTTTGCAAACACTTAAAACGTTGTTTACTCTAGAATTTCGACTACCTGGCCGGAAGCCACGGTTCGGCCACCTTCACGAATGGCGAACTTGAGTCCCTTTTCCATGGCTATCGGGTAGATCAGCTCGCCCAGGATCTCGGTGTTGTCACCAGGCATGACCATTTCCTTGCCCTCAGGCAAGTTGACGGTTCCGGTGATGTCAGTCGTTCGGAAGTAGAACTGGGGCCTGTAACCAGAGAAGAATGGGCTGTGACGACCACCTTCAGACTGGGAGAGACAGTAAATCTGACCCTTGAACTTGGTGTGGGGGGTGATGGTACCAGGCTTGGCCAGAACCTGTCCGCGCTCGACTTCCTTCTTGTCTACACCACGAAGCAGGGCGCCGATGTTATCTCCGGCCTGGCCTTCATCGAGTAGCTTGTTGAACATCTCTACACCGGTTACTACAGTCTTTTTTGTAGCCCTGATGCCGACTATCTCGACTTCTTCGTTTACCTTGATGATACCGCGATTGATGGCGCCTGTTACGACGGTACCACGACCTGATATGGAGAACACGTCTTCAATAGGCATCAAGAAGGGCTTGTCGGTAAGACGTTCTGGGTCCTTGAAATATGTATCCATGGCCAGAAGAAGATCCTCAAGGCACTTGGTAGCCTCGGCATTGTCGGGCTCGGAAAGAGCCTGGAAGGCAGAACCCTTGATTATTGGGATCTCGTCACCGGGGAACTTCTGGAAGTTTAGAAGGTCACGTACTTCCTGCTCGACGAGCTCTACAAGTTCGGCGTCATCAAGGAGGTCTATCTTGTTAAGAAATACAATAATGGAAGGTACGCCTACCTGACGGGCGAGCAACACGTGCTCACGAGTCTGGGGCATTACTGAGTCAGGAGCAGACACAACCAGAATGGCGCCGTCCATCTGGGCGGCTCCGGTGATCATGTTCTTGATATAGTCGGCGTGACCTGGGCAGTCTATGTGCGCGTAATGGCGCTTGTCTGACTGATACTCAAGGTGCCTCGTATTGATGGTGATACCACGCGCCTTTTCTTCTGGCGCGTTATCAATTTCATCATACTTCATAACCTTGTCGCCGAATTTCTTGCCACAATATTGGGTAATGGCGGCACTGAGCGTCGTCTTGCCGTGGTCGATGTGACCAATAGTTCCGACGTTCATATGCATTTTGGTGCGCTCGAACTTCTCTTTAGCCATAGATATCCTCCTAGCCTGGTATTACGAATAAAGGGAACCAGCGACGAGCGCGGGTCCCGACAGTATAATTGGCTAACGCGACCTTTACAAGTATCGCGCCGGGGCAAAAGCCCCATGCCTTGCCGCCTTACCAGCGGTAATGAGCGAAAGCCTTATTGGCCTCTGCCATACGATGTGTATCTTCACGCTTCTTGACCGCCGTACCGGTACCGTTGAAGGCATCGGTAAATTCGGACGCCAACCTATCCGCCATAGATTTGCCGGATCGGTTGCGGGAAGCGTTTATGAGCCAACGCATAGCAAGAGCCTCGCGACGCGTGTCGCGAATCTCGATAGGCACCTGGTACGTCGCACCGCCGACTCGTCGTGACTTTACTTCGACAACCGGCTTTACGTTATCCATGGCCTTCATGAACGCCTCCAGGGCAGGAGCCCCGGATTTTGTCTGGAGCTGGCCAAGCGCGTCATACATGATGCTCGTGACGATTGATTTCTTACCCTGCCACATCATTCTACAGATGAACTTGGTAATGGTAACGCTGTTGTAGCGGGCATCGGGTTGGTGACCACGATCCTGGGTCTTCTTTTTTCTTCCCATGATCCTTACCCTTACGCCTTTGGCCGCTTGGCGCCGTATTTTGAACGCGACTGCCTGCGATCCGCGACGCCCAAGGTATCCTTGGCACCGCGAACGATGTGGTAACGGACGCCAGGAAGATCCTTGACGCGACCTCCGCGCAGCAACACTACAGAGTGTTCCTGCAAGTTATGGCCAACGCCGGGAATATAAGCCGTCACCTCTATGCCGTGTGATAGCCGTACGCGGGCGACCTTCCTGAGGGCAGAGTTTGGCTTCTTGGGAGTAACCGTCATCACGCGTGTACAAACGCCGCGTTTCTGAGGACACTCATTGAGCGCTGGGCTCTTTGTCTTCCAGATGGACTGTTTTCGGCCCATCCGGATTAGCTGGTTGATCGTAGGCATTAAACCATGGTCTCCTGTTTTGGCCGAACTTCAGCATCGTCCGGCATATTTCTAGGTACACGAATTGCAATATAAGAGGCGCATCAGTAAAACGCGCCGAGGCTAAACAATAGAGTCCATCGAGGCCCCGTGTCAATCCGTCTGCGCCTCACCGGCGTAGACGGATCTTACACTATGGATCGATATCAGTCTTCTTCCATAGGTTCATCATCTACTGGGCTAAAACCCTCATCATCCTCGAAGGCCGTTGTTTCTTCAAACGCCGGCTCCTCGACGTATGAGGCTTGGTCATCGCCAAGGGGCAAGACAGATAATTCACGCTCCTTGCGTCTCTGCTCAGCTATTTCTGCAACATACGCATCAAGATCATCATGTTCTCCGTCAGAAAGGTTAATGCGTTTGTATTGACGCATACCGGTGCCGGCGGGAATGAGATGGCCAATGGCGACGTTCTCCTTGAGCCCGTGCAATGGATCTACCGAGCCTGCTATGGCTGCGTCGGTTAGTACCCTGGTCGTCTCCTGGAATGAAGCTGCGGATATAAACGAATCAATCTTGAGCGAGGCTCTCGTTATGCCCATCAATATGGGTCTGGCTATTGCCGGCTGACCACCCTCAGACTTGACGCGCCTGTTCTCCTCATGAAACTTGAACTTGTCTATCTGCTGACCGTAGATAAAGCGTGTGTCTCCAGGAGCCACAATCTCTACCTTCTTCATCATCTGGCGTACGATGACACCAATATGTTTGTCGTTGATCGTTACACCCTGGAAACGATAGACCTGCTGTATCTCGGCCATGATGAAGCGCTGGCAGCTGTGCTCGCCGGCGATGTTGAGGATATCGTGAGGGTTGGGATTGCCATCACAGAGCTTGTCGCCGGCCTCTACGACGTCTCCGTCCCTGACCAGGAGGCGCCTGCCCATAGGCACGAGATGCTTATAATCCTTGCCAAACAGGTCAAGGATCATTATGACGCGCTTGCCCTTGACTATGCCCTTGAATGAAACTTTGCCAGAAACCAGTGCGAGGACGGTTGGAGTCTTTGGTTTGCGTGCCTCGAAGAGCTCGCCTACACGGGGCAGACCACCTACTATATCCATGGCCCTGGCACCTTCCTTGAGGGTCTTAGCCAGGGTCTTACCTGCCTTGACGATCTCGCCATCCTCTACATTGAGGTAGGCGCCACCAGGCAGGAGATAGGTAAAGATTTCGTTTCCAGCCTCATCGGTAATCACAATGCGAGGTTGCTTGGCATCTCTCTCTGTGCCGAATTCAGCAATTTTCTTCTCTAGGTTGCCGGTATCCTCGTTTATCTCTTCCTTTAACGTTGAGCCAGGGATTATATCCTCGTAGCGAACATAGCCTTCATACTCTGAGATGATAGGGTCGGAGAATGGATCAAAGGTGGCTAGGGACGAATGGGCTGGAACCACATCGCCTACCTTGACGAGTACCTCTGAGCCGTTTCTTACTTCAACACGAGCTTCCTGTGCGATGGAAAGAAGTTTTCCATCGATCAGCTTTGCGTATGAAATTTCGGTGGCCTTGACTATGTCTCCGCCCTTGCGCTTGATGAGGTCGTCTCCACGAAGCAGTCTCCTGCCATCTTCTACCAGCACCTTGTCGCCCTTAGCAATATCCCATTGAGCGAATACCTTGCAAGACATCAGGTAGCCCTTACGGGTAAACAGGAATTGTTTGTTGGGCAATGTCACGTAGAGGCCGACGATTTCTGTTACAAACACCGGGTATTTGAGTGATATGCGGTTCTCTTCAGAAGCCTTCGTTGCAGCACCACCGATATGGAAGGTACGCATCGTAAGCTGGGTGCCTGGCTGTCCGATAGACTGTGCCGCTATGATACCAACGGCCTCGCCAATCTCCACCGTGCGCCCGGTTGCAAGGTTACGACCGTAACACTTTCGACAGACACCGTGCCTGGCCTCGCAGGTGAGCACCGTGCGTATGATCACTGATTCTACACCGGCATTCTCTATGCGCTGGGCAATATCCTCTGTTATCTCTTCATTAACGTCTATTATTATCTCGCCTGTAATAGGGTGCTTTATGCGCTCCAGGGTATAACGGCCTACGATGCGTTCCCGTAGGTGCTCGACTATTTCCTCACCATCCTTGATGGCGGCATGGGCTACACCATTGATGGTGCCACAGTCGTCGTCGTTTATGACCACGTCCTGTGCTATGTCTACGAGTCTTCTGGTTAGATAGCCAGCATCAGCCGTCTTGAGTGCCGTATCGGCCAAGCCTTTTCGGGCACCGTTGGTCGATATGAAGAACTCTATGACAGACAGGCCTTCCTTGAAGTTAGACCTAATCGGGAGCTCTATGATGTCTCCGCCCGGCTTGGCCATCAATCCACGCATACCGGCCAACTGGCGGATCTGGTTCTTGGAACCACGAGCGCCTGAGTGAGCCATCATGTGTATGTTATTGAAGCCCTTCTGGTCTTTCTCCAGGGTCTTCATCATCACGGCGGTCACGTCTTCGTTAGTCTTTGACCAGACTTCTACGACCTGGTTATAGCGCTCCTCCTGGGTGATATGGCCTGCCAGATACTGTTTCTGGATGCCTTCCACCTGGGTATTGGCTACTTCTATGAGTTCGTACTTTTCTTTTGGGATGATGATGTCGTCCATGCCTATGGTAGCGCCAAAGAAGGTGGCGTACTTGAAGCCCATATCCTTGATGGCGTCTAACATGAGCACGCAGACATAGGGTCCTTCGTTCTTGTAGACCCACTCTATGAGCGAGCGAAGCTCTTTCTCTCCCATGGAGTAGTTTATAAATGGTACGGCTGGGGGCATGGCCTCATTGAACAAGAGCCTGGCCGCCGTCGTTTCTATGCTGGTACCATAGGTAACATCGCTCATGTCCTTACCAAGGGAGTTCCAGACCGGCAGTTTTGGAACCGGAGCCTTGATGAGGGCTTCCCAGTCACATGATTTGAGGTCACAAGCCATGTAGGCTTCTTCTCTGGAAGAGAAGCGGTGACCCTGCCCCTTGACGTCTGGCCTATGGCGCATCAGATAGTAGATGCCGAGCACCATATCCTGAGAGGGATAGACTATTGTCTTGCCGTTGGCAGGATCAAGAAGGTTCCTGGCCGACAACATGAGCGTCCAGCACTCGGACTGGGCGGCGTGGGTAAGCGGCACGTGTACGGCCATCTGGTCACCGTCGAAGTCGGCGTTAAAGGCGCGGCAGACGAGGGGATGCAGCTTTATGGCCTTGCCTTCTACCAGCACCGGCTCAAAAGCCTGGATACCCAGGCGATGAAGCGTCGGTGCACGGTTGAGCATGACCGGGTGCTCGCGCACCACCTCATCGAGTACGGCGAAGACCTCCGGGGTCTCCTGCTCAACGAGCATCTTGGCCTTCTTGATGTTGTAGACGACATCCTTCTCTACAAGCTTCTTCATGATGAAGGGCTTGAATAGTTCCAGGGCCATCTTGGTAGGCAGACCACACTGATGAATCTTGAGCTCGGGGCCAACCACGATGACCGAACGGCCAGAATAGTCTACGCGTTTGCCCAGAAGGTTCTGACGGAAACGGCCCTGCTTGCCCTTGAGCATATCCGAGAGGGACTTGAGGGGTCTGTTGGAAGCACCCTTGACCACACGCTTCTTCTTGGAGTTGTCAAAGAGGGCATCGACAGCCTCCTGGAGCATGCGCTTCTCATTGCGAATTATAATATCGGGGGCGTTAAGGCCCTGCAGTCGCTTGAGGCGGTTATTGCGGTTTATGACACGACGGTACAGATCGTTGAGGTCGCTCGTTGCGAAGCGGCCTCCATCGAGCTGAACCATGGGCCTGAGTTCGGGTGGAATGACCGGGATGACATCCATTATCATCCACTCAGGCTTATTGCCCGAACCCCTGAAGCTTTCAATTATCTCTATTCGTTTAAGGAGCCTCTTATCGCTCTTGGCACCCTTTTCAATCATCTTTGCCCGGAGGCTTACGGCCATTTCGTCGAGGTCTATGCCCTCCAAGAGCTGGCGTACGGCTTCTGCACCCATTCCGGCTGTAAATGCGCCACCGAAACGATCCTGTGCCTCGTAGAACTCTTCTTCTGAAAGAAGCTGCATCTTCTTCAAGTCGGTGTCGCCCGCATCTATGACGACGTACTTTTCGTAATAGAGCACCGACCTCAAGGCCGCTACTGGCAGGTCGAGGAGGAGGCCCAGGCGGCTAGGAACAGAGCGGTAAAACCATATGTGCGATACGGGCGAGGCCAATTCAATATGCCCCATACGCTCGCGACGAACCTTGAAATGGGTAACCTCCACGCCACAGCGGTCGCAGATGACGCCCTTGTATCTAATGGACTTGAACTTGCCGCAGTAGCACTCCCATTCCTTGGTCGTGCCAAAGATGCGCTCACAGAACAAACCATCTTTCTCCGGACGCAGGGTACGGTAGTTGATGGTTTCTGGCTTCTTAACCTCGCCATAGCTCCAGCTGCGGATCATGTCCGGGCTGGCGAGGCGAACCATTATGCTGTCGAAATCCTGAATATCTCTCATGCAGTCTCCCCCTTGAAGCGGGCCGTATACACGTTGTTGTATACATAGGGCGAACGAAGAGAATAAGAGGTAACGAGGTAAGAATGAGAAAGCCTAATCATAGCTGTCGTCTCTTCTCTCACTCTCTTTCCTTCCTCTTATTCTCTTATCCTCTTTGCTCATATTAAAACCAGGCTAGAAGTTCGAGCCTTGCCTGTTTATCAGGTCTTCGTCTCTCTCTGTTAGCGGAATCTGCTTGCCCTTGGCATCGAAGATCCTCATATCAAGGCCTAGGCCTCTAAGCTCCTGTACCATCACGTTGAAGGCCTCAGGAATGCCAGCCGCCGTATGTGGCTCACCCTTGACTATGGCCTCGTAGACCTTGGCACGACCCGTCATATCATCTGACTTGATGGTAAGTAGTTCCTGCAGCGTGTTGGCAGCGCCATAGGCCTCAAGTGCCCAGACTTCCATCTCTCCAAGCCTCTGGCCGCCGAACTGTGCCTTGCCACCAAGCGGCTGCTGGGTTACAAGCGAGTACGGTCCCGTTGAACGAGCATGCATCTTGTCGTCTACAAGGTGATGCAGTTTCATGAAGTAGATGATTCCTACGGTTACAGGGTTCTGGAAATGCTCACCCGTCCTGCCGTCTCGTACTGCCGTCTTGCCGGCTGCGGGCAGACCCGCCTCCTTGAGTTTGGCTTCTATCTGAAGCTGATCAGGGGACTGGAACACCGGTGAACTGAACCACTCGTTGAGGGTAGAGCCCACCCAGCCCAGTTCTGTCTCCATGAGCTGGCCAATATTCATTCGGCTCGGTACACCCAGGGGATTAAGACAGATATCGAGCGATGTACCGTCATCCAGATAGGGCATGTCCTCCACGGGTAAGACCCTGGCTACGATGCCCTTGTTTCCGTGGCGACCGGCCATCTTGTCGCCTTCCTTGAGCTTGCGTTTGGCGGCGATAAGAACCTTTACGACTTCTTCGACTCCAGGGGATAGATCGTCGTTGGCAGAACGCTTCAGGCGCTGAACGTCTATGATCGTGCCTTCTATACCGTGCGGTACACGCAGAGAGGTGTCACGAACATCCTTGGCCTTCTCTCCAAAGATTGAATTAAGGAGCTTGAACTCAGGCGTTGTTTCCGTCTCGCTCTTGGGTGTTACTTTTCCAACGAGGATATCACCAGACTTTACCTTGGCGCCCGTTCGTATGATGCCTTCTGCGTCTAGATTATCGAGACTCTTCTCACTGGTGTTTGGAATGTCACGCGTTATGCGCTCGGGACCAAGCTTTGTCTCCCTGACTTCTGTCTGGAATTCCTTTATATGCACCGAGGTGAAGAGGTCTTCCTTGACGACGCGCTCTGAAATGAGGATGGCGTCTTCATAGTTATACCCATTCCATGGTACGAAACCTACGAGGATGTTACGGCCAAGCGCCAGTTCTCCATCCTTTGTCGCCGGTCCATCGGCTATGACCTGACCCTTTAGTATCTTTTCACCATGCCTGACGATGGGTCTCTGGTTATAGCAGGTGTCCTGGTTGGTACGCTGGTACTTGATGAGGAGATACTCGTCCTTGCCTTCAGGATCATCGTCTGGTTTGATGACAACACGAAGCGCATCCACCCAGATGACGACACCAGAGCGCTTGGCCTTGATGAGGACACCGGAGTCGTAGGCGCACTTCTTCTCCATGCCGGTGCCAACGCGTGGCGGATCGGTGAAGAGCAGAGGCACAGCCTGACGCTGCATGTTAGAACCCATGAGGGCGCGGTTGGCGTCGTCATGCTCCAGGAAGGGAATCAAGGCGGCAGACACCGATATGATCTGCTTGGGCGAGACGTCCATGTACTGCAGATCGACAGGCGTTCTCGTCGTATAGTCACCCTGATGCCTGCATGAAACAGAATTCTCAAGGAAGTTACCGTCGTTGTCTATCTTGGCGCTAGCCTGGGCAACGTAGTACTTGTCCTCATCCATGGCAGACAGGAACTCGATATCGTCGCTAACCTTGCCCTCACGAACCTTGCGATAGGGAGTCTCCAGGAAACCGTACTCGTTTATTGTCGTGTACGTAGCCAGCGAGACTATGAGTCCAATGTTTGGACCCTCCGGTGTCTCGATTGGGCACATGCGACCATAATGGGTATAGTGAACGTCGCGAACCTCGAAACCGGCTCTGTCTCTTGAAAGACCACCCGGACCGAGGGCATTAAGGCGGCGCTTGTGTGTCAACTCTGCCAGAGGGTTAACCTGGTCCATGAACTGTGACAGCTGGCTGGATCCAAAGAATTCTTTTATTGCCGCCACTATTGGTTTTATGGATATGAGGTCCTGTGGCCTGATGGTGTCGGTTTCCTTGAGCGACATGCGCTCCTTGGCAATCCTCTCCATGCGGCTGAAGGCGCTCTTCATGACATTGGCGAGCAACTCTCCGACAGATCTGACGCGGCGGTTGCCGAGGTGATCTATATCATCGAGATTGTTCTCGCCATAATACACGGTCATCAGATACTTCATCGTAGAGATGATGTCATCTCGAGTAAGAGTAAAGTCCTTTACAGGAACAAGATAGTCAAATTTCTTATTGAGCTTGTAACGGCCAACCTTACCAAGATCGTAGCGCCTCGAGGTGAAGAAAAGTGAGTGCAGATCGCGCTCTGCATTCTCCACGGTAATTGGCTCTCCGGGCATGAGGGTCGAGTATACGGCAGCCAGGGCATCCGCCTTGGTTGGCTCATCCTGAGTCGGGTCATCCTTGACGAGTTTTATGTCCTCACGCTCGAGGCAGTTAAGGATCATGTTCCAGTGCAGTCCTTCTTTACCCTCAAAGTCAACGACCTCAATCTTCTTAATACCTGCGGCTACCATATCGTCTACATCGTGAAGATATATCTTTTCACCTGCACGATACAGCTTCTTCTGTTCGCCGTCCTGCTCTGTCCATATGGCCTTGGAAAGGACTCTGTTGACGGCGGCGTCTCTGTCTTTCCTGGCATCCGATATCTTTATTGTCTTCGTATCGTAAAAGGCGGCTATTATATCCTCACGCGTTTCCAAGCCGATTGAACGAAGAAACATGGAGCCCAGGATGCGCTTCTTCCTGTCTATCTTGGCATAGATGAGTTCCTTCTTTGAATCGATCTCGAACTCAAGCCAAGAACCACGGTATGGTATTATACGCGCGCTGTATATGCCCTTCTCATGGCAGAATATGACGCCAGGAGAACGGTGAATCTGTGAAACAACGACACGTTCAGCGCCGTTGATAATGAAGGTTCCCCGGTCGGTCATCAGGGGCACGTCGCCCAGATAGATGTCCTTCTGCCGGATCTCTCCCGTACGCTGAAATACGAGGTTTATACGGGCCTTCAGGGGAACCGCGTAGGTTAATCCCTTCTGCTTGCACTCATACTCCGAGTACTTCATGGCTTCTTGGTCGAGCGTATAGTGCTCGTATTCGAGCAACATATCCCCATTGGGGCTCTCGATCGGGAAGGTTACCTTGAAGACTTCTTCCAGGCCCTGCTCTGCTGGCAAGGATCCCTTAAGCACCTTTTCGCGCTGAAGGAAACGCTCGTAGCTCGACAGCTGTATGTCTATCAAATCAGGAAGCTCTATCGCTTCCTTGTAATCCTTGCCTATGTAGGTGCGGGAGATCTTGTTTTCGGTGTAGGCCATCGTTACCCCCTCTCGTGGTTCCGGTGTACGATTTTTAATTCGATCTATGGTAAACGCATCGCCTCAATGAAGGAGCAACGCGATAGCATGCAGCTCTAGTTGCGCCTCACGTCAAGTCTTGGTTCAAGGCGCGAAAAGGTACCGAGCGCGGTAAAAGCGCTCGGTACCTCTAACCGCGGCGTCGGCACGCGGCGGGAGTAATGAAAATTCGACGCTTGCTTCAAGATCCTTACTTTATCTCGACGGCGCCGCCGGCTTCGGTGATCGCCTTCTTGATCTTCTCGGCTTCGTCCTTGGCAATGCCCTCCTTGAGGGGCTTCTCGCCGGCTTCAACGAGATCCTTGGCTTCCTTGAGCCCAAGACCGGTGATGGTACGGACTTCCTTGATGATGGAAATCTTCTTGTCGGCGGGTACGTTACCCTTGAGGATTACGGTGAATTCGGTCTGCTCCTCGACGGGGGCTGCAGCGGCGGCTCCACCTGCTACCATGGCTACAGGAGCGGCGGCTGTGACGCCGAACTTCTCTTCCATGGCCTTGACGAGTTCTGATACTTCGAGAACGGTCATCGAAGCGATGGCGTCCAGGATCTGATCTGATGTAAGTGCTGCCATATTATCTTCTCCTTATGGCTGAACAACGATAGCTTTTCCTAAGGAAAAGCTCCTCCCCTGGGGGAGGAATCAAGGCGGACAGGTACGGCAGCTACCGAAGCCTGAGCGCCGCGAAATACTTACTGTGCGCTCTTCTGGTCTGCTACGGCCTGGAGCGTCCTTACAAGCTTCGTGGGAACACCATTGATGGCGTACACGAGGTTCTGTAGGGGTGCGTTCATGGCGCTCATAAGCATTGACAAGAGCTGGCTCTTTCCTGGAAGCCTGGAAAAGGCATCCATCTGCACGGCGTCATAGTAGTCCTTGTCAACAAGGCCGCCCTTTATCTTGACGGACGCTTCCTTGCCAAAGTCCCGTATTATCTTGGCTACCTCGTTGGAGTCTACCGGCGCAAACGCAATGGCTGTCGGACCAACAAGAAGATCGCTCACATCGGGAAATTTCTTCTGTTCGAATGCAATGCGCGCAAAGTTATTCTTGACGATGTGATACTCGGCATTCTTCTCACGGAGCTGCTTCCTGAGATTGGTAATCTGCTCCACAGTCAAGCCACGATAATCGGTAAAAACAAAGTCGTTCGATGCGTCTATCTTGGCACCGACGGCTTCGATTGCCTCGACCTTACTAGGCTGGGTCTTCTTCGCTCGTAGAGCCATATCTTACCTCTCTGCCTTCGTCATCGCGACCTTAACGCTGGGCGTCATCGTTCCGGCCAGGTACACGGACTGTATGAACTCGCCCTTGACATCGGACGGTCGCTTTCTATTGATCTCACCAAGCAGTGTCTCCAGATTGGCGGCGACAAGAGGCGCATCCATGGAAATCTTGCCCACGGCGAGGTGGATGATATTAGTCTTGTCGGAGCGGAACTCGGTTCTACCCTTCTTGAGTTCACCAATGGCGGCCTTTACATCGAATGTAACCGTACCGGTCTTGGGATTGGGCATGAGACCACGACGACCAAGAATCATACCAAGCTTGCCTACGTCCTTCATCATATCGGGCGTTGCCACCGCGATATCGAAATCCATCCAGCCACCCTTTATCTTCTCTACCAGCTCTTCGCTACCAACATAGGTGGCACCGGCTTCGAGGGCTTCCTTTTCCTTCTCTGGCTTACAGAAGACAAGAACCTTCTTCTCGGCCTTGAACTGATTGGGCAACACCACCGTATCGCGGACGGTCTGGCTCTTCTTCAGGTTAAGGCGAATGTGCACCTCTACCGTCTCGTCGAACTTGGCTACCTTCAATTCCTTGAGTAGGGTGCAGGCTTCAGATATTTCATAGGCCTTCTCGGCATCTATCTTCTTAGCCACTTCTCTATATTTCTTACCGTGCTTCATCGCTTACCACTCCACTTCGACGCCCATGGCGCGGGCAGTACCTGCTATGATGCGCTCGGCGGCCTCTACATCGTTGGCCGACAGGTCCTTGAGCTTGAGCTTGGCAATCTCCGTTATCTTGGCGTGAGATATCTTGCCTACCTTCTGCTTATGAGGAATCGCCGAACCTTTTTCAAGGCCCATTGATTTCTTTATAAGTACCGACGCCGGAGGTGTCTTCGTTATGAAGGTGAACGACTTGTCCTTGTAGACAGAGATGACACAGGGAATGGTTAAACCCTGCTCCATAGACTTGGTCCTGTCGTTGAACTGCTGGCAGAACTGCGGGGCGCTGACGCCGTGTGGACCGAGTGCTGGTCCTACGGGCGGCGCGGGCGTAGCCTTGCCTGCTGGGCACTGCAACTTGATGATCGCGGTGACCACTTTCTTAGCCATGATCGACTCCTTTCGTGGTGTCCCATGCCGCCTTGCGGTGGCTGGGCCCCGGCCTCTTCCCTTGCAATAAGGGGTAGTGTGAACCGGGGATAGCGCCTCTCGTCGGGTTGAAGTCTGGTTACAAAACCGGACGCCAGTAGTACGAAAGGCTCCCATCAGACGGAGCGGAAACCCAGGATTCCTGGGTTCACGCCGTATGGCGCGCCGCGTGTTGCCACGCGATCCTGCTTTTTACCCTAATCTATGAGAAGCGTCCACAGGGACGCCGCGTGCAAAAACTAGACCTTTTCCACCTGCAGCATGTCAACTTCTACCGGCGTAGCCCGCCCGAAGATGCCTACCATGACCCGCAGCTTGTTCTTGTCAGGACTGACCTCTTCTATCGTTCCAGTGAACGAATCAAATGGCCCCTCTATTATCTTTACCTGCTCGCCGACGGTAAAATTCTGCCTCGACTTGGCCGGCCTGTCGCCCTTGATCTCGCCTGCCCTCTGAAGGATGTGCCGGGCTTCTTCTGTAGAAATAGGAGCGGGCTTATTATGCAAGGTGGCTCCTACAAAGCCAGTAACACCGGTTATCTTCTTGATTGTGGAACAGGTCGCCTTCCAGTTACCCTCGGGAAGATCCATCTCTATTAGAATATACCCTGGGAGCATCTTCCTTGCGGTAGTTCGCCTCTTGCCATCCTTGACGTCTACGACTTCCTCGCTAGGTATCTTTATGTCTTTTACGACCTCGGCATCAAGCTCGTTATTGGCGAGAAGCATACGAATTGTCCGCTCGATCTTGGCCTCATAGCCGGAATAGACGTGCAGAACATACCAAGACTTAGCCATCGCCTACACCCTGCTCAGAAGAGCAAATCAATGCCGCGGACAAGAAGAAAGTCCACAACACCGAGAAATACGGCGACGATGAGGGTAGAGACAAGCACCACCTTGGTGGATGCTATGACGCTATCCTTAGAAGGCCAGACGACTTTCTTAAGTTCGCCGTAACTATCCTTGAAGAACTGAATAACCTTGTTCATACAGGCTCCTTGACGGCAGTATCGAATCGATTCGAACGATGCCACTATAACACAGTTGCTCGCAAACGATTCAGCCGCGCTCGATGACGCGGTCTAAATAGCAGGCGACCGGCGAAAAGGCCGCTTCTCAATATACAGGCCAGGAAGGACTCGAACCCTCAACATCCGGTTTTGGAGACCGGCGCTCTACCATTAGAGCTACTGGCCTAGACGCGACCCGAGCAGACTCAGCGAAGCTGTTCGGGTCGCGGCGCGATCAACATATTTCCATGATCGCGGCCCAGAGTCAGAAGCAAAACCTTACTTTACCTTGGTTTCCTTGTGCAGGGTATGCTTGTGATCCCACTTGCAGTATTTCATGAGCTCAAGCTTTTCCTGTTTTGTCTTCCTGTTCTTGGTCGTCGTATAATTTCTGCGCTTGCATTCGCTACATGCAAGGGCTATGATCTCTACAACCTGCTTCTTTCCAGCCATGGTTCGATCCCTCCCGCAAGATTGACGGCCGCTTGGGCGAACGTCGAAAAAAAAATGAGGCTCCGGCACCTAGCGACGCGTTGCGTCCGTCGCGCCGATCAGCCCCGCGAACTTCCTACAAAACCCGATACAGCCCGCCTGTCATGGCAGCTTGTGCATCCTAGAGGCACACAGAGCCCTCGATCGGTTGCCGCTTGCGGTATCCGACTTGAAGGTTCGGCGTATCCTTGATGCGCATAAAGCCCTCGATCGGAATCGAACCGATGACCTCATCCTTACCATGGATGTGCTCTGCCAACTGAGCTACAAGGGCGTTATAAGCGCCGGTACAATACCAATGGCCGAAGTCTTTGTCAATACCAATCGTCCAGGAATTCTGGCTAGTTGGTACGCTTTTTGCTTCTACGCCTCAATGACGACACGAGAAATAATGCGCTAGTATCCTTTGACAGTATAAGAAGACCAACGCCAATCACGGCAAAAAGTACTGCAGAGATGGCGAATGGGGCTCCATACACCATGAGTGGGGTGTCAAAGGAGGTAAATAACGACGCAAACCAGCCCCTAAGGAGGATAAGGGGAGTCGCGGCAAGCGCTGAAAAGACGAGTAATCTAAGCACGTAGAGGATAACTGAGCCGAGAGCGGCTCCCAGGCCATCTATTCCCATACGCACCAGCATGGTAAAAAGCACTACGGTATTGACGGCGCTGGCTATCGATAATGCCAGGGCTATGCCCGAGCCGCCCATGCTGGGTTTTAGAAGGATTGCGGCTGTGATGTTGACACAGACGGCAATGATTCCGGCCCATGCTGGCGTCCTGGTATCGCTTCTGGCATAGAAGGCTGGCGCGAGGATACGGTTGGCACCTATGAATGGCAAACCAATCATATGGAAGAAAAAAGCACCGGCCGTCATGGCCACCGAGGCATCGCTAAACTCCTGGGTCTTGAACAAGAGGGATACAATATCTACCCGCTCACATATAGAAAAAACGGCTACTGGTACGGTAATCAGGGCTATGACCTCCAGTGCTCGTATCAAACGCATCTTATACTGCTGCCATTCTGATCGTGCTGCCAGGCCGGACAGTTCAGGCAGGAGCACCGTTCCAACCGACACGACGAACACACCGAGCACGAGTTCCTGAAGGCGCAAGGAAAAACTAAGTGCGGTGACAACACCGGTTCCGGCCTGGCTGGCCAGAGATGTCGATACCAGGCCATTAACCTCGTACGCGGCCATTCCCAGAATAGTAGGGGCTATGAGCGATAAGACGCGTCGCATGCCAGGATTACCAAATGCCTTTGACAGCCTGACAAGACGGAAGCGAGCGCCTAAACGTATGACATAGGGCAACTGGCATAGAGCCTGGAGGCTCCCGCCTACAAGTACACCTACGGCCATGGCACGAGCCGGATTAACCATGTACCGACCCACGACCATGGGCACCAGTATGAAGCTTAGGTTAAACAGTATAGGCGCAAAGCCAGAGGGTCCGAATGATCCTAGTGCATTGAGTATTCCCTGGAAGAATGCGGCTATTGAAACGAGGGCAAGGAACGGAAACATGATGCGAAGGAGCACCGTCGTCTCCACGGGATCCGACTTGAAGAGCCTGACGAGCAGAGGCGAGGCAGCTACGCCCAAGGCCACGACAGCCCAGACTATGACAGTCAAAACGGTATAGGTAGCCGACAGGAATTCCTCTGTACGGTCCTTGTCCCCCTCTGTAAAATATGCCTTGACCGTGGGTATGAAGGCTACCGACATGGACCCTTCGGCAAAGAGGCGGCGGAACAGATTGGGTACACTAAAGGCCACGGTAAAGGCATCGGCCAGGATACCGGTGCCAAGCATGGCCCCGCGTGTTCGATCGCGAATCAAGCCAAGCACCCTTGATGTCATCGTCAGGGCCGATAACTTGCCGCTATCGCGGACGAGGCGACCGGTCGCCTCTGATTCGTCGCTCATGGTGGCGAGGGTAGCCCAAAACACGGGTCGCGGACAAGCGTCGACTCCCATGCTTATCGTGCTTGTGACCTTAAGGCCGACCATGCTATAAGGCTAGCATGCCTATTAAGCTGATAGCGATAGATCTTGATGACACCCTACTCACCCCAGAATTACGCATCCATACGGCCAACCTCAAGGCGGTACAACGCGCCTTAGACGCCGGCATCATCGTCATGCTCGCCTCGGGCCGCACCGTTGAGTCTATGATGCCATTCGCCCTCGAGCTTGGGATGAAGGGCAGAGGGCTGCCCATGATATGCACCAATGGGGCAGAGGTACGAGACGTCGATTCAGGGAAAATAATACGGCACCTCACCCTGTCCGGGAACGCCTGTCTGACAGCAATAGAGGTTCTGAGGTCCTATGGCCTGCCTGTCCAGGCCTACGATGACCAAGGCATCATAGTCTCCGAGCGTAATTCGTGGACAGACAGGGATTGCGAGCTCACCGGGCTCGTAGCACGCGTGGCGTCGAGTTCCCAGGAGATAGCCGCCCTGCCAAGGAGCAAACTCCTCTCGGCAGGAGACCCGAGTCTGATTGCAAGGCTTGCTCCCACCCTGAAGACCCGATTCCAAGGCATAGCCGAGGTCGTCATTTCAAAACCATACTTCATAGAGATACTGCCTCTTGGCGCTGACAAGGGAGAGGCTTTAGCCTGGGTAGCCGAAACGCATGGTCTGTCCCGTGATGACGTCATGGCCATTGGAGACGCCGGCAACGACGTCGGCATGGTGTCCTGGGCCGCCTATGGCTGTGCCCCCAGAGACGCCAGGGTAGAAGTGCTGGCGGTAGCCGACTATGTATCACCCCTGCCTCATGACTCTGGAGCCGTAGCCGAACTCATAGAACGTCTGGCTCTCGGCCAGAAATTGTAGTTTTCGATTCAACAACAATCATACTATGGACGAAACTATACTACCACTGCTATAGCAAAGGAGAGCGCGAATGTCGCAAGAACTGAAAGAAGCTGGCGTTAAAAAATGCTACGCATGCATTCAATGGACCGGTCAAAGGACATTCTATCCAAAGGACAAGAGGATAAAGGTAGACGTTGGCATTGAAGGCACCTGCCTCATACAGCACGCCAAGACAAAGGGCAGTGGCCACTGCGATCAATACTTCCCATTACGCTAAGAGAGCCGTATCGCCCTTTCGCTTTATCGGTTTTTAGCCGAAAATGAATCGAAGGGGAACGCCATGACCACTGTTCGCTTCCGCGCCATTGCCATTTGTATCCTTGTATCGATGTTCGTGCTCAATGTCTCGGCCGACATAGAGTTCATCGGACTCGATATTTCTGCCGCCGACAAGATCCTGTTCACCGCACGCGTAGAGGTGCCAGGCGAGCCGGCTTACGACACCCTGTTCTCGGCCGATGCACGTTCCGGCGAGCTCGTCCAGCTTACATTCTACCCAGAATCAATAGCCATCATAGACGATGGCAGGCGACTCCAGATCCGCAACAGATTCGGTGTCTTCATGACTGAACAGGGTTTCAAGGATCTATCCCCCTTGCCCGGCATACCGTCTTTCGCACGCGGTTCGGCAGTAAGCCAAGGCCGCCTGGTCGACTCCAGGCCTTCTCCCGATGGATCGATGCTCCTCTACCTTTCGCCAAGCAGTGCCGCCAGAGGCGACTTGATACTGTTCGACCTGTCAAAAAACCTGGAATCCACCGTAGCCACAGGCCTGGAATACTCAGCTAACAGCTTCCCGGCACGATGGTCTCCTGACAGCCGCTACTTCGTATACGGTAAGGATTCGGAGCTATACTATTTCTCAACCGAACAGTCCCGAACAGGCCGTATTCCAGACGAGAGCTGGCGCAAGGTAGGCTCGGGGCGTGTCTCGCAGCTGCGATGGAGCTCCAACGGTAGTCTATACCTCCTGCAGAATCGGTCCATGTACCGCATCATGCCACAGGAATTCTTCACACAGGCCATCTACTCGGGCGTGGTGCAGCCTGGCATACTCGTGGGCAAGGCACCCTTCCCCTACGATCCCAACTTCGACTCATTCTGGATTTCGCCAGACGGCTCCAAGGTCCTCCTTTGCAAGGACGGCAGGAACATCTTCCTCTATCGCCTCGACCCTGACGATTTTGGCCGGGAGGCAACAGTCAATGCCATGCCCTATCTGTTCCTTCAGGGCAATACTGTCATACAGGAGGTGTTGTGGCCTTCCAACGACGAAGTTACCGTGTTCACGGCCTCCCTCAAGGATGGAAAACGTGTCAGCGGCGCCTATAAGGTAACGGCTCCGATACCCGGCGAACAGAATCTGACGGCTGGCTTCAAGTCACTGGATGTCAGCGGCTCCACATCTATAACACTATCGCCTGATGAGAGCCGAGTGGCCATAGTGACCGCAAACGGTGTGACCATTCGCCGGTATTCCAATTGGGCAACGGAGAAGACGCTCTCCTTCCCAGGGGCAATGCATGCCGTGTGGGTATCAAACGACAAGGTCGCCGTGGCTTCTTCAGGCACCATAGAGATTGTGGGCATTGCCGACGGCACACGCACGATGGTCGCCTTAAGCCAGGCGAGCCGTTATGGATGGTCAGCAAGCGAGCCTGGCATCATCGTGGCCGAAAGTCCCGGCAAAGCCTTCAAGAGCTCATCGAGCAGCGCGGCCTGGGTGGAGGCACCAAGCTTCAACCCTCTGCCTTCATCGACAAATTCTGCCAATTATAGAGTATATCCTGACGCCCTGGCCTCGGGCTCCTACCTCAATACCATCATGGTTCGCTCGGCCAAGGGGCTGGGGACAAGAAGCCTCCTGCCAGCGCCATCCTTGGCGTATGAAGCCTTCCCTGACAGAGACGAGGATAGAGAGCCTCTTATATTCAACCACGGATCCAGAATACGACGACGGGAGGTCTCTCTCGTATTCAACGCTTACGAAGGCGCAGAAGGCCTCGTAGGCATACTGGACACGCTCAGAGAATACGGTATACGAGCCACCTTCTTTGTCAACGGCGAATTCGTACGGCGTAATCCCGGAGCCACCAGGCTTATATCAGAAAGCGGACACGAAGTAGGGAACATGTTCTTCAGCGTCTTTGACGCCACCGATTCTCGCTATCGCGCCGATGCCGAGTTCATACAACGTGGCCTAGCCAGAACCGAAGATGAGTATTTTGCCGCTACAGGGGCAGAATTGTCCCTCCTCTGGCATTCTCCGCAGTATTCCACGAGTACATTCATGCTTGAATCCGCCGCCCAGATGAACTATGCATACGTAGGCAGGGATGTGGATACCCTTGACTGGGTAGGACGTTTCCAGGGCCCCCTGACTCAGGGATTGTATGCCAAGGCCCATGATCTCGTGGAACGCGCCGAGAAGTCCATAAAGCCCGGTTCCATTGTGCCTATACGCATTGGAATTCCAGATGGCGGCAGGGAAGACTACCTATACAACGAGTTGCCGCTTCTCATTAACGCCATACTGTCCAAGGGATACCAGATCGTTCCCGTCTCTGTATTGATGAAACACGCCGAATGATATCGGCGCGGAGGTACCATGCTCGCCGATACATTCAGGCTTAAGGCGGAGGAACTCGACTACTCGGTATCACCCGAGAAGACCGCTCTCCTGCAAGGCGGAAACTGGGGCGACTCGGTAATTGGGCAACCCAGGGCCCTTGAGGCCCTGTCCATAGGCACAGCCATACGGGCCAAGGGCTACAACATCTTCGTCATGGGCTCCCCTGGTACCGGCAGACGCACGGCTGTCATGAAGACGCTATCAGCCTACGTTCCGCCACGCCTGGAACTACATGATGCCGTCTACGTCTATAATTTTAGCTCACCAATGTCGCCTGTAGCCCTGTCATTCAAGGCTGGCGAGGCGACAGCCTTCAAGAAAGATGTGCATTCCTTCGTTGAGAACATCAAGAAGATAGTAGCCATGCATGCCGAGTCAGGCGATGTCAAGAAACACAAGGAAGGACTCGAGGCCGAATGGGAGGCTACGGAGAACGGCAGGCTGGCCGCCTTCGAGGCCCAGCTCGCCTTGGATGGCTTCCGCATCCTGCAGGTTCAGGATGGAGAGGGTCAGACTACGACAGATATCCTGCCGGTACGAGACGGAGAACCGGTGCCATTCGAGGATTGCCAAACTGCGGCTGAGGCAGGGAAAATAAGCCCAGAAGATTTCGCCTCGCTCAGGCAACGTTATCTGTCGCATATGGATACCATGCGTCTCCTCTTCGTAGAGCTACGGAGAGGCAGAACATCCCTCAATGACAGGCTTGAGACACTGAGGATAGAGGCCCTCAAGCCCTTGATACACGCCGAGAGCGACATGCTGATTGCACGGTATGACGATGAACGAAGCCGGGAATGGATACGGCTCCTGGAAAAAGACGTTATAGCCAGACTCTATCTATTCCAGCCCGAGCGGAGGCACAAATCTCCCCTTGCCCGCTATGGAGTCAACGTACTCACAGAACGCGGAGAGCGTGACAAGCCTCCCTTGATATACGAGGCAAACCCCAGTTACGCCAACCTGTTTGGTACACTGGATCATGGATCAGGCGGCCAGGGAGAAGGCAGAGCCCCCTACCTCCATATCCGTCCGGGTTCGATAGTCAAGGCTTCTGGTGGATTCCTCATCATTCAGGCCGAGGATCTCCTGGCTGACGGGGAGGCATGGGCCGCACTCAAACGAGTGCTACGCACAGGCACCTGGGAGTTTCAAGCACAGTCCGGCCCCATGGGGCAAGTCAATGCCATCAAGCCAGAGCCCCTGGAACTTGATGTCAAGATAGTGCTCATTGGCGGCGAAATGACGTACGACCTGCTCTATAACACCGACCCGGACTTCCAGAAACTATTCAAGGTATGCGCCGAGTTTGATTCCACCATGCCACGCAACGATGAATCCCTTGGCAATTACGTATCCTTTGCACGGAAGATTACACTCGAAGAAGGGCTCGCCGAACCGAATGCCGAAGGCATGGCGGCCATAGCCGAGTATGGCATACGCCTTGCGGGTCACCGCAATCGCCTGTCTACACAATTCTCAAGGATAGCCGATATGATTCGCGAAGCCGACTATCGCGCCTCCCGGACAGGCAAAGACATGATAGACGCAGAAGCCGTCACAGAGGCAGAGAACTCTCGATCCTGGCTGGCCAACCTTCCTGAAGAAAAATTAGCCGATATGATAGTCTCAGGCGAGATAATTCTTGAGGCATCCGGATCTCGAGTAGGCCGTGTAAACGGCTTGGCCGTGCATGACAGGGGCTACTATGCCTTTGGGCTACCAGCCGTCATATCGGCTCAGGTCTCACCCGGAGATTCTGGTGTCATCAACATAGAGGGTGAGTCAGGCCTATCCGGAGAAATTTACGACAAGGCGGTGCTCATCGTCGAAGGCTTCCTTCGCAGCCACTATGCAAGGGATTTGCCTCTAGCAATTTCAGCCGGCATTTGCTTTGAACAATCCTATACCGCCATAGAAGGAGACTCCGCCTCTTCGACCGCCATCTACGCTCTCCTGTCGGCCATTGCCAATGTCCCACTCAGGCAAGACATTGCGGTAACAGGTTCTGTCAATCAGATGGGCCAGATACAGGCGGTGGGTGGGATAGCCGAGAAGGTAGAAGGCTTCTACCGCCTGTGTAAGCGCAGGGGCCTAAGCGGTACCCAAGGTGTCTTGATTCCCAGGCAGAACATAGTAAACCTCACCATATCCAAGGACATCCTGGAAGCCATAGACGCCGGGGAATTTTCCATCTACGCCATATCGACAATAGACGAAGGCATAGAGGTCCTTACCGAGCGTACACCCGGAGCCAGGGATGCCCAGGGTCACTTCCCGGTGGGTAGCTTCAACGGCATGGTCAGCGCCGAGCTCCTCAAGATGGCCAAGACTTTACAGGAGTACAGAGAATGAAGAGGACGCTGGTAAGAAGCATCGCAATAGTTGGAACTAGTCTACTCATCGCCTTGGCCATGACGGCATGTGGCGGGCAAAAACCTTCGGTGGAGCCTGCCTTTACTACGCCCATCGCTTCCCCGGAGCAGCCGGCTCAGGATAGCTCTCCCAGCCAGGCAGACACAGCCGACAGCACTACGACAGGCTCGTCGTCGCCAGGGACATCAGAACCATCGGGGCTACCCAGCACCACGCCATCGAGTGCCCCGAAGCCTGGTAAGCCTACTCCTCCTGCCGCGACTGCCGTGACACCCACAGAGCGGCCCGGAGATGCACCCCAGGCAGGAATCCAACACAAGATTGGCGAGCTCGTGTTTACAGAAGGCAGCGTGTCGATACACCGGGCTGGAGCAACACCTGAGCGTGCAGATATTGGCTCGGTGGTACGCGCCTACGACGTCCTCGTCACAGGGCCCAAGAGCCGCGCCGAGATAGACATAGCCTCGGGTAGCTCAGGCGGCGCTTCTATAAAACTGGCAGAAAACACTGCTTTTTACTTCGATACCAAGGAATTGAGTGAGGCTCAGCGCAAGACGGTACTACAGCTCCTCTCGGGTTCGCTGGCCATAAAGGTAGACAAGCTGGCTAACGGCTCCTTCCAGGTGGGCACCGACAGCGCCATCCTGGGCGTGCGCGGCACGGTATTCATAGTCGATACGGTACCCGACGGCTCCCTCCTCGTCAGCTGCGAAACAGGAGCAGTCTCAGTCAGTGATGGCGACGCCAGCTCGATGGCAAAACCAGGCGAAGTCGTCCAGATGAGCCAATCCGGGGGACTGCAACGTGTAGACGTACAGGCCAGCGAACTCGCTTCATACCGCGGAGGATGGCGCACAGACGCATACGAGGCCTTCGCCTCAAAGGCTCTGACATACACTTCCTCGTATGCCATCGCCATAGAAGAAGGCAAACCAGCCTTCGATACCGCCTTGGCCAGGCTCCTGGCCCAGAAACCCACTCTGGACGCCTGGCGAACGGCCAAGGGCCAGGGCAAGACCCCTCGTTTCACCGATTGGATACTCGAGAAGAAGGCCGTATCGTCGGCCCTGTTCGATTGCCTCAAGGCCCTGTTCGCCCTCGAGCGCCCCTACTACCGCCTCATAGAACTCAAGGCGCTGCATGCGGCCGGCACCGGCGTAGGAAAGCTGAGCGACGGCCGATCGAGTGCAGCCTACTTTAGCACGTTCGACGCCTCGACCCGCGAGCTATCCTTGGGCATGGCAAGGGTCAGGGAAGCGCTTGTGCTCTTCTCCTGGGCATCAGCTGGTAGCCCGCTTGGGGACCTCTTTGGTTCTAAAGCCCAGGGGCTAGGCACGAGTTCCATCATGCTGGAAGGCTAAGTTATAACTTATACGACATTTTTAGTAGATAATAGCGTCGACATGGTTTTAATTATTGCACAATTATCGATACAGGAGTATACAACATGTCATACGTTCTTTTAATAATGTAATAACCTTTCCCAAGGAACTTTTGTGAAAAAGCCCATAATGATTACGAGTCGCATACTTGGAACCCTATCGCTGGCTCTCGGCCTCTTAGGTTTCGCCTATCCCAACATTCCGCCAGGCCCCTTCCTGTTTATCGCTGCTATCCTCTTCTTGCATAGTAGCCCCTGTATGCTAGCGCGGTTTCACAAAATGCCCATCTATCGCTGTTATATAGACGACTTCGTCCATGAACGCTCTATGACGAGGCGTAATAAAATCAAGACACTCGCCGTGGGCACCATACTAGTTGCGGTGGTGTTCTTAGCTCTTAAACCAATATGGGCAAAGATCTTAGTCGTCATCTTAATGGTTTTAAAATACTATTATATCATTTTCTGCGTATGGATTAAGATATCTGATGGAGACGGCCTGCATACGGGAAGCAAAGATACAAACAAGCCCACCTCTGAATAAGAGGGGGAGCTTGCGCAGACCAGGTCTATCGCGATAGAATAAATTCATGCAGCCCCTACCTGCCGTGTCTACGGAACCCTATCCCTACTCCTCTCCATCGGGCTCCTGGTCCTGGCGACCGGCGGGTTAGCGCGTCCTTCGTTGAAGTGGCGCCAGGGTTTCGCGGAACCCTGCGAGGCAACCCGCCTCCGCGTAACAGACCGCGCCTGCTGCTGTCTAGCGGCTCACATACACCACATCGGAGTTACTCATGGAACGCAAACGAATACTCACCGGGGATAGACCCACAGGCAAGCTACACCTAGGCCATTACGTCGGAAGCCTCGCCAATCGCGTCAGGCTACAGGACGAATACGAGTGCTTCTTCATAATAGCAGACCTCCATACTCTGACAACCAAGCCAGAGAAGGCCAATATCGAGGCACTTGCCGAAAACGTACGCTCGGCAGCCCTCGACTACCTGGCATGCGGCATAGACCCTGCCAAGAGCGTCATCTATCTGCAATCCGCCGTGCCAGAGGTCATAGAGCTGGCCCTCTTCTTCCAGAACCTTATAACCGTGCCTCGACTGTCTCGCGTGCCAAGCCTGAAGGAGATGGCACAAGGCGCCGGCATCGAGGAGATGCCCCTGGGTCTCCTGGGATATCCCGTGCTCCAGGCCGCGGACATACTGCTACCGCGAGCCCACCTCGTACCGGTGGGCAAGGACAACGTGGCCCACGTAGAGGTAACCCGCGAGATAGCGCGTCGCTTCAACTATCTGTATGGCGACACCTTTCCCGTCCCCGATGTCCTCGTCTCCGAGTATGGCTCCCTCGTGGGCACAGACGGAAACGCTAAAATGTCTAAAAGCCTCAATAACGCCATTTTCCTGTCAGATGACGAGAAAACAGTCGAGAAGCGCGTCATGTCTATGTATACAGACCCCAACAGGACAAGCGCAGACATACCAGGCACGGTAGAAGGCAACCCTGTTTTCCAGTACCACAATGCCTTTAACCCAGACAAGGCAGAGGTGGAAGACCTGAAGAACCGCTACCGAGCCGGCAGGGTAGGAGATGTCGAGGTCAAGCAGAAGCTGGCTCGCGCACTCAACACCTTCCTCGACCCCATACGTGAGCGCCGAGCCCACTACGAGACACAGAGCGGCCTTGCAGACGAGGTTGTCTACGACGGCACCATGCGCATGCGTCAGGAGGCCCGCATCACCCTCACGGCAGCCAAGAAGGCCATGGGCATATCGGCAGTATGGAACCGACTGTCACGCAAGGCAGAGGATGTTAAAAAGAAGCGTGACAAGACCGAATAGAGGCCTGACTTCTATTCGTGTCTCTTAGCCTTGAGGGACGGCAGGCCCATCGATCGAATCTGAGCACCATGGAATGCATCATGGGTGACGAGCCAGGCCAACGCCGTTCCCCAAGGCGACTTCCATGTCGGCATCACCTCGGCTAGCATTGATTCAGGCATGGCACGCAAGGCACCCATGCTTATATCATGCAAAGCCCGCAGTAATTCTCTGTCGCGGGCCCAAATAGCCGCGCTTGCATCTACAGGAGAGGGAAACCACAGCTCCTCTGGATAAGGCCAATCTGGTGTCGACGCGCCTAGATCATTGGCCACGATGCGCTTGCACTTGGCGCAATGCAGGGCTATAGACCAGGCACTATATCCTTCCCATGTCGCCTCACTACTGGCCTCCTCTGGACTGAGTGCGTCCAGGGTGGATATCAGCGAAGAGCCGTTCCATGACTTGCCACAGAATTCGTTATCCATGCCATCGAGAAACGGTACCAGAATACCACTCATGTGCTACTCCTTTTAGATACTATTCTTTATAAGATTAGCAATCGCCTGAGCACAAGGCAATAGCCCCTGCCATGTGACGATCGGTCTATGCTATAATCTATTGCCATGCGCAAGGACGAGCAGGAACTATCTGGAGAAGCTCTCATAAAGGAAGTGTCGCGGCGTATTAGGCTTGCGCGCTCCCATTGGGATGCCCACGAGAACGGCGCGTGTCGTAGCGAGAGGGAACGAGCCCTAGTCCTCTACTCGCGGCTATCGACCGAGGAAAAAAAGAGAATTCCCCAAGTTCTGCTCGTGTGGCTACGGTACCGAAGCGAGAAGTACTTTGGCCCCGGCCGGACACCTCCAGGCAGGTAATCCTATAGATATTCTGGTGAGGCACCTAGACTGGACGGTGGCGCTTTGCTATGAAAAATATCCAGTAGCATATTGTTGAAAGCGCGTATAGCGACGCGGTCAAGGCAAATGATGTAGAAAACCCGCCGCTGTAAATAAGATTACCTGATATTCTGGCCGCTATTGTCCAGCTGCCGGTCCATGCCAGCATCTTGATGGCATTCATCAGCCCCTGTCGTTCAGGTGGCACCAGCTCAAGAGAAAAGTTGTCCTGGATTGGCGTGGACATATTCATCAGCACCTGACGCACCAGATAGGCCAGGATGGCCAGGGGCAGAGAATGCACCCAGGCCAAGACAAGAATAAACGGCACAGAAAGCGCCTGGGTTATGAATACGGCCCTGGGTTTTCCAAGGCGCTTTGCTATGGCCGGACCGGCAGTCATACCGGCAAAGGTGGCGATCTGACCTGCCGCAACAGCAGCGCCTATGGCCGTGTCGCTTAAGCCAAAGACATTTTTAAAGTACAGGTTGAGGTATGGAATGGTAAGCCCCGCTCCAAGGCCGACGAGAAAGCCGGGGAACACCAGTTTTATCCACAGCACCACATCGATGCCATCGAGACGCCTGGGCCGAGCATCCCGCACCCTCCCAACCATGGCTGTAGACTCGATACGTGAGAAAGGAACAAAGGCTGCAAGCACGAAGGCCGCTCCTACGAGGAGTGACACGCGATACGCTAGAATTTCACCGGCTCCAAGCGCGACGAGGCCGTCCTTGAGGCCGCCCCCCAGGAGTGAACCTATGAGGCCTGTACCCATGGACAAGGCCCCGCTCAGGCTAAAAAGGTGCATGCGCTCACGTTCGCCCGAGTTACGCATGAAGAACGGCCCGGAACTTACCTGAAAGACGGTGGATACGGCGCCGGCGAGGAAGACGGCCCCCGAAATGGCCGCACCCGACTCTGAAAGCGACTGGGCGACGTAGGCGGCGGTAGCCAGTATGGCCGCCGTAGGCAGGAGCTTGCGTGGATCAAATCGAGCCACCAGGAAAGACGCGGGCAGGGCTATGATAGTTGAACCCAGGGCTCTCGTAGACAGGATGGCGCCTATGCCGGCCTCCGTATATGACAAGCGCTTAAGGTAGAGACTGAAGAGGAGGCTTATTTGGTTGGTGCCTAACCACAACAGGAACATGCCCGCCAGGAATCGGCGTGCATTGGGGCTGAAAAATTTGAAGGCTTCTGCATAGTCCTTGTAGATATTCCGTAGACTGCTCACGCAAGGGAGATTAGCGGATCGAGCCTCGGGTGGTCAATCGAGCCTATGCAGGAGCGGCCAGGTTCTTGAGCCATCGCTCCTTTTTAAGCCACAGATAGGCTACGAGCCATTTTATAAAATCACTGAGCTTGACGATGCCGTACATGGCCACCGGCCCAATGGGCGTCAAGAGTGCCAGAGCGAATGCGCCTGGTATGAAGAGCAGGTATGTCACTCCCACATCGACGACGACACCCATCATCGTATCTCCTCCCGATCTTGAGACGGCAAACTGGGCGTTGAGGAGGGACCACAGTGGCAGGTAGACGGCTATGACCAGGAGGAGACCCCGCGTAACAACAATAGCCTCGCCGGTCAGGTTCATGAACACGATGGGTACCGCCGCTATGCTGGCCACCTGAGCCAAGGCAACTATGGTGCCGGCCACTACAGAACCGCTCATCACCCAGCGTGCCTTGAGCCGAGCCTCGTCCAGCTTGTTTGAACCGAGCAATCCACCTATCACGACGCCGGTAGAGACGTGGATGCCGGTGAATACCAGGAAGAATATATTAGCCACCGCCCAGCCGGCAGACATGCCGGCGACCACTTCTGCGCCTCCCCGGCCATTGTACAGTGCCGTTGTCACTGTCTCCGATACCACCCAGCTCGTCTCGGAAAGGAGCATGAGGCTCAACTTGCCTAGTATCTCGCGGAACAGAGGCCAACGCGCCTTGAACAGTCTAGAAAAGGGTACGAAGAACGGCACCCTGGATGAACGGGCATACCAGATGAAGGCCACAACTTCTACACCCCTGGCCAGGTTGGTGGCAAAGGCGGCGCCTGCTATCTCTAGCCTTGGCGCTCCAAGGTTTCCGTAGATGAGCACCCAGTTGAAAAAGGTGTTGACGAGTGTGGCCCCAACGGATATTGCCAGTGGTACATGGGGCCGGCCTAT
>JAVEXO010000004.1:0-82867 GCA_034003955.1 Spirochaetia bacterium | reverse complement strand
GCAGATCTTCCGAGCTGTTGAATTGTTTTCGTTTCGGCCAATCCTTCTTCAGGTCATTTACAGGGTCGAGCCAATGGGCTACTCGAAGTATAGTCTCTAGCTTCTCGCCGTCCATCAACCTGGCGTGTCCTACTTTAACGACACCGAGCATTCCCTTATACGCCTGGCCTGAGTCTGTGCCGAGGCTCGATCGAGCACGACTAAACGCCTCCCACTCAAGCAATGCCTTCTTGCGCTTCTTCTCTGCTACCAGTTCAAAGATTTCTCCACCTATCTTTACGCGGCTTGTAAAATCTCTAGCCTCTTCTAGCCTGTCTCTCCCACGTTCACCGCGGCCTTGGGTCTGGGTCGATCTCGATGAGGCATACTTGCTGCCACGCTGTCCGTGAACAGGTTCTGCCACAGAGCCTTGGCCAAGGAGAGTCTCGGCAACAATGGGAGAAATCTTTGAAAGCATGCGTTTTTGTAGCGGAGAAACACTCATGGCATACATGCGTGTCGTCCTTACAATCTCTCCTGCGACTATATAATCAGGATTCTCCTTGAACATGACAGAGCTTGGATGAATCTGAACCCGTTCGCCCATCAGGGTGCGGAATAGGCCCCTCTCCTGCCGTGCGCATACAAACTGTATGAGGCCTCGGCTTACGGCACACAGGTAATCTTCTGTAGAGCCACCCGAAGTGATAGGCACACCCAGATCATGGACTATCAGTTCTATCTGCTCCTTTATACGGCAAATCTCAAGCAAGGTACGTTCATCGAGGTAGCTACGTGCACAAAATTTGTCCTTGTTCTTTGCCGCCCCAAACGCCCTGTATATCCGCAGGTATGACATGAAGTCACCTGCGCTATCGCGGAACTCATGATGCGCACGCCTAGCCTCCAGCTCCTCGCCTGGGGGCAACACATAGGGGCTCTGGGTAGATAAAAACGATGCCGCAATGATGACCTCTTCGACGACATCGGGATACTTGAGTATGGCCTCCACAATCATTCTTGATAATCGTGGCAAGAGCGGGAAGGCACACATCATCTGCCCAACCTTTGAAAGGCTGCGATCAGACTCGAATGCCTCCAGGAGGTTGAGTATGGCCATGGCCCCAAGCATACCGGAGCGAGGGGGCTTAGATATGAAGTCGAATCGTTCAAAGTCTGTAATGCCGAGCTCCGCCATCCTCAGGACGACCTCCGACAGGTCTGTACGGTATATCTCCTCCATCGTAAAGAGGGATCGATTTTCAAAGTCGTCGCGGGGGTACAGGCGATAGCAGAAACCGGGAGCCGTTCGCCCGGCGCGTCCCTTGCGTTGATTGCTGGACGCCTTTGAAACAGGCACCTGTACTAGGCTGGCCGTGTATGTCTTGGGGTTGTAGAAATTAAGCTTGGCTTGCCCCGAGTCTATGACGCTTGTGACGCCGTCTATCGTCACGCTTGTTTCTGCTATGTTTGTCGATATTATTACCTTCTTCTTGCCGAGAGGAGCCTTGTCGAATACATGTTGCTGCTCGTCCTTGCCAAGTCTGGCGTACAGGGGAACTATGCTGATGCGCCCTCGGCTATTCCCGAATGCCAGACGTTTCATGCAGTCCTTAATGAGGCGTTCGCCCGGCAGGAAAATGAGTATGTCGCCGTCGCGTCTGTCCCCAATGACGCGGTCAACGATCTGCTCTATCTTGTCTATCAAAGATTCTGGATTGCCTTCTATGGCAGGCGGATCCCATACTATGGTAACCGGATACATCTGTGTCTCTATCTTGACTATGGGACAATCGCCAAAATACGCGCTGAATATCTCTGCGTTTATGGTTGCGCTCGATACTATCACTTTAAATTCTGGTCGCTCCTCTAGAACACGCTTAAGAAGGCCCAGAATAAAATCTATATTGAGGCTTCGTTCATGAGCTTCGTCTACCATGATGACAGAATACCTTGATAATGACGGATCAAGCTTCATCTCCTGAAGCAGTATGCCATCGGTCATTATCTTTATGCGGGTATCGAGGTTTGTCTTATCCTCGAAGCGCATCTTGTAGCCGACCAGGCCAGGCATGCTCTGGCCCAGCTGTTTAGAAATGAACTCGCTTACCGATATGGCGGCTATTCGCCTTGGCTGGGTCACACCAATCATGCCAAATGACGCAAAACCCGCCTCATTGAGTATGACTGGTAGCTGAGTCGTCTTGCCTGAACCGGTTGGGCTCTCGACTACTATGACCTGGTTGTTTTCAAGGGCATCGAGAATTCTTTTTTTCTGTTGATATACGGGGAGACTTTTTGCGTCCATGGCAACATTGTAAACGAATGATGATCTTTATCAAAGGACCCTCCAAGGCTTGACCCTGTAGCTTTGTCGGGCGTATCTTCATCAATGCCGGGGTGTCGGTACGGTTCCGTTGGAATCAAAGCCGTCTGAGAACAGACCCGAATAACCTGATCCGGATAATGCCGGCGGAGGGAGTACCATGAGCACACTTCATATGTATTCCAGGAAGGTCAAGGCGGTCTTGTTCACCGCTCTCTGTGGCCTTTTACTATCATGCGTCCAAGAATCGGATGCCGACCTTGTCATATATGCCTACGACTCATTTGCTACAGAATGGGGGCCCGCTCCCATTGTGATACCGGCCTTTGAGAAGGCAACAGGTTTCACCGTGGAGCTTGTAGTTCCTGGCGACTCAGGACAAGTACTATCTAGAGCCATAGAAGAAAAAGACAAGAGCATAGCCGATGTGCTCATAGGCATAGACGGGAACCTCCTCCCCAAGGCTCTGGCCAAAGACGTGTTGTCACCATATAAACCAAAGAATCACGCAGATATTCCTCCAGAACTAGTACTCGACGCAGAGTGGCATCTGACGCCATACGACTGGAGCAGTTTTGCCATCATGTGGGACTCGGAAAAATTGTCAAACCCTCCCCAATCGCTTGAAGACCTGACTAAACCACAATACGCCAAGAAGCTAATTCTCATGGATCCTAGAACATCGACGCCCGGCCTGGGATTCCTGGCATGGACGGCTGCTGTCTATGGTGAAGAGTTGCCTGAATACTGGAAACGGCTCAAGCCATCAATTCTGACCATGTCGCCTGGATGGGATACTGGTTATGGCCTCTTTACAGCCGGAGAGGCTCCGCTTGTCATTTCATACACGACAAGTGCCGCCTACCATGCCGAATTCGAGACGGCAGGTCGCTACCGAGCACTGGAGTTTAATGAGGGTCATCCCGTACAGATAGAAGGAGCCGGTATCACGAAGGGAGCCAGGCACCGCAAGGCGGCCGAGGCCTTCATAGACTTCATGCTGACAAACGATTTCCAGGCGGCCTTGCCCCTGACAAACTGGATGTACCCGGTCATGCCAGGAGTCGTCATGCCAGAAAGCTATGCAGGCTCCCCTAAGCCTGCCAAGGTTTTAAGCTTCGATCCTTCTAGACTGGATGCCGCGGTCAAGGCTTCTCTCGACGCCCTTCAGGCACCCTGAACCAATGAAAGCCTCCATATCGAGGAGTACACACTGGCCCGGCGCCGTACTGTTCCCGGTGCTCGCTCTGGTATTGGTAATCCCTCTTACGGCGGCCTTCGCACCCATCTTCAAGGGAGGCGCGCTGTCCAATCTGGCTCGCGCCTTTGCCGACCCTCGATTCGTCGGTTCATTCAAATATGGCATTTCTCAAGCCGCTGCCAGTTCTTTGTTGGCCGCCATCATAGGCCTTCCCGGGGCCTTCCTCCTCGCCAGGCGACGATTCCCGGGTAAACGCTTGCTGTCTGCCCTGTCGGCCGTCCCGTTTTGTGTACCTCCGCTCATAATTGCCATAGGTTTCGTGCTGTATTACGGCCGTGAAGGTATTCTTAACCGTTTCTTGGTCTCCACCCTTGGTCTATCCCAACCCCCTATACGATTCCTGTACTCCTTTGCTGGAATCGTAATCGCACACGGATTCTATAACTTTCCTATAGTGATGCGCTTCGTAGGAGACGCATGGGCATCGGCTCCCAAGCGTCACGAGGAAGCCGCCAGAATGCTGGGAGCCTCGGAATCAAGAATTCTATTCACGGTAACAGTGCCGGCTATACTCCCAGCCTTGGGGGCAGCCTTGTCACTGGTATTCCTCCTATGCTTCTACAGCTTCGTCATAGTGCTCCTGTTTGGAGGGCCCGGTGTAGGCACCCCAGAAGTAGAACTGTACCGGGCGGCTCGCTTCGAATTCGATAGGCCACTGGCCAGCAGTTTTGCCTTGATTGAGACGGCTGTAGCCATGCTGGCACTGGCCGCCTATGGTGCCTTCGAGCGCAGGTTTTCATCGGAGCGCCGCGAATCAGATAGAAGAAAGGCCGATGCCTTCAGAAGCCGTGGCGGCATGTTGGCGGCAATTCTCTATGGCGCATGCATACTAATCTTCTTCCTTGGGCCACTCTTTGCCATACTCACAGAATCATTGACGGTGCGCTCTACTGCCAGAGGCCTTGCACATGTTGGCCTTGCTAATTACGTCTCTCTTGTAACACGGAAAGGATTCGCGGGAGCACTGATGAACACCCTGATGCTGGGGCTATTAAGCGCCACAATCGCGGTGATAGCCGGTTTCGTCCTATCGATAGGGCTCAAACGAGTACGATCACCCTTTCTTTCAAGGGTGCTGCCCCTCCTCCCCTTGGGTGTATCAAGCGTGGTGCTTGCCTACGGCTGGAACAGCGCCATTGGTAGATCGACTATACTAGCCTTGGCCATGGTGCAGGCGGTATCAGCCTACCCCTTTGCGCTCAGAGCCATTCAGTCGACTGTTGGCTTGAGTTACCAAAGCTACGTCGAGGCTGCCAGAAGCCTGGGCTCATCGAGTCTCGGTGCCACCCTCCGCGTTCGTGTGCCAATGGCGGCACCATCGATACTGTCCGGTTTTGCCCTTGCATTCGCCATGAGCGCAGGAGACGCCAATGCCATCATCGCAGCACCTGTTAACGGATTCGAGACACTCTCTCTATTGCTATACCGTCTGGCTGGATCGTACCGCTTCAACGAGGCCTGTGCGGCTGCGGTGATTCTGGCAGTGCTTACCGGTTTCATCTTTGCCCTGAAGGACGCGCGTGATGGTATCGCTTGAGCTTATCAACCTGACCAAGGCCTGGCCTACTCTTTTTGTTTCTGTGAGTCTATCCATTGAAGCTGGTCGTTCGCTGGCCATCGTTGGCCCTTCGGGTTGTGGTAAGAGCACGGTGCTCAGGATGATTGCAGGGCTAGAACCACCAGATTCAGGCCAGGTGATTGTAGGTGGCGTCGATGTAAGCCAGGCTGAACCCAGATCTCGTGGCATAGGCATGGTATTCCAGGACTATGCTCTCTTTCCACATCTAGACGTTGGGGGCAATGTTGAATACGGGCTGCGTTTCAGAGGATACACGATGAAGGCTCGTGCATCGACAGTAGCAGGCTTACTCGACTCCGTAGGCCTCTCTGGTTTTCAAAAACGACGAGCGCACGAGTTGTCGGGTGGAGAACGGCAGCGGGTGGCTCTTGCACGGACGCTCGCGACTGAACCCGCCATTGTGCTCTTCGACGAACCCCTGTCGTCACTCGATGCCTCTCTCAGGAAGCGCTTGCGGGCCGACCTCGTCGAGGAGCAAAAACGCCTGGGATTCACCGCTGTCTATGTTACCCATGATCTCGAGGAAGCCATGGCCATAGGTGACAGCCTGGCCGTCATGGACTCAGGCAGGGTCCTGCAATGTGCGTCTCCAGAGGAGCTGTGGGAACATCCCTCAAGTGCAAAGCTGGCTTTTTTCATGGGTAGTGGCCCCGTCTTGCGCATAGAAGGCATCGATGGCTCAGATGGAACTATCCGTACCGCCGCGGGTCGCTTTGGCTCTGATCCCACCTTGCTGAGCGCCATCGAGGAGCATAAGAAACAGGGCTATGATTCATTCATATTCTTCGAACGATCGGCGGCCAGGCCTGAGAAGCCGGTACAGGTCGCGTCAAAGGACTCCTCTTTCATAAAGGCCCGCTGTCTTAGCCGCGATTTTGCCGGTGATGCCATAGACTGCCACATGGAGTCAGGCCAGGAGCGTTTCTCCCTTCGTTTTACCAAAGACAAGGCTCCCACGGCCGGCGAATGCCGCCGCTATACCATAGAACAGGCATCCTTGCGCGTCATTCCCGATATTCGTACTCATTAAGCTTGTTAAGGAGGGTGCGCCTAGTTATACCCAACTCCCTGGCACTCGCCTCTCGTCTGCCTGCATTCCTGGCAAGCGCCGCCAGAATGGCCAGCCGTTCCAGCTCTGCCAGACTATACGGTTTACCATCTGCAGCCAAGTAAGGCGTGGTACCTTCTTGTTCTAGCGTTTCCCCGCCGCGAGCCCCGGCTCCAGACTCTAAAGTGCCCTGTGTTCCTGATCCCCGGCTCGCCCCGCCAGCGGGGCCAAGCTGGAAGTCGGCCGCCCTGAGTTCGTCTGTCTCGGCCAGGATGAGGGCGCGTTCTACGGCATTAGACAGCTCCCTGATGTTTCCCGGGAATGGATAGGATGCTACCAGGGCAAGAGCATCGGGGGACAGACGTATGCCTCGTCGACCCATCACCGGTGCGAGTGCCTCTACAAAGTATGTAGCCAGATCAACGGCATCTCCGGGGCGCTCACGGAGCGGCGGCAGATGTATGCGCACGACGTTTATGCGGTAATACAGATCCTCCCTAAAGCTGCCTTCCGACACCATAGTCTCTAGATTCTTGTTGGTGGCAGCCACGATCCTGGCATCTACTGGAATACCCTTTGATGAACCAAGACGCATGACCTTACGTTCCTGTATGGCCCGCAAAATCTTTACCTGCATCAGTGGAGGCATATCTCCTATTTCGTCCAGGAACAGGGTTCCACCGTCTGCCAACTCGAACAATCCAGTCTTTCGCTCCATGGCTCCGGTGAAGGCACCCTTCTCGTAGCCAAACAGTTCGCTTTCAAGCAGGTTTTCCGGTATTGCACCAAGGTTGACGGCAACGAAGGCACCCTGCCTCCCGGAGCGCTCATGAATGAGACGCGCCGCCACTTCCTTGCCGGTGCCGCTTTCCCCTGTTATGAGCACCGTAGCCGGTGTAGGTGCCGCCCGGTCTACCAAGCGCAGAGCCTCCTTGACGGCGGCGCTACTACCAACCATACGAGCCCTGTCTGCTCCTGGTCTTCCTGCCGCCTCATGACTGGCTGATAGCCTCCTGTCACGAACAGCCTTCCTTAGGCGTATAGTCAATTCATCGGGGTCAAAGGGTTTAACCAGATAGTCGAATGCCCCAAGACGCATGGCTTCAACTGCGTCTCTAACGTCACCATGGGCACTCATCATGATGACTGGAAGCGTCAAACCCTCGTCCTTTATCCAGCGAAGCAGGGATAGACCATCCAGGCCTGGCATCCGTATGTCTAGAACGACAGCGTCGAATGATTCCTCCGAGAGAAGAGCCTTTGCCTTGGTTCCGTCAGGAGACAGGATACATTCTATTGATTCTGCCTTGAGGAACATTCCTATTGATTCAAGGAGTTTTGCTTCGTCATCGGCTACTAAAATTCGCATATTGTCTCCGAATACCGGTTTTCTATGGATTCCCCATGCAGGGGAAACTATACTCTAGCGCATGGACTCATTAGGAGTAAACCGCAGGACGCGAGAGGCCATGGTTGCAGGCATTTTCTACCCAGACGACCCGACCATGCTCGCAGAACGAGTGGGTACGGCTCTCTCTGGCTATGAGGCGTCAAGCGACAGCCCGTCAGCCACGAGACCGATGGCCATCCTCTCTCCCCATGCCGCATTTGACTATTCCTGTGACGTGCAAGCAGCGGCATGGGCTTCCACCGCTGGTGCAAAGCTCGACAGGGTCATAATACTAGCTCCTCTCTTAAGGGCAGATGATCATGGAGTCTACCTGCCGGAGACAGAAGTATTCCAAACACCCTTGGGGGATATAGAAGTAGATTCAGGCGCCTGTGCAGATCTTGAGTCATGCAACACCCTCTTTATAGTCAATGATATTCCTCATTTCGAGAGCCACGCCATAGAAATCCAGCTCCCATTCATGAAGACTCTTTTCCCCGAGGCCCTCCTCGTACCAATACTTGTCTCTGGCGATAAGGTCATTGTACAAAACCTTGCCCGAGCCATAGGCATGGTATTTGGGGACGACATGGATAGAACCCTGATAGTAGCATCCTCAAACCTTGCTAGTTCCATACTAAGGCCAGACGCTGCCGAGCGCTCGAAGGATCTCCTGGATCTGATTAAATCAGGTGACTGGAAGAGCCTGTGCGCACAAAAGGATGTAGTCGGTTTGGCGGCTATAGCCTCTGTCATGGCTAGCCATGTCATACAAGACACCCACTTCCAGCTCTTAGCATACGATGACTCACATAAACAAGCCTCGAGTACCAGCGAGGGTATCGTGCATTACGCCGCAGCCGCTTGGTATGGAGGAGAGTAAACCATGAACCTTACATTGTCCCAATCTGATAGGGTGGCTCTCCTCGCAACGGCGCGTGAGGCCATCGCCGCCAGGCTCGAGGACCGCAAGCCTGCGTGGCCAGACATAGGAGAAGCGGCCAGGGAAACCCATGGCGCATTCGTAACACTACACAAGAGCACGGAGTCAGGCCAGCGGCTCCTGCGGGGATGCATAGGCCGATTGCGTTCAGATGAAAGACTCGATGTCACCATAAAAGCCATGGCTCTTTCTGCGGCGTTCGATGATCCCCGCTTCCCACCCGTCATACATGAAGAGCTTGATTCAATAGATGTAGAAATTTCGGTACTCTCACCCTTTGAGCCTTGTGTAGCAGAGGATGTGGAACCAGGCCTGCATGGGGTCTATCTTACAAGGGCTTACCGTTCGGGTGTATTCCTGCCACAGGTGGCTACAGAACAGGGCTGGGACAGAGACGAACTCCTGGATCAGCTGTGCGCTAAGGCGGGGCTTCCTCCGGGCTCACACAAGGCGCCAGACGCCAAGCTGTACCTATTTAGCGCTATAATATTTGGGGAGAAGCGTTACTGACACTAGACGCCTCGACACGTACGCTGCCTTCATGCTTGTCTATGTTCAGGCTAAGCGTACCCGATATTCCCTTTGACACTCCATAGCCTGCAATCAATTCATCGATAGACAGATACTGAGACGGATATGGTGGAAAGAGCGCCTGGGTCGCGGCGTAGGCAATACCATCGGGCATGCCATCCGAGCCAAAGATCAAGTCTTTACCAGGTACGAAGCCTGCTTCGTCTATGAGCATCCTGAAAGGGTTGTTGCGGGCTAGATAGGCCTGGGGTAGCCTGTCCACATAATCCCTCGAGTCGCTTGTAAAATTTGGCTGCATGGAGAGCACGACACCCATGGCCTTGGCCCTGTCTGCCTGCTTCCTGTCTATGAACTGGGCATGTTCAAGCCTTAATAGGGAGAAATCGGCACCGCGTTCTAGCGCCTTTTTAAAGGCAAGCAGAGCCTGCTCTATGGCTAATTCTCCTATGGCATGGACGGCAAGTCCTGTACCGTGCATACCCAGCTTTAAAAGAAGAGCCAATAACTCATCGTCTTTGTAGGTATACTTGGCTTCTCCTCCACCTATCCACGGCCCGCAGATGGCGGCGCTTCTGGCCCCCAGAGCCCCGTCAATAAAAAGCTTTATACCAGACAACCTGGCACGCCTCGGCTTGTCTAGTTTGTCATACAGTGCGGGTGCTGCCCATAAGCCTATCCTATCGGAGTAGGAGGAAGCCAGGCAGACATCTATTGCAGATATGGTAGGCACGGTCATCTCGTCACTTGACCCTATGCCGTACTGCACGCGGCCATCGATATACGAGCACAGCTTGGCCTCGTTAATGCCTGCCAGAACAGTGTACGCGGCAAAAATTGCAGGGACGTTAGCCTCGCACCAGGATTGATCTGCTCGGTGTTTAGCCAATTGCGGCGCGGCCTGCTCGACGAATGGCAGACCCGAATCACTGATGACAAAGCCATGGAGGCTGAAATTGATGAGCAACAAGGGCGGCAAGCGTGATAATGTACCGGTAGTCATGGGAAGCTCGAATGATTTCCAGCCCCTCACGACTGAAAGCCTGTCGGATGGCAAGCCTTTGAGCATATCGAGGGCCGTCTCTGCCTGCATGCTTGATACATCGAGGCACGAACCAAGTGCCCCATAGAGGGCGACGTGGTTATGATTATCATGGAGGAGCGGTATGGTGGTATTCATGTCTTTACAATAGTACCACGGGATGGCCATTGAGCCACGAAGGTTCCAGACAACATCAAGGCACATCCTAAGAGTTCACGAGGACCTAAACGCTCCGAAAGAAAGAGAAAGCCCGCTATAGCCGCAAACAAGGCTTCTAGCGACATGATGATCGATGCTCGGGCAGGATGTGCCTTTGTCTGCGCTATGGCCTGGAGGGTAAAGGCTATGCCTATGCTAAATACCCCACCATAGCCTATTGGCAATGCGCCTGCTACAAAATTATCGAGACTTGGGCTCTCTGTCATGATGGCACCGGCCCAGCAGAAAACAGAACACACGGTAAATTGTACGCATGCCAAGGCAATAGGATTTGTTCTTGAGGCAAAGCGATCAAGGACCAGTATGTGGGCCGTCCAGAATAATGCACCTATCAAGACAAGTGTGTCGCCTCGATTGATGGAGACTATGGAACTGAATGACAAAAAATATAGACCGACTACTGCGGCTCCGGCTCCTATCCATGTCCGTAGCGGGGTACGTTTACCAAAGGCTATGGCGGCTATTGGCACGAATACGACGTAGAGCCCCGTTATAAACCCCGCCTTGCCAGCACTCGTATACTGCAAGCCTGCCTGCTGTAATCCCGCGGCTACGGCTAGGACCGAACCTGCCAGCAGCCCAGGCTTGAGAGCCGCACGCACCTCGCGTACGTTTACCCTCATCATGAATAAGACAGGCACGAGGGCAATGGCGCCGACAAGGAAGCGGGCCGCATTGTAAGAAAATGGACCTAGATTCTGCATGCCGAGCCGCTGTGCTACGAAGCCAGTACCCCAGATAGCCGCCGTTATAAAAAGCAGGGCCTCGTATCGTGCCGCTGTGGATTTCTCGTCGTGCATCATGTCTACGAGTGTATACATTCCGAGGGGTCAAGAACAAGATGTCGGCTGCTTACCTGGCCTGCACGGTGTGATAGAATGCAGCATGAGCGAACATCTGACTCGGACACTAGTACTGATAGCCATTCTTTTAATAAGCGCCTGCTGCCTCAGTTCCTGCTGGTATACAAAACAGGCTGCTCACTTTCTGTCGGAGCGGGCAAGGTCAGTACCTGTCTCAAGGCTCGTTTCTGATTCAGACACTTCCACTGAGCTTGCAGCCTTTCTTTCCAGGGTCTATCAAATCCGGCAATACGCCCTGGACGAGGTCGGGCTATCGCCCACCAGGAACTACACACGCTATGTGACCGTAGACAAGGACTACCTGGCCGACGTCGTCTCTGCATGCGCCTCGGATTCATTTACCCGCCATTACTGGAAGTACCCAATCCTCGGATCAATGCCATACAAGGGTTTCTACGACAAGGCAGATGCGATTAAAGAAGTCGCAAGACTCAAGGAAGCAGGCCTCGATGTCATCGTGCGTCCCGTAGAGGCCTTCAGCTCTCTTGGTTATTTTACCGACCCCTTGTATTCGTTCATGTTACGCTATGAAGAGGATGCCTTAGCGGAGCTCATCATACACGAGTCTGCTCACGCCACACTTTTTATAAAGGGAGCCGACCAGTTCAACGAGGAATTCGCCACCTTCGTTGGACGCACGGGAACCCGCGGGTATCTTGAGAGCCGACATGGAAAAGACTCGCAGCAGATACAGGAACGCATTGCCAGGCGTTCTGATAACCTTAAATTCGTCGCATTCTTACAAGAGACGGCGGGACTTCTTGAGGAAGCCTATGAGCAGGAATCAAGCAGAGAAGAGAAGCAAAAGGTCAAGGCTACAATCATAGCCGCCCGCGCCACGGTGTATGCAAGCAAGGCTGGTGACTTGTTTACAAACAAGGCTTATGAACGATTCGATATGGGCTCTATCAACAATGCCTATATAGACATGTACCGCCTCTATGAAGAAAACCTGGAGCTCTACGAGGCGTGGTACATCGATGTGGCAGGTGGCTCCCTACCCGTCTTCGTCACTACTCTTAAGGCTCTCGCTACCGAGTCGGGGAAGACTATCAAGGCTAGCATGGCCGAGCGGCTAGAACAAATTGCTATTAAGAAGTGAGACGAGCCAGCTCAGAACGATAATCCCGAGCCTGTGGCCCTGACTATGCCAGCCACTATCATACCGGTGCTTCCTATGACGCCCGACAGTACTATGGATGGTAGTGATGCAAGAGAAAAACCGGCACCCTGCATGCGGGTCAGGACATTTGCAAGAAGCCCTGAAATTGAAAGCATAAGAGATACAAAGCCGGCAAGACCCGCTCCCTCAGAGGCAATCGACAGAGCCCGTGCAGAGAGCGTTCCCAGGTTTCCAGTACCATAGACTATGAGTCCAGACATTGTGGCAAAGGTGGCGGCGATTGAAAGCCTGACGAGTATGGTGCGTATCTTTACGACGTCATCGGCGTTCATGCAGATTCGCCCTTGACGATGGGGACCTCTAAAGGCTTGGCCTCGGGCAACAAGACAGAGAATGCATCGGCTATGCTCGTACTAAAACGGAATTCCATGGACGACGCTACCTCAGAAGGGATATCGTCTATATCTTTTCTATTGGCTTCTGGCAGTAAAACCTTGTATATCTTGTTGCGGTGGGCCGAGAGTATCTTCTCCTTGACCCCGCCTATAGCCAGTATACGCCCGGTAAGGGTGATCTCACCCGTCATGGCCCAACCAGGGGCCAGGGGTCTGTCCGTCAAGGTAGAGGTAATGGCGGCAGCCAAAGTTATGCCGGCCGATGGTCCGTCCTTAGGAATGGCACCCTCTGGAACGTGTATGTGCAGGGTCTTGCCTGAAAAATCCTTCTGACAGAGTCCGTACTCTTCTGCGTGTGCCCTCAAGTAGGTTAGCGCCGCCCTGGCGCTCTCCTTCATCACGTCTCCCAGATTGCCTGTCAGAATCAGTTCACCCTCTCCATCGAAACCCGATGCCTCGACAGGCAGAACAGTGCCGCCCATCTCCGTCCAGGCAAGCCCGCAGGCTATGCCCGGCATGGGGTCCGAGAATACCAGATCGTTCTCGTGCCGCCTCTTTCCTATCAGTTTGTGCAATGATGAGGCGCCTATGAGTCGCTTGAAATCCTGTATTGGTTTATCGCCGCTTGCGAAGCCTGAGGCGACGGCCTTCTCTGCCGATTTTCTTACGACCCTGGCTATCTCCCGCTCAAGCGAGCGAACGCCTGACTCCATGGTGTAATGCCTGATTATCTCCAGTATGGCATCATCACGAATCTTGAGGCCAGAACCACCCAAGCCGTTCTCGGCTATCTGCTTTGGAACGATGAAGTGTTTGGCTATTTCAAGCTTCTCGTATTCACTGTAACCAGGAATCTCTATCATCTCCATGCGGTCAAGCAAGGCATACGGTATGGAATGAACACTGTTGGCCGTCGTGACGAACATCACCCCAGACAGGTCGTAGGGCAGTTCAAGGTAATGGTCGACGAAGGCGCCGTTCTGTTCAGGGTCTAGAACCTCAAGGAGGGCACTTGCAGGGTCTCCCCTGAAGTCGCTTGACATCTTGTCTATCTCGTCCAGGAGAAAGACTGGGTTAGATGATCCTGCCTTGCGCATGCCCTGCAATATCTTGCCGGGCAAGGCTCCTACATACGTTTTCCTGTGACCACGTATCTCTGCTTCATCGCGAATGCCGCCCAGGCTCATGCGTACAAAATCCCTGCCAAGAGCTCGTGCGATGGATCTACCAAGACTTGTCTTGCCGGTACCAGGAGGACCCACCAGGCAGAGTATGGGTCCCTTAAGCGATTGGTTGAGTTGACGAACGGCTATAAACTCAAGGATCCTCTCCTTAACCTTCTTCATGCCGTAATGATCCACATCGAGGGCTTCCCTAGCCGTCACCATGTCCTTGGAGTCTGTCGTCTTGGCCGACCAGGGCATATCAGCGAGCCATTCACAGTAAGCTCGTATGACACCGGCTTCTGGAGACATGGCCTGTAGCTTGGAAAGACGTGCCAGTTCCTTCTTTACCTTGTCTACGACCTCCTGGGGAGGAGACTTAGCCTCTATGGTCGACAGGAGCTCGGCAAATTCATTCTCATCATCGTCGCGGCCTAGCTCCTTATTAATCTCCTTGAGTTGTTCCTGAAGAAAGTAGTCTTTTTGTGATTTATCCATCCGGGCACGAACCTTCTGGCTAATCTTTCGCTGGATAGACAGCAGTTCAATATCCTGGGACAAGGCCTGAGCCATGGACTCGAGCCTTTCCTTTACAGGGATGACGGACAGGAGCTCCTGCTTGCGTTCTACCTTGAGGCCCATGGCATTTGCGACGGTATCGCATAGCCTGTGAGGATCCTCGGAACGCTGGACGGTATGCATTGTCTCACTAGGAATTTTCTTCAAGAGTTCAGCATAGCTACTGAAGTCTCGCTTTATAACCTGGACGAGGGCCCCTATTTCCATATCATCGCCGGGAATTTCTACTTCATCATTGATACGCTCAATGATGGCACCAAGGTATTCCTTGCGAAAAGCCGTTCTCTTTATACGGGCACGGCACTGGCCTTCTACGAGCAAGCGTATGGATCCATCCGCAAGCTTGACGGCTTGCAGCACGTGAGCCAGGGTACCTATCTCGTGTACATCTATGTCGTTGGCTCCATCGGCGGGGATGTTGCGAAGCAAGGATATGAATATTTTCTTGTCACCCTTGCCTGCAATATCAGAGGCCGCCACACAGAATTTGGTGGCGGCCAATACAGGCGCAATGGTATGCGGAAAAACTACCGTATCCCGAACGTATACGAGTGGAACTTCCGTAACGTCCCCTTTGGGACGCAAGGAATCCAGAATGCTCATGCGCTCTTCTTCAAACCTTCGACGATGGGTGGAAGCTTTGATTCAACAGTGTCGCGATTGATGACAACCCGCTTGTTCTCTGAATCGCTTGGTATATCGAACATAACCTCTACAAGAAGATTCTCTACAATGGAACGAAGACCGCGCGCACCCGTATTACGAGCTATAGCCTGTTCTGCTATGGCATCTATGGCCTCTGGCGCAAAATACAGTTCGGCTCCGTCCATCCTAAAGCTTTCCTGGTACTGCTTTAGAATTGAGTTCTTGGGCTCGGTTATGATGCGCTTTAAGTCTTCGGCTTCCAAGGTGTCTAAAGCCACCTGGATTGGAATACGGCCTACGAACTCTGGAATCATGCCGAATTTAACCAGGTCATCGGGATGTATGTTGGCGAACAGCTCCCTGACCCCAATCTTTGTCTTGGGCTGAACCTCGGCGCCAAAACCCAGGGCAGCCTTGGCTATACGACTCTCTATGGTCTTGTCCAGGCCTACGAAGGCTCCACCGCATATAAACAGGATGTTAGTCGTATTGATGCGTATGTATTCCTGCTGAGGGTGCTTTCGTCCCCCAAGGGGAGGAACATTGGCAACCGTGCCCTCAATGATCTTGAGCAGAGCCTGCTGCACGCCTTCACCCGAAACATCACGTGTTATAGAAACGTTTTGCGTTCTACGTGCTATCTTGTCGATCTCGTCAATATAGATGATACCCTTCTCGGCGAGGGCTACATTGCCTCCGGCGTTCTGGATTAGCTTAAGAAGGATATTCTCAACGTCCTCACCCACGTATCCAGCCTCCGTAAGGGTCGTTGCGTCGGCTATGGCAAATGGTACATTGAGCTTCTTGGCCAGAGTCCTGGCAAGGAGTGTCTTGCCGGTACCGGTAGGCCCCATCATCAGCACGTTTGATTTCTCAAGCTCAATGCCGTCTGCTATCGTACTGCACTTTGATATGCGTTTGTAATGGTTGTAGACGGCAACAGACAAAACCTTCTTGGCATATTCCTGGCCAATTACGAATTGATCAAGATATTCTTTTATTTCCTTTGGCTTGGGAACATCGCTTGAGAAGTCGGCAGAGGCGACGCTCTCATCCTCCGACAGTATCCTATTGCAGACCTGTATACATTCATCACATATATAGACACCAGGACCGGCTATGAGACGCTTGGCAAATTCTGACGACTTACCGCAGAAAGAACACTCGTGTAATTCTTCTCCGTCTGAACCCTTATTTGTTTTCGACCGGGCCATGCTTCCTCCGTTCGAGAATCTTGTCGACAAGACCATATTCTACCGCTTCAGCAGCCGACATGAATAAATCTCTTTCCATATCCTGTGCCACGCGCTCAATGGTCTTTCCGGTATGCTCGGCGAAGTACTCTACGGTCATGCGCTTCATCCTGATGATCTCGCGCGCCTGGATGCTTATGTCTGAAGCCTGGCCCTGTACGCCGCCCCAGGGTTGGTGTATGAGTATGCGGGAACTGGGAAGCGCCATGCGTTTGCCGGCGGCTCCTCCTGCCAGAAGAAGGGCTCCCATGCTGGAAGCCTGACCAACGCAAATAGTCTTTACGTCTGGTTGCACTATCTGCATCGTGTCGTAGATGGCCAAACCTGCGGTGACGGATCCCCCCGGAGAATTGATATACAGATCTATATCCTTCTCTGAATCCTGTGAAGCCAGAAACAAGAGCTGGGCTACTACTAAGTCTGCCGTCAGGTCATTAATCTCACCGTCTACGAACACTATTCTATCTTTTAATAGTCTTGAGTATATATCGTAGGATCTCTCGCCAATACCGGTCTGTTCTATTACTACCGGGACGAGGTTATGCATTTTCTCTATCATGGTGTACCTCGTAGACAAAATTACTCATTTTCCTTGAACAAGTCCACGAACGCTATCTTCTTGCCTTTTTTTACCTTGACCTTCTTCTCAAGATCGGCAAGGAGTTTGTCTTCCTTGATCCTGTCGGTAAGGTATTCTACCATACCGCGTCGTTCGTATTCTGCCTTGACCTCTTCGACTGAAAGGCTTGATTCAGAAGCCATCTTGCTGTATTCGGTGGCGATGTCTTCTTCGCTGGCCTCATAGGCGCCTGCTGCTACGAGTTTATCCATCACAAGGCGTGTCTTGATGGCCTTCTCGGCTTCTGGACGCCACTCTTCCCGCAACTGGTCAATAGAGCGGCCGCTCATGCTCACTATCTGGGCAAGCTTCTCTTCGTTTTCTATACCCATACGCTGCATGAGGTTTCTAAGGCGCATCTCCAGCTCGGCGCCTATCATTGAGGCTGGAGCGTCTACGCTTGATGATTCGACGAGGGCATCGATTATCGCTTTTTCCCGCAGAGACCTAAGCCTGTCTTCCAGACGCTTGTCCAGCTTGGCCTTGATGTCTGCCTTGAGGTCGGCAAGCGTAGCGAATTTCTCAGACACATCCTGAGCCAGCTCATCGTCCAAGGCTGGAAGCTTCTTTTCCTTTAGCTTTGTTAACTCTACCTTTATTTTTTTTGTCATTCCGGCAAACTCTGAGTACTCGAAGTCGGCAGGGAATGTCTTTTCAAAGACCTTCTGCCCACCCTTCTTGAGGCCTATACACTCGTCATCGAATTTATAGAGGTTGTGGCCAGAACCTATTTCAAAGACGAAATCCTGACGCTCTGAACCTTCTACAAGCTGATCGTTTTCATCGAGTTCAGAATAGTTGACGGTGGCAATATCACCCTTCTTGGCGGCAACCTTGTCTTCCTTGTCCATGACTATGGCGTTGCGTTCCCGTATTTCTTCCAGCTCCCTGTCCTCGTCGGCCTTGGCGACAGCCACCTGTGGCAGCTCAATCTCCACGCCATCCAAGGTACCAGGTACAACATCGGGGAATACATCATAGGTAACCGAGAAGGAAAAATCGGAGCCTAGTTCAAACTCGGGTTGTCCATCCAGGGCAGGCTGGGCATAGGAGAGAGGCAGGAGGGTTTCTCCTTCAAGCGCAGCCTCAACGGCTTGGTCCATGACCCTGCCCATGGCATCCAGCTTGAGCTGAGGGCCGAACTTGCGCTCTAAAATGGTCGCGGGAACCTTGCCTTTCCTGAAGCCGTCAACTCTGGCGTCTTTGGCGTATTCTTTGATGAGCCCATCATAGGCGGCACGTACATCATCCTTGCTGACGGTAACAGTGAGCCTGGCGGCAGAGTGCTCTAGCTTTTCAATATTCTTTGTAACGACCACGTGACTACTCCTTGCTTTAACGGACCGGTGCACGGCCCGTACATGGGTATGCGGCCCGTACATGCGTATACTCTTTCGTCAGTGATACGCGAGAGTATCGCTGACGTCATCGAATAAAAAAAAAGGCGATCCGGGTAATTTCCGGACCGCCTTCGCTTCGAGCGGGAAACGGGAGTCGGACCCGCGACATCCACCTTGGCAAGGTGGCGCTCTACCACTGAGCTATTCCCGCAATACGGTTCCTTCAATCGCCGATGTTCGGTACATCCGAGCTAGTGCGAGAGAAGGGACTTGAACCCTCATGCCGCAAGGCACCAGATCCTAAGTCTGGCGTGTCTGCCAATTCCACCACTCTCGCTCGGGGCCAGGGGCACCGAAAAATACCTGAAATCGGCAACCCTTGTCAAGGGCAAGCTCCATAACGATCACTCGTGAAGGAGCCTTACTGAGCCGTGCAGGGATCGAACCTGCGACCCGCAGATTAAGAGTCTGCTGCTCTACCAGCTGAGCTAACGGCCCTGGTACACAAAAAAACAAAACTGCGTCCGGAGGGAGTCGAACCCCCGACCTACGGATTCGAAGTCCGTCGCTCTATCCAGCTGAGCTACGAACGCCCGACGCCGATCGGTCCCTAGTACCGGCTTCGAACGTACAAGGGTGGATGACGGGTGTCGAACCCGCGACATCCAGATCCACATTCTGGGACTCTACCGCTGAGCTACATCCACCGTGCGCTAGGCGAGAGCTACAATGCCAAAAGTGATATAAAAAGTCAATAGGATTTTTTTTAAATCGTTCTTTCAAAACATACGTATGGGACTTTGTGCCCCACAGGCTGAACACAAGTTTCCAGAAAGCCCGCTGGAATCTACGGCATAGGCATGTCTAGACACCAGGCTGGCTCCACATGAGCTGCAAAGTGTCACATCTACCTCACCAGGCACATTGCCTGAGTACACATACCGTAGTTGTTTCCGTGCCCTTTCGACAAGGTGGTGTATACTTTCAGGGCTGGTAGCCGGGGTGTTATATCTATACATGGGTCTATATGCCGAAAGGTGCAGTGGTATATCTCGTGACAAGGATGCTAAAAAAGACGCGATCCCTTCTATCTGGGAAACCGTGTCGTTCTTACCGGGGATGACAAGGGTCGTCACCTCCAGGTGAACACCCTTGTCATGGGCGCTGCGGATGAAGTTCAAAACGGCATCAATTTCTCCTCCCAGTTCACGTGTGTAGAACCCGGGGTCCCAGGCCTTCAGGTCTACATTGACGGCGTCACAACGAGACAGCAGATTCGTAGCCACTTCAGCGGAGGCGCAAGCGTTGGTGACCAGGATGCTTTTAAGACCAGCCGTCCTTGCTAGACGCATGCTTTCCTCGACGAACTCGGCGTGAACAATTGGTTCGGAATAGGTATGGGCAATCGCCGGGCAAGCCAGGCGCTTTGCCTCGCTGATCAGGGCCTCTGGGTCCAGGAATACTCCCTCGGCTTCTGTGGACTGTGAAATAGAAAAATTCTGACAGAAGGGGCAATGCAGGTTGCAGCCGACATAGCCTACCGAGTACACCATGCTGCCTGGCATGAAATGATAGAGGGGTTTCTTTTCTACTGGATCGACAGACAGCGCACTGGCCAGGCCATAGTACGGTAGTGTAAGTCTACCTCCATCGTTTTTCCTGACGCCGCATATACCGATTGTACCCTGAGCCAGACGGCATCGATGAGGGCACAGGGTACACTCCAATGAGCCATCAGACAGGGAACTATAGTAGCGCGCTTGAGGAGCGGCTGGAGTATCCATGTCTGGAGGGGACACAATCAGCCCCTGTGCCGGCCGAAGACACTCTCCTTGAGAACGTGTGGCTCATGGAGGAACCTAAGGGGGCTATCGACCTCGAAAGGCTCATAACACAAGCCTACCGCGCCTCGACGTACCCATAGCTTCACTATCCTGTAGCTCTCCCCTGCGACGGTGACCGGGCTTGGAAGGTCTTGGGCACCTACGATGTCTGAAGCCTTGAATTCATAGATGGCCGAAACGCCGTCCTGAGGCTCTGATAAGAGAATTATCTTTCCGTCATCGTATGGATGCTTGCGGGGAGCTCCGGTGAAGGCCAAGGCATCCTGTGGTGGCTCGCTTCTGTACGCCTGAATTTCGTAGAATTGACCAGAAAGGTACTCTCTAACGCTCATGCCTGCTCCTCCTTTGGAAACGCGTCTTTTAAGAACAGTATAATGCCTAAGCCAGCCAGAATACAGGCCAAAATGATCACGAACCAGTCTCCATGCCGCAAGTATGGAGTATTCTCATCCGAGTATACTGGGACAGATACCACCCTTGCCGTGGCTTCGAACAGAGGCAAGGCATCGAGGATTCGCCCGTCCGGGCCAATGACGGCACTCAAACCGCCATTGGTGGATCTAACGAGGGTTCGCCTGAGCTCTATGGCCCTGAATCGGGCTGCCACCAGGTGCTGGATCGCCGCAGAATCCCTCTTGGACCACGAGTCGTTTGAAAGATTGACTAGAATCTCTGCACCATCGAGCACGAATTGACGGCATAAGGGGGCAAAGGCATCCTCAAAACATATGGGAGCGGCGAAACGCACCAGAGCAGAGCCTCTTGTTGTCATATCAAACAACACCCTCTGTGTACCCATCACCCAGCCTGACTCAAGACCAACGACGTTCTGGATGAATGACCTGAAGGCCTGATACTCCCAAAATGGTATGGCTTCTGCGAATGGCACCGGATGCATCTTGGCATAGGTATCCAGCTGTGCTCCCGTATTGTCTATCAAAATGACTGCATTGCTGGCCTCAAAGGGCTCATAGGACAGTATCTCTGGGGCACCCGTAAACAGATAGGCTCCACTATCGATTATGAAGGCCATAAGTGAGTAGGTTTTAGGTGTCTGTTCATAGAAGTGTTCAAAGCCCTCCCAAGGGCGTCTGAGCGTCGACTCGCTAAACAAGATTATATCGGGCACAAGAGATGAGCCTGCAATTGCCTCCCTGGCCAGGGCGATAGAAACCGACAGGCTTTCAGACTCTGTACCCTCCCATGGATCTTCATTCTGCTGTACGAGCACGGCATTTAAATGCCCTCGAGGCGTACGCTGCTTATCAAGCGATATTGATCCGTAGGCAAGGATTGCAAGGAATAGTATGATAGAAACGACTGTCGGTCCTGTAGCCAGAAAACGGTATTCCCTGGGCTGGATGCCAGTCATAACCAGATGGCCTGTATAATTCTTATGAGCCGGCCAGACAGCCACGATGATGCCGGCGAGTGATGATGACACGAATGCTATTGAAAATGACAGACCATAGACGCCTGTAGATTCAGCAATCTGCGTGGCCTGTGCTATGGTACTCCAGCTATAGGCCAGGAGCCCCCAGGGATATCCCAGGAAACCCGATGACTTTGCCCACTCGAACACGGCCCATACCATGGCAAACACGAGCGAGCGCGCGATACCTGCTCGCCTTATGGCTCCATAGAGATACATACCTAAAAAGCCATACACGATCATGTACGCCACGACGGTAGAACCGAGGGTCCATAGTCTAAAATCATTAAAAAACCATAGCCAGTAACTGGCCAGACCATGGGCCAGGCCACCGAATATGGCTCCTATAGCATAGGCACAGCGATACGATAGTGCATACGACAGGGCAACATACAATGGAGCAAGAGCGATGAGACCTATGGCTGGATTACCCCAGGGAAAGAAGTCATTTGGCAGTGACAAGGCAAGGAGGAGGCTTGAAAGAGCTGCTAGGACGACGAGCCTCGGCATTCTCATATAGAGAACAATGATACACGCCGCCCGCTTGTGACGCCATAGCAAATGGCTTGACGCCTAAAGCTGGCGGAGTCTATGTTTCTGGTTATGGTAAAGGCTGTTTTTCCTGGATCTTTCGATCCACCGACGTATGGGCACCTCAATATCATAGAGCGCGCCAGGAGCATCTTCGAGCGTGTACTCGTCGTCGTTGCCGTCAACAGAGACAAGAGCTACCTCTTCGACTCGGAGGAGCGCATGGCATTCATGAGGGAGCTTGTGGCTCCATGGCCCAATGTCGAGGTGCACCTCTGCGACACACTCGTCGTCGAATTTGCACGCAAGCATGCGTGCAGGGTGCTCTTGCGTGGCGTGAGGAGCGTCCAGGATTTCTCATATGAATTTGAATTGTCTATCCTCAACAAGGGAGTCGGACCCGAGATAGAGACATTCTTCATGCCTACAGACCAGAAGTACTTCGTCCTGCGTTCCAGTGCCATAAAGGAATTGGCTTCCTTTGGTGGAGACATAAGCGGCATGGTTCCACCCGTTATAGCCAAGGCTCTAGAACGCTACAGAATTTGAGTCATAGTGCCGTCTACCTTGCGTATTGACAAAAACACCCTGTTTCGTTAAAGTGCGCCGGTATCCGTTACAGGAACTTATTGTGGGAATGAGGTTTTAGTATGGCTGTACCTAGATGTAATACTTCGAAGGCACGAACTCGCCGCCGACGCTCCATAAACATGAAGCTCGTTGCTCCGACTATCGTATCCTGTGGCAACTGCGGCAATGCCGTTTTGTTCCACCGGGTTTGCCCGAAGTGCGGATTCTATCGCGGCAGGCAGGTTTTGACCCCCGAAACCAACGCGTAAAGGAGATTCGCTATGGATGAATTGTATGAGAAGATCAAGAAGATCATCGCCGATAAACTAGAGGTTGAAGAATCCAAGATAAACTTGGACGCCAGCTTCAGGCAGGACCTTGGGGCCGACAGCCTCGACACGTATGAATTAGTGTACGGTATCGAAGAAGAGCTAAAGATCCGCATACCGGATGAGAAAGCCAACGAATTCGAGACCGTACGCGACGCGTACGAATTTATCAAGTCACAGGTTTGATGGATAATCACGGGCAAAAAACCCGTGAACATCTAAGGAGGCCGCGATCGTGCCCTTCCGTTACGGCGAGTTGAGTCGTGATCGGCTGGAAGCGCTCGCGGCCTTTCAACGTTCATTGCACTTCCGCTTCAAGGATCAATCCTTACTCAATAGAGCCCTAACCCATAGGTCATACGTCAATGAGGATCCTCAATGCCTGGGCAATAACGAGCGCCTTGAATTTCTTGGCGACTCCGTCTTGGGGATGTCAACGGCAGCGAGGCTCTTCGTGGCTCTTGGTGACAAGAACGAGGGAGACCTGGCCAGAATAAAGAGCTTTGTCGTTTCAGAGGATACCCTATCTGAACTAGCCATGGAGCTAGGCATCGATGCGGTGCTCTTGGTTGGAAAAGGCGAAGAGAAATCTGGTGGACGCAATAAGAAGGCCATACTGGCCGATGCCCTTGAGGCGGTTTTTGGTGCCGCTTTCCTCGATTCTGGCTTCGAGAAGTCAAAGGCCCTTGTATTATCCCTCATAGACCCCGAAATAGAGAAGGTGCTGACCAACCGCCACCGCAAGGACTACAAGACACTTCTCCAGGAATATGCCCAGAAGTGGCATCGTTCCTACCCCAGCTATGATCTTGACAAGAAAAGCGGCCCTGATCATGACAGGACCTACTGGATGCAATGCACCCTGCTTGGATCGGTCTATGGGCCGGCTACGGGAAAGACAAAGAAAGATGCCGAACAGGCGGCCGCTGCCATGGCCTATGAAGCCATCGTCGCTTCTGGCGGAAGCGAAGCCGAGCGCCTTTTGTCTATGAAACGATTATAGGAAGCCTGGCTTCATACACCATATTTAGACTGTATCCTTTGGGCAATGTAGAGGAGCCGCTCACGTGTATTGAGTTCAGGATCCTCGAGAACAGCCTCAAGAAGCTCGGAGAGAGCCTGCCCCATGGAAGGCCCCTTCGGCCAGCCTATGCCAATCAGATCATGTCCGCTAATGGCTAGATCCTTGATACTAAAGGCCTGGTCCTTATCTCGTAAGGCCTCAATACGTTCCAACAGGGGCAAGACGCTCGCAGGATCGGCAGGACCGTTTCCCATGCCACTGGAATCGGCCAGCCTCAGCCTGGCCAGGCTGTCCACATGATCCAGCCCTACCCTCGCGACGAAGCGCCTAACAGCCGCATCGCTCCAGACATCCTGATACTCGAACATGTGGTGCCGTATGAGATGCACAACCTCGTCTATTATGGCGTTAGGGTACTTGAGGCGACGAAGAGCGGTCTCGGCGATGGCGGCAGATTCAACATCATGGCCATAAAAGGTCAGAGAACCATCCAGGGCCTCGCTTCGTTTTGCAGGCTTGCCTGTGTCATGCAGCAGTGCAGCGAGGCGTATAACCGTATCGGGTGGAGCCGCATCACAGGCTTCTATGAGATGGGTAAAGACGTCGTGACGGTGGGGGCCGCCCTGGGCCACAGCCTTACAGGCAGTCAGCTCGGGCAGTATTTCATCAAGCAGGCCCGTCTGATCCAGGGTATACAGGCCACGACCTGCACGGGTGGATCCCAGTATCTTCGTAAACTCGTCCCGAATCCTCTCGAAAGACACCTGCCTGAAGCGTTCCGTGGTAGCAGGAATGGCCTCCAGGGTAGCCTGATCTATGGTAAAACCCAGTCTGCTTGCGAAACGAACCGCTCGCAGTGGCCGCAGGCCATCTTCCTCGAAGCGCTCCCTGGGGTCACCTATGGCGCGTATTATGCCTGAGGCCAGATCGGCGAGTCCTCCGTTGAAATCTATGATTTCACCCGAAAAAGGAGAGACGGCCATACCGTTTATGGTAAAGTCACGCCTGGACAGATCCTGAGTCAGGTCCGATGTAAACTGAACGCTCTCTGGCCTGCGGCCGTCCTTGTAATCGCCATCTATCCTGAAGGTGGTCGTCTCTATTGAACCACCCCGCCATCTAACCGTCACCGTACCATGCTGTATGCCTGTCGGGATGACGTGTTTAAAAAGGCGCTTGACGTCCTCTGGTTTTGCGTCAGTAGCCGCGTCCCAATCACTGACCACCTGCCCAAGGAGGCTGTCGCGAACGGCTCCCCCTACGAAATAGCAGGAAAAGCCAGAGCCAGAGAATACCCGGGCAAAGTCCTGTAGATCCTTTGGAACGTCTATGCGTCTACTCACTCTATATCCGCCTTAGCTTATAAACATCGCGTCACCATACGAAAAGAAACGGTAGCGCTGCTTCATCGCCTCTGAATACGCCGCCATAATTGCATCCCTACCCGCAAAAGCCGACACAAGCATGAGGAGGGTGGACTCTGGTGTATGAAAATTCGTGAACATGGCATCAACAACCTTGAAATCATATCCTGGGTACATGAAGATGTCAGTGGATCCATGGCCGCTTATGAGGCCTGCGTCAGACCAGGCGCTCTCGAGGGTCCTGACGCTCGTCGTACCTACGGCTACGACCATGCGGCCATCCCGCTTTGCATCGTTGACCGCCTTAGCCGTCTCTAAAGGCACGGTATATTCCTCATGATGCATGCTGTGATCCTCTATGGTCGCAACCCGTACCGGAAGAAAGGTGCCAAGGCCTACGTGCAGGGTAACGAACCGTATATCAACCCCGGCTTCTCTAAGAGCATCAAGGATAGAAGGCGTAAAATGGAGACCTGCGGTTGGTGCGGCGGCCGAACCTTGCTCCCTGGCATACACGGTCTGATAGCGATCGGCATCGGAGCACACGTCGGCTCTGCGTATGTATGGGGGAAGCGGCAAGTGGCCGTAACGCTCCAGGTAGGCGTCGTCAATCTCTCGAGAGAAGCTAAGGATGCGCTCATCTGGCCTCGTTCCGACGACCTCTGCCTCAAGACCATCAGGAAGACGTATCGTTTTACCGGGTACAAGCCTGGCCATCCTCGAGGTCAAGGCGGTCCACAGGGCAGGCCCCTCTCGTCTGAGGAGGAGTATCTCCACCTTGCCGCCGCCTTGGCTCGTTCCAAACAGGCGGGCTCTTCTGACGCGAGAGTCATTGAACACCATGACGGAGCCAGGGGGCACGAATGATGCTATGTCGGCTACACTCGCATGCCTTATCGAGCCGCTAGCTCTTCCTAAAAGAAGGAGGCGGGATGTTCCGCGCACGGCAGGAGGATCCTGGGCTATGAGCTCTTCTGGAATACTAAAACTGAAGTCCGTCGTCAACATTATCTTTCCTGTAACCAAGATGCTCATAGGCAAGAGGAGTGGCTATTCGCCCGCGAGGAGTACGCATGATGAATCCAGACTGTATGAGAAATGGTTCTAGATAATCTTCCAGCGTCTCTATGCTCTCGCTGGTGGAGACTGCCAGGGTGTCGGCACCCACGGGCCCACCGCCAAACTTTTCTATTATGGCCGTAAGCACATCACGATCGTGGCGTTCCAGGCCATAATGGTCTACTTCAAGACGAGACAAGCCGTCATCGACGACGCTCGCGTTTATTGAGTCAAGACCGCGCACCTGGGCAAAGTCTCGCATGCGGCGTAGCAGCCTGTTGGCCACGCGGGGGGTACCGCGGCTAGCCTGAGCCAGACGCTCTGCAGCATCATCACACAGCTCTGTGCCAAGGATTCCGGCCGAGCGCCTGAGGATGGCGATGGTATCGGCCTTCTCATAGAAGCCTAGCCGTATATTAATTCCAAATCGGCTGACAAGGGGACTTCCAACCATGCCCGCCCTCGTCGTAGCACCTACCAGGGTAAATGGTGGCAAGGGTATGCGCAGGGTTCTAGCGGAAGGTCCCTGGCCTATGATGAAGTCAAGTTCGCCATCCTCCATGGCCATATAGAGCATTTCCTCTATGGCCGGCTTGAGTCGATGTATTTCGTCTATGAAGAATACCGACCTTGGTGCAAGGGTGGTAAGTATACCGGCCAGATCCTTGGGTTTCTCCAAGGCCGGTGCGCTTGTCACCTTGAAGTCTACGCCAAGTTCACGCGAAACAATACCTGCAAGCGTTGTCTTTCCCAATCCTGGCGGCCCCATGAGGAAGACATGATCGAGGGCTTCCTCACGCTTACTAGCCGCCTCTATGAACACCGCAAGATTGGCCTTGATAGAGGCCTGGCCCAGGAATTCAGACAATCGCTTAGGCCTGAGGACATTCTCTCTATCATCCCATGCCGGGTCGAAACTGGCGGATACTACATCACTCATGATGCACTCAATTCCACAATGGCTCTCCGCAGCATCTCCTGCTCCCTGTCCTGGGTGGTCTCAGGCAGGCCGGCATCCACCTTGGCCAGGGCGTCGGCCACGCGGCGTCTATCGTAGCCCATGTCTATGAGGGCTCGTGCTATATCATCATGTAATCCAGGCAGAGCGCTCGCTACCGAGCCAAAGCATGATGGCAACTTGCCTTTAAGCGTAAAAACAAGTTTCTGGGCCGTCTTCTTTCCTAAGCCAGGAATGGACTCAAGCCTGGCAAGATCCTCTGACTCAAGCGCGGCTCCTAATTCTTCGGCTCCTATGCCACCCAATATCTTCAGGGCCTGTTTTGGCCCAATGCCGTCCACGCTCATAAGCTCCAGAAAGACTGAGCGCTCGGCCTCACTGACGAAACCATAGAGGCGCATCTGATCATCACGATGCAGGAGCCAGGTCAGCACCCTTGTATCGTCTCCCAGACGACCAAAGGCATCCACCGACCTAGAAGGCACGGAGAATTCCCACTCCACACCCATAGTGTCTATCCGTATCGTGTCTGCGCTTTTATAGCAGAGCGTTCCGCGTATGGCATTGAACATGCCTGGATTATAGACGGCCGCGGCGCGTAGCATCAACCAAGGCAGACCGTATCTTTCGCCCCTGACAATGGCACAGAGCCACGGCCAAGGCATCTGCGGCATGATCCGGTTTAGGCACCGAGTCTAGACCAAGAACCAGCCTTACAAAGGATTGCACTTCGGCCTTACCCGATCGCCCAGACCCTGTAGCCGCCTTCTTGACGTCCATGGGCCCGTATTCTGCCATCAGAAGACCCGCATCACGGCAGGCAAGCCGAATGACACCTCTGGCTTCGGCTACACCAAAGGCGCTGCTCACGTTGCGTGAGAAGAATAGCGCCTCCATGGCAGCCTCTGTCGGTTTATATTCAGCGATCACGGCCAGAATTGAGTCTCGTATTGTTGCGAGGCGTTCGGCAATATCATCGCCGGCCTTCGTGGTACAGCATCCGTGTCCTCTATATATGGCACGGGCGCCGTCTATATCGACGACGCCCCATCCAACGGCCGCGAGGCCGGGATCAATACCAAGGACGCGGACGCACGGCTGCCCGCCCATCCTGTGTTACGCTTCTTCTTCTTCTTCGTCAGGCAGCTCGGCGTTATGGTAGACGTTCTGCACGTCGTCGCATTCCTCAAGCTTGTCAATGAGTTTCTGTATCTTGGCACCTGAATCCTTGTCGGTCGCTACATAGATTTCTGGAACCATTGATATTTCGGCGCCGTCTGTCTCCATGCCGTCCTCGTTGATGGCATTGAGAACAGCTTCAAAGGCTTCCGGGGTGGTATACACGACGATTTCGCCGTTTTCATTGACTATGTCGTCTGCCCCGCCCTCGAGCGCCAGTTCCATTATCTTGTCTTCTGCGTACTTCTCTCCGTCGAGGGAGATGACACCCTTGCGGGAAAAGAGTCTAAGAACGGCGTTGGACGTGGCAAGGGATCCGCCAGCACGGGTCAGGAGGTTACGAACCTCGGCGGCGGCACGATTCTTGTTATCGGTAAGAACCTCAATCAGAACGGCTACACCACCAGGTGCATAAGCTTCATAGACGAGTTCTTCATATACAGCGTCTCCGAACTCTCCTGTGCCTTTCTTGATCGACCTGTCTATATTGTCCTTGGGCATATTGGCACCGCGCGCCTTGAGGATGGCAGTTCGAAGGCGGGCGTTGGAATCGGGATCACCACCGCCCATGCGAGCAGCAATTGAAATTTCTTTGATCAACTTTGTGAAGATCTGGCCACGCTTTGCGTCGGCTGCACCCTTCTTATGCTTGATCGTCGCCCATTTACTATGTCCTGACATTGTGACTCCTTACCCTTAAGCAGTACGAAAGCCTTTTCATCACACGCCGTGGCGCGGAACACCATGAAAGAGGGCAATCTGCATCAATTTTTCGATTGAATTGTAGCATAAGACGTGATTTACTGTCAACGATTGGTCTAATAAGTATTAAAAGCGCAGAAAACGTCAAGAGACCACGCCGTGATACACAGGGCTTTACAGCAAAAAACCCCGCCTTTGAAAGGCGGGGGCTGTTCACCATACTCCAGGCATCAGCGCTGGGTCTTGGCGACGCTTATCTTGTTCTTCTTGGCACCATCCTGAATGAGCTCTATGCGTAGCTTGTCATACCAGGCAAAATCGAAAGGCTTCTTGCCGCGCACCGTATACTTGATGGCGGCTTCTAGATCATCCCGGCATGATTCGCATAGATCGAACTCGCGAATGGCGAAAAAAGTCCTCGTAGGGATAGGGTCAATTACTTCTTTCTTGCAGATATCGCAGAACAAGTGCTTCATACTGATCTCCTCGATTGTGGTCGATGCAAAGATTCTATAGTATACACACCTACTTGTCGAGAGGAATAGCATGTTTATGTCTAACGTGAGGAACTACGAATGAGCGTCCCTGGCTTTTGTGTTGGTAAACATGTCTTTGACTCAAAGAGGGTCATGATAATAGCCGAGATAGGCACCGGGCATGGAGGAGACCTCGATAAGGCCCTGGAGCTCATTCGCGCCTCAGTGGAAGCCGGAGCAGACTGTGTCAAATTCCAGCATGTCTATGCCGACGAAATAATCCACCCGGCAACGGGACTCGTACCTCTGCCTGGAGGGCCTACCCCGCTTTACGATAGATTCAAGGCACTCGAGACGGGGCCTGATTTTCTTGCCCGTCTCAAGGAGGAGGTAGAATCTCTGGGAGCCATCTTCCTATGCACGCCGTTTGGCATCCGTAGCGCCAGAGAACTCAGGGAACTTGGCGTATCGGCCATGAAAATAGCGAGTCCAGAGCTTAATTATAGCCAATTGCTGGATGAGGTGGCCTCCTATGGGCTTCCCACCATCCTCTCTAGCGGCGTTTCACGTCTATCAGATATAGAACGTGCCATAGACGCCTTCGAGCGTCCTGGAGCAAACCTGGCCCTCCTCCACTGCGTCACCGCCTATCCAGCCCCTGAAGAAGACTACAACCTGCGTATACTCAGGAGCCTATGCACCATCTTTGGAGTGCCAGTAGGCGTATCGGATCATTCGGCCGATCCCCTGGCCATTCCTAGCCTGGCTACCCTGGCCGGAGCCTGCGTCATAGAGAAGCATATCTGTCTATCCCGTCATGATCACGGGCTCGATGACCCTATCGCCCTCCCCCCACCCGAGTTTTCCCGTATGGTTGCCTCCGTCAGGAGCGTCACGTCGCTTCTATCACAGGACGGAGGAGAAGATGACGCCATGACTGCTGTTGTCGAGATGTTTGGATACGAACGCGTTCAGGCGGCCTTCGGTGACGGGCGCAAGCATCTGGCTCCCAGTGAGGCGGCTCACTACACGAGGACGAATCGCTCTATCCACGCCAGGCATCCCATTGCCAGGGGTTCCTGTCTTTTAGCCGATGACCTTGCCATACTCCGCACCGAGAAAGTGCTGAGGCCGGGTCTTGAACCACGGTTCTTGTCTACCGTACTGGGACGGCTTGCGGCCAGGGATATACCAGACGGTGAAGGCGTGGAATGGGCCGACCTGGGCGGGATGGCATAGCAATCCTGGGCGAAGACTCGGTTAAAAGGCGACTATAGTCTTGCCATGGCCACCTTCTTCTGGCCTTGCATAATGAAAATCCTTTATACCGGGAAAACGTGACAAGGTATCCTTGACGCCCTGCTGGAGGACACCTTCTCCGGTGCCATGAATGATTGAGAAGCCACTCAAGCCTTCCATCGTCGCCGCATCGAGCTGACGCTCGAGGGCATCTATGGCCTCAAGAAGACGGTAGCCGCGCAGGTCCAGCTCTATGACGGCTCTATTGGAACGACTGGAAAGGGTTTCAAGTGACACACGGGGAGAGCTGGATTCGAGTTCTACGGTTAGTTCAAGGTTTGAGGCATCAACGGTAAGCCTGAGTGCATCGGTCTCCACCAGCCACTTGCCACCTTTTACGGAGCGTAGCACCTTGCCTCGCTTTCGGGCAGGCAATATGAGCACGGCAGAACCTTCGCTGATGGTTCCTGTCGGAGCCCGGCTTGCATTGAGGGCACGCTCCTTACGCGTGGCCTCTCTGTCCGCCGCCTCTACGCGAGCATCCAGCACGGACAAAAATTCCTTGACCTGCTGTGTCTTTTCTTTTGTAAGTTCACCTTCCCTGACCTCGCGCACCAGATTTTCAAGTGTCTTCCTGCTCTCATCCAGGAGGTTTTTAAGCTCGGACACTCCATGGGTCCTGAGTTCAGTCTCTATCTGCCGTAACTTGAGTTCCTTGAGATTGGCTTTCCTCTGTTCCTCCATCGCCTCACGCAGCCTGCGTTTTTCTTCATCTCGCATTGAATCGAGTTCGCGATGTTTGTCAGACAGGCCTCGTATTAGAGAGGATATATCCGTTCTCTCTTCTCGTAGATATCGCCTGGCTCCCGATACGACAGACTCTGAAACACCATTTTTTTGAGCAATATCCAAGGCTCTGCTTTCTCCTGGCACCCCCATCATTATCCTATAGGTAGGAGAGAGGGTATCCTTGTCAAAGTCGACAGAGGCGTTGAGGACGCCTTCCTTGGTGTAGCCAAAGTTCTTAAGAATGCCGTGGTGGGTCGTCACCAGCGTCAAGGCGCCTCGATCTATAAACAGATCAAGGAGGGCCATGGCTATGGCACAGCCCTCTTCCGGGTCGGTGCCTGAGCCAAGTTCATCGAGGAGCACGAGGCTCCTGTCTGTGGCTCCTTCTATTATAGCTGATATTGATTTCATGTGGCCGGAGAATGTCGATAGAGACTGGTCCATGGACTGCTCGTCGCCAATATCTGCCCAGACGCCATCGAAGACAGGCAAGCCAGAACCATAGTCCGCTGGTATGGCCAATCCAAACTGATTCATAAGAGACAGGAGTCCAGCCATCTTAAGGGATACCGTCTTGCCACCGGTATTGGGGCCAGTGATGATGAGGGTTCGCGCACCCTCTGGCATTCGCAAGTCTATGGGTACGGCCTTGGATCCCAGGATTGGATGACGGGCTCCGATGAGCTCTATGCCACAGGAGCGCTCCTCGGCATAGACGCCGTCGTTCATGTGGGAGTAACGCCCACGCGCGTACAGCCCGTCGAAACCGGCACAGACGAGCCTTGCCCTCTGTATGTCATCGGAGAAACCATGGAGACGTGCCGTCGTTTCACGGAGCACACGATGAAGCTCCCGCTGGTATCTGGCCTCCTCCTCCACGAGCTCGTTATTCTTGCGGACCAAGGATTCCGGTTCCAGGTATACGGTCTGTCCGGTGGACGATACTTCGTGGATAATGCCTTGTATCCTGGCCTTGGAGCCAGCCTTTACAGCCAGTACTGTTCTTCCATCACGCTGGGTTGGCACGTCATTCTGAAGAAATGACCGGGTTATGTCATCCTGAAAAAACGCCGCCGTCGTTTTTTCTATGTCCATGTTTATACGACGTATCCTGGAACGTATCTCACGCAGCTCGGGCAGATCCTTGACCTCGCCATCGGGGCCAACAATTCTGAAGGCAGCCGCGGCCACGGATGACAGCTCTGGAGCCTCTGACAGCTCGCTTGCAAGGCCTTCATGCCCAACGCCGGACATCCAGCGTATGAGTGAAGCAAAGGCATCGGCCCACATGCCCAAGGCCCATAGCTCGTCTACGGCAAGGCAGCTACCCTGCTTTGAAACGATGCGAGCGGGTTCGTCAACCGGTATAAAACTGCCCGATGGAATTCCTTTGTTGTCACGAAACAGATCCCTCAGCGCCGCCGACCTGGCCTTGAGCTCTGCAAGTTCCAGTGCGTCGTCTAGTGGAAGGCTTGCCCTGAGCTCTCTGCCTCCCTCTTCACTCAGGCAGTAGCCGGCTACGTCCTCTCGTATGCGGTAAAAGTCTAGCAATGACAAGGCGTGTTCATGCATCCTCGTAATCATCCTCTTTGTAATAATCCTCTTCATCACGGCGCGGTCTACCCACCTTCCTGGCGTAGCCACGGGTATCCTCAAGCTCTGCTAATATACGTAGATAGCTCTCATATCGGTCCTCATGTATGATGCCTTCTTCTACTGCGGCTAGTACTGCGCAGCCAGGCTCATCCTTATGCTTGCATCGTGCCCCAAGGCTACAACGAGCAGAGACCCTACGTATCTCCGGGAAACATGCTCCAAGGGTAACAGGATCTATGCCTCTAACGGCCAGACGTCTGAACCCCGGTGTATCGATTACTCTAGTACGCCCATCAGACAATACCGACAGGATGGCGGCTACTGTCGTATGCCTGCCCCTCTCGAATTTTTCGCATACCTCGCCCACCTTGAGCCCTAGCCCTGCCTCGAGGGCGTTGAGTATAGAACTCTTGCCTACTCCCGATTGCCCTACGAAGGCGCTGGTCTTGCCGGCTATGCGCTCTTTTAGCTCCTCTATTCCCCGCCCCTCCTCAACACTCATCTCCAGTGTCTCGAAGCCTATTTCACGATAATTGGCCATGCGCTCAAGAAGCTCGTCATCGAGCCCCAAGTCTGTCTTGTTGAGGGCGATTATGAAAGGCAAGCGATCAGAAGCCGGTTCGAGTGAGACACGGTCTATGAAGCGCGGCCTAAAAGGTGGCATGCCGGCGCTTGTAACGCAGACGAGAACATCCATGTTTGCGGCTATGGCCTGGATGGCCTTGCCTTTCTCATTATAACGCCAGAAGAGGCTCTTCCTTGGCTTGAGGGACAGTATCATGCCCGTTCCAGGAGAGGCAGGCTCCCAGTGTACCTGGTCTCCTGCGGCTAGAGGATTATAGAAACCTTCGGCTCCTTTAAGCTTCTTGCCTTTGAGCGCGCAACGGACAATGGAACCGTCTTCGGCAAGAACGGAGAATGCATTGTTGGCTCCTGATAGTACCGTGCCAATACTCACGCTATGCTCCCTGCCATAGTCAGCCCAAAGAGTGATGCAAAGCCACGGTAGACCGGCTCTGGTTCTCTCTGTCCTGTCAGATACATGCAATCCTTATCCGCCCGGTTTGAACCCGGTGTCGTTGAATTTTCAGTATAACCCAGTATGGTTGCGAGGCGAGAGGCTATGCCATCACTAGAATCGACTATGATGGCGCTGTCCCCTGCTACCTCACGGAATTCATTAGCCAGGTGTAAAAAATGGGTGCAGCCTAGCACTATGACATCGACTCCCTGCTCCAACATGGCCGAGACGCTCGGGCGAACCGCCTCCTGGCGCTGCTCGGGAGTGGCGGCAAGGTACGAGTGCTCAACAAAATCAACGAGCGCTCCGTCACCAATCTTTACAAGGGCACAATCGGCTGCCCAGGCACCAGCCAGATTAGTAAGGTAGGCGGCAGACGCGGCCGCCTGTGTGGCCACGACGCCTATGCGACGCTTGCTAGACAAGGCCGCTGCGGGCTTTATGGCCGGCACGGTGCCTACTATTGCTAGCCCCGGGTTGGCGGCCCGAATCTCGTCTATGGCGAGCTCGGTGGCGGTATTGCAGGCTACTACGACAGCCTTAGGATCTATTCTGGCAACCAAGGCGGCTACGGCTCCCGTTGCCAAGGCGACGACCTGCTCCTTTGTCTTGGTGCCATAGGGGAATCCCGCACGGTCTGCGAGGTAGACATAGCGTTCTGCCGGCATACGTCTGCGAGCGGCGGCCAGGTATGGCAGTCCACCTACGCCAGAATCAAAGAAGGCAACGGGTCGTTCATCATGATGCATTGATATTCCTGTATAGGCGCTTAAAGCTTAAAAAGACCGTCAAAGGCGCCTTTTGCCGTGTTGGAATCATCAAGACCAGACGAGTTCTTGACTGTCCTGGGATCGGCCTTGAAGTATTCACAAAAATTCATGCGGTCCTTGTCGCTTACCGCTTCCGGTATTGTTTCAGTACAGTCACGGAACACGCCCGGCTTGTAGAAGACACAGTGGCGGCATATATGCATCTCCCTGGCGCAGGTATCACACAGGTCTCTGAAGCCTATCTTTTTATCAGGCAAGGGGGTACCACAAAACATGCACATACCTGGAGTGTACGCTCCTGCCAGTCTTTTTTCAAGCTATAGTTCTATTGTAGGCGTTCTCTACCATAATCAGACTCGACCACTGAGCATGCTTGAGGACACTCACAATATAGGGTATTCTCTTAACAGGGCGCAGGATGTACAACGCCCGCATCGAAGAGGAGGCGCGGTGTACGATTTCAAGCGATGCTCCATTCCAGGATGCGAGGCCACGGCTATCCATACAACAGATTTCTGTGCCGACCACCATCCCAATCCTGATGCAATAGCCGCTACGATCCTTGAATCCCTGAGCACTCTCAAGGTTATAAAAAGCATGAACCTTGCCGGGCTACGCTTTGAAGGTGCGGTTCTATCGGGAAGGCAATTCTTCGCATGCTCGTTATCAAAGACGCTCTTAAGAAACATCAATTTCTCTGCATGCTCATTCAGGATGTGCTTCTTTGACTTCTGTTCAGCCGATTCATGCGATTTTTCAGGCATAGATGCCCAATTCTGCTCCTTCGCCGGCTCACGCTTCTTGAACGTCTCCTTTGAACACTCCGAATTGGTACAAAACAATTTCGACGGCACATGCCTGAATGACTGTACCTTCAACTACTCCAACCTCTACAACTCCCGCTTCATCATGGCAGAATTTGAAAAGACAGATTTCATAGACTGTAATTTAAAACGCACCTTGATCATTCCATCCAAGGAAACTGAAGTCTCCTGGAGGCTTTCAAATACACAAGAGGCCATATTCGAGCTCGACGGGATAGATCAATGACGGTATTCTTTCATTATGCGGTGCATGGCTTCGCCAACGTCTATCTCGTCGGCAACGACCAGAGCCATGAAGCAGCAATAGTCGATCCTGCCGCCTTTACGCTAGGTCTCCTGGATTTCATAGAAGAAAAAGGCTATGTGGTTACGAGCGCCCTCATAACCCATAACCATGCCCACCATGTCGATGGCCTCTGGACCCTACTACGCATCTATGATGCCGTCGTGTACTCGAGCAACGCCTCCATCGATGGTATCCAGTGTCGCATGGTGCGTGACGGAGAGGAATTCTCCGTGTGCGGTCTCGATGTACAGGCGCTGTCTGTTCCAGGGCATTCTGCCGACTCAATGGTGTATAGATTCGACAAAATTTTGTTCACAGGTGACGTCTTGCATGCAGGGCTCATTGGCAAGACGATGAGCCAATACGGCAACCGCCTCCTTAAGGACCAGCTTAACAAGAAAATTCTCAGTCTATCCGATGATTGCTTGGTCCTTCCGGGACATGGCCCGCCCACGAGCATAGGAGCCGAGAAACTATATAACCTGGGTTGGAAGATGACAAAGACCGAGGCTCGCCGCAACAGCTACAGCTTCGACACATAGTCGTTTTTATCCTTTACAGGAGCGAAGGCCAATCCTATACTTTCTTTTGTTTTTTAAGCATCGATGCATGAAGCATCGCCATAGCTATCTAGTAAGGAGCAGTGCGTATGAAGAATCTGAGGTCTATAGCCCTCTTGACGGCGATCATGCTCGTTCTTGGGGTATGCAGTGCCTGGGCTGCGGATGACATCCTGGGGCTCTGGAAAGTTATCGATGACAAGACTAACAAACCTACCGCCTATGTGATGCTATACACACATAATGGCAATATCTTTGGACGAACTATTGCTACAATAAACAAGGATACCGGTCTGGTAAAGGATACGCTGGATACCAGGACGGAATTGGCTACGGCTATCGCAGGCGATCCGCCCTACTGTGGAATGGACTTCGTCTATGAGATGCAGCCTAAGGGAAAAGACTGGAAGGGCTCCATCGTTGACCCCGAAGACGGCAAGGATTATAACTGCAGCATCAAACGTGACGGCGACAAGTTGATCGTCAGAGGCTCCCTTAAAGGCACGGGAGGCTTGCTGGGCAGGAATCAAACCTGGCTCCTCGCCAGCAAGAGCGAACTACCCTCGGGCTTCGTGCTTCCAAACCCAAGTTCCTTCTCCCCGGTAATCCCCAAGAAGAAGTAGCATAGCCCTAGCGGCGCACGCTATACACAAGCCGCAACCGGCTTCTGCCGGTTGCGGGCTTGCAATGATCCAGGGCACACGAACCCTAGGCGTCGACGGCCTTGAACCTGCGTTCTGGGGAGGCTATGGCATCCTGGGCTGCTACGATGGCGATAGAATCAGCGGCATTTCTGAGGCTCTCCTCCAGCACCGCATAGAGGGCTCCTATCGTCTCCTCTAGTGCCTGCACAACATCGGAACCCTTGAGGTAGTACCCTAGAAACAAGGCACTGGCCAGGTCTCCTGATCCTTTAGGTGGCTTTAAGAACGGCAAAGTAGGCGCAACGACAGTCTTCCTGACATGCCCGTCACTGACAAAGAACCCGATGTCTCCGTTAGACTCTGGCCTATAGCTCGTTACGAGCACTATGCGTGGACCCAGGCCATGTATGGCGTCTGTTGCCTTCAAGACGCCCTGACGGGAAGACAGACTGTGCCCAGAGAGCAGCTCGGCCTCAAAGACATTGGGGCAAACTATATCGGCACGCGACATGGCCTCTGACCGTATGAATGCCGGCAAGTCCTTCTTGACGTAGAGGCCTTCAGGAAGGTCGCCCATGACAGGATCACAACAATAGAGAGCCTTGGGATTTGCCTTCTTTATGGTATCTACAGCCTTGACTATGGCGTTTCCCGTATCGACATCCCCCATGTAACCCGAGAGTACGGCGTCGCATCGCGAAAGCACACCCAGGTTTTGCAGGCCTCTGACTATGAGAGAAAGATGATCGGCTCCAAAGGCGGTGCCAGTCCATCCAGGGTATCCACTGTGGCAGGAATACTGCACGGTATTGATAGGCCAGACTTCAAAGCCCAGCCTCTCCAGAGGAAAGACGGCCGATCTGTTGCCTACCCGGCCATACACCACGTGTGACTGAATGGATGCTATATTCATGTTAGTGGCTCTCCTCGCTCATCATCGATAAAAGCATAATACTGGTCTGCATGCCTCAGGGCGGCCACCAAGAGAATATTGAGGGTATCGAGACCTCGCTGTGTAGCCTTCCATGATGAGCCATCCAGGTGTATGAGCTCAGGAAATGCTTGATGCAGAGACCCAAAAACGGCAATTGGATCGATGAAGAATCGTTCCTTGAACCTGGACAAATCGCATCCTTTCGTTGTTCGCAATGAAGTAAGGAGGCACTCGAAGGCTGCATCCTTGCCAGCTATGGTGCTTTCTATACACGAGCCTGTAGGGTCATGCCTATACTCTTCGTCGTTGGAGGCGTTCTCCATCCTGAGGAACGATGTGTCACCCTGTCTCATGTTGCCTACACCAGAGGGACCAAGTGCCAACCAGTCTCCCATCTCCCAGTATACCTCGTTATGCATGCATGCTTCTGTGGGTAATGCCCAATTAGAAACCTCATAGCGATTAAACCCAGCATTGATGAGAGCCTCTGAAGCCGCATCGTAGGCATCCGCACGCTCGTCTTCATCGGGGAGAAGGACACTGCCGTCTTGCACCGATCCAGACAAGGGGCTAGCTGGCTCTAGTGTCAGCTCATACAGCGATACGTGACCTATCCCTAATCCTGTCAGGGATACTACATCATTAGCCAGGCCTTCAGGGCTCTGCCCAGGCAAGCCAAAGATAAGATCGCAAGACCATCTACCATGCCAGAGTGATGCTATAGACTCCAGGCGCTCTTTGATGAGGCTTGCACTACCCCTTCGCCCGGCTAGCCTCCTCGCCTCATCCTGTAGACTCTGCACACCGATGCTTAAGCGTCCTACGCCAGAGCCAGCGAGTATAGACAGGAAGGTTTCATCGATATCCTCTGGATTAGCCTCTACCGTCCATTCCAGGGCTTCCTGCCCCGATGCCGAGGCATACCCTCCAATCAGCTGCAGGGTGTTTCTGAGGATGTCTTGAGGCAGCCAGGAAGGGGTGCCGCCACCGATGTATATGGTTTTAAAACCATCGCTGCCAAAACGCCTCGTAAATAGTTCGAGATGGCGGCTGATAGCCAGAAGCCATGACTCGGAGGCGACCCGTATGGAGGCAGGGGACATGGCTTTGCTATAAAAATCGCAATACGTGCATCGTGAGGAGCAGAAGGGAACATGCACATAGAGAGAAGGAAGCATCTATGCCGTGCCTACAGCTTCATCATACGGTCAAGAGGCCAATATCTAAGCACTATTCTGCCTATCAACTCGCTCGACAGCACCGAACCATAGAATCTGGAATCGGAACTGGCGTATCGATTGTCACCTACAACGAAAAATTCGTCGGGCCCCAAATCCAGAGCATTCATTGAACCGGCAAGCGGCATATCCTTTGTCCAGCCCTCAACGAGCTGGCCACCTACTATGTCGTAGTCACCGCCAGACAGTTCATACTCTGTGAGGAAATGAGCCGAGCCTACGGCTTTAACATAGACTATGAATCCTTCCATCATGACGGTATCACCCGGACCTGCTACAACACGTTTTATGACAGGAACATCTTTATGGGCTGATCCATAGCCAGGAGCTCCTAGACGCTGGAAGGTCACGAACCTGAATACCGAATCGAGGAACCTATGATGCCATGAGCGAGCCTTCGATGATGGTAGGTTCATAAGAACCATGTCTCCACGCTGTGGTGCCTTGAAGACGGCTCGCCTCCCTGTAAATGGATTGAGCACACCGTATGCCGATGTTGCGACTATCACCCTGTCTCCAGGACTGATGGTGGGTTTCATAGAGGAAGAACCGACAATCAATGATTTGTAGGCAAAGGCGGTAAACAACTCAAACAGCAGGAACAGGATCGCAACGTACTTGAGTAGCTTAAAGAGGAGTGAACGTCTACGCCTGGATTCCTCGAAGGATTGCACGCGTTTCATGACATTTACTCTATGCTGCCAAGTCTATTGAGTGGCCAGTAGACAAACAGGGCATGCCCAAGCACCTTCTTGCGTGCAACGGCTCCAAACCAGCGGGCATCCTTTGAATTATCGCGATTATCGCCCATAGGGAACACCCTGTCCTCAGGTATGAACCAACCCGATCGAATCTTCCTGTCCTCGGCCACAATGCGTGCATCATGAGGGTATGCGGCGGCTAATTCATGCAACCTCGAGGCGTTGAAGGCCTGATCGTCGTATGGATTATATTTCATGGCAGCTGTCGATTTCTCTATTCCCATATCGACGAGTGCGGCCATGCGTCCGGCCTCATGGATGGCATCATAGTCTTCTGGCTTGACCATGCGTCTCAGAGGATAGGAAAAACCTGAAATCGTTTGATATTCGCGCTCCGATATCCAATCAGAACTTCCCTTGAAGCGAAAGCTCACCTCTCCGTCTGCCACACGGACGGTATCGCCCCCCACGCCTATGGCTCGTTTTATGAGGTAGTGAACCCGTGGCTGACCCATCTCGTCTAGATCTATGTCGACCAGCGTAAGTGTAGCCATGTATACAAATTGTTGCAGTATCGTAAAGACAGGCCCTTTTGACAGGTAGGAGGGGTTCTCAAAGACAATAACCTCTCCTCGTTCCGCATGCCTGAAACCAGGCATCTTGGCCACACCCGGAAGCAATTCCGGCCCATAGACTAACTTGTTGACGAATATCATGTCGCCTATCTCGAGGGTTCCTGACATTGATCCTGAAGGTATGCGATACATCTGGAAGAGATATTGGTTGATGAGAAGCACCATGCAGACGGCCCAGAGTATGGCCTCGGCCCAATCCCTAAGCCAATGTTTGGCTTGTTGTTTCATCTTCTGGGCGAGCCGGCGCTTCTTACGGCGCGTCAAGGCGCGCTCGGTGAATGACTCCAGCGACGCTATAAAGTCGGTATGTGCGTCCATCGCAATGAGGCTACCATCTTTCAGTCGCGTTGACAAGCCTCGCCACCGGCTCATATAATCCCGCGATGAACGACGATAAGATGATAACCCAGCATGATATCGACGAAGCCTCTGTCCGTCTGAAATCAATACTCGGCATCACACCCCGAGTCTACCTCGCAGGGCTCTACGGAGCCGCCGTTTTGATTCTAGCGGCGCTCCTCCTCCTGTATCCTGGCTTGCGGCGTCCAGGCGTCACGTTCTCCTTCATCATCGACCCCCCTGGATCCGCCGTGTACATAGACGATGTCTATAAAGGCAGCGCACCCTGTGATGTCTTTGTGGCTAACGGCGATAAATCAATAAGGATAGAACGGCCAGGATTCCAGGTCTACGAGCGATCAATAAGCGTCAAGGGCCGTTTCATAGGCACGCTCTTTGTAAAGCCACGAACAAGCCTAACAACAGCCTTGGAGCAGAAGCCTGATGCGTCTATTCTGGCTGACGGCATGAAGGCCTACGCGGCCTGGGCTCTTGCAGGCACGCCGAGTGAATCATATCAACTACCCATGGTTCTATCCGAGGCTGCAATAGCCGCCAGCACACATCCTGAGACCATGGATAGCGAAGGTCTGGCAGGTGCCGCCTTGTCATACAGCGCCAACGCCCCCTCGCTTCGTGACGGCATACGGGCTACGGCCATTGCATACGGCAAATCGGCAAGCCTGACGCCACTCACGCTTGGCAGGATTGTAAAGACACTGGAAACCGAGCTGTCTAGAGAGCCTGGTTCCATCGCGGTGCTGGCGAGCCTGGCTCCGGAGTCGCTACGGAAGACGCTTGAGGCAATGCCTGCATATAAGGCCATACTTGAGCAGGCGCGATCCATGGTGGAGACGAAACCCACAACAGGTCCATCTTCGTTCATAGCCGGTGAAGAATTCCTGCGTATAGAGCCAGGATTTTCTGTCATAAAGGCAGGAGCCTCCTTGCCAGTCAGGGTCCCGCTCGCATCATACTTGATAGCATCCTCAGAAACTACCGTCGGACAATTCAGACGCTTCGTTGCCGCCCACCCTGAATGGAGAGCGGAGGCTGTACAGAACCTCAACGCCTCCGGCCTGGCAGATTCCTTGTATCTTAAGGGTTTCAATGAGGCAGATGACGAGGATGTACTGCGCTATGTATCCCGCCCTGCAGCCATGGCCTACTGTGCATGGCTAAGCAGACAGGCTCCCAAAGGCTATCGATTCACCTTGCCAAGCGAGGCCCAATGGGCCCTGGCCGCGGCGGCGTCAGGTGCATCGGCCTCAAAAGGCGCGATACTGGCCAACGACGGCAGGACAGGACCTGTGGCTCCCATCCGCCTACCCTATGATGCCGCCGGCCTCAAGGGCATGCTAGGAAATGTATGGGAATGGTGCCTGGACTCGTATGCCACCAACCCGGCTGCGGGCAGTTTTGGCAGAGAACTCTACCCCTCCGAAGAAGCCGTCGTCAGAGGGGGATGCTGGGCAAACCGCCAGGATCTTGTAAACCTGACTTCCCGTGGCGCCATGCGTGAGACTGAGTGCTCGGCTCACCTGGGCTTCAGGATTGTTCTAGTAGAGGATTCGGAGTAACATGGACGGTATAAAGATAATAGCGCTCAACAGAAGGGCGCGTTTCGATTATACGATAGAGGAGAGCCTTGAATGCGGTGTAGAGCTTCAGGGTTCGGAGGTAAAATCCCTGCGCTCAGGCAGGGTCTCGTTCCCCGATGGATATGCGGCCTTCGACAAGGGCGAGCTCTGGCTAAAAAATGTACACATAGCCGAGTACACCTGCAGTTCCATATTCAATCATGACCCCGACCGGCCCAAGAAACTCCTGGCTCACGCCCAGGAGCTAAAGCGCCTTGAACGTCGAGTCAATGACAAGGGGTACACCCTTATTCCTCTCGACTTTCACTTCAGGAAGGGCCGAGTCAAGGTAGAGCTTGGACTGTGCAGGGGCAAGAAATTCTCCGACAAGAGGGAAGCCATAAAGGAACGCGACGTCCAGCGCGATATTCAGCGCGAGTTCCGGGATAGACAGCACTGACTATGGGTGGGTTGCGAGTCACCGGTGGCACCCTCAAGGGTCGCAGGATAGAGGTTCCAAAGGGAGACCTGGAGATACGACCGGCCATGGACAGGATGCGGGAGTCTCTCTTTTCAATCCTGGGCCCGCTCGGTGGTCTTTCTTTCCTTGATCTTTTTTCAGGTTCGGGCATCATGGCCATAGAGGCGGCTAGCCGCGGAGCCAGCGACGTATCCTGCGTAGAACGTGACCGTGCCAAACTTGGCCTGCTCATACAGAATGTGTCCATGGCCTCTGTGCGCATAGACTGTCACTGCGTACCCGTCGAGCGTTTCATACTACGCTGTGAACGAAGCTTTTCTGTGATTTTTTGCGATCCACCTTTTCCATACGCCCATAAACAAGAAATCATACGATCCATCGCGGAGCAAGGCCTACTGGAACAGGGAGGGAGGCTCTTGATTCACTACCCCAAGGAGGAAGCCATGCCTAACGAGCATGGTACACTCCGTGTCTGTGACGAACGCGCCTACGGCAGGTCAATAGTCAGATTCTACTGCCGGCTAGCCGAATAAACGGCAATATGGCCTATCTATCAAGCAATCTGACGATCCTGGAGAGCCTTTTATCAAGCGAGTTGAGGGTTGTTCCATCTAGAACCTCGTTTTCCTCACGTCGCAAGCTCGTGAGAGCCGGGTATATATCGTCCGCTGTTGTAGAATCGAAAGGCTCGAGTCCGAGCTCTTCAAATACCATCGAGCTCTCTCCTCCCCGCGGTGTCGCCAAGCGTCTCCGCCAACCGTGATGTCGTGTCTATTATTAAGTATACCACGAGCTTTAATAAAAACATTGGCTTCCTGTAACTTAGCTTGAATTGATTATTTTATTGATGTTGTCTATATTCTAGTTGTGGAGTCATAATGACCGAGAAGCTATTTGAAAAATTCCCTGATGGCGGACTGATAAAGACTGTAGACGAGCCTAATGGCGAACTGTCTTCTGAACAAAAGGTTCAGCTCAATCGTCGAGGGAATGTCTTGTTTAACAACGGGGATGTGGAATCTGCCCGACGTATTTTCCAGACAACGGGGTATTCTGATGGCTTGATGCGTGTCGGTGAATCCTATCTAGGCACGGGACGGCCAATAGACGCGCTTAAGATGTTTAAACTATCTCACGATACTGTCAGGAGCGCTGCCTTGATAGAGAAAGCCGCATTTGCCGTGAGAGAAATGCTAAACGAGAAGGAAGAATAATGAGCGACGATATAAAAAACAACAACAACCCTCTTGAAGATGGCAATCCTGCACAGGAAGACAATGATCTCCTTGAGATTGCCGATCTTTCAAAGAAGGGATATCAGTATCTCAAAGAAAATCGCCTAGGCGAGGCTGAAAATAATTTCAAGACTATTTTAGAAAACGACCCAGAGAATAACTACGCTCTCGTAGGTCTCGGAGATGCCGCCAGGAAACGCTCTGCGTATCGCGATGCGGTAGATTACTACAAGAAATGTCTTGTCTACCATCCTGGTAACAACTATGCCCTGTTTGGCCTGGCGGACTGCTACAAGGCCCTTAACCAGTACCAGAAGGCTATAGAGATATGGGAACAGTACCTGCTTCATGATAGCAAGAACATCACCGTTCTGACCCGAATAGCCGATGCCTACCGCAAGGTTAGAGATTTCAGGAAATCAAAGGCCATTTACCTCAGGGTCCTTGAAATGGAGTTCGACAACCCCTATGCCCTCATCGGTCTCGGCCATCTCCACTACGATTTCAAGGAATACAAGGACGCACTCCATTATTGGCAGCGTATGGTAGACGCTCAAGGCGACTCTGTAGATATCAGGGTTCTTACCTCAATCGGGAACTGCTATCGTAAGCTAAAGCAATTCGACCATGGAGTACCCTACTTCGAGAAGGCACTCCATAAGGAACCCGACAACTTCTACGCCCTCTTTGGTTTAGCCGACTGTTACCGGGGTACCGGAGAACCACAGCGTTCCCTCGATTACTGGAACCTCATTCTCAACAAGGATTCAAAGAACAAGGTCATCCTGACGCGAGCCGGCGATGCCTACAGAAGCATGGATCGTTTTGATGAAGCAACAGACTATTATGAGCGTGCTTTAAACATAGAATTTGATGTGTACGCCGTGCTTGGCTTGGCAACCATATCCAGGCTCCAGGGCAAGGTTCAGGATGCCATAGAATCTCTCAAGCGCCTGGTTCAGAACGATGCCAAGAACTACCGCTTGCACCTGGAATTAGCGGAATGTTATCTGGCTACGGGAGAAAAGCGTAAGGCAGAGGAAACCCTCCAGGAGTTTATGCGCCTGGGCATACGCAATCCACATATCCAGGAACTCTTGGCCTCGATACAGAATACGTGAGCCCTAAGCGTTCCATTCGAGACATAGGGCCTGCAGGCCTTCTGCCTGAGGAACTGGCTCTGCGCCTGGCCCTGAGTCCTTCTTTTCGAGGTAAACAGGTGTTTTCCTGGATCTCCCACGGAGTCGCTTCCTACGCTGACATGAGCAATCTGTCGGCAGATGACAGGGAACGCCTGTCGACACAGCGCCTATACACCAGCAGTGTCGCCGAATCGATAGAGGGCGATGACGGCTCGGTCAAGCTGAAGATACGTCTTGAGGACGGAGCCGCCATAGAGTCCGTACTGCTCGTGGACGTAGAAGACAGGATGACCGCCTGCCTTTCTACCCAGGTCGGCTGTCCCATGGGATGCGCATTCTGCAAGACCGGTACGCTTGGATTCCTTAGAAATCTGGGTGCCGATGAGATAGTTGAACAGTTCCTGCATCTGAGTGCCATACGCGGACGCCCTTCCAATATTGTATTCATGGGCATGGGGGAACCTCTCGACAACATAGATGCGCTCAGGAAATCAATAGTCATCTTTACTCACCCTGACGGCATGGCAATATCAAGGCGAAAGATAACCATTTCAACATGTGGAGTCGTTCCAGGCATACGGGATCTGGCAGACAAGGGGCCTCATGTGAGACTAGCGCTGTCTCTGACTGCGGCCAGGGACGAGCTGCGAAGCGCCCTCATGCCTGTCAACAAGACCTGGAATCTGGCACAACTTAAATCGGCGCTTGCGTACTATCAGGAGAAGACTGGAGACAGGATAACCCTGGAAGCCGCCATAATGGGTGGAGAGAACTCCGATAGAGCCAGCGCAGAGGCCATGGCCAGCTGGATAGGTTCTCTTAAGGTGCAAGTCAACCTCATACCATGGAATCCAGTCCCTGGATTGCCATACCGGGAGCCTGCCCCTGGAGAGGTCGCCGCCTTCGAGGCAGAGCTTGAACGACGAGGCATCAATACCGTAAGGCGCGCTCGACGTGGCAGAGGAGTCTCGGGCGCCTGTGGCCAGCTAGGCGACACCCTGAGCGCCGACTCCGCGTCTGAAGACTAGTTCCAGCCATCGACTACAAGCCTCGTAGTTTTCTATCCAGCCGTGCCGATCGTTTCTGGGCCCTCTCCTTGAGCACACCAGCAGCAGAAAGAATGGCCGCATCTACAAGGCTCTTCGATGCTGTCAGGTCACCGAGAATCCTCTCGGCATACACAGATTTTGAGAATAGGCCGGCCGGGTCATCGGGCAAGAGTGGTATCAAGGCCATTCGCTGCAACAGCTGCCCCTGCACCCTATAGAGCCGCATCAGGGGCCTAACCGCCCTAACATTTCCCGCTGCAAGAGCTGTAAGAAGGGTTTTTTCAGCCATACCATGATCAAGCCTTGCCTGCAGAGCGGCAAGACCTACTGGATCTTGGCAGGGAATGGTTTCACCGCCTGCTATGCCAGCGTATATAAGCAGGAACAATGCGGCCAGGGAACGCACATCTTGTTCGTTATGGCTAAACACAGCATGCAGTCTATCGCTACAGCCATGCTTCAGGAAGTCGAACCAGACGGCCGGCACCTCAGAGCCTGAAATATCGCCGGATCGCCTGAGCCCAAGCACCGTCGATTCAAGATTGCCAAGGGAACAATTTCCTAGCGTGTGCCTCCACAGCCGCCGTGCTGCATGGATGACATCTACATGGACAATCATGGGTGGGGCTCCCAAGCCATTCATTATCCTGCGCACCGAATACAAGGGCATATCGAATGAGGCTCCGTTGTAGCTTATGACGGCGGATGCCTTTGAGAATTCGGCATCGAGACGCTCAAGGAAGGCAGTCTCGGCAGGATAGTCGTCTATGAAGTATTGCCGTACTGCAAATCTTCCATCGGGCATGAACGCTCCAAGCGCCGCGAGGAAGGCTAAGGTTCCGGTACCTCCAGACAAGCCTGTCGTCTCCAGATCGAAGAATACAATGTCTTTAAGGTTAATCCCAGTCTCAGGGGCCCTGGTGGTAAACCTGCCAAGGCGCATGGATTCTCCATGCGCCTTGGCAGGCTCCATGGCGATGGTTTCTTTGAATCTAAGCCCATGCTCTATCATGTTCCATCCAGAAGGAAAATCGACCGGTACTGTTCGTTTCAATGGCAGGCTTCTGGAAACCGACCCAAGAGCCCCAGAGCCTAGCCGTATCCTGGCAAGGCGTTCCTTCATGGTAGAGCCCACGGTCTAAATACCCGCCTCGCCAGACTCACGCAGGGCTTCCAGGGCCACTGCCAGGAGAAGTGAGGAATTTATTTTTCTCTTTCTGGTCTTCTGGTAGCCTTCATCTGGCACACCTATGCATGAAGGGCAGCCACTTTCGCAGTCACAGCCTGAAAGCCTTCCGCTTGCGGCCTGTAGCACATCCCCAAGGCAGCCAGCCAGAGCCTCGGCCAAGCCGGTGCCACCGGGGTATTGGTCCCAGACATAGACGACTGGAACGCCGAAGTGATCATCCCGTACACGCCATGCCGTACCTAGGTCAGAGCGATCACACAGGAGTTCCACCGGGGCTAACGACTTAAGGATGTTTGATACGGCCGACAGACTGGCCGCCCGCTCCAGCTCTTCCATGGCCTGCAACATGGCTCCTGGCTTACATTCAGGAGGGAACAGTATCGCCATGGCCCTGGTCTGCATCTCTTCAGGAGGCAAGAAAATTTCTCCATAGCCAATATTCTCGTTGGTATGGAACCTGAGTTTCTTGAACTTCTCGGCACTGGAGCGCACGAGGAGGTCTCCCACGACTATAGGAAGGGCCGCACTGCCCCCATGTTCATCTTCAGACAGAACCTTTATGTCGTTCTTGACTATGGCGTCGGTGTAGTAGTTTATTTCTCGTTCCTCTACAAGACACTGGCGATTCTCTATGTCTAGCCTTAGGACAATAAACTGCCTGCCGCGATGGATGTAGACGGCATCGTCAAAGACAAGCTCCTTGGCGCTTGGCCTGTCCATCTCTCCTATGACGGCGTTGCGTCCCGATGTTGTGTCTATTATAACGACGTTATCGGCGCAAGCAGACCTCAGCGATATCTTCTCCGCCGGATATCCAGAATCTGACCAGTACCATCGACCTTGTGTATTCCTTACGGTGCCTTCCTCTTCAAGGAAACGCAAGACGGCCTCCGGCTCGGGACCAAAGACCTCACCCTCCTTGAACGGCAACTCAAAGGCTGCACATTTTACATGATCCGTATAAATGTAAGGATTATCAGGATCAATCCTGGCATTCTCCGCCTTCGTGCCAAAGAATCTATCAGGATTATCAATGAGGAACTGGTCTACAGGCGAGCTGGAGGCCACATAGACGGCAACGGAAGCGCCTTTCCTGCGCCCTGCCCTGCCTGCCTGCTGCCAAAACGAGGCCAGGCTTCCTGGCCAGCCGGCTATGACGGCGGCTTCGAGACCGCCTATGTCTATGCCTAGCTCCAAGGCATTGGTAGACACAACCCCATTGATGCTGCCATCACGCAGCCCCCGTTCTATCTGCCTGCGCTCGCTTGGCAGGAGACCGGATCGATAGGGTTCTACTCGTATCCGGCTATTTTCAGTGTATATGTTCTCAAAATGCTTGTTCAGATAGGCGGCCAGTATCTCTACCTTGAGCCTTGAGCGGGCAAACAGTATTGTCCTCGTACCCGCTGCCAGAAGACGCGCAGCAATGGCCATAGACTCGTTGGCAGAACTCTTCCTGATGCCCTGTATAGGGTCGACGAGGGGTGGATTGTAGAAGGCCACAAGCTTTTCGGCCCTGGGTGCGCCATTCTGTGTTATCGACTCTACCGGCCTGCCCGTCAAGGCCTGAGCCAGCTCGGCAGGATTGCCTATTGTCGCAGAGCACAGGATGAAACGTGGGCTCGAGCCGTAATAGGCGGCAATACGCACGAGCCTTCGCAGCACGTTGGCTACATGGCTACCGAACACACCACGGTAGGCGTGCATCTCGTCTACTACGATATATTTTAGGCCTGCAAAAAACTGTATCCACTTGGCATGATTGGGAAGCACACCAGAATGGAGCATATCAGGATTGCTTATCACTATTCTGCCAGAGTCACGGGCTGCCTTTCGTATTGACTGGGGCGTGTCGCCATCGTAGGTCGCGGCCTTTATGGGCAGACTGCCGGCCTCTATGAGGGCATTGAGTTCGGCTTGTTGGTCCTGGGACAAGGCCTTCGTTGGAAAGAGGTATAAGGCCCGTGCTCCGGGGTCATCGATAAGGGCCTGGGCCACGGGCAGATTGTAGCATAGGCTCTTTCCGCTGGCCGTGGGGGTCTCTACGAGGAAGTCGCGGCCGCTCTCCGCCAGGTCCCAGGCGGCACGTTGATGGCTATAGAGCATGTCTATGCCTCTGGAGGCCAAGGCAGTCTTGAGCCTGGAATCGAGGCGAGCTGGGGTATCTGCCCATAGTGCTTCGCTTGCTTCTACGCGCTTGACATGCGTTATACACGGCGCGAAGTCAGGATCCGCGAGGAATTCTTCTATGGGGTCTCTGGCGATTTTTGTGTCCATGTCTATACTATGATACGGCAAAGAAGAAGATTGGTAAATCTCAGAACCAGACCAAAGATGTCAGTAGTTTTAATAACCGAGCTCAGTTTATACGTGCTATAGTAGGCATGTATGCGCACACAAAATGGAGGTATATATGAATAAGGTTCTGGCTATTGTCCTTGGAGGCGGTAAGGGAACACGATTATTTCCCCTTACCATGGATAGGGCCAAGCCAGCCGTTCCGTTCGGTGGGCGCTACCGTATAGTAGACATACCCATTTCTAATTGTATCAATGCAGGTTTCAAGCAGATTTACATACTGACACAGTTCAATTCCGCCTCGCTTCATCTCCACATTGCCAAGACATACATATTCGATATATTCTCCGACGGTTTTGCCGAGGTGCTCGCGGCCGAGCAGACTCTGACTCATTCTGGCTGGTATGAAGGCACAGCAGACGCGGTCAGGAAGAATCTTGTCCACTTCAGGACACAGAATCCCACCCACTACCTCATAGTCTCCGGTGACCAGCTCTACAGAATGGATCTTGACGACATGTTCAAGCAACACGTGGAGTCGGGCTGCGAGCTGTCAATATCCTGCACCACGGTAAACCGCGAGGATGCCAGCGACTTTGGCATCATGAAGGTCGATGCGTCGAGCCGTATAGTCGAATTCCAGGAGAAGCCTGGGAAGGTCAAGGATATATCAGACTTCAAGGTGCCCAAAGATCTCCTTAAGGAGAGACGAGGCTCCAAGGAGTACCTCGCCTCCATGGGCATCTATATATTCAATGCCTCCCTCATGGAGAAGTGCCTTGATAATGACTTAAACGATTTTGGCAAGGAAGTCATACCTACGGTACTATCCACCAACCCAATAAACGCCTATATATTCGATGGATATTGGGAAGACATAGGCACGATACGGAGCTTCTACGAGGCCAACCTCAACCTCACTTCCATCGCCCCGGAATTCAATTTTTACGACGAAATCAGGCCCATCTATACGCATAGGCGCAATCTTCCAGCCTCCAAGATTAACTATAGCACCCTCAACCAGGCCTTGACCTCAGACGGATGCATCATCACAAATGCATCAATTTCTAACTCTATAGTAGGTATTCGCACCATCATAGAGACTGGAGCCAGTTTCGACGGTGTCGTGTGCATGGGAGCGGATTACTACGAGACAGATGAGCAGAAGGCTGAAAACGTAAAGAAACACATACCAAATATTGGTATAGGCCAGGGTTCAATAATAAAACGGGCAATAATAGACAAGAACGCAAGAGTTGGCGCCTTCTGTAGTTTCGGCGTCGTCGCCAGTGAGAGATGCGATGGTGAGTTTGGTTCATACTACTTCGTTGACGGTATTATTGTAGTTCCCAAGAACGGTATCATAGAAGAAGGCACCATCATCTAGCATTGTCTGCCGACTGTGCGTCCAGGAGGGTCTTGTGATGCAAACGAGTATTTCGGCGGCTCTGCTCATAGTGGATGTGCAACGATACTATCTGGAAGCAGAGTCACCCTTCTATGCCTACTCAGAACTATGCTGGCCTGGTAGCATGTCATATATAGGGGCACGTGTACGATCCTCGGTGTTTCCGGCCATCTCGAGGCTCAAGTCGGCCTTCACGACCATTGGATGGCCCACAGTCTATGTGCGCCTCTGTGCCCACTCTCTAGACAGGACCGATCTGCACAGATTCTTCAAGTCGTTCTGGATGAGCGCCCAGAAGGCTGGGTTTGAGGACGTATATCCACTGGCAAACGACCCATGGTCGGATGTTGCGCCTGAAATAGCGCCATGTGCATCTGATATAATAATAGACAAGTCCAGCTACTCGGCATTCTCTAAACCCGATCTTGAAAGGGAACTGCGTGCCCGCGGCATAGGCGCTGTCGTGATGACTGGGCTCGCGACCAGTCAATGCGTAGACACAACGGCTCGGGATGCCTCTGAACGTGGCTTCTTAGTCGTCCACGTAGAGGACGCCCAGGCCGACTACAGCATCGATGAACACGAGGCGTCACTGTATGCGTCTAGAGGAACATGTGGCGGCCATGTTGTAGACTCGGAATTCCTGGCCGCAGCCCCCGCAAGGCTCTTGCGAGCCTACGCCGAGTCAGAAGAGCGTTGATGGCCTAGTGTTCCTCGGCACCAATATCGGGTGAGTCCTTGCTCCGCGTCTTTCCAAACAGATCGAGCTTGGAAGCCCAAATAACGGGTACGCCACTATCCACGCAGGCAGAGCCTTCCGAAAGGCGCCTAAGACCCTTTGCAGAGGCATAGAATGTCTTTGAGGGGGCTTCTGTCATATTGGGTCTCGCATCACTTGCCAGATCGTTGAGTCTCTGAAGCGTGCTTTCTGAAAGGGCTCCTAGGGTATCACGCCCTTCCATCAGCCGCGAGAAACCCCACAGACAGTTGGAGGCTATGGAAGACGTCTTGAGCTCTGTGTCGCTGCGTATGAAGAGTGCGTCTCCACCCATGAATACGGCTATGGAATTGACTATATCGATGCCGGAGCCAGAAGACGCCACAAATACTGATCGAGGAGACTCTACAAAGGCACTCAGATGGGCGACACGCAGGCCAGAGGCGGAGCTGGCATTGAAAACCTCGACGGATCCTTGCCACGACACGTCGACATAGACAGAGTCTACAGAAAGATCAGATGCGCTGGCGCTGAAGACCCTGCATGAAGAAGAACCGCCTCTAACAGAAAGAATGCTGCGCTCAATGCTCAGACTGGCCCTCGTGGCACTCAGTATTGACAATGCCTGTGCCGGAGAAGCATCCAATCGTAAACCAGAGATCCTGGCATCGGCATCGCTTAACCTGATGACATCCAGGAGGCGTACCGAAGCATCGCATGAAAGCGTAGAGTCTGCGAGCGCAAGAGAAGCACCTGCGGCGTCCATACCTCGACCGGTAAGCGTCTTAGAAAACACCAGCGATGATGACAAGAGACTGAGCATGCCTCCTGTAGCCTTTATGGCTGTCTTCTCTATCCCACCCGAAAGATGCATCGTGATCCGATTGAGCCTAAGCTCTCCTTGCTCTGACTCAATAAGCCCGCCAGAACCATCCCCCATCATGCTTATCGTCATTGATGAAAGATTCAAGGTACCGTCATGCACACGGATGGCGTACGGTGTACCAGAAGGTAATTGCTCAACATATATGTGGCTGCTGCCTGTGGGGGATTCATTCCATGCATCATCGAATCCACCTGTTACCGTAAGGCTGCCGTATACCGTCACGGCTCTTCTGAGCCTCACCATACCGCGAACATAGATGAAGCGCTTTCCTGTTGCCTGCGCCGCTTCGATGGCGTCATCAAGATACGGCATAGGATCGTCGGGCCCGCCGACGGCTCCCACGCGGCCGCTGGCATCGACATACATCGATGAAATATCTACCAAAATGCTTACTGGCTGCATTTGGGCCGAGCGATTGCCAAACTCGTCCTCGGCATAGGCCCTGATGGTATAGCGTTTTCTACCTTCCTTCGAGCCTCCGACGCTTATAGGACCATCATATCGAACAAACTCACCCTCAGCTGTCTCAGAAACAGACACAAAGACACTGCCATCCTGGGGTTTAAAGCTAATAAGGGCATCGGATGACGAATAGCCAGCAACACCGGATCCTGTCTGTGGCACATCTGGTGCCTGCCTGTCTATCGTAAAGCTATAAAAGCGCTCTCTATACCCTTCGTCGCCAACGTCTCCCATGGAGCTCGCGTTTACCGCGACGACGCGCAGGCGATACCTGATAGTCTCCCCGTCCCTGCCATCGAAGCGCAGTCCTTCTTGTCCAATACGGAGACTGCCTCTATGAATGGTGGGAGGGGCTCCGTCCCCTTCTGTAAACTCATAGAGCAATGCCGCCTTGTCGTGCGCCTGGGCCAGAGCGAACACCGTTACGCTAGAGCCATAACGGCCACCATCTTCTACGCCGCTCAGGGCTGGCTCTGCCATGATGCGCCTGGCAGGCAGGGTAAGGCTTGCAACGAGCGATCTTGACCCATTGAGTCCCTGGCTGGCATATCGAATCGTCATGGGCTCAGTACCAAGCCTGAATACAAGCGGCCTGGAGACGATGGTAAAAATACCGTCTCCAGAATCAAACAGCATTCTCCAAGGGCTTGCGGGCCAGTCTATATAGGCGCTGGTATCATCAAGTCTTACGTTTGGGGCAAGGGCCGTAGCAGGAGCCGCAGACCCTTCCTCTATAGGAAACACGGGATTAATCTTCAGAGGCTCAGGAGCGACGAATAGCATGCCGTCTTTGGCATAACCGTACTGTACTGAAAGCTCCTGTTCGTAGCCCCAGGGAAAGGGAATGATACAGGAAGCGCTTGCCTTGTCTTCTGCCAACTGTGCATACGAAGCCATAGAGGAAAAAGGCTTGGAGGCATTGACGGCTATGCATGGAGTGGCGCCGAGAGGGACACTCAAAGTAAGCCTGGAAGAATCGAGCAATGTACGCTGCTCAATGCGTATGTCTGAACCATCTTCAAGCACTCTTATGCCTAGGGCTTGCACTTCGCCTGGCAGGGAAAATGATGGCTGTATGTCTTCAGGATGCAGGCGCCACTGGCCCGACACAGTTCTTGAGGCATTCCCTCTTGGATCGACACAATAGGCTACCGCCCTGACCAGACGCGTTGCATCGGGCAAGGCGGCAAATGATGATGACTGAGCGTCTGTGAAGAGCTCAAAGGGTGAACCGTCAAGACTCAGGAAAATTTGTCCTTCCCCTTTAACACCAAGATTGAAAGAGCTACCGACATCGCCGGAAGCCTGTGTAAATTGAGGCGCCTCGGGGGGACGCCTGTCTATGGTGTATGTCAGTATTGCCTGGCGTGTGCCGTCTGCCGCCTTAAACTCAATGGCATAGGTACGCTCCTCACCCGGAAACGCCCCCAGATACAGGGGGCGATCGAATGGGAACCATGAATCCTGGCCCTTGAATCTAAACTGTGTAGCGGGGCCTGCTGCCAGAGTAGCCGGCAACAGAACCTGGGCCATGCCATAGACCCCTTCCACAGGCCCGAGTACCCCTTGAAATGGTTCAGCCCGGGGATCAGGCTGCGCATGACAAAGCGCGACCACCATCAAGGCGGTCGCGCATGTTAGTACTGTTCGCAAGCCGCTCATCGGCCCTTGAGTACCAGGAGAATGTCCTGCAACTCAGGATCCTCGGGATAATAATGCTCCCGTATCTCCTCTTCTGTCAGACCAACAATCTCGTGGCTCATGTAGTGTATCCAGGTTTCATCTTCCGGTGTCTTTATATCGTGACGGCGACACCAGTAATCAGGCTTGATGGCTGGCTGCTCGCCACGATAACTGACTACCTTATAGTCGTGCACAGCAATCTTGAGGTCTCGGCGCGGAACGCCTTTTTCAAGAATGATGCTGGCAAGATGATGGATGGTTCTTCCCGTATCATAGATATCATCGACTAAAAGGACCTTGTCGCCATTGCGCAGGTACTCTGGGCTATACGTCCAGCCATCGACACGAACCCGTTCCTGCTTCTGCACATCGCTATAGGATCTAGCCACGACTGCCGCGTAGAATACGGGTCGTGCATCAGACCTTACAGCCTTGAAGTACTCCGACATGACATTGCCGAGGTATGCGCCACCACGCAATGAAACATAGATAATATCCGGCATAAAACCGTCAAGATGTATACGGTGCGCTAGCTTGAGGGCGTTATTTCTAACCTGGTTGTACGATATGAATTCTTTGCCCATAACACCCTCGCTTTGCACTTGACTCTAGCACTACTTGCGTACGAGTGCAAGCGTCGTCAGGCTCTGGCCATCACGCAACAGTGTGAACTGGAACGAGCGAGTCTTTTCATTATTCAAGGCCTTATAGAAGGCGGCAGGACCGTCTATGACCTCTTCATTGATGGCGCTTAGTATATCGCCCCTCTTTACACCAAGCGTGGCGGCAGGACTCTTGGCTATGACGCTTGTAACAATGACGCCTTTTGTTCCCTTGGGCAAATTCTTGCTGTCTATGTCTGCATCTGCTATAGACGATACTTCAAGTCCTGGCCACAACTTTGAATAGTCGGCCGCACTACTTTCCTTCCTCTCGTCTATGGTCACCTTGAGAGTTACCATCTTGCCATTGCGCATGACCCTGAAGCTGGACTTTGAACCAACAGACAAGTCTCCAACGATACGGACAAGCTGGTCTATTGATGCAATATTCTTGCCATCGATGGCCAAGACATAGTCACCAGGAAGAATGCCCCCCTTGGCGGCCGGGCCATCCGCAAAGACATGACCGATGAAGGCACCATGGGTATCTCCAAGACCCAGTTGCCCAAGGGTAGCCTTTGGAACATCTGATAGGAGCACGCCTAACCAGCCATACTTGACCACGCCCTTACTTATTATTTCATCTATTACGCGTACCGCATTGTTTATGGGTATGGAGAATCCCAGACCTATGCTACCACCTGTGGTAGAGGCTATCCAGGTATTTATTCCTATGACCTCGCCATCGATGTTGACAAGCGCTCCACCCGAATTACCACGGTTTATGGCAGCATCAGTCTGTATGAAGTCGCTGATGTTTCCTTCCGGGCCACCGTTTCTTCCTATGGCGCTGATTATACCAACGGTTACCGATGAAAAGAGGCCGTAGGGGCTACCTATGGCTATTGCCCAATCGCCTACCTCCAAGGCACTCGAGTCACCAAGCCTGGCTGGCTGTATGTCACCAGAACTGGCCTCAAAGGATACGAGTGCCAGGTCACGCCTGGAATCGGTACCCACTGTAGTACCTTTGAATTCCCGCTCATCATAGAGCTTTACTACTATTTCTTTGGCTCCTGCGACGACGTGGTTATTAGTAAGGACATAGACCTTCTTGCCGTCCTTACGCACAATGATTCCAGAACCGAGTCCATGCTCCTCGTATTCATTCGGTGGAGCCTTTTCATCGGGTGCCTGCTCCGGGTCTCCAAAGAAGAATCTCCACGGAGAGGAGTCGGCTTGAGGACTGGTAGATGTACCTATCACATCGAGTTCTACGACAGAAGGGAGAACGGTCTTTGAAACTGCGTTAAACGCCGACTGAATGGCCTTTGCCTGCTGTACAGAGGCGCTTGCATCGACTGGCAGACTAGGTGCCGACTCGGCATGTGCTATTGCCGAACCATCTGAGCCAGGAGCCTTGGCCAGAATGGCAAAGGCGGCTATGAAGCCTATCATTATTCCTACTAGTACAAGATTGACCAGAAAGAATTTCTTGGAGAACATTTTTTTGGTGAACGACATCGAGAATACCTCCAAAGGAGTACTAAAAAATTTGTATCGACACTCGTCGATCTCATAATACGACAGTAATCAAGGCCTTCGTGCCTTTGAATATTGTGTATATGAATATAACTATGTTGAGCGTTGCCGGTTACTCGTTTTTAAGATAAAAAAACCGTCACCAGGCGGTAAGAACCTCTGCACCGCTTTCTGTGATGGCAACCGTGTGTTCAAAATGCGCCGACCTTGAGCCATCAAGCGTGACAACGGTCCAGCCATCGTCGAGCTCGCCTACCCCATCGCCCCCGATGTTTATCATAGGCTCTATCGCAATGACCATTCCTGGAACCATCCTGGGATTGGGTCCAGAGCCTACATAGTTTGGAACCTGTGGATCCTCATGCTGGGAAAAGCCTACGCCATGACCGCAATACTGTCTTACTACACCGAAGCCATTGGCCCTTGCATGAGAGAAAACGGCACGAGAAACCTCATGGATGCGCGCGCCAGGCTTAACGGCTGCTATGGCCAGCTCGAGGCATTCCCTTGTTACCCTCACGAGCCGATCGGTCTCAGGGGCCACGGGAGGAACAGCCACACTAAAGGCGGCGTCGCTATAGAATCCGCCTAGCTCTATGCCACAATCGATGCCGACTATATCTCCTGGCAGTATCTTGCGTTTTCCCGGTATGCCGTGTATCACCTCTTCGTTAATAGAGATACACAAGGAGGCAGGAAAGGGGTTTGACCTGTCGCCGTAATGAAGGAAGGCCGGGCTACCTCCATTACTGACTATAAAATGCTCTGCAAAACGGTCTAGTTCTATCGTTGCAAGCCCGGGGACAATCAGGGGCCTGAGCTCGGCGTATAGCCTTGATAGCAATTGACATGAAAAACGAACTCCGGCTAACTGCTTCTCATTTTTTAAACGAATCACTACTATGCCTTTCCGGGCTCGTTCGACTAAACACGCGAGCCACTCACAGTTTGTATTATCTGGTAAGAATCCTTAGGCGTTCAAGCCTTGAACGAGCCTCGCGAGACTCAATATCCGCTCCAAGTGCCGCCTCATAGGCTGCCCTGGCCTGATCGTAACGCTTGACGAGGTGCCAGGCGTCTCCGGCCATAATGTACGCCTTGGATTTATCGCTTGCCTGCCTGGCTCGCCCGGCTGCAATGATGAAGGCTTCGGCAGCCTCATGAGGACGCGAGGCGGCTAGTTCAAGCACGCCAAGGTCATACACAGCGGAGTATCCTACGCTTTCCGGTCCGATGCGCCTCAACTCAGAGGCAGCCCCTGCCGCGTCACCCAATAATGCAAGGCTTACAGAGCGCCAGAACCATGACAACCCGCCTTCGAGGCCCGCGGCTTCCATCTTTTCATACAGATCCTCAAAGCGACTCCACGATCCTATCCTGGCCAAGGCAAGCAAGGCGGCATCATAAGCAGCGGCCGAGCCAGGATAGTCGGCTATCAGTCGCATTGATTCGACTATGACGCGCCCTGACTCTTCGTAACCCAGGCGGGCAATGCGTGCCGCCTCTCCATCGAGCGCCGCCAGGGCATCGCGCGCCTCAGGTATCCGTCCACTAGCATGCAACCACCTGGCGTATTCAAGAGAGGCTCCCTCGGAATCAGTGAATTCCATACGCATGCTATCGTATAGACGCGTCTTCATGTATGTAGAACCAGACTGCACGGCGTATGAACCAGGATCCGGTACATTGGGCCATGCCAGCAGTGGAGCATCAGGCAGATCCTGGTCGAATCGTGCCAGAGCCGCATAGGGTTTCCAGGACCAGCGTGGGAAGTTTCTAATGATATATGCGTAGGAGGCACTCGCCTCGGCAATGTTGCCGCTCATGTATTCGGCGTCGGCTATCACTGCAATCTGTAGCGGATCATCGGGGCTGCCACTTCGAGCAGTCAATATATCAATGGCCCCTGCGTCCCACAGCAGTCTGTATGGAGCAACATAGCCAGTAGATGATACAGACTCTTCCGAGTCGATGAGGAGAGTTCTGGCACGTTCGCGGTCTCCGTCGAGCATGGCTTCCACCGCGGCATAGACAAGGAAGCGAGAGTCGCCTGTTGCGTCGCTACTGGCGACAAAACGTTCGACTCCAGGCTTGGAAGCCATGCCTCGAGCGAGAGCCATGCTCAAGGCTTCCGCATAGCAATCGGCTCTGGTATCTGGATCCAGAGGCCCATCGAACAAGGCAAGTGCCTCGTCGTATAGAGCGGATGACATGAAGGCGTCGAAGGCGACCAGAGCAAGCGGTTCAGTTACCATGCCAGAGGCAAGGATCGCCGACGCCGTATCAGAATAGAGGGAGCCTCCACGTTGATGGGCTCTCTTGAGTAGCCTGAGCCTTTCAGCTGTACCATCAGCGAGACGGGCGGCATTTAAAAAGGTAGCGGTTGAGACCGAGGCGGGGCTTGCATCGATCTTGGCTAGCAATGCCCCAAAGGATCGCTCGGAACCACGACAGGCGCCAAGCGACAGCGATCCGGCTATCGCCAGGGCGACAGCCAGTCGCCTCAATTGGCGCTCTTGATCTCTTTCCATACGGCATCCAGCACGCCGTTTATGAATCGGTACGCATCCTCTGCGCCATATTCCTTGGCAATCTCTATGGCCTCGTCTATGGTGATCTGCGGTGGTATGTCATCCTGGAACATGAGGGAGTATGCGGAGACACGAAGTATGGCTAGATCCACCCTCTTGAGCCGTTCAAAGGCCCAATGCTCAAGATGCCTCTTTATAGCCCCGTCTACGGCTTCTATGTTCTCTATTGTTCCCGATACTATGAGACCCGCAAAGGTCTTAAGTTCCTCGTCTGACCTAGCCGCGCTGTCTTTACCGAGCCAGGAGAATGATAAAAGTTCTTCAAACCCCATCGACGAGGCATCCCAGGCATAGAGGGCCTGGAAGGCCAAAATCCTGGCTTTTCTCCTCGACGCCATTAGGGCTTACCGATAATCTTTATATCAGCCTGTCCTCGCAGCTTCTTGAAGAGATCACTGAATGTCTTCTGCAGAAACTCGTTTTCACGCTGTTTGGCCAGCAATTGACCTATGTAGTCCTGGACCGTCCCCGGCTGACCGAGTCTGTAAGGATCTGTCAGTTCAAGCTGACGCTGCGGCATGAAGTCCATCCTGCGCACTATCCACCAGCCTGCTTCGGTTTCAAAAACAATGGAGGTGGTATTATCCTTCATGGCAAAAACGGTGTCGTAGAATACCTTGCCAAATTGCGAAATAAACACATCGCTACGCTCAAAGTATATGACGTCCTTATTGGCGGCATACCCGCCATCCTGAGCCTGCAGGCGCAAAGAATCGAAAGATTCTCCCTTGGCAAGACGTTCTGACAATGACTTCATCAGGGCAGCGCCCTTGCTTCTCTCTGCGGCACTCTGATCCTTGAGCGGATAGAAGAGGAAGGACAGCTTGAGGGTATCAGGGCGAACCAGCCGCGACTTGTACAGCTCATAGGTGGTCAGGATGTCATTGATGCTGATGGGTGGAATAGCGGCTATTTCGGCCGACTTGGCGCTCATCAGCCAACGCTGTATGAGTACCTGCTTGCGGTAGTACGTCCTCAAGTCCGCAAATGGTATGCCCTGAGTCGCCAGGAATGCCGAGAATTGCTGATCGCTTTCTCCAGCAGGCCTCTGAGATCGTAATTGAGCTATATACGCGTCAATCTCGCCATCGCTTACCTTTATACCGTCACGTTCACACATCTGATAGAACAACAGGTCGTTAATCACATCATCCAGGTAGGCCTTGCGCTCTTCTGTGTTAAGGCTCTTTCCCAGAGTTGCTTCCAGCTTTACAAGGTCTTCCTTGAATGTTCTATCAGAGACTATCTCTGTCTTTATGAGCTTGACGGTAGCCAAAGGAGCCCCGAGACTCGTAGCGCTCATCGGCTGGGCCCCAAGGGGCAGGGCAACGAATGAGCCTACGAGCGAGGCGGCGAGTAGTATAGACAATCGATTTTGCATGCACATCTCCAAGAGGGCTAACTATGTGGCCGCGCTAAAGGCAGACCTTCTAAAACAACAAATAAAAACAACGTAGGTTAATGCAATTCGCCCTGACTGTTCAAGGCTACTCTGCTTTAGCACTGATAGTAGACACTTTCATAGCCAAGACCTTGAGGCCAGGCATCCTGGGAGAGAGGGCCGCAGCCTTGTCCAAGGCTGATTTGGCCTCCATGGCCCTGCCAAGCCTGAGAAGGATTTCTGCTCTTCTTCTCTGGAAATGTGCATCATTCTCGGCCGAGCTACGAGCGGATACGGCCTCTGTCAGGGTCTCAAGCATGGCCTCTGGTTCCAGTACCCTGGACAGATCCTCCAAGACGAGGTGTTTAAACCGGGCAAGGACAACGTCGTAGAAATAACCAAAACCAGGAGAGCTCTGTTCCATCACGATGAGTCGCTTCATCACCCTATAGGCGTCTACGAATCTGCCTCTGGCGGCGTACTCCTCGGCTATACAGAACTCGGCGTCCATGGCCTCCGGCCTCTCGAAGTAGCGCTCCAGTCTGCCATCATCCGTATCTCGTATCTTTTCGTACAGAGAAAGAGCCTCATCCTCTCGTTCATGGAGGAGGTCATAAAAGACAAGCTTGGCCACATACTCAGGATTGTCCAGGCGGTCTAGTAGCCATTCCCTGTAATCGAAGGTAGAACCATTGGCATGAGGAACGATCCTCAGACGACCCCTATCGTATTCCCTTCTCGATTGGGCGTCAGACAGTATCCTGTATGCCTCGAGGGCCAGACGCATCGCCTCATCATCGCTAGCGCCGGTGTCGGGATGCCAGGCCTTGGCTTTTGCTCTGAATGAGCTTTTTATTTCCTTCTGGGTAGCCTCCGGATGGACGCCCAGGATGGCATAGAGATCCTTCACCAGACTCGGGGTCAGGCTGAGCCCAACCGCTCCTCGAAGTCTACTATGCAGCGGTGAGCTTCGACTGAATCCTTGGCAACAAGGATGGCATCGACGAAGCCAGGAATATCGAGAAGTCTGGCAAGAAGCTTAAGGGTCTTAAGGTGTGTTTCAGAATGCAACTTAGGAGAAACGATCATAAACGCCACGTGTACAGGAGCCCCGTCCAGTGCGTCGTATGCTACACCACGTTTTGAAACGCCAATGGCTCCATACATACGACTAAAACTGGTGCTCTTGCCGTGCGGTACCGCTATGCCTTTTCTAATACCTGTTGACATCAATGCCTCGCGTTCCATGAGGCAAGCCAAGGCGGAAACCCTGTCAAATGTTCCCGAACTCGTCTCTGCTATGAGGTCGACGAGTTCGGCAAACAGCGATGGTTTATCTATGCTCTCTATATCCGTGCAAATCCTGTTCGCGCTGAACAAGTCATGCAAGGCAAGCGGATGCGAGGGCACGCGGAACCTAGTTTGTCGCCGGGGGAGTCTCAGGTTCGGGAGACACGGGAGCGGCAGGGATTTCTGTTGGTGCAGGGGTATCGGTCTTGGCGTCCGGGCTCCACCACTCGCTGGACTGTCCTTCCTGTGATTGCACCGCCTTTTCGACATCACCCACAGAGCTTCTGCTGAGTATGGCCAGGCTGAACGCTATGACGAAGAACAGACCGCCTAGAATATAGGTGAAGCGAACGACTACATTAGAAGAGCGCGAACCAAAAGCCGTATTCCCGGCTCCGGAGAAGAGGCCACCGAGGCCCTCGCCTTCAGAATCCTGAATGACGACCATGACGATCAGCAAGAGACACACTATAGCGAAAAGAACAAGAAGGACTATGCCAAAAACACCCATTTGTACGACTCCGATTTGAATTGGGTCTGCTTAGCGTTCGTCTGAGACGACGCTCCGCGCGATACTATACCAGATTGGGACGACCGTGCAAGTCCTATAGCCTAAGAGGAGGCAGACTCAGGATATAAATTTAACGATAGGGCCAAAGCTATCCACCTTGAGCGCCGCCCCTCCTACCAGGGCTCCGTCTATATTGGGCTTGGCCATCAGTTCGGCGACATTATCTGGCTTGACCGAACCACCATACTGTATGCACATGGCCTTGGCTGCCCCATCATCATAGAGACCCGCAAGCACCTTGCGTATATACGCATGCACGGCATCGGCATCTTCGGGTGTAGCGGTTTTTCCGGTGCCTATTGCCCATACCGGTTCGTAGGCTATTGTTACGCTAGACAGCTCCTGAGTGCCGACACCCTTGAGACCTTCCTTGACCTGGGTTCCAATGACGTTCTCAAGATGACCGGATTCGCGTTCCTCCAGTGTCTCGCCAACACAGAGTATTGGTTCCAGGCCTTGGCTCAAGGCAAGCAGAACCTTCTTGTTTATAAGTTGATCGGTCTCCAAGTAGCCGTGTCTGCGTTCTGAATGCCCCAGGATCACAGCCTTTACTCCTATATCCTTGAGCATGAGGGGAGATATCTCGCCGGTATGGGCACCCTGTACTTCCTGGCCCATGTTCTGTGCTCCAAGCACGATTGTGGAGCCCTTGATGACCTTGGCCACGGCCGACAGCGCGGTGAATGCCGGTGCTATCATCACTCTAACAGAGGATGATGCCAGCTCTTTAACAAGAGCCTCTGCCAGCTCTACAGATTCAGAGACTGTCTTATGCATCTTCCAGTTTCCAGCTATATAGTATTTTCTCATCATATTCTCCTTGGATTGTGCCAGCTGCGATTCGTTTATCTATCTACACACTTCTATACCGGGGAGCATCTTTCTTTCTAGCAACTCCAAAGAAGCGCCTCCGCCGGTAGAGACATGACTCATCTTGTCTGCCAGGTTGAATTTATTGACGGCTGCTACCGAGTCTCCCCCGCCTACCACCGTAATGGCGCCTCTGCCTGTTGCGGCGGCCACCATCTTGGCGACTTCCTCTGTTCCCTTGGCAAAGGCATCGAACTCGAATACACCAACGGGGCCATTCCAGATAATGCTCTTGGCTTGGTCTATGACGGCCTTATACTTGATCAGGGTCTTGGGGCCAACATCGAGACCCATGAGACCTTCTGGAATGTCTTGGGCGTCTATTATCTTGGGAACCGCATCTCCATCGAATGAATCAGCGCAGACATGGTCTACCGGCAAAACGATCTCTACGCCACCCCGTGTGGCCGCCTCAAGTATGCTCTTGGCCGTATCCAGCTGGTCATCTTCCATGAGGGATGAGCCTATCGTTTTGCCCTGAGCCTTGAGGAAGGTGTAGGCCATGCCGCCACCAATTATCATGGCGTGGGCATTATTAAGCAGACTCTCCAGAACCGATATCTTGGAACTGACCTTGGCACCGCCGATGATGGCAACCATAGGCTTTGGAGGGTTTGTTACCATGGGCTCAAGGTAGCGTACCTCCTTGTCCATGAGGAGACCTCCTACTGAAACAGGAATAAACTTGGCTATCGATGCGGTTGACGCATGATCGCGGTGAGCCGTGCCGAAGGCGTCATTGACGAATATGTCCCCGTATGATGCCAGCTCTCGAGCCAGCTTGTCCCGCTCCAATGGATCGTCACTGGTTTCTTCCTTATGGAAACGGGTATTCTCAAGCATGATGATGGCGCCCTGGGCCTGAGCATCGAGAAAAGCCTTCTTGCCAAAGCAACCGTCTTCTCCGGCGAACACCACTGGAACACCAAGTTTTACCGCCAAGTACTCCGCTACGGGCAACAGCCTGTGTTTTCCAGCCAGATACTCTGCCTCATCCCAGGTCTTACCGGCTCGGGTGGCCTTATCCCTGGCCTTCTTCGTGTCCTTGTTGGGATCACCTAGATGGCTCATCAGGACCAGGTATCGTGCCCCATGTTCTTGAACATACCGTATGGTTGGAATGGCTGCGACGATGCGTGTGTCGTCCTGTATGACGCCATCCTTCATGGGAACGTTAAAATCGACGCGCATGACAATTCGCTTGCCAGCCAATGATACGTCTTTTATTGTCTTGATCATCGATATCCTCCAGCCTCCGAGATGGGCATCTTGTCAGGCGTACATTAAAAAAGCCCGCCTTCTAAAAGGCGGGCAGGTACTTACTTCTTGAGCCCAGCCATATAGCACAGCATGTCGACGACGCGGGTGGAATAACCCCACTCGTTATCATACCATGAGACAATCTTAAAGAAGCGCTTTTCACCAGGCAGATTGTTCTGCAGGGTAGCCAGACTGTCATAGATAGAAGAACGCTCGTCGTGTATAAAATCGGTGGATACCAATTCCTCATGGCCATACCCAAGGATGCCCTTGAGGTATGTTTCTGATGCCTTCTTTAAAAGCGCATCTATTTCCTGAATAGAAGTATCCTTCTCGGTACGGACCGTTAGATCTACTACAGAAACATCGGCGGTCGGCACGCGGAAGGCCATGCCTGTAAGCTTACCCTTGGTAACGGGTAGTACCTCACCTACAGCCTTGGCGGCTCCGGTGGTTGATGGAATTATATTGATAGCAGCAGCACGACCGCCACGCCAATCCTTCTTTGATACGCCATCAACGGTCTTCTGCGTCGCAGTGTAGCTGTGGATGGTTGTCATAAGGCCGGTCTCTATGCCCAGGCCTTCCTTGAGAAGGACGTACACAACAGGGGCCAGGCAGTTGGTGGTGCACGAGGCGTTTGAAATAACATGATGCGTGCCGGCATCATATTCTTTCTCATTAACACCCAGGACAAAGGTCTTTATCTTCTTGTTTTCGTCCTTACTCTTGGCAGGAGCGCTTATTATTACCTTCTTGGCTCCGGCTTCCAGATGCTCGTAGGCTCTCTCATTAGAGAATAGGCCGGTTGCCTCTATCACATACTCCACACCAAGCTTGGCCCAAGGCAGGTTCTTTACTTCCTTCTCGGCCAAAACGCACTTGATCTCGTGACCATTGACGAGCAGCGTATCGTCCTCGGCCAATGAGGCATCGCTCTTCTTTGTGGTAATATCAGCCTTCATTCTACCATGTACCGAGTCGTAGCGAAGCTGATAGGCAAAATACTGGGCATCGGTTGTAATATCCACAACCGCTACCACGTCGATCTTGTCCTTGGCGAGCAGCCCCTGCTCTACTATCGACTGCAACACGAGCCGTCCTATGCGGCCAAAACCATTTATAGCAACCTTCATATAGCCTCCTACAGCAAGAAAAAAAATAATGATCCGCTATTTTTGTATCTATAGAATACCGACAAGTAGAATCAATCGTCAATCTGCCGGATAAATATACTATACCGGGCAGGGCAAATTCAATAAAATTGCTTAAAAACATCATAAGGCACGCCGATACTGAGAGTGTCAGGCGCGCCTACGATTCCCCTCCCAATGTATCGTGGACTGCGCCGACACTGCCTGTCAGGGCGGGCCGGTCCCAAAGACCGGCCTTTTTTTCAAGGTCATCCAATCCAGGTCGCGCCTTGACCTTGGCCTACCCTTTCGCATAGGATTTTGCCGCCATGGCATCCGGAAAATCTATTAGAATAGTATTCAAATCACTCATCATCTTCGCCATAGTGGCGGCCATCATGCTAGGAGTGATGTTCGGTGTAGCCATAGCATCGGTCAGGAACATAGTCTCCGTAGAGAATTTTACCACCTTCGATCCCCCCCTGCCTTCCAGGCTCCTCGACAGTGAAGGGCGGCTTATAACCGAATTTGTATCGAGTGAAAAGCGCGAACTCATATCGATAAAGGATGTACCACAGCACTACATAGACGCCTTGGTAACACGAGAGGATCAATCCTTCTGGACTCATCCAGGCTTTACGCTCAGAGCCTACATGAGAGCGCTCATTGGTATAGTGACGAGGAAAAATATGGGTGGAGGCTCTACGCTTACCTTACAACTTTCGGGTACGCTGTACGCCGACCGCCGGGATATCAGTTTTAAGCGCAAATTCGTCGAACTGTGGTGGGCCCTGCAACTGGAACGCCGCTTCTCAAAACAAGAAATTCTTGAGATGTACATGAACAGGATGATCATGGGCCCTGGCGTATACGGTGTGGAAGCCGCGAGCAAGTACTTCTTTGGCCATTCGGCCAAGACGCTCAGCATAGCAGAGTCGGCCATTTTGGTCATTCAGCTATCGAGTCCTACCAAGTATAATCCAATACGCAACCCCAATATCGCCCGCGAACGTTCGAGGGAAGTACTAGACCAGATGATCAATCTTGGTTACGTAGGCCAGGATGAGGCCGACAATTCCTTTGCCTTGTACTGGGACAACTACGATTATACACGCGTCGCAAGCGCAGCATTCTACTCCCGTGACGATAAGGCTCCCTGGTTCAGCGAGTATGTACGCAAGCAACTCGTCGACATGCTCTATGGATCGACAGACCTGTACAAGGATGGGCTAACAATCCATACGACGCTCAACCTTGACTACCAGGAAGTAGCAGACAAGTACATGGATCGCTATCTTGCCCAGGTCAACAAGGAGTATTCCGCCTCAAGCTCGCAGCGCCTCCGGGAAGCCGAGCGTATATACGCACCAATGGCACAGATGCTCGGTCTGGCGTTCAACCTTGAGGGTGTTTTCTTCCAGGAAACGATGATCCGTGGAAAATCCATGGAGTACTACCGAAAGAACATCAACCCCACAGTAGATGCCCTGGCCTTGATGTTCGGCCTGGAACCACTTAAATCAGCCACCAACGCCAGCTATGGAGCCTCCAAGACGGAGCTGGAGAAGAACACCGTAGAGGGAGCCCTCGTCACCATAGAAAACGCCACAGGGTATATAAAGGCCTTTGTGGGCGGCTCTAAATTCGACCAGTCAAATCAGCTCATACGGGTAAACCAGGCTCAATTGATGCCAGGTTCATGCTTCAAGCCCTTGTATTACTCTGCGGCCATAGATTCCAGACGCTTCACACCGGGATCATTGATATATGATGCTCCGGTCGTCTTCTATAATGAAGATGGCACGCCATACATACCCCTCAATTTCAAGGGAGAATGGAAAGGCCAGGTCCTACTCTGGTATGCCTTGGCCAAGTCTATGAATGTGCCGTCTGTAAAGGTCCTCGACGGCATAGGTTTCGACGCGGCCATAAATAGAGCCGCCGCACTGCTTGGCATCAGCTCTCCGGAGGAAATCAGGATGACCTTCCCACGGGTCTACCCCCTTGCCCTGGGCATAAGCCAGGTCTCGCCTCTCAAGATGGCACGGGCATTCTCAATCTTTGCCAACCAGGGTCGAGAGGTAAGCCCCATATCGATACGATCGATAGAGGATCGTTCAGGCAGGACAATACTCGACCCAGAGAAGGATCTACGCAGCGAGCAGAAGAAGAAAGGCACAGGCATCCAGGTCATATCACCACAGAATGCCTATGTTATGACCGATCTACTAAAGCGCGTCGTTAAAACCGGGACACTGGCCTATCCCACAGCGGGTGGAGCCTCCTTCACCTACAAGGATGCTGATGGAAAACGCTACACCATTCCTGCGGCCGGCAAGACAGGCACCACCCAGAACTGGGCCGATGCCTGGACAGTAGGATTTACCCCCTACATGAGCACCGCCATCTGGTTTGGCTTTGACAGACCGGGGAACTCCCTTGGCGTCAGCCAGTCTGGAGCGGCCGTGGCAGGCATAGCCTGGGCCAACTACATGTCAGAAATACATCAAGGCTTGCCGTTCAAGGACTTCATTCGCCCACAGAATGGCCTCATCGATGTAACCGTCTGCTCTGTCTCCGGGCTTCTGCCTACAGAATACTGTGACGAAGGCAGCACCACGCTGACATATTATGAAGGAACGCAACCTAAACAATACTGTGATCTGCATCAGTTCAAGTCTGAGCAGGCCGAATCCACCATAAGAAACCTCTCTGGTCAGCAGAGCGTACTCAGTGGAGGCAGAATTGATTCAGGACTGGATTTTGACCCAAGCGACATAGATGCCTTGCTAAAAAGCCTCGGACAAATCCTTGGCCAGCCCGATCCGGATCCAGAGCTACAGCCACGTGACGAATCAACCATGCCTTTAACGGACACCCCCCCTCTACCCTCAAGCAGCATCCTTGATTAGACAGCCAATCGGCTATACCATTGTAGTAGCCGGAGGGATAGGTGCAAGTCGATATTAATTCTATACGTATTAAAAAAAGAGTCCGCAGAGAATTACATGATATCGATCAATTGGCGGACAGTCTTAAGCACTTTGGCCAGCTGCATCCTATAACGATAACACGCGGCAAGGTGCTGGTCAGTGGTCGTAGACGCCTGGCCGCCGCAAGCAGCCTGGGTTGGAAGACAATAGAGGCGATCATACTCGATGAGACTAACGCCGCAGAACGTCTCCAACTTGAGCTTGAAGAAAATCTGCAGCGTTGCCCCTTGGGGCAAGATGAGTTGGATTCGGCGTTAGAGAGGCTAGAGCGCCTCAAGCATCCGGGTTTCTTGAGGCGATGCTGGAACGCCATCGTCGCCTTCTTCATGAGGCTCTTCGGCATTGAGCAGTAATGACTACAGGCTAAGGCCTGCGCGGTGGAGGCAAGGATGAAGAGACTATTGTGCATTATGACAGCCTCCCTACTGCTTGTTTCGTATGGATTTGGTCAGACCAGACAGGCCATAGTAAGAATTGCTCCATTTACCGGCACGGGTATTGCTTCTAGCGAGGCTTCAATGCTGGAAAAGCTCGTTGGCTCGTATGTCGTTGAACTCAAGACTTTCAGGGTAATAGATGCACAGGGTCAGGACTCTGCCTTGCGGGAGACAGAGATGGCCCTGGGCCTGGGATCATCACCGGCAAGTGAGCCTCCCTTGATCGCAGACTACATAGTTTCTGGAACAATTGGGAAAATAGGTGACATATTCGTCTTCAGTCTCGACAACACGCGCGTTTCAAGCGGTGAGAAACTCAGTGTTTCAGACACGGCACAATCAATCAGTGACATCGTCCTACGATCCAGGAACCTTACCTGGACCTTGTTTGGAGCCAAGCCGCTACCTGCCGATGCAGGCACGAACAAGCAACCAGATACAAGCATACCAAATTCCGTGGCCTTAAAAGCAATTGAAACGGTGGCTATCGAGCCGCAATCTATATTTCGCGCCCCGACTATCAGCGATCTGCTTGGCACATGGCGAGGTGACAAGGGCCTTGAAACCATTCGCCTCTTCCCCAATGCTACGGCTCTCGCCATCCTGAGTGGCGGTGGCACTTTAAAGCTTCGTGTTAGCATCTCAGAAGACATCATAGAGATAGCCCAGGACCAGCCAAACGATGTGGCTATGTACCGTGCGGCCTCGGTCTCACTTGATCTGGCGAGGCGCATAGCAGCCGAAGCGCGACCCATGCGATGGCTATACACCCTGAGCGCCGATGGCACTACCCTATCCGGCACCAAGGAATCAATAGCCATCAGCGGAAGTGGAGACACCTTGTGGGTAGATAACGACTATGTACGAAGCGCCTCGTGGGTACGGATATCACGTTGAACAATAGCCGGGCTGGCTCTCCTCAATAGACGCATTCCTAAACCTGCTATTGCCGTCATCAGGGCAATGATTAAGGCCATGCCCTTTGCGTCGGCTTCGCTGAGTATGGATTGTGGCTCATATTCTATGCGTTTTCCTGCGTTTGGTGGCACAATGGTCAGCGCAGCATCGGGTAAGCGCACGGCAATTTCGTCATCGGCGAGGTATCCAAGGGAGCGGGCCTCTAAAGCGATGGCTTCCGGGGATGTCTTCAGGGCTTCCCATTCAGCAGAGAATGATGAATTCATGGCTGCTAGATGGGAAAGATTTTCACGCATGCTCATGCTTGCCTCAAGAGCCTTCCTGGATGCCAGTATCCCAGAAGGACCAAGAGTCATGGCTATCATGCAATAACTGGCCAATCCCATCCAGCAGGATGCTACAAGTATTCTTTTCATCATGCTTATTAACGGAATGTTCCGCTAAAGCTTAAGTCATTGATCGATAAAATGCTCATACAGTTGACAATAGGAAAAAGCGCGATTAGAGTAAAACATACCAGTTATCATTTGGTTTCTGGGTATTCCTGCCGATATTTATATGAGATCAATCCAGTTGACGGAGTGCGTGCGCCATGCAGAATAAAGCCCCGCAAGGGAAACCCGATCCCATTCCTACCCCCGAGCAGGAGCTCGAGAAATACGGCGTTTGGGTCAAGGCAGAACCGCAGGACATTTTTGATGAACCTAATAGTAGCCGTGAAACTATCGATGAACATAGTATCGATGGTTCCGAGGCAATTCTCCTACCGGAAGATGACGATGAGTTTCTAGATTCATTCGATCTTCCAGAAGAAGCAGAGGAGTCTGCCATTACCGACGATGAAAACGAAGCGTTTGATGATTTTGAGTCATTATCGCCACTCGAGGAGCCCGAATTCCTCGTCGAGATGACAGAGGAAGCCTTTGATTTAGAGGCCTTGGACTCATTGGAGCCTGAGGCTCCCATGGAGACGAGCTCAATCGATCTTGATGAAGATGTTATTGAAGATGGCATCATTGACATCGAGCTCGATGAACTGGAATACGATGAACCCGTCTCAGAGTCGCGACCCACGGCGCCGCAGCCTGCTGATACCATAGACAGCTCTTCCACGAATGACACCTTCGCGACTACCGATATCAACATAGAAGATTTTGGCTTTACCGATGACGGTTCATCAGATTCCAATCCTTCCCTTGAAAATCTAGGGGCTGAATACGCCTCTATGCCTAGCTTGGAAACAACAGAAACCTCCCCTATACCTTCTGATGATTATGATCTGCTAGATATCGATCTGCAGTTCGATGACACCATACCAGAAGTTGAAACACATGAGAGCGCCGAACTTGCTGATGAACTCAGCGATGATTTTCTTGATATCTCTTCTGAATTCGAGACGGTTGACATAGATTCTATAGGAATGGAAGAAACCGTCCCCTCGTCTTCTGCTGTAGAACCAGAACCAATGCCCATTGAGCAATCCAGCGCTTCATACCAGGACACGTCCCTTGACTCGTTCATAGATGATGATGAAAACCGTGAATCTGGCATCATGCCCGATATGGCCGTAGAAAATGTCTCAATAGACGACGATGATCTAGGGTTTGACGACATAAAGGCCGTTACCGACGATCTGAGCGATGACAGAGCCGGACAATCTTCCAACCTTCTTCAAAAGATAGCTCTTGAACTTTCATCAATAAAGGAAGAACTCGTCAGTCTTAGAAGCCAATTGAGCACACTCAAGGCATCTGGAATCTCCACTTCGGCTCAGGAAGATGCGATAGATGAAGATAGCTTCGAGGAGTCAACGGCTGGTGGATTCTTCGATGACGAGGACGACGATACCATAGCCCTAACCGGAGACGAGCTCGATAACATACTCAATACAGCCGATTTCACAGAGGAAGCGGTCGATGAGTCATTTAATGAACTTGAAGTACCGCAACTAGATATTCCCGACGATTTAGAACTCCTCCCTGAAGACGGCGATTACACTCAAGCCTCAGAACCGGGTATAGAGCTTATTGATCTTCCTATTGTCGAACCGACAGACGAAGAGAAAGGCTCCATAAATAGTAACGAAGGTGTGACACCGCTTACTGAAGTACCAGATGACACCAGTTTCCTGGACGCCCCTTCTGATGATGATCTTATGGAACTCGATGTCATGGACTTCGAAGACGAAACCCTCGTAGAACCAGAAGAGTCAGATCTTAAAATCCTTGAAGACTCTACCTTTGGAGAGGAATTTGACGACGAAGACCTTCCAATCCTTGAAGATGGTAATGAAGAAGATGATTTAGAAATAACATTAGATATAGACGCAAGCGATAGGCCCGTCATATCCACCGTGGATTCATTCCCAGAGTCTATCGAGGAAATAGAAGAGGCAGAAGAACTTGAGGAACTCCTTGAAACAGAAGAGCTCGGTGGCCTGGATCTTCATTCAGAGGAAATTGACTCCTTTGAATCCCTGGATCAAACAGAATTCGACGAAGCTCAAAGCGATATTGTTTCCCCACCATCCAAACCAGTCGACTATCATCCAGACGAGTTGTCGACCAGTCTAGACGACTCTTTGTTTGTAGACTCTGTATCGAAAGACGAAATGCCATCTGAGACCGGCATAGAAGAATTGTCACCACTAGATGACAACGATGATCTTGTAGAAGATCTTGTTTTAGAGCCTGTATCCATACCGGCTTTAGCAGCCGGGAGCGATGCGCCCGTACCCGATAAACTGAAGCATGATGTCAAATCGGTGTTGCTGTATCTTGACCAGCTCCTTGCGTCTCTTCCAGAGGAAAAGATAGAGGAATTTGCCTCTAGCGAATACTACGATACCTACAAGCATCTATTCGATGATTTGGGGCTCCTGTAATGGGTTTACTTGATATTGCGGCTGCCCGCCATGGTACAACAGTAACGAGGCAGGAGGGCCTTTTGGCCCTCAGCCAAAAAAAAAAATACCAAAGGGCTCATTTGAAAAGACGCTAGAAGAGCTTTCCAGGATTCTAGACCCATATCTTGGAATGCGTTTAGCTCTTGAGGCGCTGAGCACCAGCTTTGTCCCATGGGCCGTCTACTGCATTCGTCGTAGAACCGGTTTCGTTGTTGTCTCTGCGTATGGTATACAGGGAGATCCACCTCAAATAAACGCAGATGAAGTGCAAAAGGCTCTCGATCCTGGCATCATGGAGTACATGGGCACACGATCAGAAATCTTTGAACCATGTAGCAATCATATTATTATTCATCCTGAACTCATAGAACTTCCGGCCAGAGTGCATGAAGAAATTAAACGCATAGCATCATTGAGTATTTACGCGTCGATGTCAGCCTCACTCGATGTACCCGAAACCTTCGATGAAGGAAGGTTCCTGGAGTATCTCAAGGGCGGCATTGCAAGAAATTTTTTGTTTGCTTCACTTTTCGTAATGGACCTTTCTTCAATTGGCGCGTCGACCAAGAAGCTATGTGCACATGCTACAGAGGCTTCCCTCATGGAGGAACTGGCTTCCTTTACCAGTGCAATTACAGGATCAATACGCAATGTCTTCGTGCTTCCTGGCTTTCGCCTACTGTGTGCCGTCATGACACATGCACCCGGAGATCCCGAACTCATTGCGTCTCTTGTCTCAAAGACACTCTTAAGGCTTATTTCGCGTACCCATGTAGAAACCATTCCGCTCGGCTCCTTTGCCTCGGTTAAACTCTCCAATGAAGGGCTTGAATCTACAATACGATCCCTATTCAATGATTTATGATGATGCAGCCATGCAAACAAGCCCTGCCTCCACCTACCATTCCAGATATTCTCCCAAGAGGGAGGCCGAGCGCCATCTAGAAGCGTCTCTCAAAGGAAGACACCCCTCTATAATAATAATAGTAGGAGGCGGGCTCAATTATATTTCTGCCGTTGCTCATGAGCGCTTTCCTCATGCAGTACTAGTATCCCTCCAACCATCCGCCGACTTCCAGGGACAGGAAGTGTTTTCTCCCGTCTTGAGTTGGAACCCATCGAGCACGGCTTCTATCCACGACATCCTTGGTATTGCCTTCTCTGACAATCGCCTTGCTGCAGGTGTCGCGCTTGTTTCATGGCCTCCTGTCATCACTCACTACAAGCCAATGGCCGATACCATCGATGTGGCCATACGGGAAGCCCTTGAATCGGCCAGTAGCGATGCCGCCACCACTGCTTTTTGGGCGGCTCGCTGGCTACATAACTGTGTACGTTTCATCCTGGCTAGCAATCGGGTTTCAACCTTGTTGCCCGCTACTTCTCCTATCATCCTGGCCTGCGCCGGCCCTAGCCTTTCAAGGACCATCCCTGCAATTCGTCCGCTTAGAGAGGATGTATCGCTATGGGCCCTGGCCTCGGCTGTCCCGGCGCTCTTGCAGAGCGGCCTGGTTCCAGACCTGGTGGTATCGACCGACCCTGGTTTCTGGAATGGAGCCCACCTGCGGCAGTCAGTAGAGCAAGGGCTCCCTCTGGTGCTACCACCGAGTTCGTACGCACAAGCACAGATCCTCGAGGGTTCAAACTTGATTCCGCTCGATACGGGCCTATCATTTGAGCATGCAAGCTTGGCGGCAAGAGGATGTTCTGGTTTGCAAGCCCTGCCTTCAGGAAGTTCGGCAGGCACAGCGCTCAGGCTGGCTCTGAGCATTACCAGTGGATACGTGGCCATAGCCGGCCTTGATCTTGCTGCCGAGGGGCACAAGGATCATGCTAGCCCCTACGCCTTTGATACACTCGATACGATGGCCGAGCGGCGAGAGCTTCCGGCATACTCGGCGCGTTCAAACAGGGTCTTGCACACGTTTACCAATACTCTTGGATCATGGCGAACTTCCAGGGCATTCTCTGTCTATGCTACATCGATTGGAGTTCCACAAGCCGATGGCGACCGTGTCTTGAGGCTTGGAGATTCTCCAGTAGAGACGAGCATTCCCAGGGGCTGCATAGATACCCTCAGCGATGCACGTGGCATAAAACCCTGCATCAGGTATCAAGAGTCAGACTATAGCATGACAGTGCCTGATAGAAGGCGTGCAGCCGATACCATGCTAACAATGCTGGCTGACAGAGCGATACAGCAGGTCCACGAGGCGCTTGCAGAATCCAGGCCCGTAGCGTATGAGGCATCGCTCCTGTGGAAGGCTCTTGCTCCACGTCAATCCGCTTCATTCTTGGCTGATGCCGCCAGAGGCGAGGCTATCATTAACGAAGCCAAGGCCATCGACGCCTCTGTGCGTTTGGCGGCAAGGTTACTATCAGGAGCAGAGCCATGATAGACCACCAGGTATTCGAGCGAAACATGCTCGCGATAGCCTCTCAACACGGTCCTCTGTGTGCCGACAGGATACGGGCCAAGACGAGCGCAAGCCATCTAGAGATTGCACATGCTGCCGATGGTTCGCTAGTACCATACACGCTGACAGGCGATAGAAAAACATACATGCATTCAAGGTTTGCACCAATACGGGAAGCCAGCCGTCTAGCCCAACACTATGAAACGACTGGTTTCTATGTGTTCCTTGGACTGGGTGCCGGATACGAAGTGGCGGCTCTTTTAGAGGCTGGACGTGTTACCAAGGGTCTGATCGTTGAATACGGTGCCTCTGTCTTGAAGGCCATACTAGAACGTGTTGACATGACCCATGTATTAGGAGACAGGCGGCTGAGATTACTGGTAGATCCTGTAGACGTCGAACTCGACGAAGCCGTGGCAGAAAGCTATGTGCCAGCCCTTACCGGTGACTTCTTCTCTGTTCCGCTCAGGGCCAGGATAGATGCCGACCCCCTATCCTATAAGAAGGCCGCAGACTCAATACGGAGTGCCATTGGAGCAATATCTGACGACTATTCGGTGCAGTCGTTCTTTGGCAAGCGTTGGTTCTCAAACATAATACGCAACCTTGAATTATCTAACAAACCTACACCGCCAGTAGGACCCATACGTGAAGCCTTCATCAGTGCGGCAGGACCTTCTTTAGAGAATCATCTTGAAGAAATAGCATCACGCCCCAAGGATGCCTTTCTCATTGCCACCGATACCAGCCTGAGGGCACTCCTTGAACGTGGCATCGAGCCAGACGCCGTCATAAGCATAGACTGTCAGCATATAAGTTACTATCATTTCTCGCTTGGTCTTCCAGGCTCCATACCGCTGTTTCTTGACCTGGCCTCGCCTCCGACCGTTGCACGCATGGCTTCCAAACCGTATTTCTTTTCCTCGGGTCATCCCTTATCACGATACATAGCCTCTCGTTTCAGGGCCTTTCCCGTTCTAGACACCTCGGGCGGCAACGTAACCCACGCCGCCATTTCTCTTGCAAATTACCTTGGCGCGTCGATCGTGCGCGTCTTTGGAGCAGACTTTTCATACCCGTTTGGCAAAAGCTATGCCAGGGGTACCTATATTTATCCATACTTTGACATACGGCAATCAAGGCTGCGCCCAATGGAGGGGCTCTTTGCGGATTTTTTGTATCGCAACCAGTCTATAGACAGAGAAGAAGACCCAGACGGCTCCTTCCGCTACGTTACGAAGCCCCTGGTGGCATACAAGGAAAGATTAGAACGCCTATCCATGGCGCTACCCTGTAGTATAGACCGCGTCAGGGGCAACGGCGTCAGAGCCGATATTGCCAGCAAGGAAGGCCTTCGCGGCCGTTTTGACGGCAGGGTCTTCGCCGCAGGCCGGTCATACCAGAAACCAGAGGAATTCTTGCAATCCTATGCCGACGATATCGCAGCCCTACCCGAACCCTACCGCCATGCCGCTGCGTATCTTGATAGCCTTGGAGCGCACGAGAAAGACGTATGGACCACAATGCTCCCCGCAGCCGCGGCCTTCAGGCGAGAGGCAGGTTCATCACCGCCTGATCCCTGTGATCTGCTCATACAAACGCGTTCGTGGTGCCTGAGGGAGGTTCTAGACGAGTTATCCAGGGCATGATGGTTATAATCTTTGTATACGACCCATGCGTCCTGCGGACAGACCCCAGTGCTCCTTGAGGTAACGGTCAAGAACCCTGGCGTCGCTAAAAGCCGCCTCTATGGCAAATGGTGCGTCTGCTTCTATGACTGCTTGCAAGTCAGGATAGGCCTCTGTAAGACGAGGCACGAGTGCCTCGTAGTAGGCCTGTGTGGAGTATACTCCCTGCTGAACCAGATAGGCCTGGAGTTCATTGACGCATAGATCCTCGTCTCGTATATCGTAGCGCCGCCACACGAAATGCTGTTGCCAGAAGCGCCTGGCCTCCGGTACCAGTGCCGACCATAGCCTCGATGCAAGCCTTCTATACTCCGCATCCTGAAAGTACAGGGCATGGGACGACTCATGATCAATAAAAACTCGCCTCAAGGCCGGGGTAGACTCCTGCGATACAGAAATGATGGCACCTCTACCCGCCTTCAGACTCCCTTCTGATTCCCTAATAAGCACACCGTACGAGACGAGGGTTTCAAGAAGCCTCAGCTCCTTGTCATTGAGCCTGAAGCCCTGCTTACCTACGAGTGAAAAGAAAGCAGCGAGGGTCGTCGTGGAGTAATCATGGGCGTTCCATCCATGGAGCCTCTCAATCTCCGCATCAGTGGCAAGCCTACCTCTGAAACCTGGCTTCTCTGCAAAGAAGGCAAGGCGTTTCAAGTAAGCATCCTGTGTTGCATAGTCTACAAAATCAAAGACGAGGGTATCAGGAAGCACATCCCATCTATAGAGTGCGTAGTCCTTGCCGTCTGGCATGGGGATCGCCAAAATGGCCAGGAGATCGGCCAGAGGAGCTCCATAACCAGGAACGATGAAGGCTGCCGCTAACAGAGCCTTGGATTCGACTATAAGCGTAGAGCCTCTATCAAAGGCTGCCAGAGGAATGGCCACATCGGCACCTGAGCGGGCATTTAAAAGAAAGCGGAACTGGGTTAGTCCTCTAGAATCCTTGACTCCAATCCTGGCATCCCCATCGGAATGCAAGCGTATGAGCAAGGAGGCGTCCGACCATGAATCGATTTCAAGCTGAATCTGATCCGGGAATACAGTACCCGAAACACTCGTGCCCGAGTCTATTATATAATCGCTATCACGTGTGATGTAGCCGGAGACTCTATCTCCTATGGCCATGGAAGTGAGCTTTAAACCATCTGAATCGGCCAGCTGTAGTTCTAGTGCGCCAAGGATACTACCTTCTGGCATGGGTATGTGTAGCTCAGCGGCTCTTCCTGCTTCGAGTATGAACGATGCATGCTGGAAGGCAGTCCGCGCCCTGGCCTTATCAGACAACCAGACATCGAGACGCCCGGATCCGCTCACGTTCAAAACAAGATCCTGATTCATTCCGGTGCTTACAGGCTTTTGCAGGATGAATCTTGCGGACTCTCCAGGAAGAACAAGCGTAGCATCGCCACTCGTCGATCTAGAAACAGGAAGCCTTGAACCATCGGGTAGACCCACAGACAGGCCGTCGACATACTCAGGAGAGCACGCCACCAGAAGAAAGAGAAGCCCCACAGACAGTTTCCAGAGACGAAGGCTTCTAGCCAAGAGCGTAGACACTCTTTACGATGAGCTGGGCTATCTGGAAGCACTTGGCAGGATCTGTCGATCCATCTACTCGTAGTATTGTCTCCCATCGTCCCTGAAAATCCTCAGGCAACACCGGCAGAGACATAAGAGCATCCTTCATGTTGCGTTCAGACGGTTCCCACTGCCTGTTGATGGCGAATATTGATGAGACACAAGAACGCATGAAGCCGGCCACAGAAACAATATAGAAGAATCTGTCTTCCTTCAGTGCAGCGCCACCGAGGTCACTAAGGCTGTGTTCCATCTTCTGCTGATACGTCTCCCGTAGTTGTTCCCAGAACTCCGTGGGGCTCTCTACTATGGCCTCTCTCGTCCTGTCAAGCCAGTCTGAGCGAGTGTACAGCGTCTTACCATTGACGAAGCGATAGATGACATAGGTTCCTGTTTCACCAAAAAGCCGCATCGTCTCGAAACTGCTGGAAATGAGATCCTCAATATTTCGAGTACGCTTGTATTCGAGCCTAATTGGTAAGCCGTCCAGGAAGAACCTATCCTTTTCTCCACTCCTTGATGTCTCGAAGGCTCCAGGATTATCGAACAAGCTCTGTCGTTTTGCGCTCTCTGGAATTGAGCCCTTGCAATACACGTCAAGTACGAGGGCAAAATACGGATCATACACCTCGGTATTGGAGGCTTCTCCCGATACGACGCATTCCACGCCTGGCCATGATGAAACGACCTGAGTAAGCTTCCCGGCCATGTGTTCTACTTTATGTATCATGCTACTATCTTTCCTTTACAGGAGGATAGTACGAGTATACTATGCCTTCATGGGTTTGGGAACATCAGATACAGCCTCGTCTTTAGCCTTTGTCATCATCCCTCCTGGCAACATAGCAAAGAACATTGCCGATATTCGCATGAGACTATGGACTCTTCGCGGGGCAGCCAGCGCACGCGCATACTTTGACTTTCCCGTCCTGGCCTGGATGGGCTCGCCTATAGATGGCGCAGCCTTGGCCGGTATAGCGTCTCGTACAACAATGCCACTGGAACTAGCAGGACCGGAACGGCATAATGACGATATATTCATGCGCTTCAATGAAAGGCACGCTGACGACATAGCCAATATTACAACGCGCTTGCCACCGGCATCCGAGCACAGTGAGTATGTACCAGGGCCGTTCGAGGCAGGCCTGGGATGCTTCTGCGCCAGAATTCCTTTTGGTTCTGATAATATAAAGAAAGATGATTCTTCTATGCTTATTGAGAAAATACGGGCTACAACCTTTCTCTTGGCCCTCGTTGAGCTACGATGGATACGTGGCTCAGACTTTTCATCGTCCTGGGCCACACTTTCATCCGCCAGATCGGGCCGGCGTCGTTCCTGAACCGTAACCCCTGGATGCTCTCGCGCCTTTTCACATGCGTGTGGCTCGTGATATAGTGCAGCCATACAATCATGTGCACTTAATCGGAGGAACGATGCGCTCCTTTCACGTAGTACTACTAGCCACTCTTGCTCTTGCGACACAGGCCATGGCACAGGATGAATCACCGGTCATAGCCTCGTCAAATTTCAGCCAGTTTGAACGGGGTGACAGCATGCTGTCATTGTCGCTGGGCATCGCGGTACCCTTGGGTTTTACAAACCCCAACACCTCGTCGTTTGAAAAGGCAAATTCCTATCCCGGCATAGCCTTTGCCTTGTCATACACCGGCTTCCTAAACCCGTATTGGGCTCTGGCTGGAGACCTGGCGGGTGAGTTCATAGGCACTATAAACGAGGATAGGCTCTTCATAGCGCCTCTGTCGCTACGCGTACTCAGAGCCTTTCCCATCGGAGCATTTGTCATCGCGCCCAGTGCTGGTCTAGGCATGGCTATAAGCTCCATTGGCGACTACAAGCATGTCGACACCCTCATTAAAGCCGGTTCCAGTTTCCTGTGGAAAGCTTCCCTTGACATGAGTTATACCCTCAACATCTTTGGAAACATCATCCCGCAAATAATACCGAAGACACCTGCCAACTCCCGTGTAGGATACTTCATGGAGGCGACGCTGGCCGTCGCCTATCACCTGTAAACATGAGGATACTCACATGAACGTACCCATATTGATTCGACGACACGAGTCAGGCATCCTGATCCTGGCTATCCTTGCCGTACTTGCCATAGGCCTGTCGTCATGCGACGCGGGTCCTGCAGGCATCTTCTCCAGGGTCGCTACCGAAAAGCCAATAAATCTTACCATGACTCCCGCACTCAAGGACTCCAATCCCTCATTCGTGGCACGTCTCGGCGAAGATTACTACGCAGGGATAGGCATACTCAGGTACAAGAAAGCCGCCGATACAAGCTGGTCAGACGTTGGACAGTCTGTATTAAGCGAAATAAAGGCAACATCCAGCACGAACACGAAGCCTTCTCCGCTCTTCGCCAGCGCCGGTGCCGCCATAGGCACAAACCTCTACGTACTCTTTGTAGATTCTGGCACGGGGCAAGGTCTGGGCGTCTGGAAGACGGTAGATGGCAGCGTCTGGAACAAGGTCACAGGGCTGGATAGCGCAGGCTATGTCCGCACCCTTCTCAGTGCCAATGACGAGCTGTTTGCCGTCACGGAAGCCTCCAAGGGAGCCTATTCTATTTACCATTTTGATGGTTCAGGCTTTGTAGCAACGTCTATAGTTGCCAATACAAGCATAGGCTATCCAAGCTCCGTGGCCCATGATGGCAGCAGTTACTGGTTTAGCGCCGGCAGCAAGCTTATTTCTGGTACGGGGGAGCTTCTTGCTTCCGAAAACATCGGTGATGGCCCTGTAGCAGGCGGCTCGTATGCCGGGCTGTGTTCAACAACAGGATCGGGTTTTGTAGTCTCAACCCGCGATGGCTACCTTCATTACACAGACAACGCCGGTGTCGATTGGAAGACAAGTGATAATACTTCCTACTCACTCTCCGTTCCTTCCTTCATTGTCTTCGATTCAAAACAAGTATTGGTCGTAGGCACTCACTTGAAGTCAACCGTAGATGGCTACCTGGAATTCGACATGGCTGACGTGGCAACAAGCTTTCCAAGCCCCAACAGCAGCCATACGCTTATAAGCGACGCTACCAATTTTGCCGCAAGCCTGGCTGGCAAGCCAATACGAACACTGTCTGTTTTCGACGAAGGAAGCGGCAGGCACAAGGCCTTTGCCCTCTGTGATGGCAACAACGGTCTCTGGTCTAATACCTACAGTGCAACCTGGGGTGGTTGGATACGGGAATGAT
>JAVEXO010000049.1:0-21330 GCA_034003955.1 Spirochaetia bacterium | reverse complement strand
GGTACTATATAACAAATATCATATAATTTCGAGGTACAATCGTCAATAGTCATTTTTTTCCAATTAAAAGTAAATATCAGGGATATAGGCCTATCCTGTCCCACAGGGCGTAGTCTTCCTGGCCAAGCCTCCAGAAGCCAACAGAGCGTATGCCCGCATTCCTGTAGAGTTGCAGGCGATGAGACAATGACTCGGCATCGTCGTAATAGACCTCAACAATGACATTCTCTTCGTACCTAAAACGAGGTATGCCATTCTCTCTGGAGAGTACCTCGATGCCTTTCTCTTCCTTCAAGGATTCTATGCCTGAATGCTTGTAGGCTCTGTTTGGCATGACGCTTCCCCAGGCTCGTCCGTAAAACGGCAGCCCCATTATAAGCTTCCTGGCTTCTATCCTGGATGCTGCAAACCTTGCTACCCGCGAGCACCACTCCATCGAAGCGACAGGCCCGGGTGGACTGGTACTCCAATGCTCGTCGTAGGCCATGATGAATACTCTGTCGACTATGGCCGCTATGCGCGCGTAACCCAGGGTGTCGCCTGCATCGCTCAAGCGAGCCGGCAAAGCCACACTGAGAATTTTTGAGCCCAGTCCATCCTTGAGCATAGCCAGGAACGTCACAAAATTATCCCTATCTCTAAGCGGTATGGCCTCAAAGTCTATCTGAACGCCATCATAGGGAGCGGAGGCGAGCAGTATTTCGGCTATCAGTCTATCGCGTATAGGATAGGCTGGGTCCAGGCAGAAGTGAGTCAAACTATAGCTACCAAGCTCGGCCACAACGAGATGCTTCCTGCCCTTGAAATTAGCCAGCTTGCTTATGTTTGGTACGCCTGTCAGTTCGCCATAGGCATTGATCTCGGCGCTGAAGTAACAGAGGTCACTGACACTGCCAGTCCTGGCCAGGTAAGATTCCTCGCCATTCATCAGGTATGCCCAGACTTCTCCAAAGCTTATACGTTCACCGGGTGAGGCGGCATGGAGAGGAACCGCGATGCCTGCTAGCATTACAAGAAATATGATGAGAGCAGAGGCGTTATTCTTTCTAGTCACGGTGAGTCCTACTCAGACCAGACGGAGAAGTCTGAGAACGAGCCGCCGCCGCCAAGCGTACGCAGTGATACGGTGGCTCCGGAATCCCTGCCAAAAAATGTCTTGTACACGATGCGTAGGACTCCGTCCACAGAAATGGCTATATATTCGGCCACCGGGTCGTAGACAAGCTCTACGAGACGCGATACTTCAAGGCCATCGGCAAGCTCGGCGTCGAACATGCGCTCCATGACAACATCGTCGTCGGATCGATAGAGCTGGAGGTATGTGGCATCGTCTCCCCTCGCGGCCCTGTCACGCGTAAACCACACAAGCAGACTCTTGCCCTCGCCATAACCGTACTTCTTCTTGACGTTCTCTACGTACAAATGAAGACCAATGCCTACCCAGCCTGAGCCGCTTGAACGTGTGTTGAATCGATAGAGGGTGGTAGCCTTGCCTTGGGCAAGCGGTAATTCAAGGCGTGAGAAGTACTGAGACGCATCGGTCTGTGAGGCTGTCGCACCCTTTATCCTCCAGGATCCCATGCGAGATACTGATCCATCGAAACCATCGCGTAGCCTTGTAGTGAATCGTGAGGTATCGAGAGCCCAGCCGCTTAGATAGCCACCCGATGTCGACGATGTGCCTGAAACGACGGCACCAGTAGCCATGGCAGCCTCGAGGGCCGCCTGGGCGTCGGCCAGGGACGCCTCGGCCGCGAATCGTGCCTTATCGGACGAAGCCAGCCTTGCGCCTTCCTCGGAGAGCCTCTCCTCAACCTCTGCCAGACGCGTATCGGCGGCGGCCAATGCCGTTTCCTTCTCTACAAGCTCCGCCTCCAACCTTGCTATCTCAGACTCGAGTTCTTCTGAACGATTTTTGTAGTATTCCAGGTCGGCAACCTGAGTGCCCAAGGCCATGTTCTCAGCTCGTAATACAATGATTTCCTCATTCAACGAGTCCCGCTCCGCTAGAAGCCTGGCTATCTCAGCCATCAGTATCGTTTCTGCCTCGTCCATGTCTGTTGCGACGGGTTCTGCTGGCTCCGCGAGCTCGATGTCTGCCGCTGGAATGACTGGCTCGGCTAACTCGACGGGCTCACTCGACTCCGTAGCTTCGACAGGCACCGACGGTCCGTTGTTCACCGCTGGATCTACAGGAATGCCAGACTCTGGCGTCTCTGCATCCGGTTCTGCTTCTAATGGATCTAAGGCTTCGGGCTCCGTTGCGGCAGGATCCGGCAACGATGTGACGTCATTGTCGACACCAGTAGAGGCGGTAACAAGCAAGGGACTCGTAAGGCCATCATCATAGGGAGAGACACCCAGGATGTCGTACGCACTCAATTCAGCGGGCGGAGGAGATGCCTCCGCAGCCGAGTCCTGGGCCCCTGTCGTTACCCAGGCTACAATAAGCAGTATCGATACTATGTGTAGGCGCATGCGCTGTCTCCTCGATTTTAAACAGATCTATGCTTTTATTTCGGTTCATTCCATCATTAGTATTAGGTAGATTCATCAATCGATGACGGCAAGAGCGCAACCGTGATAGTATGGATCCATAATGGAGGCATAGTCTTGAACATCATACTAGCCAACGATCACGGCGCCGTCGAACTCAAGACGGCTATAGCCAAAGCCTTGCTGGCCAAGGGGCATACAGTAGAAAACCTTGGCGTCGACAGTGCCGACTCTGTAGATTACCCCGACATGGCCAGGCTTGCCGCCGAGCGTTACCTGGCGGGTGGTTTTGACTTTGGCATCCTGTGTTGCGGCTCCGGCATTGGAATCTCCATAGCCGCAAACAAGGTTCCAGGCATTCGCTGCGCCCAGGTCTTTGATCTGTATACCGCCGAGATGTGCAGGCGGCACAACGATGCCAACTTCATAGCCTTCGGTGGCCGCATACCATACGCCGTACCAGTCATAGCCATGATAGAAGCCTACATGGCAGCCGAATACGAGGGTGGCAGGCACGCGAGGCGGGTTGAGAAATTGGATGCACCATTGGCCTCACACAGGGAGCCCAGATAGTATATACTCGGCTGTATGAACCTCTACCGAATCCAGAATATCAACTGTCCGCTTGACAGTGACGAGTACTACATCCGCGGTCGCGTGGCCCGTGAACTGGGCGTGCGGCCGGAATTCCTGGTCGATATGCACATAGAGCGCCGCTCGATAGATGCCCGGGACAAACGCGACATTCGTCTCGTCTATACCGTCGTCTCCGGGCTCGAGTCCCCTTCCAGGAGCCTCGGGTCAAAGGCCAAGGCAATAAGCCCTACAAAGCCGTACAGTTTTCCTTTTCTAGCGCCTCGCTCTGGCATGAAGGAAGGCAGAAGGCCAATAATCGTAGGGGCAGGCCCCTCCGGCCTCTTCTGTGCCCTCATGCTGGCGGAGTCTGGTTTTCGTCCCATAGTCATTGAGCGTGGGGATGATGTAGACACCCGGGGCAAGGCTATTTCGTCGTTCTGGACAGGTTGGGAACTTGACCCCGAGTCAAACATGCAGTTTGGCGAGGGAGGAGCGGGCACCTACTCTGACGGCAAGCTCACCTCATCGGGCAAGGATGACCATGGCCGTACTGGCAAGGTCCTGGCGACCCTCATAGACTTGGGCGCTCCTGGCTCAATACTCTATGACAGCAAGCCCCACATAGGCACCGACAACCTTGTCGTCATGATAAAGAATCTGCGGGCCAGGATACGAGAGCTAGGAGGCGAGATCCGCTTCAGAACCTGTCTGCAAAGGCCCATCTTCCGCGATGGCATGGTAAGCGGCGTGGAGCTGGTAGGCGGGGAGCACATCGACACAGACACCGTCGTCCTGGCAATAGGCCACTCGGCCAGGGATACCTTTGCAGAGCTGGCCGCCTCAGGTGTACCTATGGAATGCAAGTCATTTGCCATGGGTCTACGCGTAGAGCATCCACAGGAGATGATTTCCCGGGCTCAGTATGGAGATCACTGGAACCATCCTGCCCTCGGTGTCGCCGACTACAAGCTTACCCACCAGACGGCCGATCGTCGAGGCGTCTATTCATTCTGCATGTGCCCTGGAGGTTACGTCGTAGACGCCAGCTCCGAACCAGGGCTGTCATCGTGCAACGGCATGAGCCACTTTGCCAGAAGCACGGCCAACGCCAACAGCGCCATAGTCGTGGCAGTCCGTCCCGATGACTGGGGCGGCGACAAACGAAGTCCCACGGGCGTACTTGCCGGTGTAGAATTCCAGAGAATATGGGAACATGCCGCCTGGGAGGCAGCCCGTGCATCGCTCGGTGTGGGAGCCGGGCACTCCGCCATGCCGGTACAGACCCTGGGTGACTTTGTAAAGGGTGTAGCCTCACCCTGCCTGGGTGCCATCATTCCATCCATACGAGGGGCCTATGGCCTGGCCGATCTCAATACCTGCGTGCCCGATTTCGTAGCGTCAAACTTAAAGGAAGCCTTCGTGGCCTTTGACAGGATAATACCTGGCTTTGCCCGTTCAGACGCGGTGCTCACCGGCATAGAAAGCCGCACATCGTCACCGGTACGCATCACCCGAGGTGCAGACATGCAGTCGAGCATGGTCGGTCTGTACCCCTGCGGAGAAGGAGCGGGCTACGCCGGAGGCATCATGTCGGCAGCCAGCGATGGCATCAGGGTTGCGGAGGCTCTTGCCGCCCGTCTTTTGGGTTAGTACCAGGCTTTGCGAGTCTCATACCGACGAAGGCAAGGATTGCCAGCATGGCCGCATATCCGGATACGAGCCACAGCAGGCTTCGTCTGTACGTAGCCTCGTCGCGCACGAGATAGACTCGAGCTTTTCCTATAGCAGGAAAGGGAACCGGATCCCAGGCAAGACCACGGTCCAAGGCCAGCCTCTTGAGGTTGAGCACGTGGATGACCGGTATACCCCGCTTTCCCATCTCGAATATGACGCCAGAATCGTCGGCAGAAGGCGAGGGAATCCTTGTATTGACTCCAGGAACAAGCGACAAGGAGGTCATCCCCACACCTGTGTTGGCGCTCGCCCCTCCGATGTTGACAAAGGCTCTGAAGGGCGCCTCGTACGAGGCGTAGTCATAGAGGCTCATGCGCTCGGCTACGCTATCGGCGAGGCTCCTGCCGGCTATGACTCTCTGTCCGCTGTCGTATAGTTCGGCCAATAGTTGATCCCTTGCCTCGGGATCCATGCCCCCTCCATGGTCGCCGTCTCCACCAAGCGAGAAAGCCAGGGCCTCGTACCCTGTAACGCTTTCTGCGGCTTGTAGCATGGCAAGGAGGGAGAAGCCAGGCACATTGGCACCCCATGTCGACGAACCAAGCGAGACTATGATGGCTAGCTGTAGATCCATGGCACGAGCCGCCGCGAGTGTCGCAAGGACGGCACCTGGAAACGAGCCGGATGCGCCCAGGGCTATGGAGTCTCCTGGCTGTACTCCGGCTTCTAACAGTAATCCCACCATGACGGCTGCCATGTCTGGACTGGTCGTCGTCCGCTTGGCCTCCAGGTCGCCAAGCGATGTTGTAGTGCCAGAATACTCGATGCCTATGAGGCCTGTGCCGTTGGGGTCGTGGGCACGATCGATAGATAAGCCCAAATCAAGCCTCTTCTGGCTGATCAGCTGCTCCGCTTCAGCCATCAGGCTTGCCGCTCTGACCATTGTTTCATAATGCGGGGAACGGCTATTGGATGTAAGCCTCGGCTCTATGACCAGGGCGGCAACGCTGAGCAAGGCGGCTGCGGCTAGTATCAAAGGGTGGATGCGTTTCATGGTTGGTTTTACCATAGGGCGACCAGGCGTGAGGCCAGAGCGGTGATGGCCAGGGCTATGCAGATGGCGGCCAGGGTTTTTGCAAGACCCTGCTTCTGGCTGGTGTTGGCTATAAGACCTGGAACCACGAGCCCTATGGCCCGCAGGTCAGGGGATGTGGGGAACAGGGAGGGCACGACGGCGGCGCTTACCACACTGAGGAGGCCCGCCGTCATCATGAGCACGAAGAAACGCCGCCGTCCAAACAGTATCATGCGCTGAGCCAGCAGCTTGTATATGCCAAGGCTAAGGCCTGCCACAATCAGGGTGCCCAGCAGCCTGAGCGGTTCGGGCAGGTACAATGCCAGGAAACCAGGCACAACTATGCCACCCGGATAGATGCCGACCAGCTCATAGAAGGCCATGGAGACTACAAATCCTATGAGGAGGGTTTCATGATTCATGCGTTAGCCTTTCAGGACTCGTCATAGCCTGTGCCAAGCCTTTTTCGGCACAGTATTCGACGATGGCTACACCGGGGCCGGCTATGTTGCCAAGACCGATGATGTCGACGGAGCCGGGGTGATCATGCAGGATGCGGGAGAAGAGCATGGCCGGATGCCGGGCATCGGCGGCCACACAGAGAGGAACCCTGCCTCGGGACCGCCTCGCCACAATCCGCGAATGAGCGCCAACGACGTAGAGCATGGAGATTCGTTCAGGCTGACCGGATATTATGGCGTCTATCCATTGCCTGCTACGTTCGGCTCTATCGGATCTAAGATTGAGTATACCCACGACCGTTTTTCTGTCGTCTGCCGTGGCTTCATCTGCCGTGGCGGGAAGCGACCTATCAACCACCTTCAGGCTAGACTCTATGTCATTGGCCGCGAAGGCGTTTACAAAGCGAATAGCAGCCCCACTTGCCTCGTCTGCCCACTCCCATGATCGCAGGGCACCGAGATCGGGCACTACCGTACTCATCGATGTTAGGGCCGCCTTTGCGTCCAGGCCAAGGCTTACACAGACATCGAGTGCAAGAGACAGGTTCTCCTCGAACTCGCTGTATGAAAGTTCAGGCACAGCCTTTCTCAGTTCTTCAGGCAGTCTACACGGGGCCAGCCTGAGTGTTGATCCCCGTTTGGCACAGGCTTCCCTCAACTCAGGCAGGTCCTCGCCTTCAAGGCACACGAGCAGTCCTCCTTGAGGCACCGAGGTGGACAGACAGGCGGCCACCTCCGAGCGGGTGCTCCCCTGCTCCTCGCTATGATCTACCCTCACATTTGTGACTACGCATAGATTAACATTGAGGATGCGTGCCGACTCGATGGCCTGGTTGTCGGGTCCTATGCTCATTATCTCCGCTACAAAAGCCTCCGCTCCCTCAGTCTGGGCGAGCGATAGAAGCTTCTTTTGCTCTATGATGCTAGGCGAGCCAACACGCTCTACCGCGAATTCTGAACCATCGGCCCGTATCATCATCGGCCTTGAGCCTGTGCTCTTGGCTACGACCCTGAGGCCAGAGCCCCTCAAGGCGGCCGCTATGAGGCGTGTCACGCTAGACTTGCCACGGGTGCCGGTAACACCTATGCGCAGCCTGATGCCTTGCCGTATCTGGGACAATCGGACGGATTCCAATCGATATGCAATGAGGATTATTATAAAGACACAAAGGGACACAAACCAAGCTGTCACAGGGTTACGATATCAGCTTAAAGCCGTCTATGGAAGATCACTGTCTTTGCAGGTTTGTGCATTTAAGGTTAAAATACTAAAACCATGGCAAAAAGCACGTCGATGAAGTCGGGAGAGAGACGAAACGCCACAATACTATTCGCCGATCTGGAGGGCTTCACAGCGCTGTCTGAGCGTATGGATCCCGAGGAGATAGACACCCTGATGAGCCGCCTGTTTGGCGCCTTCGAGGAGATAATAGTGGCGCGCGGAGGGGTCGTAGAAAAGTATATAGGAGACGCGCTCGTGGCAGTATTCGGCGTGGGCGAACTCCATGAAGACGACCCCCAGCGTGCCATAGAATCGGCTCTTGCCTTCCTTGAAAGAAACAGGAGTCTTGAAGGTGAGCTAGCCCCCCGAGGCACCAGACTATCATTCAGAATAGGTATCCACTCGGGGCTGATAGCCACAGGAGACAGGGGATCATTCAAGGTTGTAACGGGGCACCCCATGGCAATAGCCCAGCGCCTGCAGTCTGCAGCCTTACCCGATAGGGTACTGGTGTCAGAGGTCGTCAAGGAACATTGTCAGGACGACTATGAATTTGAGGGGCCCACGCGCCTGGCCATAAAGGGAGCCAGCGATACGGTTAACGCCTGGTCACTCATAGGAGCGACCCAGATCGGTATTCACGACTCCAGCCCCTTCCTTGGGCGTCAGGAAGCGCTTGAGGATCTTCTACGCGTATATGTCAGACACGACCCATCCATGAGCACCGGCCTCTACCTGGTAGGAGAAGCCGGCATAGGCAAGTCACGCCTCATACAGTCATTCACCGAGCGTGTAAGGAGTTTTCCTGAATTCTCGTCGCCGGTGATGATGGCCAAGGCACAAAAATACCGTCCCGTCCGCTACGCCGTCGTCGTCGACCTGGTTCTGGAGTACCTGGGTGTGGACCCCGCCTCGGGTTCGGAGGCCATAGCCTCCACCCTGTCCGCCCTTCCAGGCATGGAGCGCATACACGCCGAGCGCTTCGCCGGACTCCTTGAACCGGCAGGTTCGTCGGCCCAGGACTCTGAACTCGTTTTGTCCCTGTTTTCCATTTTCTCAAACATTATGGAGCGCCAGCTCAGGGCCGTCTATCCTGCCCTGCTCCTCGTAGACAATGCCCAGGCCATGGACAGACAATCACGAGATTTTCTAGTCTATTATATAAAGAACGGCGTCTACAAACCGTTTACCTTGATGGCTGGACGCGATCAGCCCCAGGCTCTCCGAGACGCCTTCCCCGGCATCAAGACCCTCCGCCTTGAGCCCCTGCCCAGAAAGGAATCGAGGATGCTGGCCTTGTCCCATTGGCCAGATATTCCTGAACGACTGCTTGAGGCGGTTCTGTCGCAATCGGGTGGCAATCCCTTGTTTATACGGGAATACACGCAGTTTGCAAGGAAACACAAGGATCTTTCAAGCCTGCCTGGCAGCATACAGAATATGTTCATGGCAAGCCTGGACCGCTATGAACCCAGGCTGCGCGATTTTGTTACATCGCTGTCTGTATTCCTGCTTAACTTCAATATAGAGGAAGCCGGCCGTATCTACGAGGCAGCCGGAGGCGAACCAGACTATGCCCAGAAGGCCCTGGAACGACTAGCCGCCGATGGCATCCTGACCAAGAAGGGCGACTATTACTCCTTTACCCTCGATGTCTTTAAAAAATCCCTCTATGCCAGCATTCTTAACCACAACAAAAAGGTCTTGCACGGGGTGGTAGCCGACGGCATGCTCCAGAATCCGGCCCGCAACCGCCTGCGACTCCTGCACCACCTCTTGAAATCGGAGCGATGGGGTGAGGCGGCAGACGCCATACTATCCGACAAGGCACGCAACTATAATCTCGAGTATCTCGAATACCTCGAGTCACTCTATAAACGTCTCGTCAGACAGTCGCCTGATTCTGCCGTCCAGCTCCTCATAACGAAGAGTTCCATTTACTTTAATGCAGGCAAGATAGCCGAGGCGGAGGGTGACCTGCAGAGGGTGATGCGTATAGCCGTGAGCGAACGCAACGAGTCATGCATGGGTTTTGCCTATCATATGATATGCGCCCACAACGCCATGTCGGCAACATTTCAGAAGGCCCGTTTCACCGGCCAGAAGGCGCTCTACTATTACAAGCGAGCCGGAATGGCCACTCGAAGCGTACAGAACGTGCTCCGGCACATCGCCTATTCTGAGATGCTTCGCAACAACTTCGAGGAAGCACGATCCCTCGTTGACCGTATGGCCCAGATGCCCGGCCGCGACGAGTTTGAGTATGTGAGTGCCTTGGCCGAGAACCGTCTCTTTGCCGGTGATTACAGGGGAGCGCTCGCGGCCATAGACGGCGGAGCCGTTCCATCCGACGAGGCATACCTCCTCATAGCCCGCTTCTTTGGCATAGACCTGCGGCTCAAGATTCTCTGGCAGCTCTGTGACTTCAAGGCTCTGGCACCGGCTGCCCGGTCTCTTCTGGAGACAGGAGAGTTGAGTGACGCCAGCGTTGCACAGGCCCAGGCAATGCTCGCAACGTCTGCCACGCTCTCTGGTGATTTAAAAACCGCGCGTGAGGCCTTCATGCAGGCGGAATACTACGCCGACAAGGTTAGAAACGACTTCGATAGGGTAGAGTCTCTACGAACCCTGGCAAATTGCCATTATATAGCCGGCAACATAAAAAAAGCCGAGCTAGCCGCCCGTGAAGCCTTGCTTTTAGGCCTGCGGCACTCATGCTACTACCCCGCATTCACCGCCCTCATGCTGCTCGTACAGATGGCGGCCGGCAGGTCCGACCCAGAGGAGGCCCGGTTCTTCCTGGCCGAGGCATCGTTCTTATTTGAGACGGGTCTGCTCTTGCCCAATAAGGACACCATAGTCTACTACTACTACCAGAGCCGCCTGGGGAACCCAGAATCAGTCGCCAAGAGTGCCGGTATTGCCCACAGGCTCCTGGAGGACGAGAAGTCACGGTTGGAAGACCCTGAACTCATAGCCAGCTTCCTTTCAGTTCGGGGCTTCGGCGACATGGAATCCGTTCTCGAGGGTAGAGGAGAAGACAGATTTTGAGCAGCGACACAGACAACGCCAGGATAGTCTACCAGGCACTCAGCCTCGTGGAGGATGCCATGAAAGACGGCTACAAGAGCGGCCTGCCCATACCTGAAATAGCCGAAGCTCGAGCCCTGGAAGGATCGGTATCCACCCCAGCCAAGACGCGACGCGCCCCCCTGGCAGATAGCCTCCCGGCCATAGCTGCCGATGCCGCACGATGCATAGCCTGCAGGCTATCGGCAGGCAGGACTCGATCGGTACCGGGTGAGGGCTCGAGCCACCCTCTTGTCATGGTCATAGGCGAAGGCCCCGGTTCTGAGGAAGACAAGACTGGCCATGCCTTCGTAGGCCCGGCCGGTCAGCTCCTGGACAAGATGCTAAAAGCCATAAATCTTTCCAGACATGAAAACTGTTTCATAGGCAATATAGTCAAGTGTAGACCCCCCATGAACCGCGATCCCGCCCCTGACGAGCAGACGGCCTGCATGACCTTCCTTGACAGGCAGCTTGCCATACTCAAGCCAAAGGCCATTCTTGCCGTCGGACGGATTCCTGCACAGGCCTTGCTTGGCGTCAAGACAGGCATTGGACGCATACGAGGGAGCGTCTATGACTTCAGGGGTATACCCTTGGTCGCTACCTACCATCCCAGCGCTCTCCTGAGGGACGACACACTCAAGCGCCCCGCCTGGGAGGACTTGAAGCTCCTGCGCGCGGTACTAGACGATCAGGAAAGCTGAGAACGGTGCCACGCTATGTATCCGTAGCCTTCGACGTTCCCGTCGACAGGCAGTGGAGTTATGCCAATCCTGAAGGCATGGACGCTCCCATAGGCTCCCGGGTGGAGGCTGCTCTTGGCCGCAGGACGGCCATAGGCTGGGTAGTGGCTCTAAGCGACACGGTCGATATTGATCCATCGAGAATCAAATCCTACGCAAGGCTCGTGGACGCCGAGCCTCTCTTTGGCCCCGAAACCCTTGCCCTCGCCTCCTGGCTGGCCGGCATGTACTTCTGTTCACTGGGTGAGGCCTTGTCTGCCATGATGCCATCGGCGGAACGGGAAAGCAAACGCCGTGGCGCATCCTCTGGTTCCGATTCAGGCTCATTCGACGATGTTCGCATAGCCACAGGCAGCCTCGTGCCATCGGAAGAACAGAAGTCAGCCTTGGCCCGCATACTGGCGAGGCCAGCAGGGCGTTGGTATCTCTACGGCCCCACGGGCACAGGCAAGACAGAAGTATTCCTTGAGGCTGCGGAGGCCACACTGGCAGAAGGTAGGTCTGTCATCTACCTGGTGCCAGAAATAGCCCTTACAAGGCAGGTCGTAGAGGCCGTACAGGACCGTTTTGGCACGCTATGCGCCGTCATACACTCGGGGCTAACGGCGCCAAAGAAACTGGCCGAGTGGAGGCGCATCCTCAAGGGAGAGGCTCGCGTCATCGTAGGGGCCAGGAGCGCCGTCTTTGTACCGGTACAAAAACTAGGCCTCGTAGTCCTCGACGAGGAACATGAAGGCTCGTACAAGGCCGGCTCATCACCGCGCTACCACGCCAGACAGGTGGCCATGAGACGGGCAGCCAGTGAAGGTGCCAGGCTCGTCATGGGTTCGGCCACACCAAGCGTAGAATCATGGCGCCTCATGACAGAAGGCGGCATAGAACGCCTCTCCCTGTCACGGCGCCTGGCCGGTGGCGACATGCCCACGATAGAACTGGTCGACATGCGAGTCGAGGAAGGAGCCCTCTCGAGGCGTCTCATAGAAGAGGTACGCGCCGTCAAGAAGGCCGGAGGTCAATCGATACTCTTCCTCAACAGGCGCGGTTTCTCATACTTCTGGAGTTGTAAATCATGCGGTGCAGAACTCAAGTGCCGCCACTGCTCTGTAGGCATGACATACCACAAGGAGCGTAGCCGCCTTGTGTGTCACTACTGCGGCTACCAGGCCACGCCTCCCTCGGCCTGCCCATCATGTGGATCACTCGATACAGGCTGGGCCGGTTTCGGCACCGAGCGGGTAGAAGAAGAGGCCGCCAGGCTCTTTCCCGACATGAGCATAGCCAGGCTCGATGCAGACGCCACGAGCCGCAAGGGCGTGCTAGAGAAGACACTGGACGACTTCAGGGATGGCAAGATAGACGCGCTTTTAGGCACACAGATGGTGGCCAAGGGCCTCAATTTTCCAGGCGTTCGCCTGGTTGGCGTCATCCTGGCGGATACTACCCTTAACCTGCCAGACTTCAGGGCGGCGGAGCGGGCATTCGGACTCGTCACACAGGTAGCGGGGCGAGCCGGACGATTCGTAAAGGGTGGCAAGGTTATAGTGCAGACATACCGGCCTACGAGCCCCGTACTGCGCCGGGCGGTGGCCCACGATGCCATAGGCTTCTACTCAGACGAGCTGGCCATACGGAGGGAATTGCAGTTTCCTCCCTATTCCCGTCTCCTGCGCATAGTGCTTCGCTCAAAGGACGCAAACCTGGCCAGGGCCACCGCCGAAGAACTGGCGGGGCGTTTGGCAAGAGTCCTTGAATTGGCAAAGATGGCTCCTGGCGGCTCTCTCCTCGTCGATGTGCTCGGCCCCGCAGAGTGCCCCATAGCCGTCATAGCCGGCAACGCAAGGCGGCAGATACTCCTGCGATCTAACGAGGCATCTCCCGCACGGGCGGCATTGAGCGCAGCCTTGTCGTCATGGAGCCCACCCTCACAGGTCTATCTGGAGCTAGATCCAGACCCGGTGAGCCTGCTGTAAATAGGCTCTACAACCTGGCCTTTACCCTCGTTTGTCCGGCAAGGGCATCAGCCATGCCTGGGCTAAGCCTGAGCGCCCTGGTAAACAGATCATAGGAACGCTGGTACTCTCCAAGCGTCTCCACCGTCAAGGCATAGCGATACCACCAACGGGCCACCCCAGGATCCCTATACACGGCCAAACTGTAGGCTATATCGGCATGATCGAGGCGTTTCTGCCTCATATAAATTTCTGCCATATAGAAATAGGCGGTAGATACCCTGTCACCATACTCACCCACGCTGTCTATGTAACGCTGGAGATTGCGTATGGCTCTCGCATCGTCATTGAGGAAGAAATAGGCCTCTCCCATCACTTCGACTATACGCGCATCGAATTTTACCTTGAGCCCGGCCGAGCCTATATCGATGACTTCCTTGTACCGTTCCAGCCTGAAGAGACTCCAGCACTTGACCGTGTAGGCATCCATTCTTGTGGGATCGCTGGCCAGTTCGGTGTCGCAGACGCTTACCGAGGCTTTAAACTTTGCCGCCGCCTCGCTCGCCTTGCCTTGTGCCTCCAGGTCACGTCCCTGCTTATAGAGGAGCAGGGCGTCTGCCTTGGACGGAATGACTATCGTAGCAGGGGCAGGGGCAAGCAATTCAGGCTGCTCTCTAAGCGGCTGCTCTATGGCTGGCACGTCCACCGAAGGGCTGTTTTCCTGAGCCGACAGCGAGGTCAAGGCTAGTAAGGTCAGAATGGCAAAGGCTCTGGATCGCATGCAATGACTCCCGTCAACAAAGAATGTATCTAAGGCCATAGTATGTCTTAAGCCATGAGTCTCATCAATGCCCACAGGGGAAGAGCCCAAGGCCTATTCCCCCTTAAGATACTCATTTATGGCCTTTGCCGCCCGTCTGCCTTCTCCCATGGCCAGGATGACGGTGGCTGCGCCCAGGACTATGTCGCCACCGGCCCATACGCGGTCCAGAGCCGTCTTCTGTGCCTCGTCGACTATAACGTGGCCTTTCCTGTCGACGACGAGGCCGGGGGTCGTCTTGGCGAGCAGAGGATTCGACTCGTTGCCCACCGCCACGATAACCGTATCGAATGGCACATCATGTTCCGATCCCTTGATGGCGACAGGGCTGCGTCTTCCTGATGCATCGGGCTCACCAAGCTCGTAGGACAGGACCCGCAGACCCGTCACTACGCCCTTGCCGTCTCCCAGCACCTCGGTGGGGCTGGACAGGTAGTCGAAGATGACCCCTTCCTCTATGGCGTGCCCCACCTCTTCCGATCGGGCAGGCAGCTCTTCTCTGGTGCGACGATAGAGGACATGGACTTCCTCCGCTCCCAGACGAAGCGCCATGCGGGCCGAGTCCATGGCCACGTTGCCACCACCAAGCACCGCTACACGCTTTGAAGGATAGATTGGCGTTACCGCCCTCTCCTTGTCCCAGGCTCGCATGAGGTTTGCGCGGGTAAGATATTCGTTGGCGCTGAAGACACCAACATAGTTCTCGCCGGGTATGTCCATAAACTTGGGCAGGCCGGCACCCACAGCTATGAAGGCCGCATCGAAGCCGTCTTCCTGCAGGAGAGCCGCCAAGGGCCTCGTGCGTCCTACCAAGGTATTGAGTTCAAAACGAACGCCCATGTGTTCAAGCTTGTCGGCTTCCTCGCGGACTATGGCCTTGGGCAGGCGGAATTCTGGAATGCCGTAGACCATGACACCACCGGGCTTCTGAAACGCCTCGAAGATGACTACCTCATGGCCTTCTCTGCGCACATCGGCCGCCACCGTAAGGCCGGCGGGGCCGGAACCTATGATGGCGACGCGTTTGCCTGTCTGAGGCTCAACGTGAGGCATGGGCGCCCCGCCGGATGCCCGCTCACGATCTGCCACGAAGCGTTCCAGTCGCCCTATCTGCACGGCACGGTCTACGCTCTTGAGCGCCTTGCCAAGGGTACATGGAGCCTGACACTGCTTCTCCTGGGGGCAAACCCTGCCGCAGATGGCGGGCAAGAGGTTGGTCCTGCGTATGACATCGGCCGCTCCCCGGTAGTCGCCCTTGGCTACGAGTCCTACAAACGAGGGGATATCGATACTAACCGGGCATCCGGCTATGCATGGCGCATTCTTGCATTGCAGACAGCGTGCCGCCTCGAGCCTCGCCTGAGCCTCGGTATACCCAAGGGCAACCTCGTCCATGTTGTGTGCCCTGGACAGAGGCTCCTGGCAGGGCATGTCCTGAACCGGAAGACCCATTCTGTCCTTGTTTGACAGTTCCTTGCCCTCAATCTCCGCTAGCGCCATCTTGGCCTTGGAGGCCAGTTCGGCTCCTCTAATCCCGCTCATTGAGGGCCTCCGCTCTCCGACCTGGCCTTGGCATCATCGGCCAAGGAATCCAAACGGCACTGGCCACCTTCATGCAGAGCCTTGAGCGCCGAGTCCTCGAGAGGCTTGTAGGCACGCAAGCGTAGCATCATGCCATCCCAGTCAACCTCGTGGGCATCGAACTCCGGGCCATCCACGCATACGAATTTTGTCTTTCCTCCGACAGAAACGCGGCATCCACCGCACATGCCCGTGCCGTCTATCATTATGGTGTTGAGCGAAGCCAGGGTCTTAACGGCGAAGGGCCTGGTCGTCTCGGCACAGAATTTCATCATGATTGGAGGGCCTATGGCCACGACAATGTCTGGCTTGGCCTCGGACTGGCATAGTTCCTTGAGGGGTTCGGTAACAAGGCCCTTCCGACCATAGCTGCCGTCATCGGTGACGACTATAAGCTCATCGGCCAGCTCTCGCATCTCGTCCTCAAGAATTATCAGGCCCTGTGTCCTGGCGCCCATTATGACCGTAAGATGGTTGCCGGCTTGCTTAAGAGCCTGGGCTATGGGATGCATCGGAGCCACCCCTATGCCACCACCCACGCAGACCGCCCGTCCAAAGCGTTCTATGTGCGTAGGATTACCCAGGGGGCCGAGGACGGCCTCTATAGAGTCACCCGGCTCCTTCTCTGCCAGCCTGAGCGTACTCACTCCTACGGCTTGGAATATAAGGGTTATGGTGCCCTTCTGCGTATCGGCATCGGCAATGGTAAGCGGGACACGCTCACCCCACTCCACATCAGTCTGAACTATTACAAACTGCCCTGCCTTGCGTTCCCGGGCTATCAGGGGAGCCTCTATCTCGATTTGGAACACCGCATCGGACAGGCGCTTCTTTGACAATATCTTGTGCACAGCTCCTCCTTAGGTTGCCACACATACGAACACTCATGACACTTTGATACTAGAGCTTGGAGAGTATGCCATCTAAGCGCTTTGAAAGGCAACAAATTTGATCGTGTTGTCAACTCGAATTTCCGTGTGCTATGCTATGAAACCTGAGGAGCCTCTATGCCAATTCCCCTGTATCCTGAAAAGTACCAGCATCCTTCAATAGTCGAGCCGGCTGATTTCCTGGTATACATGAGGCGATGTGGCAAGCTGCCAGACGATGAACCCGCTCCAGAGGCCGTCATTCTTTCCTATCAGAAAAGCCTCTTCGACTTCGTAGCCAAGACCCAAGCCGTGCATTTCCATTCAGGTTTCTTCAGACAGCACCTGGCCTATCTTGATGAAACTGATGGTCGCGTGGCAATAGTGGGCCGTTTTGGCATAGGTGCCCCGGCAGCAGCAGCCATGCTGGAGGAACTGATAGCCTTTGGCACCCGCTCCTTCGTCTCTATAGGCACAGCCGGCTCCTTGGTAGCCGATCTAGGCCCTGGATCTGTCGTCCTCTGCTCCGGGGCCCTACGTGACGAGGGCGTATCGTATCACTATGTGCCTGGAGGTGGCCCTGCCCTGCCGGACGAGAGCCTCACCCACGCCCTCGGCAACGCCTTTGACGCAGAGGGCATAGGGTATCGCAAGGGCCTGGGCTGGACGACCGATGCCGTATACCGGGAGACGAGGATGGAACTGAACTCGGCTGTTGCACGAGGCGCACTTACCGTAGACATGGAAGCCTCGGCCCTCTTCACGGTGGCACGCTATCGCGGAGCACGCATTGCCGCGGGTTTTACCATAAGCGACACCCTGGACAAGCCAGTTTGGGAGCCAGACTTCCTGTCAAAGGATACGAAGGAAGGGCTTGAGAGGCTGTATAGAGCGGCAACAGAATCACTCCGGCCATAGGTCTATCAATGCTTTTATCCATTTTATAGACATCAATGTATGCTTCCTAGACTACTCTCGATTTGGTACTGTTACGGTTTTGAAAAGTTTTTCATGATGCAGTACGGTATCAACTAGACAAGTTGACGAAATACGAATAAAATCAACTGTGATTTTTTCAACTATAAAAAACCATTGTTTAAGTGTGCTTGTGCTAGCTCTTACCTTCCGATCACCTCTTGGTGCAGACGATAGGGCATCGAGCTATGTTCCTATATTTTTCGGTTTAAGCACCGAGTTAAGCGCACTTCCCGGCACGGGCGATTACTTCATGACCGGAGCTTCCATGGAGTCCATCTGTCTGACCGCCGCAATTGGCCATCGCAATATACTCACATATCCCAAGCTTCGAGTTCGCGGCGGTTTTGGTTTCTGGCAGGGTCGAGCCTTCGTTACCAAGCTCGGCATTGAACTACCCATGCTGGAGTTACTGAACGACATGCAGGCTCGCCTCTCCGGTGTCTATCTCTATGGCGACGGCATTATGCGTATAGGGTCTGAAGGCCTGTCATTCTCAGCCGAAGCATCCGCACGCCTGTTAATTCCCCTCAGCGCCATCGGAGGTATCGCCGTTGGTTGCGGCTATGACTCGAGATACGGACTGATACTCCACGCCGATTATCTAGCTGGATTCTACGCAATGAAATAGCGCGTCGTCGCAACAATGCGATTGATTTATATTAACGGAGGAACACCAATGAAGAAAACTGCACTGTTCGCTTTCATCGCTTTAGCACTCATTTTGGTTCTTGGCTCTTGCTCAACCTTCAACAAGACGACCAACGGCGCCCTCGGCTACGGCAAGATATCCGGATCAGAAAAGGGACACTTCGAGGCTAGAGGCCCGGTTACCTACATTCTCCACCCGAGCCTCGTATCCCTTAAGGACACCAACGAGAGGCTCGACGAGATCATCCAACCCGCGCTCGAGGCAAAGGGAGCAAACGCCGCCACTAACCTCGTCATTGAAAATGGCTTCGACACCATAGGCTTCCTTGTCCGCTACATAACTGGCGGACTCGTAGGCCTCGACTATGTCAAGGTAAGCGGCACGGCAATCAAGCAGTAAGAATCTCAGACGACGCAATGCCTCGCCCAATCCTTGTGATGGCGGGGCATAAATTTCTCTTGCCACTATTTCCATCTCAACGCTGGTTCACCACCCTTGCTTAAAACCGTTAAAAAATCTACTATATAGCCGTTCATGGCAACGTGCGAATAAACTCTTCATTTTTACCGCTCGAAAACCGCGCCACGCCTGAACAACTACACTCCAAAGGAACCCGTATGGCTAATACGAAGAACATGGTCATGATCGATGGCAATGCAGCCGCCGCTCATGTCGCGCACGCCTGCTCAGAAGTTATCGCGATCTATCCGATCACTCCATCGTCACCGATGGGAGAGCTGTCAGACGAATTCTCTGCCCAGGGCAGGAAGAATATCTTCGGGACCATCCCCCAGGTCGTAGAGATGCAGTCAGAGGCCGGAGCCGCCGGCGCAGTACACGGTGCCCTGACGACGGGAGCCCTGACCACAACCTTCACCGCCAGCCAGGGGCTCCTCCTCATGATCCCCAACATGTACAAGATAGCCGGTGAATGTACCTCCGCCGTCTTCCATATCGCGGCTCGTGCCGTGGCCGCCAGCTCCCTGTCTATCTTCGGTGACCACCAGGACGTCATGGCTGCCCGCCAGACAGGCTGGGCCATGCTCGCTGCCGCCAGCGTCCAGGAAGTCATGGATATGGCCCTCGTCGCCCACGCATCCACCCTGGAAGCCCGCGTTCCATTCCTCCACTTCTTTGACGGTTTCCGCACCTCCCACGAGGTCCAGAAGGTCGAAGAAATCTCTGAGGACGTGATGAAGCAGATGATCAACGCGGAGCTTGTCCGCGCACATCGAGCCCGCGGCCTCAATCCCGAGAAGCCGATGATCCGCGGCACCAGCCAGAATCCAGACGTCTACTTTACCGGCCGCGAAGCCGTCAACAAGTTCTACGACGCCACGCCCGCCATCGTGCAGAAGAACATGGACAAGCTGGCCACGTTCACCGGCCGCCAGTACCACCTCTTCGACTACATCGGCGCACCCGATGCCGACCGCGTCGTCATCATCATGGGTTCCGGGGCCGATACCGTCACCGAGACAATCAACTATCTCGTGGGGAAGGGTGAGAAGGTAGGCGCTCTCATAGTACGCCTGTACCGCCCCTTCTCGGTAGAGCACTTCATGGCCGCCCTGCCCGCCAGCGTCAAGAAGATCTCTGTGCTCGACCGCACCAAGGAGCCCGGTTCCATAGGCGAGCCCCTGTATGAAGACGTACGCACCGCCATTGGCGAGTCAATGGAGACCGGCAAGGCCCAGTTCAAGACCTGGCCCAAGGTAGTCGGAGGACGCTATGGCCTGGGCTCTTGCGAGTTCACCCCGACCCTCGTCAAGGCCGCTCTCGATGACCTTAAAAAGGACCAGCCCAAGAACGACTTCGTGCTCGGCGTCTACGACGACCTTACGGGCGGCACGCTCGCCTGGGACGAGAATTTCCACCTCGAATCAGAAGGGACCAAGGAATGTGTATTCTTCGGCCTCGGTTCTGACGGCACGGTAGGTGCCAACAAGAACTCCATCAAGATAATAGGTGACGAGACCGACTATTACGCTCAGGGCTACTTTGTCTACGACTCCAAGAAGGCCGGCAGCTATACGATCAGCCATCTGCGCTTTGGCCCCAAGATAATCCAGAAGCCATACAACATCGGCAAGGCCGACTTCGTCGCCTGCCACAAGTTTAGCTTCATGGAAAAACTCGACATCATCGCCAGCTGTAAAGACGGCGGCAAGTTCCTCCTCAACAGCCCCTTCCCTGCCGACAAGGTCTGGGACGAGCTACCGATCGAGGTACAGAAAAGCATCATAGACAAGAAGATTAAGTTCTATGTCATAGACGGCATGGCCATAGCCGAAAAAGCCGGCATGGGCGGGCGCGTCAACACCGTAATGCAGACAGCATTCTTCAAGATTTCTGGCGTCCTCCCCGAAGACGATGCGGTCAAGCTCATAAAGAAATACGCAGAAAAAACCTACATGAAGAAGGGTGCCGACGTCGTAGCCAAGAACATCGAGGCCATCGACCTTGCCCTTTCCGAGGTTCGTGAGGTTAGCTACCCCGCAACCGCCTCCAGCAAGCACAAGATGCTTGCCCCCGTACCCGCCGAAGCCCCAGAATTCGTAAAGAAGGTTTTAGGCGAGCTGATCGCCCTCCGCGGTGAGAAGATAAAGACAAGCCAGATGCCCGAGGACGGCACCTTCCCTTCCGGCACCACGCAGTACGAGAGGCGCAATATCGCCGAGAAGATCCCAAGCTGGGATTCTTCCATCTGCATCCAGTGTGGCCAGTGCACCGTCGTCTGCCCCCACGCCGTCATCAGACTCAAGGCCTACAAGCCCGAAGCCCTCAAGGGTGCTCCCTCTACATTCAAGAGCGCCGACGCCAGGGGCAAGGAATTCGAGGGCATGAAGGCTACCCTGATGATAGCCCCCGAGGACTGCACCGGTTGCGGCGCCTGTATCAACATCTGCCCGGTCAAGGACAAGGCCGTTGAGGGTCGCAAGGCAATCAACTTCGTAGACCAGCCAACGGTCCGTGAGGTAGAAAAGAAGAATTGGGACTTCTTCAAGAGTATTCCCGAGACTCCAAACCTAAACCTCGGCACCATCAAGGGCATAGCGATGCAGAAGCCACTCTTCGAGTTCTCCGGCGCCTGCGCCGGTTGCGGAGAGACGCCGTACATCAAGATGATGACCCAGCTCTTTGGTGACAGGGCCGTCATAGCCA
>JAVEXO010000099.1:0-4547 GCA_034003955.1 Spirochaetia bacterium | reverse complement strand
CGTGAGGCCGGCTTAGGCTAAGTGTATGCGCAAAAAAAGTCCTTATAGAACCACGACATGAATCGTAGTACTATAAGGACTTAAATGGGCGGTACAAGAGTCGAACTTGTGACCCCCAGCGTGTCATACTGGTGCTCTAACCAACTGAGCTAACCGCCCCAAAAACCGCCAACGCAGTGTAACGTTGACGGAAGTTTATACCAGAGCCACGGTATACGTGTCAATCACCGCATGCTTTTACTTGGACAGTACGTGGGCAATACGCTCGAGTACTTTCTTGCGATCGAGGGGCTTGACGATGTAGTTCTTGGCTCCGGTCAGCAAGGCTTGCTTGACGAGATCCTGTTTGCCAAGAGCGCTAATCATTATGACGCGGGCATCCTTGTCAAACTCTATAATCTTGGAAAGGGCGGTAAGGCCATCCATGTTGGGCATGGTAATGTCCATCGTCACCAGGTCCACGTTTGGATACAATTCCTTGTAGCGCTCGAGTCCTAGCAGACCATCAGCCGCCTGCCCGACGACATCATAGCCCTCCGATGTAAGAATCTGGGTAATCTGCTTGGCCACGAACATTGAATCATCTACGACGAGAACCCTGAATGGTGAACCATCGGGTTTCAATCCCTCGGCCTTGCGTTCGTTGATAGAAGGGAAATCTTCTTTTGTCTTCATACGCCGACTCCCTATGCCCGCTCGCGGATGGCTACGTTTATCTCAACCTTGCCCTGGGGAATTTCCATGGGCACGATCAAGGCCTCAACATCCTGATTAGAGACTTCCATATTTTCTCCGGTAAAGATAGCCGGAGGTGTAAGGTCAAAGCGAAAGCCCAACTCATGAAGCTTTGTCACGGCCTGAGCCGTTATCATGTTAGCCAACTCGGTGATAGTAGCCTTGGCAAGGTCGTCCATGGTTGTTATTTCCTCACCGTTCATGGTCGAGGCAATCTTGAGCGCCGTTACCTTCTCCATATCAAAGAGAACTCGACCCTCAACATCACCAGCCAAGCCAACGATGGCTGCAACACCCATGACGGGCATGGAGGTAGACTTGAGATACAGTTCACCCCTCTTAACGTCTGATTGAAGCACTTCCTTCATCACATTGAAGGCGGCTTCTACGAAAGGATTAATATACTCTACTCTCATATCGTTCTCCCATGATTCAAGGTACTATGCTAGGCCTTCTTCGTAAATACTGAAACGACTCCGCCAGGTGTTTCTGTCCACGTGTCTTCCGGCATGCGCTCATGTGCTCCAAGCACGACGGCTCCGCCGTGTTTGGCCTTCTCGTTAAAATCTGCAAGCAACTTGCCCTGATCAGCCGCTGACAGGAAGGAAATAGTGTCACGACACAGAATCACATCGACAGGGGGAACGGGGTTACTGTTCATGACATCATGAAATTCGAAGAAAATTGAGTCGCGTATCGATTGCAGGAATGTAAAACCATTCCTACCCTTCACCATCACATCACGGTAGGCCTCGGGTACTGATTCAGGGCTAAATACCATGTTTGGCGCCATAGAGATGGCCAGGAGGTCAGAATCGTTGGCCCATATCTTTATACGTGCCTCAGGATAGGTTCTTCGAAGGGCTACAGCCAGAGAATAGGTTTCATAGCCTTTGCCGCAACCAGGATTCCACACATTTATAGATGAAGACTGAATCTTTGGCATGGCGGCCATGAGCGCTTCTGCATAGGCTTCAGACCATAGCTCTCCGGTATACGGAGAATAGAACGTCTCAAGGAACTGATCTGCCTCTGCCTGCTCCTTGAGCTGAATATCCTCAGGCTTCCTGCCAGAAATCCACTCAGTATACCGAGCTTTAAACCAGGTTTCGTTGACTGATGAGACACCAAAGCGTCTGAAGGCAAAAAGTGTTTCTCGTATGAAATCGGCGTTTACATCACCAGAAGGAGCCTGCGTGCCTTGAGTGATATGCTGAGGCTCAATCCTTGTTGATGCCGGCAGGGCTTGCTTTATCTCCTCGGGCAGTTCTTCACCCTTCGGTGCAAACAATTTCTCTACATTGAGTATAATATAGAGTTTACCCTGATTTTCTATTATCCCTTGGATGTACTTGACATTGATGTCCCCGAATATGGGATGAGGCGGCTGTATGCCTGCCCTGGAGACACCCACGACCTTGTCTATGGTGTCGACGATGACACCAAACACATGATCATCCACACGCAGGATAAGCAGGCTTTCCAGGGAATCGTCGTCTTTGCGCTCCGCAGGAAGGTGGAACATGATGCGCAGGTCGATTATCGATATGATGTCACCGCGGAGGTTGTATACACCCCGTACGAAGGGAGCCGCATTAGGGACATAGGTAAAACGCCCCGCACTCGCGATTTCCTTGACATTCATTATATCGATACCATATTCCTTGCCTGCCAAGGCAAAGGTGACCATCTTGAAGTCTACCTTCTCGGATCGGTCCTTCTTTTCGTCATGTTTAGGTTCGGCTTCACGCCTATCGGCGGCCTGTACGCTCATGCGTTTTTCGCTCCCGTCATTAACGTATGGTTAACTCGAGGCGCTGGCGCTCTTCGAGTTCCTTCTTCTGCCCTAGCTCAAGGAGCTGGCTCACGTCTATTATGAGGCATACCGAGCCATCTCCAAGTATTGATGCCCCGGCTATGCCCGGCGAATTGGTGTACTGGTCTCGCAAGGGCTTGATTACTACATCCTCTTCACCTATGAGTGAATCAACCATCAAGCCAACTCGCTTATCGCTCGTGCCGACTATGACGACGAAACAGTACTGCCCCTGCTCGTCGGTCTGTATCCTGAAGAGCCTATTAAGACGCAACAGCGATACCACATCGCTACGCACATTGAATACTTCGTAGTTGTCTATCATGCGGATGTCTGACGGTTTGATGCGGTGACTCTCTATAACGCTGGTGATAGGAATGGAATAGGTTTCCCGGCCAACTCTCACAAGGAGTCCCTGGATAATGGCTAAGGTCAAGGGTAGCTTGATGGTAAACTTGCTACCTTTTCCCCTTTGGCTGGAGACTGTTACCGACCCATTGAGCTTCTCTATCTGGCGCTTGACGACATCCAATCCAACGCCTCGGCCCGATATATTTGTTACGGAGGAGGCTGTGGAGAAGCCTGGGTCGAATATCAGGTTGAACGATTCTATGTCGGTGAGCACCTTGTTTGGATGTATGAGTCCGCGCTCAATCGCCTTGGCTCGCACAGAATCGACATCAATGCCCTTTCCATCATCGGCTATCTCTATGATTATCATGTTGCCCTCGTTGGAGGCGCGGAGCATGACCGTGCCTTCCTCGGGCTTACCTGCCGCCTTGCGCTCTTCAGGGCTCTCTATGCCATGATCCAGGGCGTTGCGTACAGAATGCATGAGTGGATCGAGCAGATCCTCTATCACCGACTTGTCGAGTTCTGTCTCTTCACCCTCTATGACGAGGTTTATCCTCTTGTTAAGACCTTTGGAAAGGTCACGCACGAGGCGTGGAAACCGGCTGAATATCTGACTAATAGGCACCATACGAATACGCATGACACCTTCCTGTAGCTCGCTCGTTATACGGCCTAAATTCTGGGCCGTGGAACGAAACTTGGCCACATTTGTCTTAAAATCGGCTTCTACAGAATCGAAGGCGCTAAACAGTATGCCATACTTCTCGAGGACTTCTTTCTTTATTTCCTTGACAGATCTACCAGCCTGTATGGATGTCAGGTAGTCAGGCAACTCATCGAAAAGATCCTTGAGTCCGTCACGCAAGGCTCCCTGCGAGGCCTGCACGGCGCCTTGCAGATCACTAAAATGAGTGCTTATCTGGTTGAAAGTAGCCTTGTTTATGACCGTCTCTGAAACCAGGTTTAGCAGGTTGTCTATTCGTTTTGAATCAACACGAAGTATGCTACCCGCCTGGTTGGAGCTCCTCCTGGTATCTACCGCCTTTTCCTCATGCTCCTCGTGTTCTACTTCCTCGGCAGGCTCCGCCACCACTGGCTCCGCCACACTTGGCTTCGCAGCGACGGCTTGTATTGCAGGAGCGACTGGAGCTGGCGGCGCTGTCTTAATAATGGTGGCACCGTCCAGGGCTAGTTCTTCCACAGACGACCTCGTCACCACATCCGGTATTGTGACGGCTGAAACAAGCGTCTTCTCTTCTCTGTTGGTGGCCAAATAGTATGTCACGGTGGGCTGGAAGGCATCCTCATACAACGACTCAAAGTCGGGCACGGTCTTTAGAACCGTGCCAAGATCCCTGAGCGCCGCGAAAGTCTGGATAGCGCTGACCGTATTCATCACGTTTGATTCGTCAAAATCAACAGTAATAACGAATATCTTACGGTCGGTTCCAGCGGCTTCACGCATCTCAAGTAGTTCATACTCTGATAGCGACCCTGCATGCAGGGACTTGGGCGTAGCTTGTACTGGAGGGGCTACCGCGGCTTTCTTGGGCGGCATCTTTGCCCCCTTGGCTATCTTGGCAGGTATGAATCCCTCGAGGCGCTCTGCTAATTCGCTTGTATTCTCGGTATAGACCGAACC
>JAVEXO010000048.1:0-22072 GCA_034003955.1 Spirochaetia bacterium | reverse complement strand
AAGAACGTGGTATCTTTGGTTTTGGTCATTGGATCCTTCCTCCATGCTAGTCTCGATAACTGCATTCTGGGGTTTCCAATGACCTTTTTCAATAACCAAATTGCGAACTGGATTGTACACTATCTGTGGGACCCTTTCATCAATGCCGTTAAGGCTAACTTTCAGCATACTGAGAACCTCATTGCATTCGATCGATTCCATGTGTCCCAGGATTTTGGCAAAGCACTCGACAAGGTCAGAGCTGAAGAGCACAGCAGATTTATGGCCCAGGAAGCCAAGAGCCCGTTGGTTCGAACGAAGTACCAATGGCTGGCTAACTCACATCGGACTGATAACCGAGCGACCAAGCGTAAGGAATTTATGCCACTGACTCGAATGAACCCAAAAACAGCACGTGCCTGGCGAATCAAGGAAGCGGCTACAGCACTCTGGAATTACACGTACATGGGCACTGCCGAAAAGAACCGGAAAAAACTTCTAGTTTGGGTTAGCCGATGTCGATTAAAGCAAATGATAGCAGTAGGAAATATGGTCCGATGCTATTTCCGGGGTATCCTGAATGCAATAAGGCTTAAGGCAAACAACAGCATGCTGGAAGTCAAGAACGCCTGCATTCAACGCATTAAGAAGATCGCCTGTGGCTTCAGGAACCGCAATCGGTTCAAGACCGCTATTCTGTTTCATATAGGCGGACTTGATCTTCACCCTTTTGCAACACGATAGTCGGAAGCGCCAAAAATATTAAATGAGATATTTTAACCTTGTTTTATCAAAAAACCAAGAAAAGCGTTTTTCTTGATGTACCAGGTACCATCATAGTTGCACAATACTGCCTCAATCTGGTAGTTTCTATACATGGTAACGACAGACATAGCCAGAGCCGGAGCCGAGGCTGCCAAGAAGATGCTTGGAGTAGCACGAGCAACAAAAGATGCAGCCCTTGGGCTGATCGCAGATCGACTCATAGAAAATGCGCCGGCTATCTATAAGGCCAATAGCGCAGATTTATACGCTGCCCGTTCATCTGGTTTGGCTGGCCCTGCCCTTTCTCGCCTGGCCTATGATAAAAAGAAACTGGAAGAATCCCTGTCAATGCTCAAGGCTCTCTCTGCCTTGCCCGATCCAGTAGGCCGGGTTCTGGAAGCCCGGCTGTTGGACGACGGCCTGACACTGCACCGGGTATCCTGCCCCATCGGACTCATAGCACTCATATTTGAAAGCCGCCCGGATGCCCTGGTACAGATGGCCGCCCTGGCGGCCAAGAGCGGCAATGCCATAATTGTAAAAGGCGGAAGGGAAGCCGAGCATAGCAACAGGGTGCTGGCAGGAATAGTAGCACAGGCCGGCGTAGAAGCAGGGCTGCCTCATGGCTGGCTTGGTCATATAGAGACACGAGATGAGGTAGCCCAGCTTTTAACTCTGGATGAATACATTGACCTCGTCATACCCAGAGGCTCCAAGGAATTTGTCAGGCACATCATGGACTCCAGCCGCATACCGGTACTAGGCCACTCGGATGGGGTCTGCCATGTCTACATCCACCGTGACGCAGACCAAGACATGGCCGTCCGTATCGCTGTAGACAGCAAGACCCAGTACCCCGCGGCATGCAATGCCGCAGAAATTCTACTAGTAGACTCTGCCTGCGCCAACGAGATTCTGCCAACCCTTATAGCTAGTTTGGAAGAGGCTGGTGTCGCCCTTGAACTATGCCCCAAGGCCTGGGCCATTGCTGGATCATCATCTTCTCCAAGAACCCTCAAGGATGACGACGACTGGTCAAAAGAGTATCTGGAACTACGCATGGCTGTACGCGTTGTCGATGGCCTTGATACAGCCATTGGTCATATAAACCGCTTTGGTAGCGGCCACACCGACGTCATCGTGACCAGCTCTACACAGGCAGCGGCGCGCTTCATGGACCAAGTTGACTCGGCATCTGTCTACCACAATACAAGCACCCGCTTTGCCGACGGCTACCGTTATGGACTCGGCGCAGAAGTAGGCATAGCAACAGGCAAGATACATGCCCGTGGCCCCATGGGCCTTGAAGGCCTGATGACCTATAAATGGAAGCTGTCGGGGCATGGCCAGATTGTCGCCGAGTACGCATCAGGGGAAAAAAGCTTCAGACACATAGACCTGGATCCTGGACTCGACATGGAGCAGGGCAGTAGCCGTGGAGATCAGGCATGAAGACGCAGGACTCCCAGGCGCAGGATAGCCAGAACCAGGACACGCCAATAGTCGACATGGCAGCCAAAGAAGCCAGGGCGGCTATCACCATGGCCAAGCGTATCGTCGTCAAGATCGGGACTAATACCATCACCATGCAGAAAGGCGCGCATACGCGGATATCAGACGGCCCGGACACAGGAAGCAATGGCATAGACAGCGAGTACCTGCACCGTATAGCCGCAGAAATTGCCGACCTCGTACGTGCCGGGCATCAGGTTCTGATGGTAACCTCAGGAGCCGTTGGCATGGGAGCCCGGGAGCTAGGCCTGGCCCACAAACCAAAGGATACGAGGGCCAAGCAAGCCTGTGCCGCCATAGGCCAGCCCCTGTTGATGGATGAATACCGCAGAGCCTTCAATGTCTTTGGCCTCACCGTTGGCCAACTCCTTGTTACCCGTGATGCCTGGGATAAACGCAGCGCCTACCTCAATCTGCGTTCTACCGTTGAATCACTTCTAGAACATCATATAGTCCCGGTCTTCAATGAAAACGACTCGGTATCCAGCGCAGAAATTGCCTTTGGCGACAATGACCAACTGTCCGCCTATGTAGCCAGCAAGGTGGATGCAGAACTCCTTATAATACTATCCGATGTCGATGCCTTGTATGACGCGGATCCCAGAACCATACCCGGAGCCAAGGCCATACCCTATGTGAAGGACTTGGCCCCAGAGATTTTAGCATCAGCCGGCGGCAAGGGTAGCGAGTTCTCCACCGGCGGCATGAAAACAAAACTTATTGCCGTAGGCATAGCCAGGGATGCCGGTTGCAGGGTAATCATAGCTCACGGGAGGCACCCTGGAGTCATTTCAAAGTTAATCTCGGGGCAGAACATTGGTACCCTCTTTGACGCCGCATCCGGTCTTACCAACCGTAGGCGCTGGATAAAGAACTCCAGGGCTCAAGGCATCATTCATGTCGACGAAGGAGCCATGGCGGCAATGCATGACAACAACTCGCTCCTGCCACGGGGCGTGACAAGCATAGAAGGCCGCTTCGACAAAGGCAGTGTCGTCATGATAAATGATGCCGCCAAGGCAATAAGCGCCCTGTCGTCGGCTGAGCTGGAAGAGATACGAGGCAAGCGCTCAGACCAAACCGGCGGAAGAACCAGCGGCGGCGGAACAAAGGTAGTAGCCAGGCCGGAGGAGATAGTCTTTATTAAAGAATGACGATTCATTCCCTTCCAATCCAAAAATTACTCTATACTGGCAGTATAGATCTTTAAGTAGAGAGGTGGTATGAAAAGGTATTCCACTACGTACAGGCTGCCTATCCTGATAGCATCCGTTGCATTTACCCTGGCTGCTGCATATTTTATTTATTCTACAAAAAACATCATTTTTTCTGCAGAAGGCGATTTTACACCCACCCTTATTAGTACGTTCGTATATCTTATACTTGTTAATATAGTTTCAGGAAGCAAAGCCCGGGTTTTCAATGCAGGCTTCGACACACTGCAAAACCTCAAGAGGAATACCATAAAAGTCTGAATGCTTTTGGCCGCATCCCTCTAGGAACTCTTATAAAATTCATTGTGATATCAATAGTTTGGAGCGTAAGCCTCAATTTTACCTGCAGAGTATCACAAATACATGCTAATATAATGACACCACTAATATTTTTAGTCATAGCCCTGAGCATGCTCGCAGCGGCTTTTATCTACATTATTGGTGACAATACCGTGTCAGTTGCCTTGCTTTCCCGATCGCTTAAAATTTATCCATTGAATCCTGATACTTAGGAGTATAGCGCAATAAAATTAAAAAGTATTAAATGAGTAATCTCAGCTTTGTTTGATCTAAGATCGCATAATTCCTTAGATAGAGCCGGGGATGAACAATAGAACCCTCTTTGATGCCATCTCTGTGCTCACCAAACTTCACCGTTGCTACACCGCCCCTGGCTGCGTATACTGCCCTCTATGGCAAGTTTTACTCGTTGTGATATTGAGATCATGGCCCCCGCAGGCTCGTTCGCATCATTGGCGGCCGCCATACGCGCGGGCGCGGATTCTGTGTATTTCGGCGCAGGCGGCCTTAATATGCGCCAGGCCAGCTCGGCCAACTTCAGCCTGGTGGATCTAGGAAAGATAGCGCGCATAGCAAGCGGCAGCGGCGTCAAGACATACCTTACGCTTAACAGCACGCTCTTTGACTCAGAGCTAGCGGCGATGCGGCAGGCAATGGATGCTGCAAAAGAAGCGGGCGTGAGCGCCGTCATAGCCGCCGACCATGCCGCCATAGCCTATGCCTCATCAATAGGTCTTGAGCTTCATCTATCCACCCAGCTGTCCATTTCCAATGTCGATGCCCTGCGCTTCTACGCTCGCTGGGCGGACGTGGTAGTCCTGGCCCGAGAGCTCGACCTCGGTCAAGTAGCGGCAATACGCGACGCCATAGAGGCAGAGGGTATCTGTGGCCCTTCGGGGAAACCCCTGCGCATAGAAATATTCGTGCATGGCGCACTGTGCATGGCCATATCGGGCAAGTGCCACCTCAGCCTCCACCAGTACAACCGTTCTGCCAACCGGGGCGCCTGCCTCCAGGCCTGCCGCCGGGGCTATCTCCTCACCGAGCTCGATACCGGGGATGCAATAGCGGTGGACAACCAATACCTCATGTCGCCCAAGGATCTTAAAACCATACACTTCCTCGACCGCATACTGGACTCTGGCGTGCGCGTACTCAAAATAGAGGGCAGAGCCAGGCCACCTGATTACGTGCAAGCCACCGTTAGCTGTTACCGGGAGGCGGTAGAAGCAATACTTGACGGCAGCTATGGCTCACAAAAGGTGGCAGACTGGGATAGGCGCTTGTCGGAGGTATTCAATCGCGGCTTCTGGGACGGCTACTATCTTGGCCAGCGCCTGGGGGAGTGGTCTGGCCACTATGGATCGGCGGCAACAAAAAAACGCGTCTATGTAGGCTACTGCACACACTACTTCAGCGCCCTGGGCGTTGCCTCTTTTATAATAGAGAACGAGGGCATAGCGCCCGGAAACGATCTTCTCATAGTAGGCGCCAGCACCGGTGCCTTGTCCGCGCGGCCGGAAGAACTGCGCGTCGACAACCTGCCTGTAACGGTGGCTCTACGCGGTAGCGAGCCGTCATTCAAGGTCGATCGCAAAGCCAGGCAGGGAGATAAGCTCTATAAACTTGTTGATGCGTAAGGTTAGCCTTGCCTTATCTTGTTCATCTTGTCCATCTCCTCTCTAACCATGAATCGCACCCCGCTTCCTTTTCCTACCTGTTTTAGCGATACTTATAGCCATGAACACCCAGAAATTAACCAAGATAGTCGCCACCATCTCAGACTCACAATGTGATCCAGCCTTTCTGCACTCTCTATACGAGGCTGGCATGAACGTCGTCAGACTCAATACCGCCCATCAGACCCCCGAGGTTTCCGCCAAGGTAGTTGCAAATATCCGCAAGGTATCTGATACCATAGGCATACTCGTAGACACCAAGGGTCCCGAGGTCCGCGTTAAAGGGCTTGCAGAGCCGCTTACTCTCAAAGTGGGAGAGACGGTTACCATTCCAAAGGTAGACGAGGTGCGCAAGGGTTTCTCCGTCTCGTACCCTGGCTTCATGGCCGAAGTCCCGGTAGGTTCGCGCATATTGATGGACGATGGCACCATAGAACTGATAGTCAAGAACGCCGCCAACGGTATGCTGCTCTGCGAGGTCATGAATGACGGCACACTCAAGGATCGCAAGAGTGTCAACGTGCCGGGAGTACCACTACGAATTCCAGCGCTGTCAGAGAAGGACAAGGCCTATCTCAAGTTTGTGGCCGATAACGACATCGATTTCGTCGCCCACTCATTTGTACGCAACAAGGAAGACGTGCTGGAGGTTAGACGCATCCTCGATTCCTACGGCAGCAAGGCCAGGATAATAGCCAAGATAGAGAACATCCAGGGCGTGACAAACCTGCCTGAGATAATCGATTATGCCGACGGTACCATGGTGGCACGCGGAGACCTTGGCGTTGAAATTCCTTTCGAGCGCCTGCCTGGTATCCAGAAGAATATAATAGAATCATGCATGCGCAAGGGTAAGCCTGTCATAACAGCCACACAGATGCTCCATAGCATGATAGAGCATCCCAGGCCGACGCGCGCGGAGGTGTCAGACGTGGCCAACGCCGTGTTCGACGGTACCGACGCACTCATGCTTTCAGGCGAGACAGCTTCCGGCAAGTATCCTCTGGAGGCGGTACAGACCATGTCCAGGATAGCGGTTCAGGCCGAGAGCCAAAAACCAAAGCGTGAATCTTTGGTAAGCCAGGCGACAACTAACCTTGTTAGAGATTACCTGGCCAGAAGCGTAGCCTTGAGCGCCCTGTCACTTCCCATCAAGGCCATCATCGCCGACACCGAGTCAGGGCGTATCGCCAGGCTCCTCTCAAGCTACCGTAGCCACGTGCCCATCTTCGCCTTTAGCCAGCAGATGTCAACGGTTAGAGCCCTCAGCCTTAGCTATGGTGTTTTCTCAGAGCAGCTAGCAGCCCCGGACACGACTGACCAGTTGGTATCAAACTCACTTAAGCGCCTCGTCGAACAGGGAGCGGTTGAGAAGGAAGACCTCGTGGCCATAATAGGTGGAACGCCTGGCCAGAGTGAGACAACAAACTTCGTCGATATAAACAGTGCCGCATCATGCTTAAGACTAAAGCTTGAGATGTGAGGCTATAGCCATGAAGGCACGCTCCAAGGCCCTGAGCACGACACTCGCCATACAGCGTTGTCTAGGCTCGGTGGAAGAAAAGGACGACTATCTGGTGCTTCGCACAACGCTCGTACCAGATTACTGGTACGGCAACTGCCTGGCCATGCCTAACCCGCCTGAACCTGGTGATAGCGCAGCCTGGTCTGTGCTCTTCAATGAAGAATTCCCTGTTGCACAGCACCGGGTGTTTCTGGTAGATGGCACAGACGGCCATGCTGGTGACGAGGCTCCGTTCATTGCGGCAGGCTTCGAGTTGAACATCCACGACGTCCTCTCCACCCGTGCACCAGGAAAACCAGAGCGCATGAATACCGATTTTGTCTACAGGCCATTCGACGGCGATGCCGACTGGCGCTCTGGGGTGGAGACAAGCTGGGCTGTCAATCAGGGAACGCACGGATACACGAAGGCATACATAGAGCGTTCATTCGCCGCGTTACGAATGGCGGTGGAGCGGGGGCTCGGCAGCTGGTGGGGTGCCTGGGATGGAGAACAGAACGTTGGCCAGATGGGGCTGTTCTACGCGGACGGTCTTGCCCGCTTCAAGGACGTGGAGACCCATCCTGCATACCGTAGGCGTGGCGTCTGTCGTACACTTCTCTTCCATGTCTGTGATGCCGCCTCCAAGGACTTTGGCGCCCCCGAATTCGTAATCGTGCCGGAGGACGACGATGTCAGGCGCATCTATGAGGCTCTGGGTTTCAGGTTCACCGAGAGGATGGTCGATTATTGCAGGAGCCCCCTATCGGTATGAGGCCAGGCACCGTCATGAGGCCAGCATGGGCAAAGGCTTTCCTCACGGTAATCTTGTACCGACATTATCAAAGAGAGTCGAGAAAGGTGGAAACCAATGAAAGCATATAAGAGCATAGCCCTGGCGCTCCTAAGCTGCCTCGCTCTATCGACGGTGGCGATGGCCGACGATTTTAGTTTCTCCTATGTCGTCGGCGACAAGTACCGTGTGCTATCCACCGTAGACGAAGACGTCTACATCAACAGGCAATACTCACACTCTGCCAGGATACTCAATCGCATAGCATTCGAGGTAGCCAAGGTCAGAGACGACGGAGCCGCCTTGCTCAAGGGAGACTTCTCTACCAGTGTCCGCTACGCCGGAGGATACTCATACGTCGCAGACAAGTTGTATCATTCTGAGTATTGGCACCTCAAAGACGGTCGTTACGAAATAGGCTCCCAGTACTACATGCCAACGGTTCGCCATGTGCCCCGCTTTCCGGCACGATCTCTATCTCCTGGAGACAGCTGGAACGCGCCGGGAGAAGAGCGACATGACTTTAGAGAAGACTTCGGCATTCCCGATCCCTACGTCATACCCATAGATGTACGGTATTCCTACGAAGGCCCCGGAACGCTCAAGGGCGTCCCTGTCAGGCTTGTCCGCGCCGCCTATACAGTATTCGAGCAAGCGGCCAGGCCACGCCAGTGGACCGTGGCCTATCCCACACAGATTGCCGGTTATTCTGACCAGCTCCTGTACTGGGATCCAGCAAGAGGCGCCCTTGTGGGATACGAGGAGCGTTTCAAATTTGTCTTCGAGCTGTCTGATGGCCGCACCGTTGAATACCGGGGAGAGGCCAGCTCAGAGGTGGTAGAGGCGAGCATCATGAACCGCGCAACGCTTGAAAAAGAGCTGCGGGACGCAGTATCAGACCTTAAAGACGTGAGCGTGCAAAGCGACGAGCGTGGTGTTACCATACGTCTTGAGAACATACAGTTTGCGGCAGATTCGTCGCGGCTCTTACCCCAGGAACTAGCCAAGATACAAAGGATAGCCTCTATTATCTCAAAGGTGGAGGGGCGTGACGTGCGTGTTTCAGGGCATACGGCCCTTGCGGGTACCGAGTCCGCGCGCAAACTCCTGTCGGTGGAGCGCGCTCGCGCCGTGGCCGAGGAACTCATACGCCTGGGCGCACGAAAGCCCGAGTCGCTTACGGTCATAGGCTACGGCGCAGAGAAGCCCATAGCAGACAACACAAGCGAGTCCGGCATGGCTCGCAATCGTCGGGTTGAGATAACTATCCTGGAAAATTAGGGATCAGCCCAAGGTCTCGTCTATGTGCTCAAGCCTGGATAATATGACAAAGTCCTGCTCAACAAGGCGTCGCTCATCCTCTCGTATCTCATCTGAGAGCACCCTGATCGATGCCAGGGTATCCTCAACCTGCCTGCGTCTGTTTGTACTCTCGGATGCCTGCTCTAGAATGGACTCAAGTCTTGCTGCTATGCTGTCCATGGCAGGCAGCACACTATCCAGCTCTGTTCTTCGCCTCTCCATCATCGATGCCATGGAGGAAGTTTCGGATGCGCTGGCCGCAACACCATTGGCTATGGCGGTAAACGAATCCTTGATGGTGGCCGTGGCAGCAAGGCCGCGCTCGAGTGCCGTCTCCATGGCCTTCATGTCTACATCTATGCTCTTCGTGGTGCTGGCGCTCAGCTGGGCGAGGGCTCGCACCTCAGCGGCTACAACGGCAAAACCCTTGCCTGAATTTCCAGCATGGGCAGCCTCTATGGCGGCGTTCATGGCGAGTAAATTGGTGCGCGCCGATATGTTCTCTATCTGACCAAGGCTTTCCCTCACCCGTTTTAATGCATCACCAATATCAGCAATCGCCTTGATAGCCCCCGAAAGCGATGTGGAACCGGATTCCGAGTCTAACAACAGCATGTCGGCTCCCTTGGCTAGTCGATCCGCCTCGTCCTTGACCATCACGATACTCTCGGCAATGGACGATATGGCGGCTTTGTTCTCTGTAAACGATATGGCATAGGAACGAAGGCCCTCGGTAGTCGAAGCCAAGAGTTCTGCGAGTGTAGAAACGGAGTCTCCTGCATCGAGCACCGTAGTCCTCTGTTTGTCTGTCTTTGCGCCTACCTTGGCAGCCTTGTCCAAAAGATCCCTAAACTCAGATAGTACCTCATCTACGACAGGGCGCAACTCGCCAAGCATAGTAATCGAAGCTGCCTTGTGCTTATCTGCCACGGCTTCGGCCTCTATTGCTCTTGAACGCGCCGCCTCAAGCTCCACAGACAACCTTGCCCTGGCGACTCTTGACTTGTACGCTACGGTGAACAGGGTTATTAGCACGATGAGCAGGGCTATGGATTCGACAATAAGAATTAAAGACATAGTGCACGGTCTCCCAAACAATGTTTCTGGGGATAGGTTTCAAAGTATAAAGAATTTGAAGCTGTCTTGATAGGGTATTGATGAAACAAGGGGAATAATACTATATTCTATTACATGAATATCTGTTCATATATTCATACATTGGCAAGGCGAGGCGAAGAATGAGCGATCTGAGCGGTATCAATATCGAAGGATTAGCCGAGCTGTTCAAGGTGCTCGGTGACCCAGGCCGTCTGCGTATCATACAGGCCCTGCAGGCATACGAGCTCTGTGTCGGCGATCTGTCAAAGACTCTAGACATGAGCCAATCAGCCGTGAGCCATCAACTTGCCATACTGAGGCACTCCAAGCTGGTCAAGACACGCCGTTACGGCCAAACAGTTTTTTACTCGCTTGACGATGAGCATGTGGGTCAGATAGTAGGCATAGCCGCCTTGCATCTGTCTGAGATAGGAACACCATCATGAACTCACCCAGGACTCTTGATTCATGCAGTGACCTCAATGATGAAGCATGCTGTGCCTCGTGCTCTGCCCATGAACGAGCCAGGACAGAAGCCTTCGCCGGCGACCATAGCAGCGAGCGGTCCGGTCCAGCCTGGCACAGACTCAAACCTGAAACATGGCGTGAGATAGCGATTCTGGCGGCGGCCGTGGGCTTGGCTCTGGGTGCCTACGCTATGCAGCTGGCCGGTGCCGTTCAGGGTGCCGCCGCCTGGCTGCCGTTGGCTTCAAAGGGCGTATTCGCCGCGGCCTATCTGCTTGCCGGACGGGATGTACTTCTGGCAGCCGCACGGAACATCGGCCGTGGTCGCGTTTTTGATGAACTGTTCCTCATGTCAATCGCCTCTCTAGGAGCCTTTGCCATCGGGGCCATGGAAGAGTCCATAGGGGTGATGGTCTTCTATAAGATTGGTGAGATGCTCCAGGAGGCCGCGGCAGACTCTAGCCGCAGGTCTATTAGATCCCTCCTGGCAACGAGACCGGATAAGGCGCGCGTACGCCGAGCCAAACAATGGGTCGACTGCAGGCCAGAGGATATACTACCAGGCGACTTCGTGCTCGTGCGTCCTGGTGAGAGGGTGCCTGTCGATGGTCTTGTCGTAGAAGGAGCTGGTTCATTCGACACATCCTCCATGACTGGAGAGAGCGCCCCTCGCCTGGTAGGCGTTGGAGAGCAGGCTCGCTCTGGATTCATAGTGATAGATGCGGCCCTGACAATCGAGGCCCAGAAGATTGCCTCGGATTCATCGGCCGCCCGTATCATAGAGCTTGTAGAGAAGGCAAGCAAGGCAAAGGCCAAGACAGAGCTGTTCATAACACGCTTCGCACAATGGTACACACCCTCGGTCGTAGTGGCGGCCCTGCTCGTCGCGCTTGTGCCTCCCCTCCTGATTCCAGGACAGAGCCTCGCCACCTGGGCTTACCGCGCACTCGTCATGCTCGTCATATCATGCCCCTGCGCCTTCGTCATAAGCGTACCACTGGCATACTTCGGGGGGCTCGGTGGAGCGGCCCGCAGAGGCATACTCATAAAAGGCGCCTCGGTTCTCGATGCTCTTGCGGACGCCAGGACGGTGGTGTTCGACAAGACAGGCACCCTGACAGATGGTAGCTTCAGCGTCAGGGATATAGCCCCCCAGGATGGCTTTGACGAGGAAACCCTGCTCACTGGAGCGCTGGCTGCGGGAACACATTCCAACCACCCGCTTGCCTTGGCAATACGGAAATCATGGGAGAGTAGTGGCAAACCCCTCCCCGTGTGTGACGATGGAGCCTATTCCGAGATACCTGGGCATGGAACCGTGGCATTGCTGGATGGCAAGGAAGTATTGGCCGGAGGAGACAGGCTGCTGCATCTAAAATCGGTGCCCCACCAGTGCCGACCGGCCTCAGGCACCGAGATTCATGTGGCCATAGCCGGCCGTTACGCCGGCCGCATAGGCGTGGGTGATACGCTCAAGTCAGACGGTAAACAGGCCCTGGACAGCCTGCGGAGATTAGGTGTCAGGCGCGTAGCCATGCTCACGGGGGACTCGGAGGCATCGGCCATGCCTGTATCCAAGGCTGCCGGCATAGACGAGGTGCACCACGGCCTCCTGCCAGAAGGCAAGCTCCAACGGCTAGAAGAGATACTTGTTCAGGAGCGCGGCCGCGGTTCCGTTGTTTTCGTAGGAGATGGCATCAACGACGCAGCGGTGCTCGCCCGGGCCGACGCCGGCATCGCCATGGGCAGCGGAGCCGACGCGGCGGTAGAGAGCGCCGACGTCGTCATCATGAGCGGCGAACCATCCCGTGTCGCCGAGGCCATAGACAGGGCACGGCGCGCGAGGCGCATAGTCATACAGAACATAGTAGTCGCTTTAGGCGTAAAGCTGGCCTTCCTGAGCCTGGGCGCCCTGGGCATGGCAGCCATGTGGGAAGCCGTTATTGCCGACGTTGGCGTGGCCCTGCTAGCCGTCATAAACTCGTCGAGGGCTCTTAAATAGGAGACTCAAACATAAGCCCGTGTTTTTGGCGACGAAGATAGTGTATACTTCTATACGTGAGCATAAGAATAAAGATAATACTGGTGGTTCTACCCATACTCATCGTGTCTGTTGTATTGGCGGGCATGGCAAGCCGATTCATGGCTACCCGGGCGGTAACAAGGATTGCCACTGAATTCCTTGACTTCAAGGCATCGGAGCTGGAGAAGTATGCCGAGAGCCAGTGGAATCTCCTGGTAGAAAACGGTGTCTCCGACAGGCCTGACATGGCGGCGGCGGCCAAGGCAGGAGTGGAGTCGTTCGCCAGGGCCATAGTCCAGGGTTCAAGCGAGCTTATAATAGCCATGAGCAACGACGGCAGCATAGACATGAGGACGGCTTCTGTAGAGACAATGCCAGAGGAGACAGAAAGCCTCAAGGCCTTGTTCGAGTCTTCGCGACGTGAGTTCCTGTCCATCGAACTAGGCGGGGTCAAGCGTGTAGCCACGGGTTTTCCGTTTGGCCCTTTCGGCTGGTACGTACTCGTCTCACAGGAGAGAAGCGCGTTCTATGGTGAGGTGGAGGCCATAACACAGGCTACCTTTATAATACTCGCCGTGTCACTCATAGCCGCCACAGTACTCGTCCTCCTCGTCGTGCGGCACCTGCTGCATCCCCTCTCGTCGATGGTCATGGCCATGAAGCGCATCATAGACTCAGGCGAGATGAGCGAGCGCGTGGAGGTTGAATTCCCCGACGAGATAGGTACGATGTCGCACACCTTCAACATCATGCTAGACGAGCTGCAGAAGGCTTATGACCAGATAAAGAAGTATGCCTTCGAGACAGTACTGGCACAGAAGAAGGAAGAGAAGATACGTCACATCTTCCAGAAATTCGTGCCCCAGGAGCTGATAGACAGATTCTTCCAGAACCCCGAGGCCATGCTGGTGGGAGAGAACCGAGAACTGGCCGTGCTGTTCTCTGATATCCGCTCCTTCACATCCATATCGGAAACCATGAAGCCCGATGATCTTGTTAATTCACTCAACCGTTACTTTAGTTCGATGGTAGATATCATCATGAGCCATAACGGTGTCATAGATAAGTATATAGGCGACGCCATCATGGCCTTCTTCGGAGCTCCTGTCAGACGCGATGATGACGCCATCTCGTCGATTAAAGCTGCGCTTGACATGATAGAGGCCCTTGACCATTTTAACGAACAGCAGAGAGGCCTAGGCAAGCCTGAATTCAAGATAGGCATAGGCATAAACTATGGCATCGTTACCGTTGGCAACATAGGTTGCGACAAGAAGATGGACTACACGGTCATAGGTGATATGGTCAACCTTGCATCCCGGCTAGAAGGTCTTACAAAGCCTTACCAGCAATCTCTCATATTCTCAGAATTCCTGTACAAACAAATCAAGGACGTATTCCCTTGCCGCATTCTGGACACCGTCGCCGTAAAGGGTAAGACAAAAGGCGTAGCCATCTACACGGCCAAGCGCGCCCTCAGCCCCAAAGAGACATCCGCCTGGGCCAATCATGCCGAAGCCATGGCCTTGTACCAAGCCCGCAGCTTCCGCCAGGCCGCCATCATGTTTAAGACTGTCACCGACGAACTCGGTGCCGATGACTACGCCTCTGTCTCCATGGCCCAGCGTTGTGATCTCTACGCCATAGAGCCTCCTTCAGCCGACTGGGGCGGCGTAGAGGTCCTCAAGGAAAAATGAACAGGCTGCGCCCGCTATCGCTTGTCGTCATGTCGCTGTCTCTCCTGGCCATTACGGTAGTCGTTTGCCAGGCTCAGGAAGCGCCGGCGGCTCTGGAGACGGCGCTTGAGCCCATGCCGGAATCCACTACAGAAACCGGTGAGCGACGCCAAAAAACCGTTTCCCTATCCCTCGTCGCCCTCGATGAAGAATCAGAGCCATTCTTAGAGACGCTTGAAGCAGCGCTGATAGATGAATTCAAGGCAGCAGGATTCCTGCTCCGCAAGGCCCCCGAGCATGAGCCACGGTGGAAGGTCACAGCCACCTGCCTTTCCGACAGGAAACGGCTCGTGTGGAAAATAATAGTTTCAGACACCCGCGATGGAGCCATGACCGCTGCTCTGAGTGGAGCAGCGTTCGCCGGCATTTCGGCTCTTCCCCAGCTCCAGGAGAGCGCCGCGGCCCTGGCCCGTTCGGCGGCGGCGCGTATCGATAGATTGATTGCCACCGAACCCATAGCCTACGCACTGCGTTTTGAATCTCCAGACGAAGGCGCCACCCTGCGCCTTGGCAACGAAGACGGCGTGGTCTTTGGCGCCTTCAGCGATGGCGAGCTGACGGCTCCGTATGAGCCATTTGAGGCTGGGCAAAGCCTGGTTGCAACCGTTTCAAAACCCGGCTACTGGAGCCACTCCCAATCATTTACGCCCGATGCTTCAGACATAGCGATAGGCCTGGACGCGCTCATGATGAAGGCGCGCTATGGCCTGGGTATAGGAACGGCCTTGGGACGCTTGGCCGGTATCAATGCCGAATACCGATACTTCATGGCAAGGGACGCCCTGTTTGGCCGATTGGGATTGCAGGCATGGTCAACCGTAGCCGGCTCTCCCAAACAGTTGCCTATTCTGCATGAGGAATTGCGTCTTGGTTTTGGCTCCTATGTCTTCTTGCCGCGTGACTCGCGTTTGAGGCTTGCCGTCGGCTCAGGCGTCTTCGGCACCATAAGCGCCATACACATACCAGATCTGGCGCGCAAGGCCTACTTCGACCTCGGCCTGGACGCTGCCTGGTTCAGCGTAGAATGGCACTGGCCAGGCATCGCTGTGTATGTAGAGCAACGGGCTCCTTACTCCTTTGGGCTGGAATCGGGGCTGCTAGACCGTGGCTGGCTTACCGGAGAGTCGTTGCCTATGCTCGTATCGGCGGGGGTAATATTCAAATGGCGATGATACGTCGATCCAAGGCAGACCGAGCCATCGCTTCGATGCCAATCCATCTGGCCATGAAGATCCTGGTACTGACCTTCTCGTCTCTGGCGTCCACCTGCGCCCTCGTGAACGACGATGGCTTCCCTTCCTGGCTGGCCTATGTAGAAAGCAGTGTTGATCTGGACACGGTAAACGCCTATGTGCAGGCATCACCGTACAAGGGCGTTAGCAGACTCGAGTACGTACCGTTTACTGCAACAGACGGTTCAGACGCCGCCACGGTTTTGGCCTACGTCGATGGCCAAAGTAGTGAGGTCCTACTAGCCTTCGACTCAAGGCTCAAGGCCGTCGGTTCATGGTTGCGCGGGGACACGCCTCCTATGAAAGGATTAGGTCCCGTCATGCATCGTAGTGTACGGGGCTTCATATCTGGCAAGCTGGAATTCAACCCAACAGATATGAACGCCTCGCCACAAATCATTACGATGGGGGTACTCCCCTCGGACTACTGTGTCTTTTATACCGAAACACCGGCACGCAACTACATGGTAGCCAAAGAAACTCCAATTCCTGGAGAACATATCCTGAGCCTACAAGGGTTCGACGAGGATTTTAATGCCTTGGGTGCACCCATGGAACGAAGCCTCGATACCTCTAAGAACTACATGCGCATCCTGGATGCTGAATTTTCCGGGGGTATGTACAGGGTACTTGTCGAGACGAATTCGGGAGGATACGCTTTTTCATTCCAGGACGAACCAGGGTTCCTGAACCCTGTAGCGTTCCTGGAGGACCCCAATGCCGATATTACGGGGCCCTTCTGGCTTTCAGACGGCAAGGCCTGGCTTACCGACGACGGCGTTGTAACCTTCGTTAGGTATGAAGGGAACCATCTTATTCGATACCAGTATGGACAGAAAGACACAATCATTGACAGCCTGCTTCTGGGAGATGACATCGACGGGCTTGATATCCTGTCTTTCGATACTTCGGGTACCTGGTGGTTCATGCATAAGCGCCTGAATGGACTTCTGTACAAGATGAGGACATGGTGGTCATGAAACATAGACATCATATGATTGGCGGGAGAGGGGCCCTGGCACTAGCATCATGGCTCTTGCTTCTCATGGTAGATACGGCCTGGAGCCAGGGCGTGACTACAGAATCGCCAGAGCCCCTACCGGAACTCCGTATCATGGTTGGAGTCTCAGGCTCTGGCAACGCGGCGGATGTCCAGTCCCTCGCGGTAGCCTTGAGCGAGTCACCCAGACTCGGTGTCGTATTCATCGCTACCAGCGGTAACACGACTGTTGCCGAGGCAGCCCGTGCCCGCTGTCCACTCGCCATCGTCGTTACCAGCCAGAAACTGGATTCAGGCGACGCCCGCTCCACATGGAGCATGGTGGACTCACTATCAGGCGACATCCTGGCAGAAGGAGCCATAGAAGGACCTGAACCTACGGCCTGGGACCTGGCGGAGTTCTGGTGGCTGCCCATAGTAGGAGCCGCCGAGACGGCATTGCCTACGGCCGCTACTAGTTTTATACGGGTTGTTGCTGCACCTGAAACACGCATACACGGGCTTGGTGAACAGGAGATACTCCTTCCTGATAGTGGTGTTGTTGAACTCGAACTACGCCTACCCGGAGTCTATGACTGGCGGGCTGTCTTGCATGGATCGTATCCAGAATCGGGATCCTTTGCGGCAATGCGCCAAGGAGATACCCTCAGTATTCAACAGCAGCCTCTGCTTACCTGGTCAGCAGAACTGGGTGCATACATGGCCCAGTTTCCAGATATTTGGGCTTCCTGGCGCTTCGCCGACGATTGGCTTTTTTTACGCGCGGGTCTTTCTCAATTTCTACTAGGCCTCTACCTCGTAGACTATGAATACGACACAGAAAAAACTCCTGCCATATTATCACTCCGTCTGATTCAGCCAGGCATAGGCTTCGGTGGATACATGCTACCTTCTGATGCATCCATACGACCATATGCCACCCTCGCAGCCGGCCTCAGGCTATCCGCTCCCGGCACAGAACGCTGGGCGCTAGACGCTATAGCGCCGCTCTGCTTTTCAGCGGCACTCGGCGCGGAATGGCGCTTCACCTTCAGAGCCGCCATCTTCTTGGAACTAGGCGCTACCATCTACCCGTTTACAGACGGAGCCTTGATGGCGGCAAGCAAGGGAAATGACAAAACGGGAGCATGGATGTCTGACTATGGAGAGCAGTGGTTTTTAGACATCCCGGCCATTCGCCTCGGAATACGAGTGTTCATATGAAAACAAGCAAGACCGCTTACAGCTTTCCTACCGCGATCTTGACAGTCTTCCTTGCCACCATCTCCGTCTCATGTTGGCATCCAGCCTTCGACCCAGCCATCTCGGCATCTGAGCGCACGATTGCAAGGTTATCTCTCGTAGCATCATTCGAGGTCAGCGGGATGGACTCCTTATCATCCGGACCCGGGCTGTTCCTTCCCCGCAGGATCGCAAACCCAACGGACGGCATTTTACTGCTCGGTACCGGGGGAGAGGGAAATGACTATGTGAAGACTGCCATATTCTGCCTCACGGCTCCTTCAGTGCAGGCCTCTACCCTTTTAAAGTACTGGACCGTGGAGTTCGAAGGAGGAAACCACAATAACCCGATGGTGATGATGCAAGCCGGAAATGATCCCGTAGACGCACTGGCTATAAGCGTCTTGGCCACAAAACGGCCTGATTGGTATGCCAGCAACTTCTACGAATCAGCCACAAAACCCGGAAAGCTGGAACAGGTCTTGGACCCTCCCTTGTTGCTTGCTGGACCCGGGAAACTGCTTGGCGCGGGATTCCCGGTACTATCTCCTGCCAGTGATGATCTGTTTACTATACATTATGACGATGTCGGAGGCCAGTGGGTTGGCACGCTGCGGGAGTTGGCACACTGGCCACCTGCCCCGGAGACGATTACCCCCTTGATACTACCCGCATCACTATCCCCTGATGGCGTAGATAGACCCGGCTTTGCGGCCCGCCATGGAAGTAGGTATTTCCTGTCGCTTATAGACGCAAGCAAGAGCTCAAGAACCTTCTGTTGGCCAGAAGAGCTGTCGAGTCAGCCTGTAGAACTGATGCATCTGAGCGATCCATTGCAGGCAGTCTTGAGCGATGGAACCCTCCTGACAGACGATGGCATGACAAGCACCGCCTTCGACTCTTCTGGAAAGAGACAGTACGCCTTTTCTTCAGGCTCTCTGCGCTTCATCCATGAACGCTACGACGATACCCTAGGCGCATACGTCATGGTCTTTACAAGGAATTTGTTCGTTCGTGATGGCCGCGAACAAGGCAGGCTCAGGATAGAGGTCCTAGAAATACCTACCGTCCGGCTTTCAGAGTTGGCGTACTGAATCTACCAGAGCGGTATCATAAACGAGAGAAGCCAAGCTTGAGTTTAGCCAAAAGCTCCAGCATTGCCTCATTGCCGGCATAGCGAATCTCAAGCTCTCTAAAATATCGTTCCCTCACATCGGCGTCGCGTATGCGTACCGCTCCGTCAACAATATCGGCTGCATTATATAGAATCTCGTCCTGCCCGGCCTGCTGGAACGAGCTCATGTAGAAGGCTATCCTCTCCTGCATTCCCGGGAAGGCCGCATTGACCGGCTGGCTCGACAGGAAGGCATTGAGCCTGTTCCTGGCCTCTATGAGAGCCAGGCTTCCACTGCGTTCAAGGATAGCGTCCTCGTCCGTCGTATAGGCCTTGTAGGCCGAACTCAAGGCCTTGTATCGTGCCTTTGCTGTTGCCAGATCAGCCTCTATCGTGGCCTTTTCTTCCTTGAGCGAGGCATACTCCTCGCTCATGCCAGGCTCTGTCGTTACAGCCGTAGCCACGGGTTCCGCCTTCGCTACGGCCAGCTCGTCACGTGTCGCAGAAAGACTGGCCTCCAGAGCCGCTATGCGCTCCGCAAACTCAGTGTCGGTTTCAATACGAGATGCCTCGACGTCCTTGGCCCCCGAGCGTTTGATATAGGAATATAGCCTGCTTGCGTCGGCAGGCCCTATAGGCAGGTTTGACAAGAGTCGTGAATAGGCGGCAAAGAGAGCCCTGTCGTCGGTAGCGGCGGTGGCAGACTCCATGGCTAGCCTAACCTCGCGGGCCTCGCGGGCCGCGCGGGCCGCGACCGAGGCTTCCACCGCGGCGTTTTCCGTCGCCGTGGCAGTTGCGTTGGCCACGGCTGTAGCCGCGGCTGCCCTGGCCGTTTCTATTTCTACAGCCTGGGCATCAAACCTTTGTTTCCATGTCTCCTCAATGAAGGCTCCTGATTCCTCAAGCTCCTTGGTAGCCGACAGGGCTCTCCGGTACGAGCTCTCGGCAGAGCTAGCATCCCCTGCTGCCAGGGCGGATCGAGCCTTCTCAACCTCTTCTCTCACGACCGCAAGAGCGTCAAGCGCAGCAGAAAGCCTGCCCGTATCGGCCGATGCCTTTGCCTTTTCTGTGCCTATGGCTCGCTCTATGAGTTCTGTAGCAAATAGATCCAGCGCGCGTCTTGGCTGGAGGGCGCTAATCGATGTTACCTGGGTATCTGCCAGATAAGCCTTAAGCGCCTCGAGCGAACGGGTAGCGTCATCGAGCCTGCCATCACGTAAAGATTGCCGAGTAGCCGTATAGAGACCCAGGAGCCTGTCCTCTACCGCCTTGATCCTGGCGGTTTCTTCGTTTAGCCGGGTCAGTTCTGCCTGGGCAAAGTTCAGGCTGGTGGCCGTCTTCTCTCGCTCCACGAGCAATGCCTTGTTCTTCTCGTCAAGCTGGCTACGCAGATCCTGTTCTCTGATCCGCGACTCATCCTGTATGCGCTGGCGTTCCAGTGTTGCTACGCTCAGCGTCTTTCTGTACTCGTCCCTCGCCTGATCTATTGTCGCCTGAAGAGCGAGACGTTCACCCTCTGCCTTCTTGGAGAAAGCCTCAAACTGAATAGTGAACTCGGCACTCTTACGCTTCTCAAAATCGGCAAGCCGTGCCTGCACCTGAGCCTCTGACAAACCTGTGGCTATCAGCCGTGCACGTTCGGCTTCAAGCTCTTGCTTTAGTAGGATCCTGAGTTCGTCTTCCTTGGCCTTGAGCCTGGCATCTGCACCGGCTATCAGCTGTTCCTTCTCTGAATCGAGTGAAGCCATGCGTTTCTGAATAGTGGCTATCTCTCTATCCTTGTCCTGGATACGGCCTTCTGCCTCGCGCTTTATTTCCTGCAAGAGCCTACCCTCCGCGGAACTCAAGGCCGCAGAGCTGGATGTAGCTTGCTCTTCACGAGGTGAAACTATTTTTCCTATGGCGAACAATCCACCAGCCAGCACAAGGAGGCCGACTACATTGACGATGAGTGGCAGAGCAATTCCATGCTTCTTGGGTTTGACCTTCCAGGTATCGGGACCGGCGAGAATACGGCTTGACTGAGCCACCTTGTCGATATGGAGGAGTATCTCTTTCTGATCTTCGCGGGATATCCCCGAAGACTTATCGAACGAATATCCGCCTGCCTCTGATTCAGAACCGGCCGCCTTGCGTAGCTCTTCGGCTCTTCTCAATAGACTCTTCATATCCTCAGTCTCTCCATATCCTTAACGAATACTATCACCATGGTTTCTTCACAACACAGACTACCAGCCTTAAGTATATCGGCGAGCCAGCATAAAGGAAGGAGATCAAAAGCCTTTTCTTTACAATTCTCCGCTTCTTCCACCATCCATCATTCATATTGACCGCCAAGGCCAGGGAGGCTACCCTCGGGGTTATGAACAAGACGAGTGCAGAAGTGAATAGCCTGGCCATAGTGACTGGCGCCTCATCGGGTCTCGGGGCAGAGTTTGCTCGAAGGCTAGTACGGCAAGCGGCCAGCGGCCAGCACACTAATGGCCTGCCCCGGTTTGGCCAACTATGGCTTGTCGCCCGCAGGGAGGACCGTCTCAATGCCCTTGCGGCGGAGTTACGCCAGCTAGCCCCCGGCCTGGCCATAGAACCAGTTGCAGTCGACATAAGCGCAGCAGGCAGCATCGAAGCTCTGGCCTCCAGGGCTGAGCAGACAGGCTCGATTAGCATACTGATAAACAATGCAGGCTTTGGTACATACGGTGACTTCAGCGACACCGACCCAGGACTATCCCTGGGCCAGGTGGACCTCAACTGCCGCGCACTCACCGAATCGCTGGCTCGCTTCTCTCCGCTTTTAGCGTCTGGCTCGCTCGTCATCAACGTGGCCAGTCTGGCTTCATTCGCTCCTTTGGGGGGCTTCGCCGTCTATGCCGCCAGCAAGGCATATGCGTTGAGCCTCTCGGTAGCCCTGTCTGCAGAGTGGAAGAAACGAGGCATAGCGCTATGCGCCCTCTGCCCCGGACCGGTGGCTACTGAATTCTCCCTCGTCGCATCGGGCGGAGCCAGGAAAGAGGTACGTCACGGCTGGTCGGCCCAGCGCACGGTTGAGCTGTGCCTGCGGGACGCCTCCCGCGGACGTAGCATTTCCATGCCGCGCCCACTCTGGCGCTTCAGACGTTTCGCAGGCTGGCTCGC
>JAVEXO010000098.1:0-4697 GCA_034003955.1 Spirochaetia bacterium | reverse complement strand
CCGGCTTCCACGTATCTATATCCTTTTTGCCAGCATTCTTTAAGAAGATCCCCTGCCACCCAAGTCTTATCTTGTAAATCGTGTCTATTCCCTATGCCTTTTGCTATCATAATAGAAATAGATCCCATGCTTCCCTCGTCTTATCTTGTAAATCGTGTCTATTCCCTATGTCTTTTGCTATCATACTTGATAAAGATCCCCTGCCACCCAAGTCTTATCTTGTAAATCGTGTCTATTCCCTATGCCTTTTGCTATCATACTTGATAAAGATCCCCTGCCACCATTCTTCATACAAGCCCAATCATATAAACAAGTCGTCCTGAGCCCTGAACACCCTGAATTTTCTTTTCAGTTCTACGCATTTACTACCAAAATTTATAAGCAAGCCATCGTCTATCCCTGTCGCGTTCAGATAGTTGACAAGTTGAACCTCATGGGCAAGATGGAGCGTCACAACAGCCTTAAGCTCCAGTACTAGTCGATTCTCTACGATAACATCTGGATAGAACTTTCCCACAAGAAATGTATCATAGTACACAGAAAGCGCGGCTCTAGCATCTGCCCTCAAGCCCTGAGACCTAATCTCATGCAGAAGTGCTCTTTTATAAACAACTTCCAGAAAGCCAGGCCCAAGTGAAGAATGCACCCTATAACAACACCCAATGACAAGTTTTGTGAGTTCATCTATTACAAGCGTCTGAGTTTCCATATCTCCTTCTTCTATCTGTGGCAAATAGAAAGACTCCTGTCAGACCCCCTGTGCTTTCGCGTATCAAAAAATGACAAGATTAACAAGATAAAACCCTGCTTCCACGTATCTATATCCTTTTTGCCAGCATTCTTTAAGAAGATCCCCTGCCCCCAAGTCTTATCTTGTAAATCCTGTCCACATCTTCTCTTTCTTCTTCTCTTTCTTAATCTTCCTCCCCAAAACCGAATAACTCCCCTGCCACCCAAGTCTTATCTCTAAAGCCTCTTCCAAAACAAAAAACCCGCCCTCGGTAAAACCGAAAGCGGGTCATGGTTTCTGCGTAGTGGACTAGAAACTAGTCCGCACGATTACCAGCGATTGCCGTAGTCGCGGCGGGGCGGACGCTCGTTGGCCTCGTTAACACGAAGCGAGCGACCGTCTAGTTCGCGGCCATTCATGCCGCTGATGGCTGCCATAGCAGCATCATCACTGGTCATCTCAACGAAACCAAAGCCCTTGGAGCGGCCGGAATCGCGGTCAATGACGATGTTGACGGACTGGACTTCGCCGTACTGTCCAAAGGAGGCGCGGAGCCCGTCTTCAGAGGTACCGTAGCTGAGGTTGCCGACGTAGAGTTTCTTAGCCATGAAAAGGTCCTTTTCCCGGATCTGTGCCGGGGATTGAGATATTCGTGGAACGGATACGAGAAAGGAGGCCAGAAAAAAAGCTACGCGGGGATGCGAGATTCGCCGGACGGCATGCGGAAGTTTGCACTTTATTAATTCGGCTAAAATCTAACAGATTCACGGTCCTCAAAACACGATTCGTTTCCAACGGTATCTATTGTATATGAAATAAAGAAGAATGTCAAAGGGGAATTTCCCGTGGTGTATACGCCATGATAGCCTCTGAAATACCATATAATCCGTTACTGAAGCGTACATTAGCTATATTCTGCTCCAAGGTGGCCCTGTACTCATCATCGCTCAGCACCCGCTCCACCGCTTCTCTCATCTGCTTGAGCTTGGGCCTATAGACACCCACACCTTTCTCCTCCACCCAGCGCACATTTGGCTTCTCCTGCCCTGGTATGTAGAACGCAATGATGTTTGGCTTTCCGGATGCCAGCACCTCACCCAGTACGGCCGGCCCCGCCTTTGATACTATGGCATCGGCTGAGCTCATCAGTTCATACATCTTGTCTGTAAAGCCAAAGACGACGACCCTTCGCCCACGTGCCTCCGCAAGGTCTGCCACCTTCTGGGCTCTGCGTCTGGTAGCCTCGTCCCTGCCGCAGACTACGGCCACCTGGTAGTCAAGACTGGATTCGCAGAGCTCTGCCAGAATCTTACTGGCGCCACGCATACCATCGCCGCCACCGGCTATGAGCACTAAGCTCTTGTCGGGATTGAGCCCCATAGTGGCCATGAAGGATGCTCGTCCCTCGGGGCTCATCCTGGTGTCGAATTTCTCTCCTATGATTATAGAAAACGCCTGCAGATTCTGTTTAGACACCCCTTGCCTGAGCAAGAAACCATAAGCTTCATCAGACATGCATATCATGTGATAGCTGTGACCGTTAGCCCACATCTTGGGTGGCAGGAAGGGGTCGGTGCATACGACGACGACCGGTACCTTCTCCCGCCCCACTAAGGCGTCCTCTATGGCAGGCGACAAGAGGTGATGCAAACAGACTATACGCGTAGGCTTCCACTCGTCGATGATGTACCGAAGGCCGTACCGGGAGAAATTCCTCGTGCTGCCCTGGGATAGGGCCATGAGGAAGCGCGTGCCATTGAAAGTAAACAGCATGTTCCACAACAAAGGCAGGCGTAGAGAAAGGAAGCGATATCCGTCGGCCAGGAAGGCCTTGCCCACAGGAGAACGTGACGATACCGGGTCGTATGCCAGTGTTTCGGCCCCATAGCGCTCCGATATACACCTGCTAATTGCCTTGGCATTTGACAGATGACCACCACCGGTTGGTAAGTACAGGAACAGGACACGTTCTCTATTGTCTGAACAACTCATGGCAATTCCTTGAAGCCCACCCTAGCGCGGCCATCGCGTACTACTTCTGGAAAGGAAACTGTACATCCCAAGCGCCCGTCCAAAACCGTGGCTGACACGCCGGATTGCTGTCCAGCATTGTCAACGAATCTAAGCTCCAATGCCCCATAGACATCAATACCATGACGGGGACACCAAGAAACCTCAAACCCAAGATTGCTACTACGTTCGACTATGCCTGTAGGAGTCGTCAAGGCAAGGGCTGCGTCACCCTCTTTGTATTCTGTATACAGACCCTGTTCCCCCCGTTCGGCATATTCTACACTCGCCTGGAAAGACAGCATACCAGGGGCATCCCAGCCCAGAGCGCCATAGTACACCCTTGCGTCGGGCCCGTAACGATATCCTATGAATGAATCGCAGAGCTGGTCGGCTCCGGCTACATTGGAGGTCAAGCGTCGCCTCCAGGTAAACGACGTGAACCTGTTCTCTCGTATGTACATCCATGGATTGGTAAAGACGTACTCAAGCGATGCCCGTATCCATCCTCCCATGAATGGATACGCACCCTCTCCGCCGGCCAGCCAAGCATATGCGTTAGGTATGGCTTCAGCATCCCCCGCGTAGCGCTCCCGTTCGTATGACGTCTGGAGCTGGTTCATGGCAAAGGAGCCATACAGCTCCATATATCGCCATGGATTGAAGCGCAGTTCAAGGCCCAGAACGCTGGCAGCCGACTCAAACAATGTGGCATTCCAGGCGAAGCGGTTATGCAGTATGAGGAAGGGGTTAGCGTATGCCAGGTCCGGTTCCACCCCACCAACCATCAAACCCTCGACCAGGGCCAAGGCGACCCTGCCACCCAGGAGAGCCTCGAAGCGGTGCAGAAACAGGTTCTTGGCCGCCATAGCGTCATCATCTATGACTTCACCTGGTGGTCGCAGCGACGGATCAATGGAGACTCTGGCAAATCGGTATGAAAACCATTCTCCACCAAGGCCCGCATCCAGGTAGTCATAATAGTCGGGAGCGTCGGACAACACGAGGGTTCCTGTCCGGCCAGGCCCCCAACGCAGTCTGTCACGACCCACAGAGAACGACAAGGGGCCATACTCCGCCGCGACAAATGACTCAAATGGAAAGGTATAGTCTACATAATCGAGGCTTTCTATCCAATTTGAGTCGTTCGCGGGATCAACGATTCTTTCTATGGTGTTATGATCCTCTTGTATATCGACGATATACTTGGCATACAGCGCGCCAAGCGCGCCGAGCTCTATTGGTATTGACAATATCGGCCGCCTGTCTGCCCATGCCCAAGACGTGCCCGGTTCCTTGCCACCATAGAGGCGAGGATAGGCCTCAAGCGTCGTAGTAGCGCCTATAGCGGCACCAAAACCCAGGCTATCGAGTTGGAACCCGGACGCGAGCATCACAGCCACGCGCTCAAGCGCCAACCGAGCCTCCGTTGATAGCTCTCCTGTAAACAAGGCTGACCTGTCCAGGCTTAATGCAAGGTCAGACCTGGAATACGGGCTGGCCGCGCTTCCAATGATGGTTCCGGCTTCCCATGCGGCGTAGCGAAGGCCCCTGATCGCATCATCGTCGTAATCAAAGCGATTAGCCTGAGCAAAAGCCCCAGGAACGATACACAGGGCAAGTACAAGCGACGCCATGACGAGGTCTGTTGCTCTATGCCATCTCACATATTTCATTACAGGCTCCAGGCGGCTTCAAGGCCACAGTAATGGTACAGCTTGTTTTTTCCAGGGGACAAATCCTTGTTCCAGGCTGCTTCAAGGAGATAGCGTATAGACAGCATAAGCCTGGTACGCCCAAGATCCTTGTTCCAGCCAAGAGTGGCCCCGACCTGGAAGATAGTCTCTATGGTATCTTGTGACAGGAACCTGAAGTACTCAGGTTTCGTGCCAGTAACGAACGGCTCCTGATAACTAGGAACCCCGTCTTCCCAGCCATCGTCGAACCATGTCCCGTC
>JAVEXO010000097.1:0-4819 GCA_034003955.1 Spirochaetia bacterium | reverse complement strand
CAAGGGCAAGGGCTCCACGGCCACCATGCTTGCGTCACTAATGAAGGCGGCAGGAAAAAGAGTCGGCCTGTATACATCACCACATCTTCTGTCGTTTACAGAAAGAATAGCCATAGATGGAGAGCCCGTAACAAACGACATATTGTTAGACTGCGCAGAAGAACTATCAAGCGTCATGGAGAATAGGACCGAGGATGACTTTCCTGGTGGCGAGAGCCCTACCTATTTTGAACTCCTGACAATGCTTGGCTTCCTGTGCTTCAGGAAGGCAGGCTGTAGCGATGCCGTCATAGAGGTAGGGTTGGGTGGCAGGCTTGATTCTACCAATGTTGTCATGCCCATAGCCTGCATAATAACGCCCATAGAACTGGAACACACAGAGCTTCTGGGAGACAGCATACCCAAGATTGCCTACGAGAAGGCTGGCATAATAAAACCAGGCGTGCCAGTCTTTACAAGCGCAACACGTCCAGACGCCCTCGATGTCTTTAGAAAGAGGGCGTTAGAATGTGGCTCGCCCCTTATGATACTCGATGAAGTTGCCACCCTGCATGACTGTCTTATTTCGCCGGAAGGAAGCGTTGCAACGGTACACTGGAAAGAAGGCTCTACACGGACCCTCTTCGATCACCCCTTAAGACTACACAGCCCCATGATAGGGCACGTACAGGCTCGTAACGCAGCCACGGTAGCCATAGTGGCCAAGGCTCTTGGATACGACGAGGAGTCAATAGACCGTGGCATTGGCAGTGCCAGGCTTAGAGCCCGTTTCGAAATCATTCCTGGCAATCCTGTCATAATCCTCGACGGAGCCCACACCGAAGACTCTGTACGAGCCTGCAGCGATGACTTTAAATTCTTGTTTCCAGGCGCAGGCATACTGCTCTTTGGCTGTGCCAAGGGCAAGCCGGCACGCCCCATGGCCAGGGTATTACGCTCTGTCTTCTCCGAGGTATTCATAACAAAACCTGGCACCTTTAAAGAAAGCGATACGGTAGAAATAGAAGAGGCCTTTGTAGCCGAAGGCTTCTCTGTCAAGCGCATAGACAATACAGAGGATGCTTTAGAGGCGGCCTTGTCCCATGCTTCAGCAGAGAGGCTTCCACTCCTGGTGACCGGTTCATTCTATCTATGCGCCGCCGTGGCAGGCAGGCTTAGTCGCTAGGACTACTGGAACTGCGCATGGCCGCTTCTGCCCTGTCCACCCACATGGCAACCGTGTCTCCTCCATGTTTAACGGCAAGCCCTACGGCAACACGAGGAGACATGGCAGGATCTCCTTCACTAACAATCTCCGCCTTCACGGTGGAAGCTATGCGTCTGGCTATGGCCTGTGCCGCATCGAATCCACTGCCAGGCAGTATGACGAAGAATGAATCTCCGCCATAGCGCCCGGCAAAGTCCTCGCGTCGCAGACAGGAGTGCAGGGCGTCACCGGCGGCACGGAGCAACTCGTCCCCTGCACGGTGTCCTAATGAATCGTTTATTTCTTTTAGCCCACCAATCTCTATCATCATGCCGCAGAGCTCTGTTCCCTCCTCGACAGAACGCTTGGCCTCGAGTTCCAGTCTGGCGTATAGGCTGTGTCTGTTAAGTAGTCCTGTCAAGACGTCGTAGCGGGCTGTAGTAGACAAGGAGGTGTCTTCATGATCCATACCCGCCTTCTTGCCGGCTAGATCGACGAGCGTCTCCTTGAGACCCTGTTGCCTGTCCAGTAGCTTTATTGTCAGATTCTCCTCTTGCCTCACCGCCTGCCTATAGAATTCCCTTTCATCCATCATCATTTCCTGGGCCCTGAGCCGTATGAGGGCCGCCTTGAGCCTGAGACGAAACTCCAGATCCTCAAAAGGTTTCTTGATGAAGTCGTCTGCGCCAACGGCCAGTATTCTTTCCATGCGATCGCTGTCACTTGTGTCTGACATCAACACTATCTGCAGGGGCTGGTTTTGCATTGAACGCTTAAGGCTTGAACAGAGTTCGTAGCCTTCACCATCGGGCAATACAATATCCAGGAAGACAATGTCAGGCTTTAATCCATCGGCCAGTTTCAATGCCTCGGCTACCGACGTCGCCACATGCGTCTCATACTCGTCTCCTAGCGTCTTCTGCATGGAGTCGATACAGGCCTGGTCGTCGTCAACAATTAAAATCTTCTTGTCATGCTTCATTTTTTTCATCCCGTTCTGACCAACACGGCGTGGTGGCCTAACGCAGAAAGAACAAGAGGCTCTGGAACATGCCGATGATGGCTCCGAGGATTCCACCAAACACCGTTATGGCCCCCAGTTCCTTGTCTACTACACGCAATATCATGCGCTCTACTTCAATCATATCCAAGGATTCAATTTTTTCAACAACCAAGGATCGAATATCAATGGACTCAAGCATATTTGCGCTCTCGGATACCGTAAGCTCAGACAAAGCCGTAGCGACGGCACTCGCCACTATGTCTAGCGCTTCATCGTCTATATTCAGAGTCTCTCCGAGCGGAAGGCTTCGAGTACGCTCAAAGAAGGCATGAGAGAAGCTTGCAAGAAAGGCCCGGCCCAGGGCCGTGCCTGCTGAACCGGCTTCATCGTGCGGGGCCGGACGCACAAGCATGGCTGACAGGCGTGACAAGGCCGTGCCAAGTCCAGTAGCCAGGTCAGGGAAGGTGTCTAGCACATCACCCAGAGTATGCCTCGAAAGCAGAGCCGGGATGATTGCGTCTAATGAGGCCGGTTCTATGGCAAGGAAGGCATCACGCAATACGGCTGACAGAGACACACGAGCCTCAACGCCGGAGTCGGGGTCGGACAGGAAGGCAAAGGAAGACAGGGGTTTATCGGCGGCCTTCGTAAGGGTCTGGGAAACTCTATCAATCAAGGCCTTCTTGGTGGAAGGCTCCCGCATGATGGCGCCTACGGCTTCAGAAAAGTCGGCTATTGTAGCCGGCATGTTTTCTATTATAGCCTTGTCATACTGGCCTAGCCCTATGAAGAAGCGCTGTACAGAATTAAATCTGTCGAGTGTCTTTCGTATTATGCGAGCACCAGCCTTTTCCATAGAGGCGACCATAGCCTTGTCTGAAAGAAAACCATCCACGGCATCACCGAGGGCCGGGTAACCAGAAGTAACGACCTTGCTCGTTATACTATTGAGTGTTTCAGGATCTATGAATGATGCGAGGCGCTTTCCATCCTTGGCGGCTCTCTCTAGAGCGCTCATTATGGCGTCTGCCAGGGTATCAGCCACCCTGGACGCACCTTCTGGTCGGTTTAAAGCGTTGGCAAGACCCCCGATGAGCTCTGGATCTGCAAGGTTTGACAAGGGAATATCGTGGGCTTCCTCTATCGCGGCTCCTGTTCCTTCGATGACGGCTCCTGAGAAGGCCTGCGATGAAGCAAGAGAACCCAAGACTGCTACTAGAACAGGACGTAATGATTCAAGCACGCCACGGTCTATGGCAGATACAATATCGACTGGCCTCGTCTCAAGAGCCTTCCTGCCAAAATCTGTAGCAGCCTTGGCAATGGCATCCTTGAAGGCAGGACTACGAAGACGTGTTGCAATAGTCTTCTCGTCAAGGAGGTCTATGGCTACGGTGTCGCCCAGGGAGCTCGCTATGCGTTGCCTTTCTCGAGGCAGGATACCCGGCGTAAAAGGAACGCGCAGCCCAAACAAGCGGCGCTCGGCCAAGGGCCTAAAGAGCATCTTTATGGCCAACCAGTTAGTAAAGAGACCAATACCGGCCCCAACAATGGGAGGAAGTATGTATGTTAAAGAGGCTGGAAGGCTCACCTACCAGCCTCCGCCATCTTCCTGGCCTCGGCTTCGCTTCGATACATAGACAGAGCCGTTTCGTGTAGCCAGCCTGAGCCAGAGGCAAACTCAAGACGATACCAAAGCCCTGAGTCTCTTGAGCCGAAACGGCGCGAACGCGACAGTATCCTGCCCAGCTCTCCACGCCTGGCCGTACCGACGTCGGCCGAGTCGATGGAGGGTTCCATCAGTATCCTGACGTACGAAAGCGATACGACGCCCCAACCAAGGCCACCCGATATGAGTGGTGTCTGTTCAAGGCTTATTCCCCGCGGCTCTCTGGGTCCACAGGAAGAAAATGCAAACACAAACACGGTAGACAGAACCATCATAGATATCCTGCGCATCTAATACCTTTCAGATCGATTTACAAATAGGGTACACCAAAGAAAGAGGCGTGAGCTTGAATTTACCCAATAATTGAGGCATTTTAAAGCCTTAAATGATTAGAATACACATTATCGCATTTATGATACTGCTAGTTTCACTCTTACCCTTGTCGGCAGAGCCAGGATTGTCCATTGAGGCATCCTTGGAAGGAGGCGGCACCATAAGTGTTGAGCCTGGCTGTGACGCGGCTCCTGGCAGCGCCTTTGAAGGCAGACTCGGCATAGCCACAGGCGCGGCTTTAGGATTCGTCGCGAGAGCGGGAATGGCATATCAGTCACCTTCTTCCTTTACGGCCGACTGGTTCAGGTACCGAGGCTTCTTAGGTCTTACCCTCGGCGCCGGAGCACGAGCCGCGCTTGGCCCCCTCGACGCAACCCTGCTTGCCGGAGGCATGCTGGCCCGCTATGACTACTCGTACTCCTATTTCTGGTTCCCGTATGTAGAACTTGGCGTTGGCATCCCGGTCATACAGATGGGCCAGCACTTTGCGCTTAAAGCAGGCGCTTCTATACCCCTCTATCTTAGGGCCGATGCCTTTACCATGGGTCTACGCGCCGTCCTAACTGTGGCTTTCATGCCAAACAGACGAGCAGTTGCGGTGCTCCCTAATGTATAGTCATCCTCGCTG
>JAVEXO010000047.1:0-23738 GCA_034003955.1 Spirochaetia bacterium | reverse complement strand
ACGATGTCTACTGCGCGTAACTCCATGAGGCGCTGAGCGTCCCGCGTTGAGAACGCACTCTCGTCAGCCATTACAGGAACCGAGACGTTGTCGGTAACGTACTTAAGACCTTCCAGATCGTGGGCTATTACTGGTTGCTCAACAAGCTCCAGAGCCAAACCCGCATCTTCTATGCTGCGGATCAGGCGTACGGCTTCCTTAGGCTTCCAACCCTGATTGGCGTCGACACGAAGATCCACGTCGTAGCCAGCTGCCGCACGTATAGCCTTCATACGATCCAAGTCCTTTGAAGGGTCTTTGCCAAGCTTTATCTTCAGAGTCTTGTATCCCAGGGCAACAGCTTCCGCCGCATCCTTTGCCATCTGCTCGGCATCGTTGACACTGATGGTTATATCGGTGACTATTTCCTTGCGATAGCCACCAAACAGCCGGTACAAGGGCTTACCACAGAGCTGACCAAAGAGATCGTATACCGCTATATCGACGGCAGCCTTGGCGCTGGTGTTATGGATAATAGCCGCGTCTATGCGCGCCATGATCTCTTCCATATTGTCTACATCGAGTCCGATGATAGACTTGCCAATATGGTCGTTGATGGCTCCGATTATGGCACCCGTGGTGTCTCCGGTGATGACGCCCGTTGGGGGCGCTTCGCCATATCCTACGGCTCCAGTATCGGTATGGAGCTCGACTATAACATCCTCTACGCTCTCAACGGATCGTAGTGCCGTCTTGAACGGTTTCTTGAGCGGTACTGAGATTCTGCCGAGTCGCACTTCTTTTATCTTCATCACACATGTCCTTCCGGGTTCCCGGCCGTCGCGTGGCGGCGAGGGAGCAGTGGAGCGGGGCCCAGAATGGATACCTACTATCCTAGTCGGGCCTGTATCTCCGTTAGTTTCTTAACAGCGTCCTTGTAAGCAACTATGATGGCCTTCTGTGACGATCCGTGATATCGACGCTTGATCTCTTCAGTGAGAGATACTTCATCGCGCCCCATGACCTTTCCTACAAACAACGATTTTACAAATTCGTCGGTAGTCCTGATGGTCGCAGAGCAACTGACATCGCTAATAAGGCCGCTTGATGGATCAAGCACAAAGCCAATATAGAACGAGTTGTACAACGTCGTGATGGCATTCTCGTTATTGGTCTTGGAGTTACCAACAATATATATCGAAGACGGATCGTACACGGCCACCTCCATAATGCGGATATAAATTGCTGCGCCCTGCGACAATAGCGCGAGCGCAGCAGTATATACGATTATAGGATGGAAAGTATCTTTCCGACGATTAATCCACCGCCAGTACCGACAATATAGCCCATCAAGGCCATAAGCACACCAATCGGTACCAATGCTTCGCCGTATGCGGCCGCAAGTATAGGCGCAGAAGCCACGCCACCAATATTTGCAAGACTGGCGACGCCGCATGTAAACAGGTCCAACTTGAGTAGCTTGGCAACCAGTGTAAGCAGGATAGCGTGGATACCGAGGATGCAGAAACCGGCGACTATATAGATAGGCGCCTGGGTAAGCTCTGCAAAGTTGGCCCTCGATGCTATCAAGCCAACGATGGTGTACAGCATCAGGTTAGACAGATGGCTTGACCCTGGCAGTTTAGCCAAGGGGGTCATGGCGCATAGTACGCCAGCAGTCGTTGCTATGAGGACGGTCCAGGTAGAGCTCTGGAAGAATACACTCTTGGGCATCATCCCACCGAGCCAGATAGAAAGAGCAGATACCAGGAGACTGGAACCCAAGAGCATTATAAGGTCAAAGAACTCGATATTGGTACGATTGTTCTCGGTGCCCTTTGACAACTTCAGGCCTACTTCATCGAGAACCTTGGAATCTGACTTGGTCCATTTGTTGAAGGCAGGAGCAAACGAGACTGCCCACAGAAGGAACATAACCCACATAGAATAGTTGATTGAATCGATCAAGAGCGTATAACCCATCTTGGCATCAGGCACGTCGAGAGCACCCTGGATGGCAACCATATTGCCTGTTCCACCTATCCAGCTACCGGACAATGCCGCGAAGGCCTTCCAGCTACCGGCCTCGAAGAAGCCTTTGAAGATTGCAAATGTAATAACGAAGCCAATCATTATCGTTATTGTCGCTGCAAAGAAGCCTAGTATCATCCTAGGACCAAGCTTGGCTATCTTTCTAAGATCGCAACGCAGCAGCATCAAGAATATCATCGCGGGGAGGAGGCTATCCTTGAGGCTCTTGTAAGCCGCATTAATCTGGGGCGTCTTCTTCCACACGCCAAACGTTGAAAGAAGCATGGCAAAGAAGTACAGCATGACGATGGCTGGAATGTACTTGAAGACCTTGAGTTTCATCTTCTTCTCAAAGAAAACGAGCAAGCCTGCGAAGAAAATAAGGAATGCTACATACGCTAGTGCGCTTTGGATCATCTTGGAATCCTCCTGTAATCTGTTGTTTGAGTGTAATCCGATTTAAAAAACGATGAGACTGACGTTCGCGTCACCTCCTTCCAACGACACGGTGGTTCAAAGACGAACAACCATTCGATGAGGAGATTCGCGAATAAGGGGGGATTTGCATCGGCCCTCCATATACGAACACCCAGTAAGATCGGCGTTTGCCGTTTACTAAGCTTCGTTTACGGACGATGCCGGTAAGGACACCCAAGCAAACCAAGCAGTAAGTCGGAAGCGAGAATATCCGACAGGCAAAGTATATGATCGATTCTTAAAGGGCGCAATCTTTTTTTTCTATACAGAGGAACACGCACAGGAAGGCGTTGCTTGGTAAGAGGCTCTATCTAGAGATTTATTAAAAATTAGAGTAGTATTGACTCCATAAAGAGGAGGCTTAAACGAATATGGCAGACATACTCGACTACCTTCGCTGGCGTGGCGATTTAAGCCTGAATAACAGCCCTTTCAACGCTGTTGACAGTCTAATCCTCAGTGTTCTTTCCTATCTGCCACTGGGTGGTATCGTTCCAGATACACTGGATACGTCTGGCATCAGCATAGCCGAAGCGGCCGCCTTACTATCAGAGGCAAACCTGAAGAACTTGCCAATCAGGGACAAACGGGATTTAGAGTTAATCTCTGCCCTCGCAGGCTCCGAGCGATTCAAGAACATGAAACTATGCGCCTATGTCGACGAAATAGACATTGAGGAAGAGAAGCAGTTCGCGGCTATGACCATATTGACAGGCGACAAGCATGCGTACCTGGCCTTTCGTGGCACCGACCTCACGCTTGTTGGCTGGAAGGAAGACTTCAACATGAGCTTCCTTTCACCGGTTCCGGCACAGACTGCGGCTCTGGCATATCTTGAGCGGGTTGCTTCGGGTCTCAGAGGAAAACTGCGTCTTGGTGGACACTCCAAGGGCGGCAATCTTGCTGTCTATGCCGCCGCCTTCTGTGGCAGTCGAACCCAGAAACGAATACAGTCTGTATACAATAACGACGGGCCCGGTTTCGACTCTCCAGTCCTACTCCGTGATGGCTACACACGAGTTAAAGAACGCCTGTTCTCCTTTGTGCCACAGAGTTCAATCATAGGCATGATGCTCGAGCACCATGAGCATTACACCGTCGTACAGAGCAGACAAGTGGGTCTCTTGCAGCACGACCCATACTCATGGAACCTCCTAGGAGCCGACTTCATAACAGTACAAAACGTAAACGATAGCAGTATATTCGTCGATCGCACACTCAAGGATTGGGTAGGAGGACTCGAGCCTGCTCATCGCGAGCTTTTTGTAGACGCACTTTACGAAATACTCGTGTCTACTGAGGCCACGACATTGCCAGAACTGGCAGGCAACTGGATCAAGGGCCTCAAGGCGGCGAGCAAGACACTTAAAGAATTAGATGGTCCAACAAAAAAAGTAATACAGGATGCGCTGTGGCAACTCGTTAAAGCGGCCAAAGACAACCTGCAGGCAATGTTGCCATCATTCTTGCCTAGCAGGGCAAAAAAAGAGACTGATACTATCGAGGAGTAAACAGCCAACAGGGGATAGCAATTAGCTACCCTTCAGTTACGGCACAGCGAAACCAGGTTCTATGCTTCACTCCTATAAACACATGAGCCAAGAGCATATGAATGCTTATGGTTTATCAAAACGTGAAAAAGAAGCCATGGATTATTTGGCTCAAGGTCTCATGTATAAGGAAATCGCGGCGACCATGTTCATTTCGGAGGCCACGGTAAAAACACACATAGCACGCATCTACGCCAAGACTAGCAGCAATTCAAAAGTAGACGCTATCAACAAGCTTCGTTAATCTCCTTGGGCCCCAGATTGCCAAGACAAGAGCCACAGCCAACGATAAAAATAATATTTTAAAGCCAATGATGGAGGCGTTCACCTTCATACTTGGCAACATGGCCCATATAGACCAATTCATAGAAGAGTGAAAAAGAATTGCCGCCAGAATACTGCCTTTAGTGTTGTTAAAAATCAATGTGCAAAGGATAGACGAAAGTACAATAACAGGCAGTAGAGCAGCAAAGAGCACAAGAGTGCCTACCATAAACTTGCCTGGTATAAAAACCAGCGGCAGATGCCACAGCCACCACAGTACACCTAGAATCAGGCTTGAAATCAAAGCATTATGGCGTGCTTGTATTCGAGGGAGGGCATAGCCACGCCAGCCAAACTCTTCTTGCAATGGCCCCGCTGTAACCACAATAACGAAAAAGCCTACAATGGCAAATGAAGGGTTTGAGATAACAGACAGGTCTAGTTCTGTTGTTCCAGTCCATATTTCCATAAAAATAGACCCAGCAAAGATTACTAGCGGGAGAAGCAAGGCTGGAAAAAGCCATACTTTATTGAAACGCAATGAAATCCCACGTTTTAACAAGGCAACAATGCCTTTCCAGCCATCGTTAATAAGAGTAAGCACGAGGGCTGCAACAAGTGGCCCGAATGCAGCGGGACAAAGAGGGCTAGCAAGAAACCTACTAAAGCCTAGAGGAATAGATACGCCTTGTGCCTCCAAGGCTTGGGATATCCAAAACAACCATGAAAAGCCATAGGCAAAAACAAAGTACAATAACACGTTCTTTTTGGTATCGGTCTTTTCTATCTTGGCAATCTCCTTACCTACACAAGAAGTTAGCATGGACGCCATGTTTGTTTTGTCGGGAAAACTCATGATTTCATAGCAGAGGTTCTGCTTGACCGGCTTAAATCAAACCATGCTGATGCAAAAATACATGAATTATCATATAATTTTTTAGTGAAAAAAGCTGGACGCAATGATCCTTGCCCCTGTGATTCCGGAAAGAAATACAAACACTGCTGCCTCGGTAAACAATGCAAGATACTCCCATTTTCTACCGAATCAGAGCCTCATGATACTGGATCTTCTTTTGGAGTCGCCGATCTGACTTTTAGAGTAAACCCTGGCCAGACAAATCTAGCATCAGAATTTATACAACAAATACAGAATAACGTTGGAGAAAGACTTTTCAGCTCTGAAGAAGAGCTTAAGGCATTCATCTCCACCACAATGAAAACAGACAGCAGGCTCCTGTAACCGACTTCCTGGGTATTTCCTCCGAACAGAAGCATAGTATTCTTTATGATACACCCTCCGACTTAGAGCAGCTGTGCCGAATTTCTGGAAAACTAACCCAGGAGGACCTCCTTGCGATACCGCAACTTAAAGCAAGCATGGCTCTTCTTGGGTTCCTGCTTGAATCAGGTCCAGTCAAGGCAACAGCAAAAGGAAATCTTCCAAGAGCACTGGTGCTTAGGTGGTGGGATCAAGAATTCGGACCCCGTCATGATAATGAAAGGACCCGCCAGATACTGAGGCCTAACCAAGAGCAAGGAGCTTGGTTGTTGTATTATTGCAGGCTCATCATCAGGAAGGCGGGCTTGATAAAACTGCATGAGCATAAATTCTCAATTACAGACAAAGGCCGCAAGATCTATGAAGATAAAAAGTATGTAACAATGTATCGCGCCTTATTCCTGGCTCTTGGCTGGGAGGTAAGCTGGAACACTGGCAGAACATACTACCAGATATTACCTGGGCTCGTTCAGCAAAGCTTTATCTTCAATCTACATCTGCTAGGCAAGCTTGCCAGGGATTGGATAGACGGAGATGCGCTAGCCGACGCCTACCTAAGAGCCTTCCCTATGCTTCTAGATGAATATGAAGCTCCAGACACGATGCCAATCAGATCATTGGTTAATATCAGTATACTCTATAGCCTTACACACTTCCCCTGCGAACTAGGGCTCCTAGACAGCAGGAAAAAGGCAACTGATAGCTATTCCTATGATTACAAGCTAAGCCCATTGTTCGACCGCATTATAGAATGGAATCTATGATACGATTTCAGTACTATCTCCGCCTGAGTTTCCACAGCATAGTCAGTGACATGACTTTATTGCGCAACTCCAATTCTATTTTAGGCTAATCAAGGCCAATCCAACGAGACAAAGAGCCAAACCAATGGCCCTGACTGGGCTTATGCGCTCCTTGAACACAATTCTAGCCATGAGTACCGTTGGTGCCGGGTAGAGTGATACTATTATACCCACGATAGAAAGCATCCCATAGCGGGAGGCAAGAACAAAGAGTATATTTGCGACCATATCGAGAATACCCGCAAGCATCGCCGTAAGTCGGCCGCCTTTGTTGATGACCAGAGGCTCACGCTTGACCAAGAGCACAATAAGCGCCATCGATAATGCTGCGGAACGGGAAGCCCAGAGAGGCCAGAACCCGGAATTGCTGCTAGGGCGAGATAGAGCAACAAAGAAGAGCCCAAAGCCTATTCCCGACAGAAGGCCATGAAGTATAGAAGATTTAGCGCTCTTTTTATCAGACTCTGTTTTTGCAGGGCTATAGGAGAGGAGTATGATGGCAGGCAAACACAGGCTTATGCCAATAAGCGCTGGAATGCCAGGGCGGTCTCCGAGTGCCAAGCCAACGACGAATGGAATGATTGAACTCAACAAGGCGGCAATAGGAGAAACGACGGCAACGATACCAAGAGCTATACCGCGATATAAGATGATAATACCAAAGAAACCAGCAAGACCTCCTGCGAAGCCCCATAGCATGTCTACTACGTTCGGCAAACCCGACCACATGGTTATCAAGGCTGTCGATGCTGTTGCAAAACCAAAAATCTGAGCGACGAGCATGACGGGAAGCACCTTGCTTTTGCTCGCTGCGTATCCACCAGAAAAATCTGCCAGACCATAAAAGCTAGCGGATGCAATGGCAAAAATCAGGAACATTATAATCCTCCGAAAAAGCACATACTTGTTTTAAGGCTCAAGCAAAGTCATTGGAATATTCTTATGATGACAATAGCATGTACGACGATTCGGTTCCAGCAGCCCTTCCTCACGTAGGCTACGCGCGTCTATACTGATTGCATGCGTATTCTTCTGGTGGCTATAAACGCCCGCTATACCCACTCGTCTCTTGCCTTGCGTTACCTGAGGAATGCTCTTCTAAGCGAGGCTAAGGTACGTGCCTTTGATATAGAAATACTCGTACGGGAATACAACATAAGCCAGCCCAGGATGGAACTGACGAGGGACATTGCATCCACAGCACCCGATATGCTGATGGGCTCGTGCTATATATGGAACGCCGACCATTTTGACGCTATCCTGCCGGATGTCCGCGCCCTCCTACCTCTCTGTCGCCTCGTTTTGGGCGGACCAGAGGCGGCCTATCGTGCCGACGATTGGCTCACAAGGCACAAAGAGATTGACCTCGTCGTCCGTGGCTCCGCCGAAGGGGCCGCAGCTCTAATCACAGAGCATGGATTTGACCTGTCAGGCTTTCCTGAGCGCAAACTTGATGCACCAAACCCACCCTTCAGGGATGTTCCCTTCCCCTATACCGACGATGATTTCTTACAACTTGAAAAACACTACCTCTACTACGAATCGAGCAGAGGATGCCCTTTCCGTTGCTCGTACTGCCTATCATCGCGCGATGACCAGAAGCTTGACGAGAAGGATGTGGATACCGTCATAGCCGAGATTGAACGGATCGCAAGACACGAGCCTTTCCTAGTCAAATTCGTAGACCGTAGCTTCAATGCTCATCCTAAAAGAGCTCGTGCGATATGGCGTCATATTATACGTGAACATGCAGATGGCCCCACGCGCTACCACTTCGAGGTACATCCCCTGTTCCTTGAAATCGAAGACTTTGCTCTTCTTGCCAACGCGTCTGATGGATTATTCCAGTTTGAGCTAGGAGTGCAGACTGTGCATGCTGTGACACGTACAGCCATAGAACGGGGTGGAGACTGGCCCCGCGAACGTGAGGCTATACGGCGGCTCTTGAGCCTGGCCACGGTGCATGTACATCTTGACTTGATAGCGGGCTTACCAGGTGAGAGCATCATAGACATAGGTGAATCCTTTAACGAGCTCATGATTCTTAAGCCCGACCAACTGCAGCTTGGTTTCTTGAAGGGCCTACCGGGGACGACACTCCGGGAGAAGGCTGACAAGGCCTGTACAGGCACCATGGAAATGATCACCGGCGAGCGAAGTCTAGACTTTGCACTCTTCCAGACACGGCCACCCTACGAAGTGCTGGAAACCGCCAGCCTCTCAGCCCCCGAACTCGATATAATAAAGGGCGTTGAGGAGCTCGTAGATAGCTTGTACAACTCAAAGCGTTTCATCGCAGAGATGGATAGAGCCGCAACGAAGCATGGCGGCCATTTTGCCGCATACCAAGCGTTAGGCGAACATTGCAGGCTTGTTGGCTTTAATATCCGTACTCGAGACAAGACTAAGCTCGAGCCGTTGCTCTCGCTCTGGCTAGGAGCGATGAGCTAGGGGTTAGAGAAAGCCATCTATAGCGAACGAATCTGCTTGCTTACAACTCAGAGGAAGCTTTCTTCAAAAAACTCATAGGCGTCGATTATGTCCAGATAGACACCGTCAAACCCGGCAGCCATGATCTTATCTAGATACGCCGTGGGATTACCGTAGATAAGTGCTTGCCAATCCGGATGCCAGTACTCCACCTTGTAGTTTCCCTTCCAGAGTGGATTCTCCTTGGCAAGCCATTGTAGTTTCTTAGGCTTCCAGGAATCCTGCCAGTAATACCGGTAATCCTCGGCCTCTCCTATGCTCATGTAGCATATCAAGAGCCGAGCCCCACCGTTTGCCTTCGTCTTGAGCGGGGCCAGTTCGGCAGAGCTAAGAGCCATGGCATTGCCATCGCCGTCCTCAAAAAACAGGTCCATTATAATGAGGTCATAATTTGTTGAAGCAAGTGCGCTCAAATAAGCTGTTTTTGAAGCAAATGAAGAAGGGTTTAATAGATAGAGGAAGTTCTTGGCATCTCCCAACGTGTTAATACTTCCGGTATTAACATTGTACGGAGCACTTGGGTAGCTAGGGATGGTATCCAAGTTTCGCTTTGGCGCGGCAAAGGATACATAACCTTTTGCATTGTTCTGTGCGTATGAATCGTTCATATTTGTATGGGTAGAACAGTAATCGGTGGCCAGGACTTGTACCCCCAGGCTTTCCGCCAGGGTCATGAATACAAGTATAGGCTCACTATCTACCGCAGCCGTTGGCTTATCGTCACTGTCGTAGCCATAGAAGAGATCCTCTCGACCAACCCCATCGATGGCGGCTATGTATTCAGAGGCCACGGGTCCTTCAGCTATACCGTTTAATGTCAGTAGCTCATGGCCGTTCTGTGGAATAATAATAAAATCGGAGTTAAGCACTCGCGCATACCCACTGATACCTTCCACGAACACCCGCATATCATCACGGAATTCTCTGTCTTCACCCTGCCATTCTGTCGTGCAGGCTGTGAATAGCAGGATTGCCAGAACAGGAGCGAACAGGTATTTCATTTTCTTCTCTCTACGACAAGTAGCACACACTCAGCATGATCCAACGTAATTCTCAAAATCAATCCAGATGTCTCCGAATATTGACGCAGGGATTTCTCCTCTTTCATAGCGTACAAGCTCTCCTGCATCCGGCAGTCCAGAAAGTTTCTGCCAGGCTAGCTCTGTTTCATCGGCACCTACAAAGAGGGTTTTGTCACCCTTGAGCGCGTCTAAAAGCAATTTCTGATACGCTTCGGGTATCCTCTTGTTAAAGCTGCTGGTATAGCAGAATGCCATGTCGGTGCGCGCCAACTCTAGATCCATTCCGGGGTTCTTGCCGGTGAGTTGCAAGACAATTCCTTCGGCTGGCTGAACTTTAAAAATTATTTCATTTGCCGCTGTTCCTTCTGGCGGGTTATACAGAGCATGGGGGCGCTTCTTGAACCTTACACCTATTTCTGTCCCCTTACGATCAAGAGCCTTTCCCGTTCTGATGTAGACCGGAGTTCCAGCCCAGCGATGATTGTTGATTTTTAGTTTAATCTCCGCCCAGGTCTCGGTTGTTGAGGCGGGTTCGATGTCTTTCTCCTCGAGGTATCCTGAGTATTGTCCCCGGCTGACTTCTTCAATTTCAATAGCCTTCAAGATGTTTATTTTTTGGCTGCGGATGTCTTCCGGATCCAGGCTTACCGGAGGGTCCATTGTTACCAGGCACAGCATCTGGAACAAGTGGTTCTGTACCATGTCCCTGATTGAGCCTGAATGGTCAAAATAGCTGCCCCTCTCTTCTACCCCTAATGATTCGAAAGCGCTTATCTGGATTGATTCAATATAGTTGCTGTTCCAGGAAGGCTCGAAAATTGAATTGGCAAACCTGAAGATCAGTATATTCTGCACAGCTTCCTTGGCCAGATAATGATCACTTCTAAATATTTGTTTTTCTGAATAGAATTTATGAATTGCGTCATTGAGTTTTCGAGCACTCGCGTAGTCCCTCCCAAAGGGTTTTTCTATGACTATATTAACCTCATCACGAAAGCCTTCATGGTAAAGCTCTTCAATTTTTCCTTCATAGCTTGCCGGGGGAAGCGCGAGAAAAATTATTGTTTGATCAAAGCTACCTTTCTCGGAGATTAACTTTTTTAAGCCGGGGACGCCTCGGTGATAGAAAAGCTGCTCGCTGAACTCGCAGCATACTTGGAATCTCGAGCGAAATTCCTCGTCGGAAAACTCCGATCTTCCCTCTCCTATTATTACTGAATCCGGGCTTATAAGATTCTGCTCTCGCAGAACCGACAGAGCCGGAATCAGTTTTCGTCTGGCAAGATCTCCTGATGCCCCAAGTATTACTATGGCTGAGTTTTTTTGGATCATTGTATATACCCTGCTTTTAATGCTACAGAAAGGCTTAAAGCCGCATCTGTATCGGCTAAAACAAGGGTGTTTAGAGAGAGATTCTCTCTTCGGCGAACAATTTTTACAGGAGGCAGAAGCGGGGAATCCTTTGGCATTGAATCCATCTCAGAAAGCTGGATTAAATATTTTTGAAGGATGGTTTTCTTTGCTTCTCCGGTAACAACCATGATGAGCTGCCTTGACGCAGCTATCAGCTCCGGTCCCAGGCTTAGGCGCAGGTGTGGATTAAACGGGGCCATGGTTTGAAGAACCTCTGCCTTCCAATCATTATCAGATTCCGCCGGGCACGTATCAGGGAAGAGGCTTGCAGTATGACCGTCAGAACCTAAGCCCAGAAAGGTAATGTCAAATACCGGGAAAGCTGCAAAATAATCCGATAGAATTCTTCTATAATCCTCAACTGTTTCAGGATGTCTCTCTAAGTCGCTATCGCTGCCGCAATCCGATAAGAAAAGCTTCTTGAATGTACCCCAATTACTCTCAGGATCATCTATATCGACTACCCGCTCATCGACGGGAAAGAAAGCCGGTAGCGTTGATGAAGTAGAAACCATCTTCTTCCAGTGTTTAAATATACTGCTATACGTTGATCCGAATGATAGTGCCGCACTCCCAGCAGAGCCGACTGATAACAGTCGTTTAAAGGTAAAGTCTGATATCTCAAACACAGAATCAAGCACCTTGAGCTCTATCACAACCCTACCTCTTTAGACAGTATATGCCGTCGATGAAGCCTGGCCTCCGCGGCCGGTCCAATCCGTATGGAAAAACTCCCCACGGGGACGATCTACCCGTTCGTACATATGAGCGCCGAAATAATCCCGCTGAGCCTGTATAAGATTTGCAGGCAGTCTTCCTGTTCTAAATCCATCAAAATACGAGAGGGCTGAACTCATTCCAGGAAGAGGAATACCCCACAGTATGCCCCTAGCCACGGTTCTTCGCCAGCCTCCCTGGAGCCCAAACATCAATGTAGAAAAGTATTCATCAAAAAGTATTGATCTTAGTTTTTCGTTTTTTCGATACGCGTTGTTTATAGGTGAGAGAAGCGCTGATCTTATTACGCATCCTCCGCGCCAAATTTCAGCTATAGTGGATGGCCTGAGCTTCCAGCCGTACTGCTCCGATGCTGCCGTAATAAGGGAGAATCCCTGGGTATAGGAAATAATCCTTGATGCCAGAAGCGCATCTGCAAGATCTGATATTATTTCTTTATCAGTTTCAGAGCCAAAATCTGAAGGAAGTGTCTGGCCTTTTAGTAGATCTTGAGCTTCCAGTCTGAGCTCCTTAAGAGATGATAGTGCGCGTGCATAGACGGCTTCACTTATAACAGTTAGGGGTCTTCCATGATTGAAGCTTTCTTCTACGGTCCATTTCCCGGTGCCCTTCTGCCCGGCGGCGTCAAGAATCGAGTCTATGAGGTAGCTGCCGTCCTGTTCACGGTATTTGAGGATCTCTGAAGTAATCTCGTTAAGGAAGCCTGCGAGGCTCCCGCTATTCCAGTGGGCAAAGACATCTGATGCCTGCTTATTTGAAAGTATAAAACCAGAATCATCCTTCTTTGACGTCAACAGGCTGTAGGCTTCTGATATTATCTGCATATCACCGTATTCTATGCCGTTATGCACCATCTTAACGAAATGCCCTGAGCCGCCAGAACCTATCCAGCTGCAGCATTTTGCAATACTTCCATCTTTCTCGAGGACCTCGGCGCTTATTGCTGTTAAAACCTGTTCAAGTAGCCCGGCCGCTGTAGCGCTACCTCCGGGCATGATAGAAGGGCCATGCCTGGCTCCCTCTTCCCCTCCGGAGACACCGACTCCAGCAAAAACAATACTTTTTTCTGCAAGATATTTTTCTCGACGCACAGTATCCTCGAAGAATGAGTTACCCAGATCCGCGACCAGGTCACCCGGCTCTATGTGGGGAAGCAGGCTCTCTATGACTGCATCGACACTGTCTCCGGCCTTTACCATCATAAGTATTCTTCTAGGCCTGCTTATGGAATGAACAAAGTCAGCGATAGTAAAGTGGGCCTCTATATTCTCAGGTATGACTGCAGCAGTCTTACTTTCTTCTATAAAAAGTCTGGTTTTTTCAGGAGAACGGTTGAAAACGGCTGTCCTGTATCCATGATCGGCTAGATTCATCACTATATTTTGGCCCATAACGGCTAGTCCAATGAGTCCTATGTCATTCTTTTTCATGTTCTGTTTACCTCATGAGTAATAGTACCACACCGGACGGTGATTGGACAGAATTGGATCTTCTCATCCTTGCGTGAAGGATGCACAGTGAGCGCAGCGAACGAGGAGGCCAAAGCCCGAAGCAGCCTGACCCGCAGGCGCGCACTGGCACTTGAGTAGCTCCATACTTCTGCTATACTAGCGCAATGCTCAGCCTCATAGTCATTATTTTTATTGCCAGCCTCTTACTATGCGCCCTCCTGGGTCTGCCCATGATATACGCCGTGCTGGCCGGTCTTTTATTGTTCTTTGGCTACGGTCTGCGCCGTGGAATACCCTTTGCTAGATTACTCCGGGTCGTCAATCCAGGCATACGCAGGTCAATGATAGTCATTGTCGTGCTCCTCTTGATTGGCATCATGAGTGCCGCCTGGCGTTCAAGTGGACTGATGGCTCTCTTGATAATCAAGGGTCTCTCCATCATCTATCCCCCTCTGTTCCTGCTCTTTGTCTTCCTGCTGTGCTCAGGCTTCTCGTTTATCATTGGTTCGTCATTCGGCACGGCCAGTGTTATGGGAGTCATGCTGTTCACCCTGGGTAGCGCCGCGGGGGTAAACCCGCTACTGTCAGGAGGAGCCATCCTGTCGGGTATCTATTTTGGGGACAGGGCCTCGGTGCTATCTTCCAGTGCCGTGCTGGTGGCAAGCCTTAGCCAGGTTGACCACAAGAAGCACCTAGGCAACATGTTCCGCTCATCGGCGCTCCCCTTTATACTGTCTGCGCTTGTATATGCCGTTCTGTCCCGCTACTTTCCGTACAATGCAAGAGACGCAAACGCTGTCTACGAGCTTGAGGCTTTCTTCAAGCTTGACAATCCAATACTGCTGGTACCTTTAGTCCTGGTCTTGCTGCCGGTTTTTACAAAACTACGGCTACGAGGAGCCATACTCTTAAGCACCCTGGCAGCCTTCGGTATTGCCGTCCTCTACCAGAAAATTGATCCTCTACTGGCCTTGCGCGACCTTATCTTTGGCTACTCAAGGCCAATAGAAAACCCCCAGCTGCAACTTCTGTATGGTGGAGGAATACTGTCGATACTCAAGCCCGTGCTTATCATCTTCTTTTCGGGAGCCCTGCCACCGCTACTTACTGAACTCGGAGCCCTTACTAGGTACCAGGAGTTTCTTGAAAGGCTGGCAGTAAAGACAAGCTCATTTTTTTCAGCCATGCTCAGCGGTGTACTGTGTAGCGCGATAGGTTGTTCACAGACTCTCGCGGTATTCCTACAGGCCCCGCTCCTGGATAAGGTCTATCCTAGTGGCCACAACGAACAGAAGGCTTTGGCCATAGGCAGCACCAGCATACTGCTATCAGGCCTTGTCCCATGGAATATAGCCATGGTCGTACCACTTGCAGTTATTGGAGCGCCCATGGGTTCAGGATTGTTCGCTGTATACCTGTACCTGGTTCCACTGGTCATGCTTGTAGTCGAAGTAGCACGTAAGCGCAGGCGTGGGCTTGGGCGTGAGGAAGATACACCTGCAGTCTAAATCAGTCGTAGGCCTTGCGTATCTCGGGGTTGGACATGACGGGCTCTAGCCTGGTACTCCAACCCGGAGACTTCCACGTGCCTAGCTTGTCATGTATACGCTTGTATTTTTCTGGTATAGGATGGGTACCCACCACAACCTTGACCTTGTACCGTTCTTCCATGAAGTTGACGAAGCAGTCGATATTCCGGCAGGGCGGGTAGCCCACCAAGAGGCCTGTGGCCAGATGGATGACGCTGATGCCGTTCTTGACCATCTCCTCACCCGTATACTCTATGTTGCCACCCGGGCAGCCTCCGCAGGTGGTAAAGCCCGCAATCTCTACATCTGTATCCTTGTAAATCGAAAAGGCACCTTCACGGTCTCTAAAAGCCCTAAAACACTTACCGCCGGCGCATGTCTTGTAACGATTGCAGATTATGATGCCAATTCTCAGTTTTCCTTCCATTCCGTTCTCCCAACGCATCGAGAGTAAACCCAGGCGGGGTCATTGTCAAATGCCCATTACGGTATGTGGATCAGTATCGGTCGTAGACACGCTCAACCCGACAGTTTATCTGGCACGTTACCTCGTAGCTGATGGTACCCAATACCCTCGCCCATTCCTCGCAGCTAATCTCCTCGCTCCCGCTGCGCCCCATCAGGACAAGCTCATCGCCTACTCTGACTTTTGTCTCTGGCCCTAGGTCTATCATGCTCTGATCCATGCAAATACGACCCACCACAGGATAGGATGAACCTCCCACGAGGACTCGTCCCTTGTTTGAGAAGAGGCGATTGAAGCCGTCGGCATAACCCGCGGGAATTGTACCTATCCATGTGTCGCGGGGAGCTGTCCAGGTTCGGCCATACCCTATGCTTGTTCCTGCTTGTACTTTTTTTAGATATGACAGGCGAGTCAGAATGCTCATCCCCGGGAGTAGCTTGATACTGCGGGGAGTGGCTTCATCGGGATAGTGGCCGTATACCATGATGCCGGGACGCACCATGTCCATCCAGGCAGCCATGTGTCCCAGAACGGCTCCTGAGTTTGAACAATGCACGAGTTCAAGCCTGCGCCCTATAGCCGCGTGTATCGCATCGACTACTGCTTCGAATCTAGCACATTGTGAGGCGGTATAATCTGGGTTTCCTTCATCGCTGGAAGGAAGGTGCGTGAAGGCTCCTTCCAGCCTGAGCGCCGGGCTGTGCTTCTCGATATAGGCAGCCAGCTCTGGGGCATCCTGTACCGTGCAGCCAATCCTCCCCATGCCCGTGTCAATCTTGAGCTGCACCCTGCCCTGAATACCAGCAGCCGCACAGCTACGCTGAGCCTCGTCGATGTTATCCTTATCGCAGACGGTAACTGACATATTGTTTTCAAAAGCCGCCACCATTTCTTCGGGGAAGACTGGACTAAACTTAAGTATGGGCAGTCTTATTCCGGCTCTGCGTAGCTCTAGCCCCTCGGGGACGGTAGCCACGCCGAGCCAGTCGACGCCACTAGCCTCGGCCATCTTGGATACAGCAACGGCTCCATGACCGTAGGCATTGGCCTTGACAGCTATGAGTATCTTCCGACCAGGCCCGACGGCGGCCCTGATGCCCTCTATATTAGATCGTATGTTACCGAGGTGAATCCTGGCGTGCGTCTGGTACAACATGGTCTACTCTTCAATGACTATTTTAGACACAAAAGGCGAAGTGGAAAGGGCCAACAGGGCTCCATAACCAGGGGTAAAGGCGACTTCGTCACCAAGCTTTAAGTCCACAGCGGCATCCTCAACGTCCAGGATTAAATGATCCGAACTGCCACCGAGCACGATGATGCCTTTGTCTTCTGGCTCTATTCCGTCGACTACGACATCCTGGCGACCAATGCTGCAGATGGCGCGCTTGCGCATCCCACGGTCTATAAAATCTGTCAGGCCTCCAAAGGCATCCTGGCCACGCAGGCCTATGGGCATGGAAGGTTTACGCTCTAGCTCTATGACCTCGGCTACGACCCGGAACGTATCCTGCCTGGTGCCCGGCCATGGGCTACGGTCTATGACATTGCGTCCGAGTACTATGGTTTCGCCGATACGAAGATGGTTTATTTCCTTAGGCATCTTTCCTGAGGCCAGAAGGGGTAGATTGGAGCTGTTACCTCCTGACAGTAGCGCTAATTCCAGACCACTCATCGTGCGGCACTGGTCCCGTACCTCTACAAGGGTACGCATGTTATCAGCACTTGGAATCACACCACCATAGCAGGCCAGATTGCAGCCAAGGCCCAGTATCTCAATGCCCTTGAGCATGGCGGCTTCCTTGAGCAAGCCTGGCGCCTGCTCGGGCCACACGCCTTCACGAAGGTCGCCAACATCAATCATCACTATGACCTTGTGTCTGACGCCCTGCTTCAAGGCCTCGCCTGAAAGTCCCTTCAATGTGGCAAGCGACGAGTTAAGGCTTATCTCCGAATCTTTTACAACATCGGCAAGCTCGGATAATCCGGGTAATCGTAGAAGCAATCTAGGCACGCTAAGGCCCATCCGGCCTATGCTACGCAGATTTGCTATGCGGCTATCAGCTATCATGCCGGGCTTGGCTTCCTCGAGGGCTTGGACCACAGCTTCGTGAGCCATGCTCACCTTGGTGACCATGGCAATGTCTACGCCATTAGCCTCGCATAGTTGCACAATAGCCTTGGCATTTGATTGTATGCGTTTAGGGTAAATCTCCAACCTGGGTGTTGTGTATCTAGTCATCAGGTGTCTCCATTCTCTGTTCTGGACAATTCAGCGGCAACCCATGCCTGGAAGGTCAGCTTCACGTCCGCTGGGTAGGCTTGGGCTATTGTTCCCAGGGCCGAAAAACGGTAATCCTTGTCTACGAGAATTCTGGCTTCTTGCGGAGGCAAGAGGTATTCCTTTGGCCCCACGCAGATGGAGCGTAGGCAGTCTGCCGCGCCTTGTACACGAGTCAAGGCACCGCCTGTGGCGACAACCCATTTTATGGCACTCAGGTCCTTGCCCTTGACAATCTTCTTCTTGCCGCTTGGTGTGTACAGGTCTGATATGCGGCCCGCATGCCTCCTGGCTCCTACCTCTACGGCGCGGGAGCATAGCCAGCTTGTCAACGCCAGCTCAGCCTCGGTGGTTGGCATGGCTCGCAGGTCACCCATGCGGCTGCTCCAGGCTTCATCGCCTATCATCTGAGCGATGTTGGCGGCATTTATAAAGACACCCAGGTCACCTTCTACCGTGCGCTTGGATCGGGGTTCTGGTTCTACAGCCATTGCCTGGTACTCAGGATTGCCGTCGGTAACGGAGTGCACATCGGTGGTAGCTCCACCAACATCGAAGACGAGGCAATCACCAAGAGCCTCGGTAAACAGTTCGGCTCCCCGCAGCACCGCGCCAGGGGTAGGAAGAATACCCCAGCGGCTCATGCCGGCAAATTTCTCCATGCCTGGTGCGTGTATGATGTGGCGGCTAAACACTTCATGGATACAATGTCTGAGCGGGTCGACATTGAGTACATCCACCTCAGGAAAGACATTGTCTACTATTATTAGCTCGACTCCGGCATCCCTGAACAATTGCCTAACAGGCACATGGAGAGCCACGTTGCCTGCATACACGACGGGTACACCCAGCCCTAGTCCTGCCAGCTTTTCGGCGTTCTTGAGAACCACCGATTTCTCACCGTAATCTACCCCGCCTGCCAGGAGGACTATATTGGGCTTGATGGCTCGAATTTCATCGAGCTCCCATGACTCGAGGGCTCCGGCGGTCACCTTTTTGACTATGGCACCCGCACCTAAGGAAGCCTCGTGGGCAGCGCGGGCTGTCATGCTGTAGGTAAGACCGTGCACCGTCATTCGTAGGCCGCCGGCAGCAGAACTATTAACAAATGTTTCGGCATCGCCAAGGGAGGAGCCATAGCCAGTTTCAAGGCTGGCTATGGCCTCTGCAACACCTATGCCAACATCACCGGAATCTACCGAGGTCTTGGCAAAGCCCTGCGCCAGATGGACAAAGCCACCTTGGGACAGAAAACTAAAGCCGTTGGCCTTGGTGATGGTCGATCCAACCTCAATGGTCAGGATGTCGATGCGTTCTGGCACAGTGCTCTCCTTCAATCCAGGACCTTGTCTTTTAATTGCTTACACAAGCCCTCTGGTCTTCAGTGTCTTTACTATGGCGTCGACAACATGTATGCCCTTGGTGCCCCGCCCGAAGGTGGCGTCCAGGCCTGTTTCCTTGGCCATGTCGCGGTTAACCTGGGTGCCTCCGGCTATGAGAATTATCTTGTCACGTATGCCCTTCTCCTTACAGAGTTCGGCTAACTTGCGCATGTTGCTACGGTGCACATCATTATGGCTGATGATAGCGGATATCAGTATGGCCTGTGCCCCTGTTTCGATCGCCGCGTCTACCAGCTTGCTCACAGGAACAGACGTACCGAGGTAATTGTATTTGACACCGTAGCGTTCTATGCCGCCATGCTTTATGTCCAGGATCTCGCGCATGCCTACCGAGTGCTCGTCCTCGCCGACGGTGCCGGCAACAACCTTGATACCAAGCCGTTTTACGACTTCACGTATTTCATCCTCGGAAAGCATCTCTTCCTTGACAGGAATTGTAAGCTCTGATTTCTTGACGTCAAAGGCTACCTTGCCCTTGACCTCGATCAGGCAACCCTCGGCGGGATGCATCACCTGGAGGTTTATAATCTCTGGTTCCAGAAGCCCCAGCTTGCGGGCCATCTCCAGGCCTGCCTCACGGGCTATGTCTTCTGAGTCGGGCACAAGGAACTGCAAGAGTATTGTTCCGTCACCGGCCCACTCCACCTCAGGCTTTAGCAGGTCTCCCTTGCGGTAGGGCAGTGTCTTCTCAAGACGAACATTGGCGTTGTCTTCTGGGTCGAGTTCGTCTATATACACAATCTTCTCTGGTTTACAGAGCGTGCAGCCGCCAATGGCATCGCAGGCCTTCCTGGTACCAGCGGGCAGCTTGTTGTTGCCAAAATGGTCACACACGGGAGCCATGTAGTCTGCATCACGGAGGACCAGGGTACCAGCGGCCACACCGCCCTTGCCGTCTCTGGCAATGCCGTCATCGTTGCGCTCTGGATACTTGCCTGAGTCTACGAAGAAGCCCTTCTCTACCGCCGCAAAATAGCCGCCGCTCTCCAGGACTTCCTCCAGGAAGGCGACGGCACGCTCCTTGAGATCCCGTGACATCTCTCCCAAGGGGCCAGCCATGTTGAGACTCAAGAGCTCCTTGATGCCATCAAGAGCCGCCCATGTTTGCTTTACCGTCTGGACGCCGCGTATGTTGTTGTAGTGCCAGGGAACGTTGCGCCCCTCGTCTGGAGTAATGGTGCTCTGGATATCGGCGCTCGTCAGCATCGATATAAGAGTGTCTATGGTATGGGTCCTCACCGCCTCTTCTATGTCTGCCTCTATGTAGCGCGTATTCTGCTGAGCCCGCATCTTGTACTCGGAGAAGAGTTCGCGCAGGGCTACCGCGTATGGCAGGTCGTACCAAAGCTTGGGAGCAGGCGGAGAGTCTGGCGGCACCGTTGAAAGGCCAATGAGGCTCTTGTCCATGCCGGATGCCACGGAGAATGCACAGTTGATGCCGTGCTGGACCATCAACTCAGGCATGACAAGCCAGCCGGCCTTAGCCGTGGCGTTGGCATTGTGCGCTCCATCTATCTGGAAGATCTCTGCACCGGCCATCACCTTCTTGGCCTCTGCGGCGTCAACAAAGGAACGGTACATGTTGACGTTGCGGTATAGCACATTGTATTGGGGATCCTGGTGTGCGCCGTTGATACCTTCCTCGGCGAATAGGACGGCCACCTCCGGTCCGGCTACTCCCGATACATAGCTGTGGAAGTTTATTGGCCGGCCCACTTCGGCTTCTATGAGGTCACAGGCCTTGCGGCTTGCCCGTATCTGCTTGCGCGTTATTGGAACGCCGCCGGTACCTTCCGGGGTGCCTTCCATCAGGCCATTTATGTGGCTCTGGCCGGTGGTTCGAATAACCATCAGGTGGTCGGCTCCATGCCAGGCGGCCATGCGCATACGCCTGATGTCATCCTCGAAACGACCAGAGGCAATTTCTGTTGTGACGACACATGATGGCTGAGGATCTATGTGGTCGAAGTATTTTGAAGCAGGAAGTCCAATGCTCCTCTTTAAGGGTTTTGACATGTTGCGGTAGTGGAAGGGCCCCATGTCGACGCCTTCCTTGGGAACCTCACGCCATGTCCATCCCTTGCGGGGAGGATGGTAGTTTTCAAGGCCATCCATTATTTCTTCAATATCGAGCTTTTTTGTAGGGTCGAGTTCTTTCTGTGTCATTTTGCTGCTTCCTCTTTAAAACAGACCGTTGAGAACAGCCTTGTCCTCGATTATCGCCTTGGCCGCGCCCTGAGCATCCAGGCTCATCTTCTCCATGACCTTGAGCACAACATGCCCCGCGCCTTTGCCAAGGAGACCAGCTTCAAGAACCTGTGTGACCACGGCATGCGTCGATACGGAATCGATCCCCATGCGCAAAAGCACTGACCTCTCTATAGAAGGGGACGTGTGCGTCTTTGCAAGATCCACTATTGGCTCTACCACCTGATTGCAGAGCTTCCAGAAACGCTCCTTGAGCTCTGCATCACTCATCTTCTTTAATTCGACATGCCGCTTGTCAAAGCGTGCTATCCTGTCTTCAGTCATGGTACCCTCCATCATGTTCGGTAAGTGGCTTTCTTATTGATTCAGAGTCTGTACAGAGTCCTTGACCCAAGAGACGTCTTTCTTTACGTCCTCGGCAAGGAAAGAATAGTCGGCTTCAAGCCACTTCTCGACTGGATGCGCCTTTGCCGCATTCTTAAGATAGGAGAGGCGTAGCTTGTCCATGTCCTGCACCCTGCCACGTACTTGGTCAAGGTATTCTGGAATGACGATGGCCTTGCCTGGAACGTTCCCTGCAGGATCGCCGCGCCGCACCTCTACACCGTTCTCCCTGGCAAAAGACAGCTGGCTGTTGTGGTGCTTGCCCGCCCCCGTGTACTCGGTTTCCTGCACCACAACAATCTGATCGCGGTCCATCTGGCGCGCCAGGGTAATAGCCGCTGTCAGGCTGGTATTACCTGCAGGCCCGCGCTCGAGGCCTTCCATCTTGGTAAGAAGCTCGGTGATGTAGAAGACCTCTCCCTGGGTGACTAGCTGATATTCGTCCATATAGCGAAGCGATCTGGCTGCGTTTCTTGGTACATCGACGCGATCGGGCCAGGTAGCAAAGGGGATTCCAAAGCCTGTGTGGCCGGTTGTAAATGACTTGCGGTTGAAGTCGTGATCCGAGGCCATGTGAAGGCCGCCCAGGTCAACCGAGCAGGCCACCACACGGGTGTTCTTGGCTCCGGCTATGCTAAGGCCCCGGGCGGTACCTGTCAGGTTACCGCCGCCGGCGTGGGTTATGACCACAGCGTCTGGATCCTTGCCACAGCGATCCCGTACCTGGGCCACGAGCTCTGTCCCCAGGGTCTCCACGCCGCGTATACCGAATGGAGTATACAGGCTAGCATTGAAGTACCCCGTCTCTTCTAGTGTGCGCAGGAGAACGTAGAAAAGCTCTGGGCCAACGGAGAGACGCAGCACCTCGGCGCCATAGGCCTCACAAGCTCTGCTCTTCTCTATTATTTCTGGCTGCCCGACTCCGCGGCTATCGTAGACTTCCTGGACAATTATACACTTGAGGCCTCGCTGGGCAGCCTGGGAAGCGACGGCGGCTCCATAATTGCCGCTTGTAGCCGCGATTATGCCCTTGTAGCCTTTCTTATGGGCCTCGTAGGCGCTGATGGAGGCACGCCTCGCCTTGAAGCTGCCTGATGCATTGGCAGCCTCATCCTTTACGAAGATGCGAGCGCCCTTACCGTTTCCGGCTATCTTCCGTACTGCCTCTGTAATGTTGCGTAGCTCATACAAAGGAGTGTCTCCAACCTTTGTCTCTCGCTGGATACTCACGATGTCATCATGGGAGTAGCCTGTCTCACGCATCATGCGCTCATACTCAAAGGCTATCGGGCTGGTGACGAATGATTCATAGTCCATTCCCATCGCGGATTTCATGATGTCGTTCTTGCGGGCATTGACCGCGGCATAGGACATATCCTTGGCTGTCATTGTTCCACCCCTGTTCCAATAGTCAACAGCTCTGGAACCGTGGTTCCAAAACTGTGGCTATAACTTGGATTCTCTACCCTGAGCCTGCCTGAAAGTTCCCTGCCTATTATTGTTCTCACCCTGGCCTGAGAACCAATTTCGGCATCATCCATCAGAAAACCAGAGACTCGCATGAACAGAGGAGTGGCACGTGTATCCTCAGGAATATTCGTGGCCCTCTGTTCAGGCAAAAGCACGGTATCCTCTATCTCTACCCAGGTCCCTTTGACTATCTTTTTCATGACGCGCTCAGCTCAAGCTAACTTTTATCTGGTCACGGAAGTCGCCCATTATTGCGTGGGGAACAGGAAGGTCTATCATTGTCTTGAGCCCAGGATCGGCATTTATTATCTGGGGAATCATGTTGACGCACATCGCTATGGTACCCAGGCCTCCATCCACTTCTGGTTTGTTTGCCAGATTGACGGGAGGCGTACCCTGTATGGTCACATAGTCGCCGGTGTAGGTGCCTTCCATCTCGGGTTCTATCTGCTGGGGATGGACCATATCGATCTTCACCTTGCCGTCTACATAACCCTGCC
>JAVEXO010000096.1:0-4926 GCA_034003955.1 Spirochaetia bacterium | reverse complement strand
TAATCTCACCGTCACCCTGGGAACACTCAACCTAGGTGGCAACCTAAGCGTCACGGGCAACCTCACCGGAGCTGGTATCGTCGCTACAAGCGACTTTAATCTTTCTGTCGTTGGAAATCTTACAGGCATTACACTCAACGCCGATCCAGGGGTTAATATTGAAGTCATGACAATAGGAGAGGACTTTACACCATCTACATTCAGCGCACAAAACTCAAAAGTCATTCTAATTGGAGCAACGACTCCAGTAGCGATCGGCCCAATAAACTACTTCAATCTTAGTCTAGAAAAAACTGTTACCGCTGTTGTGAATCCTGCAGGAGCTCTCAGTATTAGTGGTACCCTCGGCTTAATAGCGGACAATGAACTGCGAGTTAATTCGACACTTTCCGTTACCGGGACGACGACTAACGCAGGTACCATTACCGCAGGTACAGGCAACATTGCTCTTGCCGCGCTTACCAATACAGGCACGATTGCATTGGGAGGAAGAACCATTTCTGCAACGAGCATCTCAGGTGGCACGGTGACGACGACGAACGGCGTGATAACGAGCACGGGCACGATAACGACACTGAATGCAACGACCGGAGCGACGCTGAACGGAGGTACCGGGCTAACGATTACAAACGCTCTGGCTGGGAACCCGAACCTAACCCTGAGCGGAACGATTGCTCTGGCAGGCGCTGTTGGTACAGTAAATTCCGCTGGGCCCCTGACTCTTAACGGTAATCTTACGGTGACGGCAGGTGCTGGAAACGCAACCTTTACCGGCCTCGTGACTATCGCAACTCATAACCTTACTGTCGCTTCCTCTGCAATAACAGCCGTCGCCGGAGGCATCTCTGGCAGTACGGGCAACGTGGACCTGGCTGCGGCGACGCGTACCGATGTGGACGGAGCCATTGCGCTATCGGGCGCGGGTACGGTGCAACTGGACCGTGCCATTGTAAGTGGTGTGGGCATTACGACAGCGGGCGGAAATATTACCTTCGACGGAGCCGCATCCACCGATGGTGGGGCCGTAGCCGTTGGAACCGGTGCTGCTGGCGGAAACATACTGTTCAACAACACGCTCAGCCTTGGAGGCAACCTAACGGTGACGGCAGACACGGGAAACGCAACCTTTACCGGCCCCGTGACGATCGCAACCCATAACCTTACTGTCGCTTCCTCTGCCATAACAGCCGTCGCTGGAGGCATCTCTGGCAGTACGGGCAATGTTGACATTGCTGCTACGACGCGTACCGATGTGGACGGAGCAATTGCGTTATCGGGCGCTGGCACGGTGCAGCTAGACCGCGCTGTTGTGAGTGGTGTGAACATCACGACAGTAGCAGGTGACATAACCTTCAACGGTTCAACCTTGATCGACACAGGAGGTGTGTCTTTCGGGACCGGTGCAGGTTTAGGCAACATTCAATTCTCTTCGACGCTTGCTCTTGGAACGAATTATGCCAGTCTTAACGCTGGTTCTGGTGCGCTCGTCTTTGACGCTGCTATATCCGGAACGATCGGAAGCGCTAATATACGCATTCTGGGAGCAGGAAATATAACTTCTACGCTTGTGACCATATCGATGCCTACCGTCGATCTGTATATTGATGCTGATGGATCAACCTTAACCTTGCAGAAAAACCTTTCCGTTCGCAACCTGTACTTCTACCGTGGCAACCTCGATATTGCGGGATGTACCCTGACGACCAGCGCCAATTTTGTCGTGTTTGGCGGGGCATATTCTGCTGATGATGGTGATTGGACGGGAGCCGATACCCGGCACGGGTACTTCCATGCTGCTCCACTGGCGTATTACCCTGGTTTGGCAGCGCACAACGGCCATACCGTGGTTTTTGATGTTGCCGTGCAACCCAATGCCGCCTTCCCGGCGGGGGGGCTTGCTGGTTCTACTATAATCGTTACAACACCGGGCAACTTCTACAACAACGGCGCCAATATGGACACGGGAGCCTTCACCCTGAACATACCGGGAACTAGCGGCGACAACCAGCAGTTCAACAACACAGCCGCGGTCATCGCCGGCCAATGGGGTAGTCCGTACGCGGCAGCTTTCAACATGACCGTAGCAAACGCAACGACTAACGGAGGATGGGTGAGTGCGGCGTCGCAAGTGTTTGCAAGCGCTGAGAGTAACCAGATGGTAGTGAATGGCGGTGGCAATAATGTGCTAGGAACCGGCCGCTGGCAGTTTTCCCGGCCAGAGATTTCTTGGGCGGCCACAATCTACGATGACGTGATACGTGTGGAATTCCTCGACCAGTTCGGTGCGGCTATCCCTATCGAGAATGACGCCAACGAGATCAATATTCGGGTTAATCAAGCTGTGGCGAACCTCGGACTCGGATCGGTCTGGTACCACGGCGGTCTCATTAAATTCAATGCAACCTGGACAAACCCGCTTTGTACCATCACGACAAATGGCGCCGGCGACTTGTCTGCATTCTACATCCGCACGGTTGCGGGCAACTGGAATACCGATGCGAGGCTTTTATCTGCCGGCAACGCGATCAGCACCGACCGCGACGGTACAATCCAGAATCGTACCGTCGATCTATCCTTTCTCAAAGGCCTATTCCGCGCCGCCAGTGGCAAGACGATGGTGCGCAATTATGGTATCAATGGTTTCTCTGCCTATTCTGGAACGCTCGACAGGTGCCGGCCTGTTCTGGTGAGAGTCGAAGTTGGCCAGGCGGCGCATTTGGTTGCTCCTTACAATCCCTGGGATGGGCACAACTACTTCCAGCTTAAGTGGTCGGAACCGGTCAATATTGGCAATGCCGCCGGCTTCACAATAGCAGACGCGACGGCAAGCAATGTGAAAAGCCAGGTGGATTTCTTGGCGATAGGTGAATACGGAGGTTATACAAGCGGCGTCGGCACGGTCACGGTAGCCGGCTACTTTAGCTCTCCAGGCACTGTAGATATCAGAACGCGGGACGTAGGCGACGCTGCCGCCACCGAGGTAAACGGGCTCTACAGGGCCGGGCCGAATGTCTACGGCACCCTTGGGCTGTATATTTCCTTGGCTGGATTCTCCTTTCCTGCCGACGGAACGTTGTTTTGGCCTGGGTATATAGAGACTGCCGTGCAGCCGAATCTTGGAATAATATCTAAAAACAATACAAATATAACAGACATCATGGGCAACACCTTTGAACCTACGAACGATACTGCAACGCCTCCAATTTCGGGAACCACACCAGCCCAGAATTACGGCAACAACTATGCGAAGGCGGCTATTGCGGTGACAGCCAATGCAAATGATCCCAGTGTGTCTTCTGTAACGCCAACTGGCTGGGATATTGTTCCGACTACAATTGTTGACAACGGTAGCGATTACGACGTGGTACCGTATGTGACGACCGGTGGTGAAACCCGTATAGAACGCTTCGAGATAAGGTTTAATGAGCCGGTCAGAGATACCTCACTGACGTACCCTACTGGAATGACAGGCCTATTAGACATCTTGACGCCTGCCTTCGAATTTAGGGCAGATGCGGGAGTGTTGCCATACCGCTACGGTGGATCAATTTTCACCACGGCTGTAGCGTCTGCTTATTTGGCTGGGGCTATTCCCATAAATGTAAAGGACGACGCGCTTCTTTCGATAATCAACGATGATATAACGGCAGATTGGACCACTACGAGCCAGATGTACTTCACCTATGACCGTGAAATCGGTTTTGTAACCGATTGGGCCGGTAATACTTTGAAAGATTACGAAGCTGTCCCAACTGAAAAAGCGTGCATCGAGAAAATACCTCCCCGTATAAGGCTCGCTGCTGCAATCGAGGCGGACATATCACAACGAATCTATGTGGTGTTCACAGAACCTGTCGCGAAGGGTCCATACGTTCCTCCTGGCATTCCGTCGACCGCACTAGTGTGGGATGATTTTAATCTGACTGGCACGGGGCTTAACATCATATCCGTAACTCCGGTATCTCTGGATTCTGATGGCTGGGTCCTCGATGCTTACCTCAACCTAGATGGTCCAGTAACTCTTTCCGATATGCTCTATGCAAGGCTTGCCCTCTCTTCTGACCCGAACCGGATCGTTGACAAGAAGACCAATACTGCTGATCCCGCCCCGCGACGTGCGGTCGATATAGGCATGGGTGTCGCAAATGTGCTGGCGGCTAGCGACGGCATACATTCAGAGATAGTCGGCACCGATACGACGCTGTCATCGGGTGCTCTTGGCCTCCTTAGGACTTTTGATGGAACAGGGCGGCTCTATGACAAGGATATAACATTGTTTACGACAATGGATTATACGCCAGCCGGCGATATAGCGACGCTAGCCGCTTTGCCGGTTCAGATGTACTTTGACGCCGAGGCTCCAGCCAATAGCTACGAAGTCTTTGATATAGAGGGCCGCTCCTCATCTCTCAACCTCTGGCTGCCTACATACCTGCCTGGTTACAACGACGCCGCCAATGCGGAGGCGCGAAGCATTGCGCCGTTCTTTGTAGGGACACTTCCTAGCGTGGCACGCAACTATCTCATTCCTGCATCAGATACCGACATGGTGAGCGGGAAAGAAATCGGTTTCCTGTTCCGGCTCGGCAGCCTCTACCTTGCAAGGGAGGCGATTGCGGGCGATCCTAGAGGCTTCGATCTGTGGCGTATTGGCGTGCAGGACGTCGTCAAACAACGAGGTGGCGTTACTATCCTTAACAACGTCATAGATTCTGCGAAGAAGGAGCGTACCGCCGTTCAGGTGGACCTGGCAGAAGGTGGGCAGGTAACTATACTTGTCTTTACCCTGGATGGAGATGTCGTCAAGGCTCTGCATCGTGGACGACTCGGCGCGGGTTCGTATACCTTTACCTGGAACGGCACCAATGCTTCGGGTAGCCCTGTCGCGCGCGGCATGTACTTCATCCGTGTGGTGGGCTCGGGCAT
>JAVEXO010000046.1:0-24355 GCA_034003955.1 Spirochaetia bacterium | reverse complement strand
AGTCTCGATAACTGCATTCTGGGGTTTCCAATGACCTTTTTCAATAACCAAATTGCGAACTGGATTGTACACTATCTCAAGAGTAAAAAAGTTAAATATTAACGCTATTAATATACCTAAAAACATTAGTACAAATTCATTAAGTAAAATTGCAGCAGAAATCTCTTTTAATGAATAAATATGCATTACCAATACTACGTTTAAAACAATGGCTGTTTTACTATTAAAAATATACATAAAAAATGTAAAGATTAGAATATAAAGGGCAAACACAGCGAGGGAAAAACCAAATAGAGCAAAGAGCAAAGATGAAAGAGATAAGGAAACAATTGCCGTTAATAGTCGAGTTCCTGCTAGTTTTATTGATTGTCTTTTGGCGGATAGCATGCTAACAATTACAATTGTTGCTACGGAATTATAAAACTGAATTTTTAATGACTTTGTCAACAAGACTGCAACTATAACCCCGGAAGTTATTTTAACACTTTTAATAATTTGTTCTCTTAGCATAATTAAGCCTTCTTTCATTCCTTATATCAGGCTGAACAATAATTGTTTTTAGATAAAAAAATATTGTTCATACATAGCTAGATCAAATACGCTTGAATTCTTCTTGTATGTAACTTATCCAGAACGCTTTAATAAAAACCATAATGGGTATGGCAAAAAGAATGCCAATAATCCCTAAGAGGCTGCTAAACAGGAGTATACCAAGAAGAATAACAAACCAGTTTAGCTCCATTCTTTCACCCTGAATCTTAGGTGAAAGAACCCAAGATTCAAGCTGATTTGTCAGTAGCAATACTATAGCTATGCGAACTAGACCCCAGAGGCCATAGTTGACTATTCCTAGGAATATGGCGGGTATAGCGGTAATTATGACACCCAAAAAAGGAATAAAATTTGAAACAGCAGCGAGGAAACCTAAAAATATAGCGTAAGGAATTCCTGCGATACGCATTCCTATGCCAATTAATAACCCAACGATTAAGGCAATAATCAGCTGACCGCTAATGAATTTCCTGATACTTCTATAATAGTCTGAAACAAATTGGATGGATTTTTCACTTGTTGAGGATGGGAAAAATCTCCATAAATTATTAATAAAAACAGGTTTGAGGGCGGTAAGATAGGTTGCTGCAATAAGGAAAATTATGAACGAACTAACAAATTTGGGAATACCCTGGATTATTGTATTTAAGAAATTCATTCCGTAGGTAGAAAACGAAGCAATGACCTTGAGTAACTGTTTGTTAAATATTTCTGAAATCTTTCCATTGTAAATGATATTTTTAATTGCCTGAGGAAGTCCAGAACTAAGAGCCGGCAAAGAAAGGTTCTCGGCTGATAGGGTTTTGAACAGCTTCCCGGCTTCTTCTATAACGATAGGGAATACCTGGAAAATTGTTAGGATAAGTACCGTAAAGACAAGAAGTGAAGATAATAAAAGTGATACTCTCTCATTTATAAATTTTATTTTTACAATAAACCTTGCAGGAACCATGATTGTCATAGAAAGATAAATTCCTAAAGTCAAGGCTCCAGTGATAGCAGGAGACAGCAGGTACAGTGCCACAATGCCAATAAGATAAAGCAGGAATACTGGCAGGGCAGGGCCAATTTTGTTTTTAGCCATCCTAACTCCTCCAATGGTAATTGCAGAGCTTAAAATATCCATTATAATGACTACTACGAAATACAATGTAACAAGCAATGCTTGAATATTTGAAGGTTAAGATCGGGAGTTCTCCCTAAGGCCTGTCTTATCAAGTACTTCAAATCTTCGTAAACATCAGCTCTCGTATTTGGCGACCATCATTGATGGCTCGCTGTTCGAATTTTGTAATGGGGCGCCATGGCTGTCGTTCTGCCCAGCGTTCGCTGGTGTTTACCAAGTTTGGCTCTGAAGAGAGTGTTTCGAGCGTAACCTCTGCATATTCTTCCCAGTCTGTCACATAGTAGAGGTATCCCCCACGCTTCAAACGGCTGGCCAAGAGAGCCACGAATGAAGCATTCATGATTCGTCGCTTGTGGTGTCTCTTCTTGGGCCATGGGTCTGGAAAGAATACATTAAAACCATCGACAGAGTCGGGAGCCAGCATTGCATCGACAACTTCGACTGCGTCGTGTCGTAGTACGCGTAAATTTTCGATAGCGCGAATTTCTATCTCAGAGAGTAGCTTTCCTACGCCAGGGGCGTGAACCTCGAGTCCGAGAAATCGAGTCTCTGGTAGCGCCTCGGCTATGGTAGCCGTGGCGCTACCCATGCCAAAGCCTATCTCAACGACAAATGGAGCGGCTTTTCCAAATAGTGTTAGCGAGTCGAGTCGGCGGCCTGGCTCCCATGCTATGCCATATCGCGGGTATAGCCGTACAAGAGAGTCCTTCTGCATATCGCTCATGCGGCTAGCGCGTACAACATAGCTTCTAATGCCTATGTCACGAGCCGACAAGCGGACGTTTAGTCCGGCAGGCGTATCTTCCATGAAAAAAATCCTGTCTCCGACTTTGGGTCAAGCCCATAGACGGCAATGTAGTCGGCTCCACTGCGCCACTGAGCCTTGGGCCATAGTGAATCAAGCGTTACCTCGCCAGTGGCGACGGGTACCGTTTTGGTAACGTTCCCACCAGAATCAATGAAAAATAAAGTGTTGGCAGGGTAAGGGGAGATTACAATTATTGCTGTTCCAGACATCCTGAGCGAAGGAAGGTCATAGACGATGGTTTCTGGTGCGTTTATAAAAAAGGTGGTTTCTCCACGTTCTCCCGCCTTGTCTATAAGTATCGCGCGGTATTGCCCGCGTGGAATCGTAGGGCCAGGAGCATCGAGCGCGTTGGAACCTATCCAGACGCTTGAGCCTTCTTCACTTCTCTGCCAGGTCTCGGGCTCAAGGGTCCAGCATAGCTCCTCGCCATCATGCACAATATGCATGAACTCTATGTCGTCGACGCCATCACCGTCTGCAACCGAGGCAAAGAACGACAGGTGTTCATCACGGCTCCCCTCTGCGTCGGTGGCTACAACAAGGAGTCTGGATCCTTGAGCCATGAATACCGGAGGAGCAAGCGAGCACGAGGCCAAGAGTATGCAGAGTAGTGTCGAGGCAATGCTTATCATATCAAGGTAGCAGAGCCGCCTTGACGGCTGCTATGACAGCAGGCATGTCGGCATACTCGGCATTGGTCCTATCGTGGAGGTTCCTGAGCGTCCAGACTCCTCGTGCCTTTTCGTCAGCCCCCCTTATGAGCGCAAAAAAGGCGCCTTTTTGCTCGGCGTATGTGTACTGTTGACTCGGTTTTCTGGGCTCGGGGAATACCTCGCAGGCAATGCCTGATGAACGAATGGCGTTGGCTGTCGATTGGTAATCTACAGCCAAAGAGTCGTCAATATTGACGACTAAAACCTTGGTGAACCCAGAAGGCTGGCTAGAATTGCCTATCTCCTCTAAGGCTGCAAGGAGCCTGTCCATGCCTATGGCAGCGCCCACGCCAGGCAAACGTAGCTTGGTGTACAGCGAGGCAAGATCATTATAACGACCTCCGGAGCATACAGAGCCTATCTCCGGAAGCTCTGGCAGGAATGTCTCGAAGACGACCCCGGTGTAGTAATCCAGGCCCCGCGTGATGCTTGGTGTAAGAACGAGTGACTCTCCAAGACCACAAGCCTGCGCCATGGCGAATATAGCTACGAGGCGATCTGAATCCGGGTTGGAACCACCGGCAATGCGTGTCATTCTTTCCAATGTCTGTTCAAATCCATCGCCAGAGCGAATGAATTCCAGTATCTCGTCGGCCGCCGTTTCTCCCGTCAATTCCGATAATTGCCTTTTTGTATCATCCTTGCCAATCTTTGAAAGCTTATCGACAATTCGCAACGCTTCTACAGAACTGTCTGCTATGCCAGCCTTCGACAAGAAGCGATTGAAGACGCCTCTGTGGTTTACGTGGATAGATGCATCGGGAACCCCTAGAACACGCATAGCCTCGGCTATGGTCGCTATTATATCAAAGTCGGCCAAGGCGGAGTCCACTCCGACTATATCGAAGTCGCACTGCATGAATTCCCTATAGCGGCCTCGCTGGGTATTCTCGCCCCTCCATACCTTGGCCATGTGATAGCGTCTGAAGGGCATGGACAATTCCCCAGAATGCTCGGCCATGAATCTGGCCAGTGGTACGGTCAGGTCGAAACGGAGCGCTACGTCACGGCCACCGTTATCCTTGAAGCGATACACCTGTTTTTCGGTCTCACCACCGGCCTTGCCAAGGAGAATCTCGGCATATTCCAGGGCTGGGGTATCTATTGGCACGAAGCCCGCGTTTCTGAAGCTCGTTGTCAGGGCTTCCATCAGTGAGGCTCGTCGCATCTCGGCTTGGGGCAAAAAATCCCTGAATCCCTTGAGCACCCGTGGTTGGATTATATCAGCCATACAATAAATTCTCCTAACAGTGTCTTCGATTATGGCCTGTTAAGGCCTTTCTAGGCAAGCGAAAGGTCCTGCTTTTGCCTTGACAGGGTGGCGGTGGCTGCGGAATATTAGCGCATGTTATTCGTAATAGATGCAGGTAATACCAATATAGTTGGCGGGGTCTATGACTCCGGCAAGCCCGTCGAGACCTTGCGCATCCGCACCGTCCAAGGCAAGACTGAGGATGAATACGGTGTTGTTGTCAAGGCTATACTTCTGGATAGGGGTATCGATCCTCAGACCATAAAGAGGGTGATTATAAGTTCTGTGGTTCCACAGTTGACAACAGCCATGGAGAAGATGGCCAGGCATCTCTTTCATGTTGAACCGGTTCTCCTCGGACCTTCCGTCTATGGCAACCTGCCGGTAAGCGTTGTAGCCGCCCATGAGATAGGATCTGACCTGGTAGCGGACGCCATGGCCGCTTGGACAAAGTATTCCCAGGCTTGCCTGGTTGTGGATTTTGGTACGGCGCTCACCTTTACCGCTGTAGACTCAAAGGGAGCCATCATAGGCGTTTCAATAGCCCCCGGCCTTGGTACAGCCGCGGGTTCCCTATCAAAGAACACCGCCCAGTTGCCATCGGTTCCTCTGGAGGTGCCGGCTTCTGCAATGGGTCGCAATACCGTGGAAGCCATACAGGCAGGCGTCGTGCTGGGCTATACGGGGCTCGTCGAGTACCTCGTGGCACGCATACGAGGCGAGCTTGGTGGTATGGCCAAGGTGATAGCGACGGGTGGGATGTGCCGTGTCCTTTCAGGTCTTACCGATGTATTCGACGAGATAGATCCCGATCTGACACTCTCTGGGCTAGCCAAAATGGAAGAGTACCTGTTCTAAAGCCCCTACAATCTCAGGAGCTCCGATAATTCGTCACCAGAGACCTGGTCTTCACTGGGTACATCGTCGTTTATTGTAGAAGAGAGAACATCCCTTAACTCTGAGGCCGCGGCCCTATGAGCCTTGATTATGCGTTCTAGCTCGTCTGACGAGCTGGAGCACATCTGACCCATGGGCTTGTCTTGGCGGATCATATCAGACAGGGAATCGGCGAAGGATCGTGTCGTTCGAGAAAGGAGCCTTAGATAGTCTGGTCTATCGACTAAGTGCTCATTCGCAAGTATGAGATCCTTGATTCGCCTGAGCGTCGTGTCAGCCAGCCTCACTGCGGCCATAAGCATATCGCCTACTATTTCTGGATCGGGTTCAAGCCGTGTGGCATCGCTTATTACCCTTACCAAGCCATCGACGATAAAGAAATCATCTTCATAGTGTATAACGTGTGGCATACCAAGCATTGTAGTCTCAAGCGAGCCTTGTGGTAAAGCTCCACATAGATTCATTAAGCGAGCCTTGATGATCATACGCATTCTACGATACAATGTCTCGATTTGCGCGACCCCTAGAGGGGCGTGCGACTCCTTATCCGCTCTTGAGGGCGGATCAAAAGACCACAGGGAGGATCGATGCGACCTTACGAACTTACAGTAATCTTTACGACGGAAGAGGATCTCTACCGCCAGGCTAAAGAAAAAGTTTCCACCACGCTCAAGGAGCTGGGTGGAGAAATTACAAAGGAAGAAGAGCTTGGAGAACGCCAGCTTGCCTATGAAATTGACGGGAAGATGCGTGGTCGATACGTGCTGTTCCTCTTCAACTTGCCTCCGGAGAAGATAATTGCGGCAGAAAAGGTATTCAAGCTTGAGCCCAATATCATGAAGTACCTTTTTGTCCGGGTAGAAAAATAACAGGAGGGACGCTATGGCCGATCTCAGTGTAGCAGTCCTGGTTGGCAGGCTTACCCGCGATGCGGAGCTTAAGTACACCAATTCCGGGCAAGCCGTCTGTCATTTCTCCGTGGCTACAAGCTCGAGAAAGAAGAAGGGCGACCAATGGGTAGACGAAGCCAGTTTCTGGGACGTCGACCTGTGGGGAAAGCAAGGCGAATCTCTTAACCAATACCTTGTAAAGGGTAAACTGGTTGCCGTAGAAGGCACGATGCGCCAGGATCGCTGGGAGCAGGATGGCCAGTCCCGCATGAAGGTACTCATCAACGCCAATTCAGTGCAGCTACTCGGCTCGGGCTCGAGCTCAGGCGGAGGGCAGTCGTATGGCGGATCTCAGGGAGCGGACGGCTCCCAGGGCGCGCCGCGGGAGTATCAAACCCGTGATGGCGGAAGGCAACAGGCACAGCCGGCACAGGCGCCTGCCAGTGATGATTTCTCGGACGATATTCCGTTCTAGCCCGAGACTATAAAACTAAGGAGACTATCTATGTCCGATATGAATTCAGGTAGAGATGATCGCGGTTCTCGCGATGGTGATGACCGTGGAGATCGCGGTGGCAGAGGTGGCCGTAAGGGTTTCTTCCGCAAGAAGGTATGTAAGTTTTGTGCCCAGAAGCTAAAGATTGACTATAAGGAGCCTGAGACGCTCAAGCGCTTCATCACCGAGCGAGGAAAGATCCTGCCACGCAGGATCACCGGCTCCTGTGCCAAGCACCAGAGGCGTCTTGCCGTGGCCATCAAGCGCGCTCGAGCCCTGGCATACATTCCCTACGTAACGAAGTAAGGCTCGTGGTAGACGAGGCTCTTCCAAAGCGATACTCATTGCCCCTGTTCTTGGGTCTTGCCTCTGCCTTGCTATATGGCACGGTGGTACTCATGCCCATGTTCCTTGTACCGATTCAGTTTGCCGGTGCAAGGAAGGGCTTCAAGGCAATGCTTATGGCGGGAGCCTCTTCAGCCATCATCACCATAGTCTGGCAGACTGTCGCCCTCATGCGGGCTGGTCTTGTAAGCTCCAGCACCCTGGCAATCGGCGTGTCCGCACCGTTGGCCATGCTCCTTGCCTTGCTGGCAATGGCTCTACCTAGGCTAGCATCGTTGTCATTTGTCATACGTGCCTTGTTAGCCGGGGGCTTGGCTACGGCTCTCAGCATGCCATCTATTTTTGTGGCACTTGAGGATCCTAATGTCAGGATCATGTTTCTGGAAGCATTTGAAAAAGCCGGTTCAGCCATAGGTACCGTGGCCATAGATCCTGAAACCTTATGGAGCGCCCTCAAGGTGGGTGTTGCATCTAGTTTTGGTGCGGTGCTGTTTGTGCTGTTGTTTTTTAGCTCCTGGTTTGGAACGAGGCTAGGAACACATGCTCGTGGTTTTGCCCCATTACCAGGGGATGCCCCTTCGCTTCCACCGGTCCTGTCTTCATATCATGTACCAGAGTACATGGTATGGGTTCTTTTTGCCGCGTGGGGAGCCTTGCTCCTCAATCGTTTCTTTCCTTCATTTGTCCTTTCGGCAGTCGCGTTGAACGCGGCCTTAGCTTTATCAATCTGCTACGGGCTCCAGGGTCTTGCCGTGTTGCGCGCGCTTGCCGAGCGTGTCGGCATGGCTCCTGCCTTGCGGATCCTTCTTCCTCTAAGCCTGATTCTGCTCCTCGCAAGTGGGGTAGCAGGACTCATAGCCTTGGGGATATTGGCTTTGCTCGGTACCCTTGAGACCTGGATTCCATTCCGTGCAGTAACAAAAGGAGATACACCATGAAGGTTATCCTAAACAATGACGTACCAGAATTGGGCGAACTCGGAGACGTGAAGGACGTCGCCGCCGGTTACGCTCGCAACTACCTCCTGCCGCGAGGGCTTGTGTATGCATACAGCCCCGCAAGCGTTGCCATGTTCGAGAAGCGCAAGGCAGAAATTGAAGCCAGGAAGGCAGAGAAGCGCGCCTCCAGCTCCGATCTGCGAACCAGGCTTGAGGCCGATGAAATCATATTCGATATGCCCGCAGGCCAAAACGGCAAGCTGTTTGGTGCGGTATCCAATGCCTCGATAGCCGATGAGCTTCTCAAGAAGGGCATTCAGATAGACCGCAAGAAAATAGAAGTTCCAGGTCGTGTCATAAAGAGCGTGGGCAACTACAAGATCATGGTTCGTCTCTATGAAAAAGAAGAGGCTACCGTACGTATTTCTGTCAAGGGTCACGTTGAGAAGGCCAAGCAGTCGGCTCCGGCTCCAGAGCAGGCCAGAAGACGCAGGCATGAGGAGCGTGACGAGAAGGCTGCTCCTGTAGAACAGAAAGCGACTGAAACCGCTCCCCAGGCCGCTTCCGAAGCCGCTCAGGACTAAGATCTCGCCATGATACCCGCCCAGCTTAAGGACAAGGTTCCGCCTCACAACGCGGAAGCCGAACAAGCCGCGCTGGGCGCATTGTTACTCGATCCGGACGCGGTTCCGCATAGCCTGCGTTACCTGCGTCCGGATGATTTCTATGTAAACGCAAACAAGAATATATTCTCAGCAATAGTCTCACTGTTCGAGAAAGGCCAAAAAGCCGATCTCATAACCCTTGCCGATGAGATGCGCGTTCTTAATTCGCTTGATAAATCAGGCGGCCCTGCATACATCGCAAAGCTAACTGATGCCGTTCCTTCCAGTGCTAACATGGAGTATTACGCCAAGATAGTACAGGAATGCTCTATCAGACGAAGCCTTCTTATCTTGTCAGCCGACATTAGCCAGAAGGCACATGATGATTCAATAGAGACTGGTGTCCTGCTGGATGAGTTGCAGGAAAGCATCTTCAAGGTTAACCAGGACAGACAAACGGTTTCTTATCGTAGTGTCAGAGAAATAGTCCCCGACGCCATGAAGATGATAGAGGAACTGTCAAAAAACAAGAATCAGTACACCGGTGTGCCAAGCGGCTATTCTGAACTTGACAGCATGACGAGCGGGTTTCAGGACTCGGAGCTGGTCATCATTGGAGCCAGACCAAGCGTAGGAAAGACAGCCTTTGCCCTCAATATTGCGGCACATATGGCCTTGAGGGAACGTGTGCCAGTCTGTTTCTTCTCTCTTGAAATGTCGGATCTGTCGCTAACGTTTAGAATCCTTTCTAGCGAGGCCCGTATAGATTCCGAGAAGATAAAGAGCGGCCTCATAAAACCAAGCGACATTCAAAGCCTTATGGATGCTGCAAGCCGAATCTACGATGCGCCTCTGTACATAGTGGATGTGCCAGACATAAAACTTCTTGACCTCCGCTCTCTGGCCAGGCGCATGAAGACTGAAAAAGACATCAAGATACTATTCATAGATTATCTTACCCTTATTACTCATGAGAACAGCGACTTGCCACGTTGGGAACAGATATCGAGTATTTCAAGATCATTGAAGGCCTTAGCCAGGGAACTGCGTATTCCCGTCATAGCATTGTCTCAGTTAAAGCGAGAGGCAGAAGGAAAACAGCCTTCCTTAGCAGACCTTAGGGAATCAGGTTCAATAGAACAGGATGCCGACTTGATAATGTTCCTGCACAGGGAACGAGAGATTGATAAACTAAAGGATGAGAGATCTCCATACATTCCTACGGATCTTCTCCTGGCCAAGCACAGAAATGGTCCTGTCGGCAAGGTTGGATTGTTGTTCTTCAATAAATTCACCAGATTCGAATCACTTGAAAAAGGACATGCCGATCGTTAGACTCGGCGTATGGAGGATCTTGCAATGGATTTGGAAAAACTCTACGACCTGAGCGTCCTCGTCAATGATACCGAACGCATGGTACTAGAGGAGCTAGGCCGCCGGCTTGAGAGCGAAGAAGGAAAGGGCATATGCGATTGCCAGGACTGTGTTGTTGACATGGCAGCATTGGCCCTCAATTCGCTTGAACCACGCTATCATGCCTCTCTCTTAGGCACCATGTATGCCCATGCCGAGGAATCAGGCGATTATGCAGATCGTGTGCGCAGTGCCGTCTCCAAGGCCATGGACAAGGTCAGGAAGAATCCTTCACATGTATGAATACAAGCCCGGCTCTTAATCAGGCTCAGAGGTAGAAGACAGGAAGCCCAACTTGCTTATTGACTTGTACCGTCCCGAGAATACCGTCTTCATCGGTTCCTTGCTCATGGTTGACGGCAGGTCTACTAGAACCTTGTCATAGGAAGATCGTGGCAGCTTGATGACGCCGGCTTGTCCGGATTTTAAACCAAGGATATGAAATTCTAGCGAGTCATGTTTCAGGCCATTATAGAGAACACTCGTCTCTGCGTCAGGCTCGGCTTCTTCTGCCTTTGATTGCAAGGCGTACTTCATGACCTCTACGGCTCTTGGGTCGAGACCATCGTCCAAGGCCTTCGCCCGTTCGAACAGCTCCTTGTAACCAAGCACTATCTCTGAACTGCCCTTAGGGTCTGCCTTGCCCCTATATACGGACAGGCGCTCCTTCTCAGACAAAACCACCAAGTCTATTCCTCTATCCTTAGACTGAACAGCCAGAGGCAATTCTGCTCGTAGCAGCGCTCCACATCGAGGACAGACGGCGGAAGGTGTATCGCCTTCTGCCATTCTATGGAGTGATAAAGGATCTGAATCTAAATCGATACAATCAGGAGTATCGATTTCTACGACGGTGTCACATCGACAGGTAATCTTTTGCATGGTACCTCCTGGGCAATTAATGGCACATTTTATTTATTCGAGAAAAACAAGACATCCCCTATTGTGGATAAAAGGAATAGAGCCGCTACCGCTACCACGCCTATTGTCTGATAACGCATGACTGTCTTTACTTTGGCGGCCTTTCTTCTCACAAGTTCAATGAGGAAGAGCACTATGGATCCACCGTCGAGCAATGGAATGGGCAGTAAATTCATGGCAAAGAGCCCTATTGACAAGATTGCAATGAAATTAAGCGCCATTGACAATCCACCTGCATCCACAGCGCTTAAGCCATTCTTGGCCACCGTCCCAACCATCCATGTAATGCGGGCAGGCCCCGATACTGCCTTAAGGAGGTTAACCCCCATGAACAATGATCCTATCCCTCTGTAAGTAGCCTGAATGGTTTTGACCGTTTCGCCCGTGGCCAGGGATAGTGCGTCGAGTGGCCCACTGGCTTTGACCGTTCGATTTGTAGCCTTCCAGCCCACGCCGAGATCGGATTCACCCTGTTCGCCATACGCCAGAATAAGCGTCGCCTCAGATTCGCGCCCATCACGACTGTAGCGAATGAGTGCTCGTGACGGCTTATATACATCAAGCCTGTTAAATAGTGCAAGTGTATTGTCAATATCCTGTCCATCGATGCTCAACAGTCTGTCACCAACATTGAGCCCCGCTAGAGCCGCCGCACCTGTAGGAGAAACCCTCTCTATGACAGGCTCTATCCAAGGATACACGCCGACACGTCCTGCACCTGATTCCTTGTCAAGTTCAGGTCGTATGTCGAGTCCTAGTATTCTGCCTGATCTGTCTATAGCCAAAGATAAGGGTTTCCTTGCAGAGAGGGCAACTGTTTCCTGGAATTCTGAGAAGGTGGATATGCTCTTACCGTCTATGGCAATAATCTTGTCGCCCGATTCAAGACCGGCTGCATCGGCGGGGTAGGATCCACCATCGAACTGGCTGGCAAGAATGATCCTATTATCCCAGCTTTGGGTCTGGTAGCCGGCCACCATTATTATACCGTAGATAAAGAAGGCCAGGACAACGTTCATGAGTGGGCCGCCCAACGCAATCAGTATGCGTCGTGTAGGTGGAGCGCCAAAGTAGGTGCCGGCTTCCTTAGGAAAATCTTCTAGTCCTTCCTCTATAGCCTTACGGTAGGAATCCTCACCCTTCATGCGGCAGTATCCCCCAATAGGAAGGGCAGAGATAGTATATTTTGTAGAGCCTAGCTTCTTTGAAACTATTCTGGGGCCCCAGCCGAGCGAGAATTCCTCAACAGCAACACCTACAAGCCGGGCCATGGCAAAGTGACCTAGCTCATGAAAAAACACGACTATACCAAGGCCGATGAGCCCTAGTGCTATGGTGACGATTGTCATTGATGCTCCTTAACTATGCTTTCTGCCATGGTGCGTGCCATGCTGTCCACCGCCATGACGGCATCAATATCATCAAGCCGACTCTGGAAGTTTGTATCGAGGGTGCCGGCTACTATGTCGTAGATACCCGGGAACCGTATCTGCTCACGCATGAAAGCCTCCACGGCCACCTCGTTGGCGGCGTTGTACGCGGTACATGCGCCTTCACCATCTGCAAGAGCGCTGAAGGCCAAACCCAGAAGGGGATATCGCTTCAGATCCGGATTATAGAAATGCATGGCAATATCTGTAGGATCCATGTCGGCAACAGACTCCTCTATGTACTCTGGCCATGAAAAGGCGTTGAGTATAGGAATTCTCATGTCGGGTCTGGACATTTGAGCATACAGCGAACCGTCCAGCGTTCGTATGAAAGAATGTACTCGGCTTTCAGGGTGAATGACAACGTTAATCCTATCAGGATCTAGATTGAAGAGCCTAGAGGCCTCTATAAGCTCAAGCCCCTTGTTGGCCATAGACGCAGAATCAACAGTTATCTTTGCACCCATGTTCCATGTTGGATGTGCAAGGGCGTCAGCAGGAGTCACCGTGGCAAGTTTTTCAAGGGGGTAGTCTCTAAAGGCGCCGCCTGAGGCGGTGATGATGACGCTCTTGAGTGAAGAGGCTCCAAACCGTTCTACCATGCTAAATATAGCCGAATGTTCTGAGTCTACCGGCACTATCTTGGTGCCCAGGACTTGAGCCGCTTCCATTACCAGGCGCCCGGCCATCACTATCGTTTCCTTGTTGGCCAACGCAAGGTCTTTGCCAGAGCGTATGGCTTCGAAGGAAGGCGCAAGACCATCGGCTCCAGCCACAGCATTGAGTACCATGTCGGCGTCTGTGTCACGAATGAGTGTAAGGAGACCCTCGGAGCCCGAATAGCGCACTAGGTTGGAACGAGAACCGCTCAGACACGTTTGCCGGGTTCCGTACAGTTCCGCCGCCTCAAGCAATCCATCGGTATCATGGTGGGCCGAGAGACCTGCAACCATGAATGACTCAGGGTGTCTCGAGATGATATTCAGAGCCTGGCGCCCTATGGATCCGGTGGCGCCTAGTATGATGATACGTTTCATGCGCGTGTATCGGCCTACGCCGTCTTCAAGAAAGAATTCCCGCCAAGGCCAGTATACCGGTGAATACTGGAGCCGCGAACATGAGGCTGTCGAATGAGTCGAGCATGCCGCCACGCCCTGGCACTATGCTGCCGGAATCCTTGAGACCGGCGGCTCGTTTGATGCCAGATTCGAACAAATCGCCCATGACGACGGCTGCTCCGCAACTAATGCCCAGAACTCCGAGCAATGCCCAGGATCGGGGTACGAGATTGGGCAGGAAGAAAGGACCGGAAAAAGCCATCAAGACGCTACCAAAGAGTCCGGCTATCAGGCCTTCCAGGCTTTTTTTTGGAGAGACTGCAAAGATGCCGCGATTCCTGCCAAGCGTTATTCCTGTAAGCCACGCCAGACTGTCGTTGCCAAAGACAATCATAGCAAACCATATGAGGAGCATCCCGGAATCATAACGCGCACTAAGAATGACTATTATGGCCGAGCTTAAGGCTCCAGGGTAGATGAGATAGAGACTGTTTGCCGTTGACCTCTGTGCCGATCGCGCTATGGAGTCTGGTCTGGCAGATAAAGCTATAGGAATGGCACTGAGGAGAAAGGCCGAGAGCATGACTATAGACAAGGGAGCTAGCCAAGAAACGGCAAGATTCGAGTCTTTAAGGAACAGTCGGCATGCATACACGCTTGCGGGAGCTAGGGTTCCCATGATTACGGCATTGATCGTGCGGATCTTGCCTGATTCTGGTTCTAGCATAGTCTTGAGCTCTATGCTTGATCCTATGACAAATACTAGAACCACGAGAGACAAGACGGCATGATTCATGTAGGGTAAGAATAGAGCCAGAAAAAATAGGAGCGGGACTGCCAGGCCGACTAATATGAGCCTTGTAAGGATATTATTCATTTGGCGCCACCGAATCTCCGCTCTCTGCGGGCGTAGGCAAGGAGTGCTTGTTGTAGATCATCTTCTGTCCAGTCGGGCCATAGGACATCTGAAAAATAGAGTTCGGAGTAGGCTGCCTGCCAAATAAGGAAATTGGAGATTCTAAGCTCTCCTCCTGCCCGAATTATAAGATCAGGATCAGGAACGTCGGGAAGGTCCAGGTAGCCCCGGAATTCATCCTCGCTCAAGAGATGCTTGTTGGCTGGAATCTTTGATATTGCCCGTAGAATTTCATCACGCCCGCCATAGTTGATGGCTAGATTGACGCAAATACCGTCAAAGCCTGCTGTCTCTGATACGACATCATGAATGGCTTTAAGAACATCGGGGGGCAATCCAGATTCATCTCCTGAATGAACGACCCTGACACCATGTTCTTTGTAGAAGTCGAATTCTGCGCAAAGATAGGTACTGACAAGGCCCATGAGAAATTTTACTTCCTCCTGGGCTCTTTTCCAGTTTTCTGTGCTGAATGTGTAGAGAGTAACATAGCGTATTCCCAAATCCTTAGCGGACTTGACGATGCGCTTGGCGACCTTGAGTCCCTCACGATGGCCTTCTGTCCGAGCTAGACCACGGGCCTTGGCCCATCGCCCATTCCCGTCCATGAAGATTGCTATATGAGTGGGTGTTTCTTGACTGTTACGTGATTGCATGATCAGACTTCCAGAATTTCCTTTTCTTTTTCTTCAAGGATCTTGTTCATCTGTGCAATGTAGGAATCGGTCAACTTCTGTAGCTCATCCTCAGCCTTTTTTGCCTCATCCTCGGGGACGTCACTACGCTTCTTTATATCTTCCAGCCCGTCCCGCCGTATATTCCTGATGGCGACACGTGAGGATTCAGTCGTAGCCTTGGCGCCTTTAACGAGTTCCTTGCGACGTTGTTCCGTCAATGGAGGAATGGAAATCCTTATTACCTTGCCATCATTGGAGGGGTTAAGTCCTAGTTCAGATTTTTGTATTGCTTTTTCTATCTCTGTTATAAGGGCTCTATCCCATGGCTGTATCACTATTAGCCTGGCCTCTGGAACAGAAACAGTCGCGACCTGAGCAATCGGAGACTTCTGTCCGTAATAATCTACGCGAAGCTTGTCAAGTATTGCAGGCGATGCTCGACCGGTTCTGATGGTCGCAAAATCGTCCCTGAGCGAGGCTACGGTCTTCTTCATGCGTTCTTCACACGCGTTTTTAATGTCGTCCATTGCTCTCCCTTTCGAGAACCCATCCTGGGTTCGCTCATGGCTGGAAGCGCCGACAGGGCGTCGGCGCTTCATCGTTATTAGTTGGCGCCAACCTTTACGTAGGCGTAATCGACTACTGACAGTTCGGTTCCGGCGGCCTTGCCTACTGATTCAAGGCGACTCTTTACGGTCTGCTTTTCATCCTTGACGAAGCCTTGGTCCAAAAGGCAAATCTCGCTCATCAGCTTCTTGAGCTTTCCGGCAAGAATGCCATCTATGACCTTGGCGGGCTTTCCAGCCATCTTCTCATCACCCTCAACCTGCTTCTTGAATATGTCTTCCTGCTCCTTTATCCAGTCGGTGCCAATGCGTGACTGGTCTACGAACAGAGGACTGAAGGCGGCTATATGCAGGGCTAGATCGTGTACAAATCCGCTTACCTCAGGGTTCTTGAATGCCTCGGCATTGCTAGCCTTGACGGTAACAACGACGGCAAGCTTGCCTTCACCATGAACATAGGCATGGATATATTCAGAGGCTCCAGCCTTTACAAGGGTAACGCTCTTTAGGGAGATGTTTTCCTTTATGATGCTGGCCATGTCCTTGACGATGGTTTCTAGTTCCTCATTTGGTGCAGCAAAGCCTTTTTCAAGACATTTCCTGGCCATGGCCTCGCCACCCTTGATGAAATCATCGTTGCGGCATACAAAGTCAGTCTCACAGGCAATCTCGACCATGGCTATGGCGTTATCTGTCTCTGATAAGAATATCCTGCCTTCATTGGTAGCACGACCAGATCGTTTTGCGACTCCGGCCAGACCCCATTCCTTGAGTTTCCTTTCGGCAAGAGCAAATTCACCCTCGGCTTCTACAAGAGCTTTTTTACAATCCATCATGCCAGCGCCAGTCTTCTCACGCAGGCTTTTTATATCACTCGCTTTAATATCCACGAATATCTCCTTACTTCGCGTAGTACTTGTCTTCCTCGACAATAGGTTCTTCTGTAGCGGGGGCTTCTTCTGAAACCGGAGCCACTACCGCTACCGTATCAGTAGCGGCATCATAACTAGCCACGTCAACGTCGACATCTTCTTCTACGACTGCCTTGGGTTCTTCCGCGGGGCTCGATTCGTCGTCGTCGTCTGTCAAGGTTTCAATGATCTTCAGGCCTGTCTCGCTCTCCGCCTCTACGACGGCGTTGGCGATGATCTGCGTGAACAGAGATATGGAACGAATCGCGTCATCGTTTCCGGGAATGGGGTAGTCGATACCCTCGGGGTTACAGTTGGTGTCTACGACGGCGACTATAGGGATGCCTAGTCGCTGTGCTTCTGCGACGGCTATGGCTTCCTTGCGTGTGTCTATGACGAATATGACACCCGGAAGCTTTGTCATGCCCTTGATGCCACAGAGGTTCTTGTCAAGTTTGGCTTTTTCTTTGTTGAGCTGAGCCTGTTCCTTCTTTGTAAAGCTGGAGAAATCTTCTTTTTCAAGCTTTATAAGGCGCTCAATAGACTTGCGTACTGTTGCGAAATTGGTGAGCATGCCACCTAGCCAACGATTGTTGACATAGAATTGCTCGCAACGTTCGGCTTCCTTCTGTATAGCCTGCTGCGCCTGCTTCTTGGTGCCGACGAACAGGACGGGCTTGCCTGCGGCTACCGTCTTGCGTACCACGTCGTAGGCTTCCTTGATAGACTGGATAGTCTTCTGCAAATCGATGATGTGAATGCCGTTCCGCTCGGCGAATATGAATTTCTTCATGCGCGGATCCCAGCGCTTGACCTGGTGTCCGAAGTGTACGCCGGACTCCAAAAGGCTCTTCATGGTGACTACAGCCACGTGTTCCTCCATTGGCTTCCCGTTTGGTAAGGAAGCCCCCTTCGCTTGTTCTCGTCGTTGTCTGACGTCTAAAAGACAGAGTCAGGTTTGACGGAAGATTAGTCATACGGGCTTGTTACGACAAACTCGTATGACGAGTCGTCAGCCGTTCACTCAGGAATCGGTCTGGCGATCGCTGAAATCATGGCATAAAAGAGATGTAGTGGCAAGCCCACGACGCCTGAGAACGATCCTTCTATGCTGTCTATGAATAGAGCCGCGCCTTCCTGAATCCTGTATGCGCCGGCAGCCCCCTTCCATTCTCCAGTAGACACATACCATTCTATTTCTTCATTGGTAAGCGATGAAAAGCTTACCTTTGTTTCTGAGAACGCTGTTGTAGCCGAGCCTGTCTGTCGGTCAAGAAGGCAAAGACCGGATACAACAAGGTGGGTCTTGCCCGACAGCAGCCTGAGCATAGCCGTAGCCTCTTCGGCATTCGAAGGCTTTCCAAGCACATGATTGTCTAAGGTGACAAGCGTGTCTCCACCAAGTGCTAACAAGGGCGGCATCGGAGTCTTGGCCGATCCATCCCTGGCCTTGAGTTCTGCGAGCGCCATGACTCTGTCATTGACAGGTAGATGATCATACACCGTCTCGTCAAGCAAAGACGGAGAGATGATGATAGAAAAACCAAGGGAACGTAGCGTGTCTGCTCGTCGCGGTGATGCACTTGCCAGCACTAGAGGCACACGGAGCATGTCATTGATGATATTCATTCCAGTATCCTAGCCCGAACGTGCATATTTGATAAGGTTGACATCGACTACAATTCTGGCATACTACTTGTTTGTAGAGCGATTAGCTCATATGGATAGAGCGTCAGCCTCCGGAGCTGAAGGTGGCCGGTTCGAGCCCGGCATCGCTCATGAACAGACATAGACAAAGATACAAAAAGACCCGATTCGCATAGCGAAATCGGGTCTTTTATTTGGCTTAGTAAAACTACTTGCCAGAACTAGAGCTGGAGTATTTCCTTAGTTTGATGAGCAGATCCTTGGCCTTGAGCTTAACAGGCGTTATATAGTTGCCGTCTGCGATCTTGAGTATGGCCCTGATAGCCGATGGATCCTTTATGCCGTTGTTGGCTTCTGCCAAGGCCTCAAGCGCCACCAGGCTCTCAAACGCCAGGCTGTTGTCGGGGAATAGAATGTCGAAGCGATTGACGACGAAGGCTATGGTCTGTGTAACATCGTCACCTTCCATCAGACCTACCTTGCCAATGGAGCGTATGGCGGCGGCTATGACCATGGGTTCGTTGTCGCCCAAGGCAACCTTTAGAAGGGTATCCTTGGCTTCCACCGTCTTGAACTCTCCCAGCATGAGGCAGGCTTCACGCCTGACATCGGGGTAGTTGTTAAGTGCCCTGCCGACTCCGCCGGCGCGGACGATTGTCATCGATGTCTCCGTTGCCAGATATTCGAGGGCCTTCCTCACTTCGGGGCTGGTGCGCCCTTTGTCGATAGACTGGCGAATATACTGAAGCGCGACAAGCTTCATATCCTTGCTATCAGAATAAGCCTGTTCACGGATGATCATCGTCTCGAGTGGATCCTGCAGATAGGATTCCTCTACGGTCCTCTCTGTGCCGGTAGTCGACTGACTCCAGACGGGAGTAATGGCGACGACGACTACTAAGGCGAGCGTGGCTACAATGCGCTTCATGATTACCTCCAGATCGCGATCTTCCATGTATCGCCGATTTTTTCAAGGTTGTAAAGTACCAAGCGTTCGCCCTTCAAGTTTATGGTGATGGCGCGGATACGGTTGGTTTCTATGAATTCTATATCATCGACCCTGTCGTTCTGCCTGGAAGGGTAGACGACGTGTATAAAATAGTCCTGCAAAGAGTTTAGCACAATACCCTGTCTCTTAAGTACCGGGGCGTCGGAAATGCGACTTAGTGTTTCACTGGAAGAATAGTACTCGGCGTATTCCTGGGTCAGAACAGCGGCCCAGGCTTCATAGTCCTTAGCCTGTATTATTGAGTTAAGGCTCTGTATCAAGGCCTTTACATTGAAAAAGGTGGCCTGTTTTAGTTCTACACTGACGGCAGAGGGGTCGAATGGAACTAGCTCAATCGGTTCAGGAGGCTTCGTCTCTGCCAGAGGCGTAGGGTCGGGTTCTGACAGAGGTTCAGCCTCGATTGGGGCTTCCATTACAGGTGTTGAAGTACACGATAGGCATACGACCATACATATGAAGGTAAGCATTGTAAGGCGTATTACTAGGTTCATGCGCATGGTGCTAATAGTATACCCAACATGACTAATTGTCAAAATGAGTCGATCGACGATGAAAGGGTTTGTAAAGGGCCGTTTTTTATTGATGGCTACGATGTTTTGAAGTATGATAGCGGAATTATATGAAGACGACTTCTACTGTAGCGATGAACATTGCCCAGCTCCATCGCATGGAATACGAAACAGCGCCCGATGTGGTGGTATCGGCTCCCGGAATCATCCGCCTCCTGGGAGAGCATACCATAGGAGGCGACGGCCTCATGATAGCCATGCCCTTGGACAGGCGTGTGGCCATAGCCGTGTCTGCTCGCCGTGATTCCTCTGTTCGGTTCTTTGCTGCCGATTACAATGAACGAAAGCGTACAAACCTGTCTAATCTCAAGTACAAACGCGAGGATAGATGGGCTAATTTCATCAAAGCATCCTTATCCGCCCATGTTGGAGAGACAATAGGAGCAAAGGGTCTTAACGTAACGGTATGCGGTGACATTCCTCAAGGGCTGGGCCTTGGATCGTCTGTTGCATTGCAATGTGCGGCTGCACAGGCCATGGCCCTGTCAGCGGGGCTCGATCCAGAGCCATCAGCACTGGCCCGTACCATAGTGGAGACAGACCGATCCTATTTTGATAGGCAGACGAGAGTAGCCACCTACCTTGCAACACTTGCGACGCGCAGTTTTAGTCTTTCGTTTATAGATGATCTGCGGGGTAGCTTGGAGCCTTTAGACTCGGTATTTGGCGATACCACGATACTGCTCACCGATTCAAAAGTGCCTAGGCCACCCCTTGAGGCAGAGATTAAGCAACGATCCGACGACTGTGCCACCGGGCTCGCCTTGATGGCTGGCTCAAGTACCAAGAGTCTGAGGGATTTCTCCTACGAAGATATGGACGAATTCATGGGTCTCATGCCTGAGCGGGTGAGGAGACATTGCTCATTCTTCGTAGAGGAAGTGCAACGGGTGCGTGAAGCCCGTGAAGCCATCCTGCATGACGATCTGGCTTCATTCTCCAAGTGCCTCAATAAGTCACAGGCCGGCCTGCGAAATAGCTATGAAATATCCTGTCCAGAGATAGACTGGCTTGTTAAGCGTGCCTCCGAGATAGACGGCATGATGGCCAGTAGAATGATAGGAAAGGGTTTTGGGGGATGCACCCTCAGCATACTTCATGATGACGCCATGGAACACTACAGTTTGCGCCTCGAAGAATATGAGCGTATATTCGGTTTCAAGCCTAATGCCTTGGAAATATCGATAGGCGCTGGTATGATGGTAGGCTGGCCATCCTGATAGGGCGGCTCTAGGAGCGTCAATGAAAATTCTTCTTACCAACGATGATGGTTATTCTAGTGATGGCATCAAGGCTCTTTCTCGAGCCCTCGGCCCTTTTCATGAAGTATGGATGCTGGCGCCGGATGGAGAACGATCGGGCATGAGTCATGCAATGTCACTCCGTCACCCTCTCAAGATAAAGAAGCTGGCTGAAAGAGAGTACTGTTGTTCAGGAACTCCGGCCGATTGTGTCATTCTTGCCCTGCATGGAGTGCTGCCATTTTCTCCCGACATTGTCATATCGGGCATAAACCGTGGCCCCAATCTTGGAACCGATATCATTTATTCAGGAACCGCTGCCGCAGCCAGGCAGGCGACTATAAACGGAATTCCTGGTATAGCCGTATCACTTGCCACATACACAGGGCCATTTAGATATGATGCCCTTGCCAATCTGGTGGCCAAGCGCCTGGATTATCTTCTATCCTTGTGGGCACCTGATGTGTTTATAAATCTCAACGCTCCTGAGGCTCCGGATGATCATATCTATGAGATTGTAGCGGCTAGCCCGAGCAAGCGTATCTATAAAGATACAATCAAGTTCTTCGATGGTCCCGATGGATACTCCTATTGCTTCTTCATGGACGGACACGTAGACACCAGTGATGAAGAGGGAAGTGATGAGTCTGTCGTTGCTCAAGGCCTGGCCTCCTGCACACGGGTGATGGCATATCCATGTGCAAGCAACGCTAGTCAGGAAGCCGTGTTGAGCATCCAAGAGGAGAGGACAGTAGTGTGAGTGTTTCAAAGATGGCCGGCAAACAAGCACTCGCTATGGCCGATTCCCTGTATAGGGATGGCAAATATGAGGCAGCCATAGACACACTGGCAGCTGCGACCGTCGATGAGGCTGATTACCTAGGTCTTGCATACCTCCTGGGGCTATGCTACGCACGGCTTAAAAGATTTGATGAAGCCTTGCTCTACCTGGAGCAGGTGGTTACCCATGGCGACGGAGGCGCCAGACTCATGCAATGCCGTATGAGCTTGGCCTACGTCTACTCGGCTACAGGACGCTCCCGCCTGGCTGAGTATGAGCTTCAGAAGCTCATAGAGTCATCGGTCGAGACTCCTCAGGTGTGTTCAGCCCTTGGACATGCTCATTGGAAGCAGGGTCGTCTGGAAGACGGGCTCTTATGGTATTCCAAGGCTCTTGCGCTGGAACCCGATAACCCTACGGCTCTCAATGGATATGGCTACCTGCTAGCCTGTGCCGAAAGGGACTTGGAGAAGGCCCTGACCTGTTGCAGGAAGGCTCTCGACGGTGATCCCAACAATCCGGCATACGCCGATTCCATGGGCTGGACCTGTCTAAAGCTAGGCCGTCTTGAAGAGGCAGGTCAGTATTTGCGTAGTGCGGCCATTGGTTTAGGAGAAAATGAAGAGCTGCGGGCCCATCTGCAGGCGTATGAAAAGGCGGTTCAGTTACCATGAAAAAACACCTTGCCGCTCTCTTCTTGCTGTGCACCCTGGTCATGGCAGAGGCCCAGTTCGATTATCGTATACAGTCACCACTAGCCGCAGAATCATTTCGAACCGGTGTCGAGGCGTACGGTAGAGGGCGATATGCAGAGGCACTGTCGCAATTCGAGCGATCGCTGGCGAGCGAGAGTTCTAACCCCTTATGCCTGTACTGGCTTGGCAAGTCGTACTATCGCCTTGGTCTATCGAAAGCGGCTTATGATAGGTGGAGAGAAGCCGAGCAGATAGCAGGAGAATCGCCTTTTGTATCGAGCCGCCTGGAGCTGGCTGGAGCCATGGCAGATCCTCGAGGGCTGGAACAAGCAACACGCTACGTTCGAGTATCAGAGTTGTCTGGTACCAAGGATACTGTTACACTCTTCTCACGGCCTTCATGCATAGAGCCATTGGAGGATGGCAAGATCATTGTTGTCTCTCATGGCACCAATAATGTTTTTGTAATAGATGCTAATGGCCGTATCATACAGACAATAAACGGCGGGACTACCGGGTTTGACCGTCCATTCGCCGCTGTTTCACTCGACGATGGAACGCTCTTTGTAAGTGAATTCCAGTCCAATAGAATTGTCAGGCTGAGCCCTGATGGTCGTGTCCTTGGGTATTCTGGCGATGCCTCTGGGCCAGGCCGACTTGCAGGCCCGCAATACCTCGCAGCCGACGATGATGGGTTTGTATACGTCGTCGACGTTGGCTTTTCAAGGGTCGTAAAATACGCTCGGGACGGTTCCATGGTACTGGCCTTTGGTACAAGAACCCCGGTGTTTCCTGGTTTTCGGATTCCTACTGGCATAGCGCTGTCTGGAGACAGGGTCTATGTTGCAGATGCCGCGCTTAAGGCCATTTTCGTGTTTGATGTTTACGGAAACTTCCTGTCGAGGGTCGATACGGGAAACCTTATCCGTCCAGAAGGTCTTCGAGTGGAGATGGAAGGCAGTCTCCTGGTAGCAGACGGTTCAAGGGTCCTGCTCCTCGATCCAGAAGACGGCTCGAGCATTGAATTGTACCGCTCCGAGCGCAAGAATCCTCGTATTGTATCAGCCGCATTCGATGCCAATGGCGAACTCCTTGTGGCTGATTTCGATGCATCCGAAATAGCCTATCTAACAGACCCTGCTTCTCGTTTCACGGGCCTGTCGGTGGAGCTTGAGCGGGTATATTCTGATGACTACCCTCGTGTCACCATGGATCTATGCGTCAAGGATCGCTACGGAAGGCCAATTACGGGGCTCGGGTATTCTAACTTCTACCTCTCAGAGAGCGTCGTACGACGGGAGAGACGTGTCGAAGGTGATAAACCGCTTGATTATCTGGCGTATTCAATCAGGCCTAGCTCTGAATTTTCCTTTGTCTCTGCCTTGGACGAGTCTCAAAGAATAGACATGACCTTCCTTCTGGAGGGTTCTGCCGCCATGGCTTCGCGCAGGCTGGAGACTCGTGACATCATGGGATCCATCGTTGGATCCTTGGGAAGCGACGCCTCCTCAAGACTGGTCGTGGCGGGAGCCACGGCTCAGCCCCCGTCTTCTGGCACTCTGCGAGGCATGAGCGATGCCATTCTAAGCATGGTACCGTCTGAAGCATGGCGCTTCGATTCGGGATTGCGCCTCGCTGCCGGCTCCCTCTTCGAGACATCTGGCAGGCGAGCCATAGTCTATATAGGTAGCGGTTCCATGAATGAACGTTTTCTCGATGGTTCATCCTTGTCAGAACTAGCCGACATCATGACAAACAACGGTATTGCCTTGTATGCAGTCATTTTTGGAAAGGGTAGGCCATCGGAATCCCTATCCTTCCTGGTGAGCGCTTCGGGGGGGGCAACATACGGCGCTGACTGGCCTGAAGGCCTCATGATCTTCGCTGATTCAATACGGG
>JAVEXO010000045.1:0-24925 GCA_034003955.1 Spirochaetia bacterium | reverse complement strand
TTGGAATCTAGAGAGCTTGCTAAAATTGTAAAGAGAATCAATAATCGACCAAGGAAATCATTAGGCTATCGGACACCGTACGAGGCTTTCTTCAAGATCCCACTCGCACTTCAAATTTGAACTGGCGTTGTCTTATCTTGTTAATCTTGTCTATCTCTTCTAAAAAAAACAGGACCATGAGGTTCCCCCCACAATCCTGTCTTTTCAATCTCATAAAAAGTACTAACCCAGGAACGAAAGCATCACACCCGCGGCTACCGCGCTTCCAATGACTCCTGCCACATTCGGTCCCATGGCGTGCATAAGGAGGTAATTGTCGGGGTTTTCCCTGCGCCCTACCACCTGTGAGACACGGGCCGCCATTGGTACAGCCGATACTCCAGCGGATCCTATGAGCGGGTTAACCTTACCCTTTGTCCACACACACATCAGTTTTCCAAAGAGCACACCCGTAGCCGTTCCACACGCGAAGGCAAACAGTCCCAGGGTAATGATGAGGAGGGTCTGAGGCTGCAGGAAGCGAGCGGCATTGGCAGTAGCACCTACCGACACTCCAAGGAAGATAGTCAGTATGTTTATAAGCGAGTTCTGTGCCGTATCAGACAATCGTGCGGTAAGGCCAGATTCCCTAAACAGGTTACCAAGCATCAGTGATCCCAGGAGAGGTACCGCCGAGGGCAGGATGAGACCTATAAAGATGGTCGTCGCTATCGGGAAAACAACCTTCTCTACCTTTGTCACGTCCCTGAGCTGGTCCATCCGTATCTGGCGTTCCTTCTTTGTGGTAAGCGCCATCATGATGGGAGGCTGTATCATAGGAACAAGAGCCATGTATGAATAGGCTGCTATGGCTATAGGACCCAGGAGCTCCGGCTTTAGCTTGCTCGTCAGATAGATGGCCGTGGGGCCGTCCGCTCCACCAATGATGCCAATGCTTGCCGCCGCCCTGAGGTCAAAACCCAGCGATGGAAAGGCCTTGCCAAGGTAGAAGGCAATGACGAAAGGAATAAAAATCCCTATCTGAGCGGCCGCGCCTAAAAGCAGGCTCTTGGGATTGGCTATGAGTGGACCAAAGTCTGTCATGGCACCTACACCCAGGAATATGAGCGGTGGATAGATGCCCATCTTGACACCGTAATACAGGTAGTACACAAGCCCACCCGGTGTGCCATCGGCGGCGGCCGGCTCGAAGATGCCTCCAAAAGGAAGGTTAGCCAGGAGCATGCCAAAGGCTATGGGGATAAGAAGCAGAGGCTCAAATTTCTTGCCTATGCCCATATAGAGGAGAACGCAGGATACTAGTATCATGATGAGTTCCCCGGGAATGAACCCGAGTATCATCATGGAGCTATTAGCAAACCCCGCGTATCCTGTCGACTGGAGGAAATCCAGGATATTTTGCCACATACGCTATACCACCCCGCCTTAGGCGAGATCGATCATGGGGTCTCCGGTATTGACGGTAGAGCCCGTCTGAACACGGATAGCCGAGACGACGCCGTCGCACGGAGCACTTATTTCGTTTTCCATCTTCATGGCTTCCAGTATCATGAGCACGTCTCCATTCTTGACGCTCTGACCGGCTGAAACCTTGAGAGAAAGAACGGTGCCTGGCATAGGAGCTTTTATAGTAGCGCCTGAGCCCGATGAAGGCGCAGGGGACACTGCTGCAGGAGCCACGGCTGCAACTGGTGCAGAATGAGCAGCTGGAGTAGCCGCTACCGTAGATTGAACCGCGCCCACTTCCTCGACACCGACGTCATATGACTGACCGTTCACCGTAACCTTATATTTCTTGACCATGACTATCTCCTTGTATCATTCTATCGCAGCTTACGCGCGATCTACGTGTCCCCACACAGGGGTATTATGGCCTGAACTCTCTATAGAGCGAATCCTGAACGCAGAAGCCTTGATGCCACTCGTAGCCGATATGGCGCCTACTATCGCCGCCATTATCGAACCATCTATGCCAGAAGCAGGCGTTTTCCCTGCCGTGGCAGAGCTTGCCACAGGGGCAGGCTTACTAGAAGCGGCGATCTTAGGCGATCGTACGAAGAGAGCCTTGAATATTGAAACCATTGCCACCAATGATAGAAGGCATACGAATACCGTACTTATACCAATGACGACGATTGTCCACATTTGACTCGCGGTTTCCATGCAGCTTCCTATACCGGGGTATTACCGTGTTTCTTGGTGGGTCTGCTTTCGCGCTTACCAAGAAGCATGGTCAGAGCCGACGCCAAGCGAACGCGGGTCTGGCTTGGATCGATGACATCGTCGACATAACCCCTGGCCGCAGCCTTGTAGGGATTGGCGAAGTTGTCCTTGTATTCCTGTATCTTTTCCTTGCGAGCCGCGGCAGGATCGGATGCTTCATCAATCTCCTTCTTGAATATGATGTTGGCCGCTCCTTCGGGTCCCATGACTGCAATTTCGGCGCTCGGCCATGCCAACACCATATCGGCGCCAAGATGTCTGGAACACATGGCAATGTAGGCTCCACCGTAGGCCTTTCGGACTATAACCGTGAGCTTTGGCACGCTGGCTTCGGAATACGCATACAGTAGTTTTGCTCCGTGCCGAATTATGCCACCGTGTTCCTGGCCCACGCCCGGTAGGTACCCGGCGGTGTCGGCGAGGGTAACAAGAGGAATGTTAAAGGAATCGCAGAATCGAATGAAGCGGCTCGCCTTGTCCGAGGCATTTATGTCCAAGACACCCGCCAGCACCTTTGGCTGGTTTGCTACGATGCCTACGCTGCGTCCACCGAGACGCGCAAAGCACGTGACGATATTCTTGGCATACAAGGGCTGGATTTCAAAATAGTCACCGTCATCGAATACACCGGATATGACATCGCGGATGTCATAGGGTTTGTTTGGTGAGTCCGGGATAAGCTCAACGAGTCCGGGACAGAGCCTTGCTATATCGTCGCCGGAATCTACAAGCGGTGCGTCTTCGATATTATTAGATGGCAGATAGGATAATAGTTTCCTGACCCCTGCAATCGTAGCCTTTTCATCGGCAAACATGAGGCTGGCGACGCCTGATACTTCGCTGTGAACGCGTGCACCGCCAAGGGATTCAGAACTCACGTCTTCTCCGGTTACGGCCTTTATTACCTGAGGACCGGTAATAAACATGTTTGATGTCTTGTCGACCATGACGGTAAAGTCTGTAAGGGCCGGAGAATAGACGGCACCACCGGCACATGGTCCCATGATGACAGAAATCTGAGGGATGACACCAGAGGCAAGCGTGTTGCGGTAGAAGATATTGCCGTATCCAAACAGGGCGTCTACGCCTTCCTGAATGCGGGCTCCACCCGAATCATTGATGCCTATGCAGGGACAGCCAACCTTTATTGCCATGTCCATCGCCTTGCATATCTTGGCTGCGTGCATCTCTCCCAAGGATCCACCTATGACGGTGAAGTCCTGCGCGAAGAGGTATACGAGGCGCCCGTCTACCGTTCCGTAGCCTATTACGACGCCTTCACCCGGCGCTGCTACGTCAGCCATGCCAAGATCGGTGGCACGGTGTTCAACGAAGGCGTCTATTTCTGTGAAGGTACCCGGATCGACAAAAGCCTCGATCCTCTCGCGGGCGGTCATCTTGCCCTTATCGTGTTGGGCGGCCACACGCTTTGGTCCGCCGCCTGCAATTATGCGGCCACGGCGATCCGACAGCTCTTTAAGCTTAGCTTCCATACTGGTTCGCTCCATCCTTTATTAAGAGACTCAATCTCTCGCTTTATTATTTCTTCTGGCACAATTCTATGAGTACGCCACCGGTAGCCTTGGGGTGCAGAAATGCTATCTTGGCACCACCGGCTCCGTAACGTGGTTTCTCGTCTATGAGTCTTACACCCCTGGCCTTGAGTTCCTCAAGCGCCGCCTCTATATCATCCACCTTGAAGGCTATATGTTGTATGCCCTGACCCTTGTTTTCAATAAATTTGGCAATGGGGCCATCGGGTGCGGTAGACTCCAAGAGCTCTATCTCCGTATCACCAATAGGCAGGAAGGCCGTCTTGACCTTCTGTTCCTCTACCGTCTCGGTACCATGCAGGCTCATGCCAAGCATGTCGGTATAAAATTTAAGTGATTCAGAAAGATCCGATACCGCTATGCCTATGTGATCAAGCTTTACAACCATACTATCCTCCATGTGGTAAAAAGCACAGGCTTTAAGTCCTGAGCAACGCCTTCCTAAGCATCTCGAGAGCGTCATAATAGTCAATCTTCTTGTCTAGGACTTCGCCTGCAAGTTCCATCATCGATTCTTTTCGACCGTCCTGCTCAAGTTTTCTAAGCACGCTCTCGGCTGCCCCTCGACCAAGCTCCCATGCCAGGTTTTCCTCTCTTCTCTTACGCAGGAAACCGGTGGCAAACAGAGCCGCCTGGTGTGATTTTATCTCGTCTACCAAATCCTGTATACCCTGACCCGTCTCTGCTACCGTAGGCACGACCGATGGTATTTCAAAATTAGGGTGGCCTGGCAAGGATGCCATGGAATGATGAGCCGCACCTACTGCTTCAAATCCTGACTTGGTGCCTAGGACATGGGTGTCCTCATTCGCACCATCAGGCTTGGTGAGCGCCGCTCTTGCGGTATAGAGCGGAGTAAACCGGGTCGTAGCACCATTGAAGACAGCAGTCTCCAGCATAGACCGTATCTCGCGCACCACGCGCTCGGCACCATCGAGGTCTGCCTTGTTTACGCAGAACACGTCGCCTATCTCCATGACGCCGGCCTTGATGGCCTGGATATCGTCACCGAGTCCAGGAACGGATACAAGCACGACGGTGTCTGCTATGCGAACTATATCTACCTCAGACTGGCCAACGCCGACCGTCTCTATTATGACGTCGTCGAAACCAGCCGCGTCCAGCACCCGCGCCGCCTCTGAGGCGGCCCTGGAGAGCCCGCCTAGATGGCCACGCGTGGCCAGGCTACGGATGAAGACGCCTTCGTCGGTGGCGTGGCGCTGCATCCTGATACGGTCACCGAGTATGGCGCCACCTGTAAACGGGCTCGATGGGTCGACGGCTATGACGGCTACCCTCCGGTTTTTATCCCTGAGGGCTCCCACCAGCTTGTCTGTCAAGGTGCTCTTTCCTGCGCCAGGAGGTCCCGTTATGCCGATGATATGGGCCTTGCCTCCACTGGAGTGCAAGGCTTTCAAGACGTCAAGACGCGAGGGATCCTCCTGCTCGATCATGCTGATCAAGCGGGCTATCGCGCGCGGGTCTCCCACACGGATTCGCTCTGCTGAGGTATCCCTAAAGTCCACGGGCTATGAACCGCGTTTCAGGTTGTTCTTTATGAACTCAATGGTCTCTGTGGTAGGTGTTCCCGGCGTGAATACACCGGCAATGCCGGCATCCTTGAGCGCGGGTATATCGTCATCAGGAATGACGCCGCCACCTATTACCAATACGTCGTCGATGTTCTTCTCCTTGAGCAGCTCCATCACCCTGGGAAACAGGTGATTGTGTGCTCCGGATAGTATGCTCATGGCAATGACATCGACGTCCTCCTGTATGGAGGCTGCGACTATCTGCTCGGGCGTCTGGCGGAGGCCAGTATACACAACCTCCATGCCGGCATCGCGAAGTGCCCTGGCTATGACCTTGGCGCCGCGGTCATGACCATCGAGTCCTGGCTTGGCGACGAGTACGCGTATCTTTCTTTCCATCATAACCTACCTTAAAGGATGACCTTCTGCTGGTACTCGCCGAATACAGCGCGTAACACATCGCAAATCTCGCCAAGCGTGGCATACGCCCTGACCGACTCGAGTATAAGCGGCATAAGGTTGTCTTCGCCTTCTGCCGCCGTCTTGAGAGCCTTGAGAGAGGCGTCTACGCGAGCATTATCGCGCTTGGTGCGAAGTTCCTTGAGCTTGTTGGACTGCTGCTCACCCACTATGGGGTCTACCTTGAGCAGTCCCTTGGGCGGCCCTTCCTGTATCTGGAATTTATTCATGCCGACGACTATGCGCTCACCCGACTCTATGTCCATCTGATAGGCGTAGGCCGCGTCCTGGATTTCCTGCTGTACGTATCCGCGCTCGATAGCCTTGACCGCTCCACCCATGTCGTCGATCGTCTGTATGTAGGCTTCAGCCTCTTTCTGGATGCGATCGGTCAGGCTCTCTACATAGTATGAGCCGGCGAGCGGGTCTATTGTCTCCGTCGCTCCTGACTCATAGGCTATTATCTGCTGGGTACGGAGTGCTATGCGTACAGAATCCTCTGTGGGCAAGGCAAGAGCCTCGTCCCTTGAGTTGGTATGCAATGACTGTGTTCCACCGAGCACCGAAGCCAAGGCCTGGATGGCCACACGCACGACGTTATTATCGGGCTGTTGAGCCGTCAGGGTAGATCCAGCCGTCTGGGTATGGAAACGCAATGACAGGCTCTTGGGGTTCTTGGCTCCGAAGCGCTCCTTCATAAGCTTGGCCCATACACGGCGTGCCGCACGGAATTTGGCAGCTTCCTCGAACAGATCATTGTGGGCGTTGAAGAAGAACGATAGCCGCGGCGCAAAGGCGTCTACATCGAGGCCTGCCTTTACAGCAGCGTCGACATAGGCTATGCCGTCGGCAATGGTGAAGGCTACTTCCTGCGATGCGGTTGAACCCGCCTCACGGATGTGATACCCGGAAATGGAAATGGTATTCCAGTTTGGAACACTCGCTGAGCAATAGGCAAAAATGTCTGTAATAAGCCTCATCGATGGCTCAGGCGGGAAAATATAGGTTCCCCTGGCCACATACTCCTTGAGTATATCGTTCTGTATGGTGCCATCAAGCTTGTCTGGGCTTATGCCCTGCTTCTCTGCTACGGCTATATACATGGCCAGAAGCACCGAGGCGGGGGCGTTTATTGTCATAGACGTCGATACCTTGTCGAGGGGTATACCGTCAAACAGAATCTCCATGTCGGCCAGGGAATCTATGGCCACGCCAACCTTGCCTACTTCACCCTGAGACAGGGAATGGTCTGAGTCGTAGCCTATCTGCGTCGGCAGGTCGAAGGCTACCGACAAACCCGTGGTGCCCTGGGCTAGCAGGAATTTGTAACGCTTGTTTGATTCCTCTGCCGTGGAGAAGCCGGCATACTGGCGCATCGTCCAGAAACGACCTCGGTACATCGTGTTCTGCACGCCACGGGTATAGGGGTATTCGCCAGGAAAACCTATGTCCCGCACATACTCACGCCCCGCGTCGTCGAGCGGGGTATAGAGACGATTGACCGGAGACTTGGAGCCGGTAGTAAAGACCTTCTTGCGCTCTGAAAACTTGGCGAGAGACTTGTCTACCCCGCCTTGATACGTTTCCATGCCCTTCTTGATGTTATCGCTCTCGTTCATACGTGCCTCCGGGGCATCAGGCTTTCTTGGCCTTGGCAGCGAGTTCCAGTCCCGCGCGCAAGGCCTTTATGTTCAACTCTTCTGTTCCCTTGGGAACTCGGTTAATAACGGCTTTTTCAAGCGTTTCAGGCGTGACTATTCCAGACATTCCGCCAAGCACACCAAGGGCTACAATGTTGGCCACGACCTTCTTGCCTATCACCTTTTCTGCGGTTTCCAGTATAGGCAGCGACGTCGTCCTGGCCTTGATGGCAGGATCGAGGGTCACCGATGAATCGACTATTATAAGCCCTTTTCCCTGTACCTTACCATACACCTTGTACGCATCCTGCGTCAGCGCAAGAAGAAAGTCAGGATCGGTAGCCTTGGGATAATCGATATCGCTTGCCGATATGACCACCTCGGCCTTGCTTGAACCACCCCTGGCCTCTGGCCCATAGCTCTGTGTCTGTATGGCGAATTTATCCTCGAGTATGGCTGCCTCGGCCAGAACGATGCCAGCGAGGAGGAGGCCCTGGCCACCGGAACCGCTTAGTCTGAATTCTGTGCGCATTCTCTCACTCCTCCCTGGAACGTGTCGTATTTTCTTCTGACATCTTCTATAAGGGCTCCATACTGGGCAGTAAACTCTGGAGCCGTCTCACTATGTAGTTCGCCTATAAGGAATTTACCTTCCAGTTTTTCAGGAGCCATCACGGCGGCGGCCTTGACGTTGACGGCGTGGTCCTTTTGCCACTCAAACAACTCAACGGCACCACCCAGTTTATTCTTCCTGCCAAAGTAGGTTGGGCAGCCGGTAACGGCTTCTACAACAGAGAAACCATTATTCAGTAAAGCCTTCTCTATAAGTTCTATGAGAAGCTGCACATGATAGGATGTAGATCGAGCAACAAACGTCGCTCCAGCGGCTATTGAAAGCTTGGCTAGATCGAAAGGCCGCTCTACGTTGCCGTAGGGCGCGGTCGTCCCTAGCATGCCAGTAGGCGTCATGGGAGAATACTGACCAGAAGTCATGCCGTAGATGCTGTTGTTCATCACGATGGTCGTTATGTCGATGTTTCGTCTCGCGGCGTGGATGAAGTGATTGCCACCGATCGCGGTGCAGTCTCCGTCTCCCGTCATCACTATCACCTTGAGTTCAGGCCTGGACAGCTTGATACCCGTGGCAAAGGCAAGAGCCCTGCCGTGAGCGGTATGGATAGTGTCGAAGTCAAGGTATCCTGAGGCACGACTGGAGCAGCCAATGCCAGAAACAACGACGACGTTGTTCTTGTTTATTCCAAGCTTATCCAGGGCACGGGTCAAGGCTCCTGTAACGGTTCCGTGTCCACAACCCGGGCACCAGATGTGTGGTAGCCTGTTCTGCCTAAAATACTTGAGGCTTGTGTTCATTTTGCGCCTCCCATTATTACTGACAATATTTCTTCCGGGCGGAAGAGTTCGCAATTAACCTTGCTGAGTCTCTCTACGGGAGCCCTGCACCCTACGATACGCTCAATCTCAAGAACCAACTGGCCCATGTTCATCTCTGGCACTATGACGCGCTTTACCTTGGTCGCCAACTCGCGGAGTGGCTGCTCGGGGAATGGCCAGATTGTCTTGGGCCTAAAGAGCCCGGCCTTGACGCCTTGAGCCCTCGCCTGTCTGACGGCCGATGTTGCTGACATGGCCGATGAGCCGTAGGCTACGACGAGAACTTCACAATCCTCTACACTCTCGGTCGCATAATCCCTGATAGCCGGCTCAGCCTTCTCTACCTTGCGCATCAGTCTCATTATCAAAGCGCCTGCTACATCACCCTTATTGGTAGGGAAACCGGTTTCATCATGGGACAGGCCACTCACATGCCACCTGAATCCCTTGCCAAAGGGTGCCATGAGAGGAACGCCACCATCCTGGTCTGCCTTGTACGGCAGGTACCCGGCTGGGGTGGACGGCGCCTTGCGATTGACTATCTTGATCGTACCCTGTTCTGGAAGCACGACCTTCTCCCGCATGTGTCCTATCACCTCATCACCTAAGACGACGACGGGCACACGGTATTCCTCTGCAATGTTGAAGGCTTTAACCGTAAGTTCAAAGCATTCCCTGACATTTCCCGGGGCTAGAACCACGACAGGATGATCACCATGGGTACCCCATCGTGCCTGCATAACGTCTCCCTGTGAAAGTGAAGTAGGCATGCCGGTTGACGGGCCTACGCGTTGCACATTGATTATTACTATAGGAACTTCTGTGATGGAGGAGAAACCGACGAGTTCCTGCATCAGCGAGAATCCGGGACCGCTCGTGGCTGTCATGGCCTTGCGGCCGGTCAAGGAAGCACCGATGATGGCGGCTATGGAACCAATCTCGTCTTCCATCTGGATGAACTTGCCGCCAATCTTTGGCAATTCCTCGGCGCACATCTCGGCAATCTCTGTAGATGGCGTTATGGGATAGCCCGCATAGAAGTTAAGGCCGGCAGCGAGAGCGCCAAGAGTACAGGCCTCGTTGCCCTGCATCAGTTTTGCTTTAGGCATGGTCAACCTCCGGCGGTAAGCTGTAATCGACGCTCGATGCGTCTTTGGCAACGGGCTGTTCAAGACCCGTCTCCCTGATCTCAATCGCGTAGTCAGGACAGCGTAGCTCGCAGAGGCGGCAGCCTATGCACTGTTCTGGCTTCTCGGCGAAAACTTTGCCATCGCGAAGCACTAAGACCTGCTTGGGACAGAAGGACACGCACACATTGCAGCCCTTGCACCAGTTCTCGCGTATGACATGTTCGAAGGTTCGTTTCTTTTGTTCGCTCATATCCTGCTCTCGTATGGTGATATGCCGAAGACGGCGAGTCGATTGGAAAGAATCCAAAGGAACTCGGGAAGCACTTCTTCTATTCCATCTGACGGAATTAGATGCTGTACTTACCATTTTTTTAAGATTACACGTCATTTTGACGAATTGTCAAGTCGCTTAAGAAAATCGCAGCCCTTTATGGCTATACATAGCAAAACCTAGCTATAATCGACTTATAATTGAATTCTAAAAACAATCCATTCTTTTACGCTCATTTTATAAAACAAGCTTTTCATTTATGAAAACAAAGCATTGATGGTATTGACAATACTGTCTGCATCAGTATAGTTCCATAGAATGAAATCATGTTCCATCTCGTAGCATTTTCCTGTATCTTTGATGAAGAGCAAGATTGTGATATGACCAGCATCGATGGGGAGAAGTACCATGGCAAGCAATGAAAACCCCGTGCGCTCGATAGAGAGAGCCCTGGATATACTTGACTGTTTCGAGCCTGGCAGGCTTGAACTGTCTCTCACAGACATAGCCACCAGAATAGATCTGTCAATGAGCACGACGTCACGCATCGTGGCAACGCTGGAGAAACGTGCATACCTATCCAGAAACCCCGATACCCAACGTTACTCGTTAGGAACGCGAATAGCCCAGATTGGCGCACTGGGTTTATCCAACCTGGAGCTTCGCAAGGTGGCCCTGCCCTACATGAGGGAGCTCAATGCCTTGTACAACGAGGGTGTAAGCCTCTATGTGATACGCGATGACGAGAGGATATGTGTAGAACGGGTAGAAAGCACCATGCCCTTGAGGAGAGTCATCAATGTGGGAGACCGCCATCCCTTGACCCGCGGAGCGGCAGGCCGCGTCCTGTTGGCATACCTGCCCATAGAAAAACGGGAAGCACTCCTTTTACAGGACCCCTTTACAACAGAGGAAAGCCTTGCCGAGCTGAGGCACGGTGGTTATACGGTAAGCTTGAGCGAACGCGAGGAAGGTGTCAGTTCCATATCCGCTCCTATACAAGACGCACGCTGCGAGGTCATAGCGGCACTCGCCATGTCTGGTCCTTCGGTACGCTTCGAGGGATCCGGTTTTTCAGACAAGATCGCCAAGGTAAAAAGAACGGCCGAACTCATATCCAAGGCCTTGGGCCGATAGTTGGCTTGGCTAAACGGAAAGCTACCTGTATACTTTTAATAGACCGTAATTTTTTTTTCGGTCATCACTTTGCAATGGAGTAACTACATGGCTCAACGTCTTCTGATCCGCGACCTGACCCTACGCGACGGCCAGCAATCCCAGTTCGCCACCCGTATGACGCAGAATCAGGTGGATCGCGTTTTGCCTTTCTATAAGAAGGCTCGCTTCTATGCCATGGAAGTATGGGGGGGCGCGGTACCAGACTCGGTCATGCGTTTCCTTAACGAGAATCCATGGACTCGCCTTGAAAGCATCCGCGATGGAGTAGCCGGAGCCTCAAAACTGACGGCTCTGTCCCGAGGGCGCAACCTTTTCGGATACAACCCCTATCCCGACAGTGTGATTGAAGGATTCTGCAGGAATTCCGTTAGGTCGGGCATAGACATCATGCGTGTATTCGACGCACTCAACGATATAGACAACATGACGAGCACCATTCGCTTCGTAAAGGAAAACGGCGGCATGGCCGACTGCGCCGTCTGCTATACCGTGGATCCTAAATTCTCCACCGGTGAACGTTTTAGGGCCTTCATCCGTGGCAAGAAGATTCCTGGCACGCTCTTTGGCATACCGTATTTTGTACGCAAGGCCAAGGAACTGGCCGCCGCCGGCGCAGACATGATTACCATCAAGGACATGGCCGGTCTCGTCGATCCAGCCACCAGCGCCAAGCTTATTAAGGCGCTCAAGTCAGAGCTTGGTGTTCCCATAGACCTCCACACCCACTGTACCCCCGGCTTTGGCACGGCCAGCATACTGATGGCGATGGTCAATGGTGTCGATATCGTCGATACCGTCATAATGAACTTCTCAGGAGGCCCCGCCGCTCCTGCCTATGAGATAGTCCAGCTTCTGGCCGATCGCCTCGGCATAGACACCGGCGTAGACAAGGCTGCCGTGGCAGATATCAACCGTGAGTTACGAGGCATACGTGGCGAGCTTGCTAAATTCGACCAGAGCAAGCTGATGCCCCCAGAAATAGACCTGACTACCTTCAAGCCTGGCAAGGACTTAGGCGATCTACTAGACGGTGCCGTTGAGGCTGCCGTTGCCGGCAAGACAGAGCTTACCCTCAAGCTATGCCAGAGTATAGAGACAGCGTTTAATTACCCTGAACCAAACGAGATAGTAAAACGAGCCCAGATACCCGGCGGCATGTACACCAACATGATGGCTCAGCTCCAGGAGTACAAGCTGGAACAATACGTTGAAGATGTGTTGCAGATTGTCCCACAGGTCAGGCTTGACGCCGGCGTGCCGCCACTGGTCACACCCACAAGCCAGATAGTCGGGGCACAGGCGGTAAACTGCATCGTAGACAAGTCTCAGGGAAAGCCATTCTACACAAACGTCTCAAAGAACTTCATAGAGCTCGTAAAGGGCTCATACGGCAGGACACCCTTCCCCGTCGATCCAGCCTTCCGTGAGAAGATTGCCGGTGTGCGCCAAGAAACCCCCTATGACACGAGCAAATACAAGAAACAGCCAAATCCGGCTCTTGAAGACTGTGGAGGACTCAAGCTCGCCGCCAACGAGAAGGAAGAGCTGCTCCTGGAACTGTTCCCCAGTGTGGCCGACAAGTACCTGCAAGGTGCCCGCAAGGCCGAATGGGATGCCTATGAGGCGGCGCGTATCGCCAGCCTGCCCCCTGAGCCCGAAGCTCTACCAGCTCGCTATCCTGCGGCGTTCTGGGAAGAACAGCTTACCCTGGCCACAGAAGCCTAGAACCCGGATACAACTAAAGAGGCAGCCGGAGATCGATGATCTCCGGCTGCCTCTTTTTAAATGCATTAGTCTGTTTAGATAAACAGGCCTAGAAGTGCAGGAAGAACTTAAGACCCCAGAAGTAACCGTCTGCTGGTCCATACAGCGTGTCTGCAATCAGTTTATGCCCAACGGTGATGCCGACCTGCGCGAAACCAACAATATCAAGGGCTATGCCAGCACCAAGAGAAGAAAGAAAACCGGAGGCATCGGCAAAATCGTTAGTATCGGCAAAGCCCGCGTAGTATCCTGCGTCGGCAAAACCAAACAGATACGGCACTATTGCATCAAGCCAGATTGCAGGGCCTACGAGTCGGATCTCGGCATTGGCCACCGTCTTGAGTGATGCATCATAGGCGTTCCAGCCATATCCCCTGACGCAGTCTCCCATAGAAGATCGAAGGTCCCTGCCACCAAAGCTCTGGTTAACGTATATTGGCACAGAGGAACCCTGGGCATAGTCGACGCTTGCGAAGCCTGCCAGATAGATATTGAAGAGGTTGCCCCCTTCTGTAGGTATGTCAAAAACGGGCAAGAAGCCCTTAGCCTTGCTGGACACACGCCAGAAGTCTGTCTTGGCATTGAGGAGATCAGGCCCCCATTCGGCACTGGCCTCGGCGTAGACACCAGACTTGGCACGATGGCGACTTGTGGCCACCGAATCATAGGAGAGCCCTCCCATAAGAGAGGTTCCAAACAAACCCTGCATGTCGGTGAACACGTCGGATGAGTACGCAGAGTTTGGATAGATGTCGTAGCGGCCTCTATAGAAGGCAAAGGCTTCCAGCATGTTATTGCCATCATCCCTGCGTGAAAAACCCTGGATGAATGCAAGCTCCCACTGGAAGTTAGGCGTGTTAAAGGCAATGCCTGACCCACCGTCCTTGCTGAGCAGCGAGGGGTTTCCAGTATTGGGATCACGAGCCAACACGGTATCCTCATAGCCGCCACCGGCTTTGAGGAATAGTTTCGTATCCGCCTGTTCCATGAGATCCAGGCCAGTATACGTCAGGGACAGATCTACTCCGCTTGGAATGAGGCTATACAGGAAGCGGACGCCTTCAAAACCAATGGCTATGTCTCCATCTTCTGCCGCCGCAGGGATCACGCACATGACAGCGGCTAGAATGAATGCTCCGTATCTCTTTTTCATTATGACTACTCCCCGTTAGAAGGATCAGGCCTGTCCTGCCGAGCCTAGGACTTCCTTGTTTTTATGCATGTACAGCTTCTTTAGCTCATCCCTGGCAGGACCAAGATACTTGCGCGGGTCAAACTCATCGGGTTTCTCTGCAAATACCTTGCGTATTATTGCCGTCATCGCGAGGCGACCATCAGAATCTATGTTTATCTTGCAGACGGCGCTTTTTGAAGCGCTGCGGAGCTGTTCCTCAGGGATGCCTACAGAGTCCTTTAGCTTGCCCCCGAATTTCTCAATCATGGCTATGTATTCTGGCGGCACGCTGGAAGAACCATGCAACACTATTGGAAATCCAGGGATTCGTCGTTCTATTTCCTTTAAGATGTCGAAGCGGAGGGGGGGCGGAATGAGGACACCATTCTTATCCATGGTGCACTGCTCTGGCTTGAATTTTGTCCTGCCGTGGCTGGTGCCTATGGATATAGCCAGGGAGTCTACACCGGTCTTCTTTACAAAGTCCTCGACCTCGTCGGGCTGTGTATAGTGTGAACGCTCGGAAGAGACATCATCCTCGACGCCGGCCAGCACACCCAGCTCACCTTCTACCGACACATAATCCTTGCGGGAATGGGCATAATCACAGACCTTCTTTGTTAACGCAACATTTTCATCGTATGGCAAATGGGAACCATCGAGCATGACACTCGAGAAGCCGTTTTCAATGCAGTCGACACACAGTTCAAAGCTATCGCCGTGATCGAGGTGTAACACTATGGGTATCTTGAATCCAAGCTCCGCAGCGTACTCTACCGCACCGCGAGCCATATTGCGTAAAAGATTGGCATTGGCATACTTGCGTGCGCCTGAGGACACCTGCAGTATCACCGGACTCTTAGTCTCTACGCAAGCCTGGATGATGGCCTGCATCTGCTCCATGTTATTGAAGTTATAGGCAGGAATTGCGTAGCCGCCGGCTACGGCCTTCTTGAATAGATCTACTGTATTGCTTAGTCCTAATTCCTTGTAACTTGTCATGTTTAAACTCCTTATTATAACAACCAAAACCGAGTCTAAGAGTAGTGGGGGCCAGCGTCAAGAGCAGACGCCTTGTCCCACAAGGCGTGCTGGGATAGTATCGTATGAGGATGCCGTATATTTTGAACCCTTTGCAGTGCCACAGGAACACCAGCCCGACTTATGCAGGCCTTGTTGCCTGCTTGCTGGCAACAAGCTGTCTGTTTGTAGTGTCATGCAGCAGGCCAGCTGGTACCATGGCCGTCATAGATGACGGTTTTGCCTACCTCTACCCTAAGGCCGCACAGGCATTCTCAAAAAAGGCGTCTACGATTACACGACTGCCTCCTATGGAGGCCTCCACAGCCCTATATGCCGCCCTCGACGAGGAACAGGCCCATACCATCTACCTAACACCCCTTTTGTCTTCTGAGATACCGACAATCCTGTCAAGAAACGAATCCACCCGTGTAGCCTATATGGGAACGGCCACGCTACGGCCGAGGCCTCGTCTCTATACAGCCATATTCTCCTCGATGGACGCGGCAGACTTGGCTGCGAGGTATCTAGCTACCCATCATGACAACAATGAAAAACCGGAGGGAACAAGAACTGCCGCCTTGTTTGCCGGCTCCGAGGCAGACAGGCTTGCCAAAAGATTCACAGAGATCTACCGCCAAGCGGGAGGACTGGGGGATCTCATTGTAAGAACAACATCGGATACCTATTCCCAGACACTTGCCGATGAACTAAAATCCTTTGACATCGTAGCCGGCTACCTTGCATCATCACCATCAGAAACAGAACAATGGCTCAGCCAAGCCTTCGATCCCTATGCCCATATTGTAGTAGAATACGCGCTTCCTGATTCAGGAGGCGCCACCATGGCTCATAGGGCCGTTGCCTGGAATGTAGAGGCGACGATAGCCTCTCTTCATGAAAAACTGACGACACATCTTGAAGGGGAGATCCCAGGCATATGGAAAATAACAGAATATGAGGGCAAGCGTGGAGTTAAGTAGCAATAATATACGCCGATAGATCAAAACAGTGAATATATTGAAGCAAAGCCCTATTTTGTTTGACAAAGGCAGTGCTTAAAAATATAATTCCAATCGCGCATGCATTTTCTTAGTTGGTTTAAAATTAAGGAGTAGTCCTGATGAAACAGCGCGTCGTAAAGGCGATTTGCCTGTCGTTTGTCATCGTTTTCATGCTCGCGGCGGCGGAGGCCTTCGCTGACGATGTAACGATCAACCTCGAGTCATTCGTCGTCCAGAATTTCGATGACCCAGAAACGCAGCCATGGTTCCTCATTGGCAGCAAGTTTTCAACAAAAGAGTATCCCAAGCTGGCATATGCCAAGGCCTGGCCAGTGGCTCTTTTTGGCACCGACGGCGGCGGCAAGGATATCCGAAGCCTCGGCGTAGCGATGTTGTTTGACCGCAAGGAATACAACTGGGTAGATGTCATTCCAGGCAAGAAGTCAGGATCTGGCGATGACGCCAGCTATGAACCTGTAGAATTGCCGCTTCCCGGCCGCGTCAAGGCATTGGACATGTGGATATGGTCTGGAAATTTCGATTACTACATCGAGGCTTTTATCCGTGATTACAAGGGAATCGTCCATACCCTACCCATGGGCAACCTGAGCCATGTAGGCTGGAAGAACTTCCGCGTCAATATTCCTTCAAATGTTCCACAGTCCAAGAAGTATCTCCCTAAAAGCGAAAATCTTACACTCATAAAATTCCGGATCTGGACAAAGCCAACAGAGGTGGTAGCCGCTCCTACCAAGGCAGACGCCAGCATGCAGGAAAAAGCCATCTATTTTTACTTTGATCAGCTTAAGGTCCTGACGGATACCTTCGAGACCCTGTTCGACGGCGACAGCCTGATGAACCCCAAGGTTATCGAGGATACCTGGGGAAGTTCCGATTCATCCAAATAAGGGGAGACCATGAAAAAGACTATCGCCGTCCTGGTGGCGTTCTCCATGCTCGCGCTCGTATCCGCACAGGAGACCGTCGGCAACCCAGATCCTAATGCGATCGGCATCGATACGGCCCAGCAGAAACTCCAGGTTGTAACCGTAGATAAGTTTGAATCTGCTGGATTCTGGAATGTATACATTTCTCCCGATGAAGGCGTGGCCAATGGCCGTCTATTCAACGGTGGAGCGGCCGCCAAGGCCGATGAACCCAAGCCCGAAGAACGCTATGTAGGAATCGACCCCAAGATAGCCGACGTGCAAGCCTATGGCGCTAAAGTTGAGTTCTTCAAGAGAGGCCATAATACCATCTACGTCCTGGCTCAGAAACCCATTCCAATCGAGGGCATCTCCAAGACAATATCGGTATGGATAGTGGGCAGAAACTACAACCACGTCCTCAAGGTCATCGTTTCAGACTTCTTCAACAACCAGTTTGAGCTGACGATGGGCAAGCTTAATTTCCAGGGTTGGAAAAAAGTTTCTGTAGCCATACCCCCGCAGAATCCTGATGGCATGTCTGGAATCATCCAGCGCAACTACCATTACAACAACCAGATGGGTCTTAAGATCATAGGGTTCAAGATTGAATGCGACCCCATGGAAGCCTTTGGCACCTATTACATCTACTTTGATGACCTTCGGGCGGTAACCGACCTCTTCGCAGAAGATAGCCGCGATGAGGATGATATGGCAGACGGCTGGTAATTCCTAAACAGCCCTGGTTTTAAAAAAGGCCCCTTTTGGGGGCCTTTTTTTACTTATTCTCTTGTTCCTAGCAGCTTCTGGAATTACCGTAGGATTACATCTTGAGTAGACGGTTACGCTACAAGAAAGGACTGTCATGAAAAAGCTATTCCTGATACTGGCGTGCCTGCTACTAAGCGCAGCAGTGTATGCTCAGGGAAGCCCTGAACCAAGGCTAGACGGCATCGTATCGCCAGGCGAATACTCGGAGACACAGATACTAAGTGGCATCATAATTGGAGTATCCCTATCGGCAGACGGGTCAACGCTCTATGCGCTTGTAAACGCTAAAACCGGAGGTTGGGTGGCCATAGGGCTAGGGTCCTTGAGGATGAACGGTGCTACCATGGTCTTAGGCTATGCAGAAGGCAAGCAGCAGTCGATATCCTTTGAGCTAGGCAAAGGCTACAAACATACAACGACCACCATCAAGGACGGCAAGGCATTCGTGGCTCAGGATGGTGATCAGACTACATTGGAAGTTTCGGTACCGGCTGCAGCTTTCGTAAAAAACGGTGTAGTTCAGATGAACGCAGCATTCGGCCCAAAAGATGACTTTAAGAGCAAGCATACCAGGCGGGTGTCAATAGAATTCACATTCTAGGACCAAGAAGCCCATAAAGGTTACGGCGCACCAACTCTGCCAGAAAATCGACGCCTAGCCCACGAATACTCTTGGCTACTAGTTCGTAGGTTCGTTCTATGTCGAGGGGAGATGAATTCTTACCACGTCTCGGCTCTGGGCACATGTACGGTGCATCGGTCTCAAGGAGCAATCGATCGTCAGGCACGATGCGGCAGGCAGCCCTTAATGCATCTGATTTCTTGTAGCTTATGTTGCCGGCACAAGATATCCAGCAGCCTGCCTCCAGGTAGGAGCGTGCCTCGTCGGGACCGTAGCCAAAACAGTGTATTATGACTGGCACCTTGTCTGAAATTGTCCTTACTATTGCCAGAGTATCCTCGTGGGCATCTCTTGAATGGACGATAAGAGGCTTGCCGTAGCGCAGTGCCAGGTCCGCCTGCGCCCGAAACAGTGCGGCCTGCTCCTCACGAGTACCGTGCATCCAGTGATAGTCCAGACCGCACTCCCCTAGCGCCGCGCAGGCGGGGTCGCGTATGAAGCCTTCCAGTACCGATACACGTTCCTCAACAGACTTCATTGAAGCCGTATCCGGCCATATACCCGCCGCTAAGCGCACGAAGGGTAGGCTTCCGAATTTCGCCTTTCTTGCAGGATAATCATCAAAATCCACGCCAACATCCAGTATCAGGGCAGACCCTTCTCTATAGGCCGATTCTATGCGCTCAAGATGGCCCGGCCCCATACGCTCCAACACGTACGTAAGGTGGGCATGAGAATCACTCAAGCCCTTGATTACTGGCTCAGTCATGGTGACGCACAGAGAAACTGAAGCTTCCAAGCGGATGCTCCGGGCTCTTGACCGCGTCTACGACTATCACATCCCCTTCCTGCACATCTCCCTTGAGAACGAGCATAGAAAGCGGATTCTGAATCTCATTCTGCATGACTCGCTTGAGCGGCCTGGCTCCGTAGTGTGGATCGTATGAGCTTGTGGCTACGAGCTGCCTGGCTGCCTTGGTCATCTCTATAGAGATTGACCGGGCATCCAGACGCTTTGCCAGGGCCGCAAGTTGTATGTCGACTATACCTATCATATTTTCTGGCTTCAGCCTCTCAAAGACGACAGTCTCGTCTATGCGATTGAGGAATTCAGGCTTGAAGGCTGTCTTGAGAACCTCGGCTATCCTGGTACGCAATTCTACCATGTCCTTGGCTTCCAGGATAAGCTCGGAACCGAGGTTGCTGGTCATGATCACTATGGCATTCCTGAAGTCTACGGTGCGCCCCTGCCCGTCTGTCAGGCGGCCATCGTCAAGGAGTTGGAGGAGCACATTGAACACATCGGGATGCGCCTTCTCTATCTCGTCGAAGAGGACGACAGAGTATGGTTTTCGCCTGACTGCCTCGGTCAGCTGTCCGCCTTCGTCATAGCCTACATATCCCGGAGGAGCTCCTATGAGTCGGCTAACCGTGTGCTTCTCCATGTACTCACTCATGTCTATACGAGTCAAAGCCTTCTCGTCGCTAAAGAGGAACTCGGCCAGGGTCTTGGCCAACTCCGTCTTTCCAACTCCCGTTGGACCTACGAAGAGGAAGCTACCCAGCGGTCTGTTAGGATCTGAAAGGCCGGCCCTATTGCGCCGTATGGCGTCTGATACGGCGACAATGGCCTGATCCTGGCCCACCACCCGTTTTTCAAGGGTATTCTCCAGCTCAAGGTACTTCTGCATCTCGCTTGACATCATCTTTGAGACGGGTATGCCCGTCCATGTCGAGACGATACGGGCTATATCCTCTTCCGACACCTCTTCCCGTAGGAGACGCTGGCCTTCCTGTCCATCATGGCTTTCCTTGGCCTTGGCGGCGGACGCATCAAGCTCCTTCTGTGCCTCCAGGAGGCTGCTGTACTTTATCTCTGCCGCCTTAGCCAGGTTGCCTTCACGCTCATAACGCTGTTCCTCCAGCTTAAGGGTTTCTATCCTCTCCTTGAGCCGGCGAACGACATCAATCCTGTCCTTCTCATTCTTCCATTGCAGGCGCATGGCATCGCGCTGTTCTGTAAGCCCTACAAGCTCGGCTTCCAGTTTTGCCAGGCGATCAAGGCTTGCCTGGTCAGATTCGCGGGACAGTGCCTGTTTCTCTATTGTCAGCTGCAGTATGCGGCGTTCTATCTGGTCAAGATCTGTAGGCTGGCTCTCTATCTCCATCTTGATGCGGCTGGCCGCCTCGTCTACAAGATCTATTGCCTTGTCTGGCAGGAAACGGCTCGTTATGAAACGATCAGATAGCGTCGCGGCTGCTACCAGGGCCTCATCCATGATACGCACGCCATGGTGCACCTCGTAGCGCTCCTTTAAGCCTCTAAGAATGGCAATGGTATCCTCTACCGATGGTTCTAGACAGAGGACAGGCTGGAAACGGCGTTCCAACGCTGCGTCTTTCTCTATATGTTTACGGTATTCGTCGAGTGTCGTAGCCCCTATACACTTGAGTTCACCTCTGGCCAGGGCAGGCTTAAGGAGGTTTGACGCGTCCATAGAGCCTTCAGCCGCACCGGCACCCACAAGCGTATGGAGTTCGTCTATAAAGAGGATTATTTGCCCATCGGATTTCTGAACCTCCTCTATGACGGCCTTGAGTCGCTCTTCGAATTCACCCCTGAACTTGGCTCCTGCCACGAGAGAGCCAAGGTCGAGGGCCAGGAGCTTCTTACGCTTGAGAGAGTCAGGCACGTCTCCTGAGACGATGCGCCTTGCGAGACCTTCTACGACAGCCGTCTTGCCGACGCCGGGTTCTCCTATGAGTACGGGATTGTTCTTTGTCCTGCGTGACAGAACCTGCATGACTCGCCGTATTTCCTCGTCACGACCTATGACAGGATCCAGTTTCTCACGCCTGGCCAGGGTCGTCAGATCCCGGCAATATTTTTCAAGGACGCGGTATTTTTCTTCGGCTGACTGGTCCTTGACGCTACGGTTTCCTCTAACAGACTTGAGAGCCTCGAGTATGCCTGTTTTTGTGACGCCCGATTCCTTGAGGAGAGGGCCTACAGATCCGTCGTCATCGAGCATAGCAAGGAGCATGTGCTCCCCTGCTACATAGTCATCCTTGAGAGCCGAAGCCTCGTTTTCCGCCTTGGATAAAACCTTGCCGGCCGATTGCGACAGGTAGACCTGGGCCGCATGCCCATACACCTTGGCCTTCTTGGCCAGTATGGCCTCTAGCCTGGTCCTGAGTGTGTCAACAGGAGCCCCCAGACGCTCCAACAGTGGTCGTACCGCCGAGCCTTCTGAATCGAGGAGGGCTAAAAGCAGATGCTCAAGCTCTATCTGTGAATGATCAGACTTCTGGGCGGACGCATGAGCCGCCTGAATGGCCTCTTGGGCCTTGAGTGTGAATTTTTCATAGTCCATGGTTTTGTCTCCGTATGCATAGAAGATACCAATGTATCAGTTAGCCGGCAAGCTCGGAAGATATGGAATGCCGGGCGCAGGGCTTGCCCATTTCACCGCTCCTCTATACATTCGAGTCATGATTAAGAGAAAAGGCAAAGTAGTTGTATTGCACGGGATGACACAGGAAGAAGCCGTGGCGGCCATGAGAGCCGTCAAGTCGACACTCGCCGTGAAGGATGAAATAGCCTTTGCGATGAGCACCGAGTCAAATCTTGGCTGGAAACTGGAAGAACTTGTAGAGCACGTCCTGGAAGAACACGAGATGATGACTGGCCAAAAATAAGCGCTGCTACGGCGGCACTTTAGTCCTCGTCTAGCTCAGGTATCCTGTTTTTAAGGTCTTTAAGGAATTCATCTCCCGTGTAGCCGTTCCTGAGTGCGGCAAAAACAACATTGTCCTGACCGGCTATTGTTCCCAGGACGCCTTCAAGACCCAGATTGTCTAGAGCAAGAGCCACTGTAGCCGAATGGCCAGAGAAAGTCTTTATGACTACGAACTGTTCATTCCAGTCTATAGAGACATAGCCCCTGATAAAATCCTGACCATGAATCTCCTCACGTTGCCTCAATTCATCATATGAGGGTACGGCATAGAAGTATCCTTCACTGCCTGCACCTACCTTGCTTACCTTGAGAAGCTTAAGATCCCGTGAAAGCGTGGCCTGGGTAATGAATACACCCTGGGTTTCCAGTAGCACGAGCATCTCTTCCTGGGATTCAACACGATTCTCCCGCAGGAGATTGAGTATAAGCTTGAGTCGTTCCCGCCTATTGGCAATAGATGAAGCGTCACGCATAATTTATGCTAGTATGCATATGGTAACGTTTTTTGGCAAGCTGAAGGGTTTCGCTTCCGATACTAAGTGAAGGGAGGAATGCCATCGTGATTCGTGTTCTCTATATCCCCGACGACGCAGGCGGAGACAACTCGGGCTTCTCATTCTCGGCCGATGTCAGGAAGAATGACGGCAATATAGAGCTCAGCGTTGCCCCGGATGGCATGCTCGTGACGGCTACCTTGTACCCTCCCATAGGAGAAGGCGCGCCTCTTACCCCCGATTATGTAGCCGAACTCCTTGCAAGACTCGGTGTCGTAGACGGTTTACTATGGGATGAGCTTACAGAGGCAATTTTAAGCGTCAATACAGACAGACGCATCATACGTGATGTGACAGTAGCCAGAGGCATGGCTCCCGTATCCGAGTATCCTGAGCATATAGTCATAGAGGATCGCTTCAAACCAGGCTTCAAACCAGTCTCGTCTGACGAGCATTCGGTGGATTGGAAGACGATTAGCCCCGTCATAGTCGTCAAAAGGGATGAGATCATAGCCACGGTCATAGCCCGCCGCGAGGGCATACCAGGTCGCGATGTGACAGGCAAGGAAATTCCCTTTACAAAGGACTCCGTCCAGACCTATACGCTTGGCAAGAATGTGGAGCGCGTCGATGAGTCGATACGTGCATCCAGCGATGGCAGGGTCATACTAGACGCACAGCGGCTCTCAGTAGAAGAGGTGCTTGTCATAAAGGGTGATGTCGATTACCGCGTTGGTCACGTACTGTTTCCAGGGGACGTCGTAATAGAAGGCGGCGTGGCATCTGGCTTCAAGGTCTATTCCGGCGGCTCAATATCAATAAAAGAGACCATGGATGCCTTCGACGTCAGCGCCAAACTCGATCTTGTCTGTGCACAGGGCATCATAGGCAAGGATCAGGGCCAGGTCAGGGTCGGTGGCTCACTCAAGGCAAAATTCATAGAGAATGCAAGGGTAGCCGTCCGCGGAGACATAGAGGTACCAGGCTCCCTCGTGGGTTCCAGGGTGTACACCCTGGGCAAGCTGCAGATGGGAGACAAGGGCAGGATAGTAGGTGGTGAAATTTTTGCCACGCATGGCGTTTCCTGCGGTTTCCTCGGAGGCAACACACGGCCTGTGACCATCGTCAATGTAGGCGTAGACTTTACCGTACAGCAGAAACTAGACCAGGCCCAGGCCGTTCTGAGGGAGCTGTCGGTGAGGCTGGCAAGGCTACAGAACATGCTCAAGACCAGGCCCGACGATGCCATAGAGAAGGCACGCTCAGATACCGACGCCCGGATCAAGACCTTGGCAGCCAATATAGCAGAGCTTTCAAAACGCGTTGATATTGACGAAGGTGCGGCCGTAGAGGTCAAGGGCACCGTCTATCCAGGAGTCATCATAACGATATGCCATATTCGCATTAGCATCGACGAGCCGCTTAAGAAGACACGCTTTCATTTGGATAGAGCGGCCAACAAGATACTGGTGGAACGATAAGCTACTTGCCCTGTCCGTAGTGATTCTTGGCAAAGTCCTGCATTGCCAGCATATCAGACTCACTAATGGGTATGGGTGTGCCTATGCTTCTTGCCAATACATAGACCTGAGCAGCCTTCTCTACGACGAAGCACACTTTCATCACCATATCCCAATCGGAGCCACAGCAGACAGTACCATGATTAGGTATCATCACGGCGTTCCTCGTCCCAAGCCCTGAGACTACGTTATCAGCCAGGTCTTGTGTCCCCGGCAGGGCGTAGGCGCAATTGATTATCCTGTCGCCTACAATCTGGACAAAATCCTCACAGATGCCAGGAAGGTCAATGCCCAGGGTGCCAAGCACCGCGGAGTACACAGGATGGGTGTGTATGACGCAGTTAACGTCTTGTCTGGCGTTCATGATGCCTATATGGAAGCGGTATTCAATCGTTGGCTTCCTATGTCCTTCTATCAGTTCATAGTCACCGTTGAATACGACAACATCGTCCTTTGTTATGTCTGCATACCTCATGCCAGACGGTTTCACATAGATAAGATTGGTCTCTGG
>JAVEXO010000044.1:0-25167 GCA_034003955.1 Spirochaetia bacterium | reverse complement strand
CAGGCGAGCGTGCCGTACAGAAGGGCACCCGTGTCTCCTATCTGGCACAATCAGGAGAGGCGTATTCCGGTTGCACCGTCTATGAGGAGGCAGAGACGGCCTATGGCGCCCTCGAGGCCCTCGTGATGGAACGCGACACCATAGCCACGGCACTCGAGTCGTCAAAGGAAGGGGATGTCGATCTAGAAAACTTACTGGAGACATACCATCATCTTGATGAGACCATCAGTGGATCAGGTTACTGGCGCAGATCAGACAGGATCAGGGAGGTCCTGGAGGGCCTCGGCTTCAAGCCAGACGATGCGGGCAGGCAGGTAGACGAGCTATCCGGTGGATGGCAGATGCGCGTGGCCCTGGCCAAGGTGATACTCGAGAATCCTGACATCATGCTGCTCGATGAACCAACCAACTACCTCGACCTGGAGGCCAGGGACTGGCTGGAGAATTATCTAGTCAACTTTACTGGAGGCTTCATAGTCGTTTCGCATGACCGCTCCTTCCTCGACTCTACGGTCAAGGAGGTCTATGAACTGTGGAACGGTAAGCTTTCCCGCTATCCTGGCTCGTACACGGCCTATGAGCAGAAACGCGAGCAGGAACTTGAGACGCTGTTCAATGCATGGGAAGCCCAGAACCTGGAAATTGCCCACCTTGAAGACTTCATACGACGCTTCCGCTACAAGGCCACCAAGGCCGCCCAGGTTCAGTCGAGGGTAAAGCAGCTAGACAAGATAGAGCGCATCATCATACCGGAAGGCATGAAGAAGGTGCGATTCAGCTTTCCCCCCGCACCCCACTCCGGCAAGATAGCCCTGAGCCTTGAGGGCGTCAAGAAGGCATACGGAACAAAGCGCATCGTCGATGAAATATCCACAAGCGTTGATGCCGGAACAAAGATAGCCTTTGTAGGAAGGAACGGCGCAGGCAAGTCTACTCTGATGCGCCTCATTGCAGGCATAGACAATGAGTATGAAGGTTCCATTAGGCTTGGAAGCGGCGTATCGGTGGCTTACTTCTCACAGGACGTCTCAGACTCGCTTGATGAGACAAGAACTGTGGAGGAGGAGGCGTCATCGGCCTGCCCGACGAACCTCCTACCCAGCATCAGGGGCCTGCTTGGCGCCTTCCTGTTCAGGGGCGACGATGTTGGAAAGCGCGTGGCCGTGCTATCGGGTGGAGAGCGTTCTCGACTGGCCCTGCTCAAGATGCTCCTGCACCCGGCAAACCTCCTTGTCATGGATGAGCCGACTAACCATCTTGACCTGGACTCCAAGGATGTACTCCTCGACGCCTTGAAACGCTTCGATGGCACGGTACTCTTCGTGTCACATGACCGCTTCTTCATAGAAGGCCTCGCAGATCGTATCCTTGAGCTATCATGTGGTTGCAAGCCGCGTTTGTTCTATGGCGACTATGCGTACTATCTTTCAAAGAAGGCCGAGGAAAACGAAAACCCGGCTTTAGAACCGAGGATGGAGCCATCAAAAAAAGCCATCGCCACAGAAGCCCGCCCCTTGGACGCAAAGAGCGCTCGCGAGCAGGACAAGCGGCGCAAGGTTGAACGGAACAGGCTCAGGAAACGTGAGGAAGAGATGCTTTCTAGGCTGGAAGCCATAGACATCCGCAAGGCTTCTCTTATTACGGCCATGGCCTCCCCGGAAAACTACTCAGACGGCATCAAGATGAAGGGCCTGCAATCAGAGCTAGACATCCTCGGCACCGAAGCCGGTACGCTTTCAGAAGAGTGGGAAAGCGTGGCAACGGAACTAGAGGACTACGCCGACCTGGATTGAGCCAGGAAGACCGCCTGGCGATAGGCGGCTCTAGACTCCTGGCCTATCGATGCCAGTGACATTATATGGCCTCCAGACCCATACAAGGCAGTAAGCCTGGCCGTTGTCATGGCCACCGATGCTAGTTCCGATATGACAGAGGCCGGCGACGCAGATGTAGGGCTGAAATCAGAATCAAGCGCATACAGCGTAAATATATACTCATGAACCCCTAGAGGGGGGCAGGGTCCTGACCAGCCATAGTCAAGATAATCGTTGAGTCCCTGTTCCATGCCATTATCAAGCCTTGGATATTGGGCTAATCCTGATAAAACCCGGCTCTCAGTAGCAGGAATGTTCCAGAGTAGCCAGTGCGTCCACGCTTGACCATCGGGACCATTCTGATCCTGGCAGGTCAAAGCATAGCTTCGTACCCCCATTGGAACATCGGTCCAGGAAAGACTCGGAGAGCGATTAGCCGATTCATATGAACTATCAAATGGCAACCATGAGCCGGCTGCGAATTCTACACTTGTCAATACCATAGATACCTCCTGGTACTATTACAGTATGACACTATTAGTTTATTTGTCAATATTCGAGGCTGTTTTTCTCTTTTTTCTTCTGTCCTGTCTTTGTCGCAGAAGCGCAGCCCTAGGTAGAGCTCCAGGCGTCAGAGGCCGCGGACCTTATGGCCGCCGCGTCATCTATATGCCTTGCCTTTCGTATGAGGCTCCTGAGTATCCTGACGGCGACGAAGAGGGTGGCTATTGCTCCTAACAAGAGGGGGAACCCTGAAAAAAGGAAGAAGTCGTACAAGCCATGGACAAGCATCGCCGCCCAGAAACCCTTGCGCCTACAGGCAATAGCTTCTTTATGGTCTCCTACTCTCTTTGACATGCCAAGATAAAAGCCCATGATGCCGGTAGCGGCCGCATGCATGGGAACAGCGGTAAAGGCCCGGAATACCAGGACGAGGCCACCTTCCAGGCCATACATCAGGTTTTCCGCGAAGGCAAAGCCAAGGCTGACGCAGGCTGCGTAGACTATACCATCCATCACCTCGTTAAACGCAGGATTATGCAGGAGATAACGCTTCAAAAAGAAGTATTTAACGCCTTCCTCTACGGCGGCGGCTGTAATGAATGATGTCCAGAGTATGCCCAGCATGCCTGGCATGACGGAGGCCGGAATATCGACGATGAGTTCCAGGCCAATGGCTGGTATGGTGGCAAGGAATCCATATAACACGCTCTTACCCAAGAGGCCGAGAGGCTCTGGCCTGGCCCTATCTGCCCTGTAAAATAGAACGAGTAGTACGACTGCCGGCAGGGCGGCGCCGGCGACGAGTACGGCGATATCGATCATGCTGGGAGTATATAGTGCTTTTTGTTAATCTGCGACAGCTAAGGTGCCCTGCCTGTTGCCGTGTTGCATCACTCGTAGTACCCTAGGAACAGAATAGTCTTTTAAAGGAGTCTTTCATGAACCAACACGCCATAGACGAAGTTTCAAAATCGATACGATGCCTGTCCATGGATGCCATCCAGAAGGCCAATTCCGGCCATCCTGGCCTGCCCCTGGGTGCCGCAGAACTGGGAGCCATGCTCTATGGCGAATTCATGCGGCACGACCCCAAGGCTCCCACATGGCTCGATAGAGACCGCTTCGTGTTATCGGCCGGACACGGCTCCATGCTACTGTACTCAATGCTCCATCTGGCCGGGTATCCTGTAAGCCTGGACGACATACGAAATTTCAGGCAGATTGGCTCTCCATGTGCAGGTCACCCAGAATACGGCATGATCCCTGGAATAGAGATGACCACGGGCCCACTCGGGCAGGGGTTAGCCACCGCCGTAGGAATGGCCGTGGCAGAAACAATGCTCGCCTCACGCTTTAATACGTCAGCCCACAAGATAATCGATCATCACACCTGGGTGCTCGCCGGGGACGGCTGCATGCAAGAAGGCGTCTCGTCTGAAGCCGCATCCCTTGCCGCCCACCTGGGGCTCTCCAAACTGATAGTCTTCTATGACGACAACGCCATCACCATAGACGGCGGCACATCATTGTCATTCAGCGAGGACGTAGGCGCCAGATTTGCCGCCTATGGTTGGCAGGTTCAGAAGGGCGACATGTACGACGCCGTAGGCCTGCGATCGATGGTGGCCGCCGCCAAGGCAGATACATCAAAACCAAGCATCATCATGCTCAAGAGCATCATCGGTAAAGGCGCGCCTACGGTGCAGGGCTCACACAAGGTTCATGGCGCGGCACTCGGAACCGAGGAGATAGCGAGGGCCAAGGAAGGGATGGGAGTACCGGTAGATGCAGATTTCTGGGTGTCACCCGATGCAAGGGCCTTCTTCGAGACTCGTTCCAAGGAGCTGGATAGCACCAGAAAGGCCTGGGAACAGGACTATGCCTCATGGCGACAGGCCGAACCCGGCAAGGCCGCCGAACTTGACGCCATGATGGCAGGCAAGGCCTTGACGCCCCCGCTCTGGCCAGTCGTCAAGGAAGGTGACTCAAAGGCGACTAGAAACGCCTCAGGCGCCTCCCTCCTTTCGGCATTCGCCGCATGGCCAGGCCTCGTAGGCGGCTCGGCCGACCTGACCGGTCCCAATGTCACAGCTATTCCTGGCGAGCCCTATTCCAGGACAATGCGTGCCGGCAGGATGATACACTACGGCGTCAGAGAGCACGCCATGGCAGCCATCTCTAATGGCCTTGCCCTCCACGGTGGCTTCAAGCCCTTCTGCGCCACCTTCCTTGTCTTTGCCGACTACCTACGGCCTGCCCTGCGTCTATCTGCCCTCATGGGTCTTCCAGTCGTCTATGTGCTTACCCATGACTCTGTGTACATAGGAGAAGACGGCCCGACTCATCAGCCGGTCGAGCACCTGGCGTCACTGCGAGCCATTCCAAATCTGCTCGTCTTAAGGCCAGCCGACGCCGAGGAGACAAACGAGAGCTGGGCCTGGGCCATGGCCCGCAATGATGGCCCGACTGTCATTGCGCTGACACGACAAAACCTGCCAGTCATACAGAAGGACGATCCAATATGGCGCGACACCTTCAGGACGGGAGCCTATGTCGTAAGGAACGTCGCGGGGGAACCCGATGTCGTCATACTGGCAAGCGGTAGCGAGGTGGAGCTGGCGCTCAAGGCGGCCCAGTTGTCGCAAGGCAAGGCCGTCAGGGTGGTCTCGGTTCCATCTCTGGAGACATTCTTGTCCCAGCCCCCAGAAATCAGGGACACGATAGCTCCACCGGAAGCCCGCCTCCTAGGATGTGAGGCCGGCAGATCGATGATGTGGGATGGACTGACGGATGGATTCTTGGGAATAGAACGCTTCGGAGAATCAGGACCGGGGGCACAGGTGGCTGCCCATCTAGGCATGACTCCAGAAGCCCTGGCCGCCTTGATAAACACCTGATTCAAGCTGTACACGGGACTGGCAAAGACACCTTGGCTAGCCCCGCAATACAGATAAAAAAAACCGTCGATGGCTATTCCATCGACGGTTTTTTATACACTATGCCTAAGTGAGGCTTACCACCAAGCGAAGGCGGTACCGCAACGTGTAAGAAACCATACGGTTACAATGCCGACGATTATGGCATAGGAGAAGTACCATAGCGCTAATGCCTCGCCGTCTCGCCTGGAGATCATACCGTTAAAAAGCGATCCGCCAAGGCATGCAATGAAGCCAATGAGCGCTAAAACGCCGTACAAGGTACTAGGACCGGTTAGGGCGTCCAGCGAGAAGACGAATGAAAAAACGAAAATCAGGATAAAAAGAGAAAAATTGATCAGTCCGTTCTTTGATTCCATAGTAATCGACTCCTTTTGTGTATCGGGAGATATCGACAGGTAGTATACTCCTCCACAAGGCTATTGTCCATCTTGATACACACAGCGAAGCGTATGATTCACCGGGAGTACCGGTAAAACCGTTAAGGAGGATTATATGAAGAAGGCTTGCGTTATACTGGCCAATGGATGTGAAGAAGTAGAGGCTATTACACCCATAGACTACCTTCGCAGGGCAGGCATCGATGTTGTTGTAGCGGGTTTGGGATCCAGAGAGATACTGGGTAGCCACGATATAGCGATAACGACAGACGCCGTGCTCGACGACATAGACTCCCAGGACTTCGATTGCATCGTGGTTCCAGGCGGCGGTGGCGGATCCAAGGCCATTGCAGAGGATACCGTGGCAGTGTCTTTCATCAAACGGCAGGCCGCCACGGGAAGGCTTATTGCCGCCATCTGTGCGGCTCCGGCCCTGGTGCTTGGCGAGGCATGCGGCCTCTTAAAAAAACGTCGGTTCACCTGCTATCCAGGCATGGAGAGCCACGTAGATGAGGGCCTCTTCGAGGAGACACGCGTCGTAGACGATGGCGATATAATAACGGCCAGGGCCGCAGGCTGTGCAGGAGAATTTTCTCTAGCCATCGTGAGGGCCCTCTGTGGCGGCTCCAAGGCCAAGGAACTAGAGGCTTCCGTACTTCTCTAAGACTCAGGCTATAGCAGTATAGGGCCGGCCTTGGCAACAAGCGTAACCTGTGGCCTCGTTGACATCCTGCCGCGACGTGCCACGGTTGCGGCAAACAGGAGGCCCAAGGCAAGCCCTGAAAGACCAAGCAGAGCCTGAATACCCTCTCCTGATTGTGGCCACAGCGAACCCGCGCCGAGGTAGCCCAGGAAGAAGAGCAAGAGAGGCACCGCGAGTAGCCAGAGTGCACCGGCCGCCCTGGCTGAGTCCCCTACCGTCAGTTCCACCACATCCCCGAGGCCTATATCCTGGTCAGAGGCCGCTATACCCTCCAGTTCCTTGCCGACTATTGAGCAATCGTGCTGGGAACCACAATGGGCGCAGCTCCCAATAGATCCTATGCGTACGGTCACGGTCTGACCATCAATCTTAGTCGCTATTCCCTGTTCCTTCATGGAACTCCTCCTTGCACGGCACACGCAGGGTCTCTATGGAGACGGCGTGACCAACGCTATCCAACGCGATGACGCAACCCTGTAGTTCAGGGGCGTCGACGGCATCCTTGGCCCAGACAGGAACGCCGCTACGGTACTCGCGTATACGTGTTTCTGCATCCATACCTCCAACAGACATGAGGCTACCCGTCCTGCCGGTGTCGGTCATGGATGCCGTACCGGCCCTGGAAACTGCCGCATCTGCGCTCAAGGCTCGTCCGTAGGAGCCGAGCACGGCAGCGACACGACCATCGGCATAGCGTATCATTGCCCGCCGTTCAGCGGTGGTAGCCGCCCTGAAATCAAGGATCACCGTCTGAGAGAATTCCTTCAGGGTAGGAAGAGCCGCATCGAGCACATGGAATGGGTTTTCAAGATGCACACGGGTAAAACCCGCCTGGCCCAGTAACTGTACGACTACAACCGGACCCTGTGCCGTCTGATATGAGCGAAACCCACGGCCAGGCACCCCTGGCGGGTAGTTAAGCGGACGCAACAGCCACGGTGTCTTTGGAAAAGCCTCTACGATGTCCTTCTTGAAGAAGGCAGCCTCGCCGGTAGTCAGCACGTCTACACCAAGCTTGCGCAAGTAGACAGAATGAGCCTTACCTATGCCTGAGCCACCGGTAGCGCCGTTGGCACAGGCCACCACCAGGTCTGCTTTAGTCTCAGCCTTGAGCCGGGGCAAGAGTTTTTTTACAGAAAAGATGCCAACGCGTCCGACTATCTCACCTATGTATAATATTCGTATTCCCACCCCTACAAGGTACAGGAAACAAGGGCGCTCATCAAGCTACGGACCTGTATTACTGCTTGTCGTAATGCTCCACCTCGTCCTCTACATATTCAAGCGATATGCCAACCTGTCTGAACATCTCCTCGCTCTCGGATCCCGCATGGTACTTGCGTTCGCATACCACCCTCACGATGCCACAGTTTATTATCATCATCGCACAGGCTCGGCATGGCGTCATCTTGCAGTACAGGCTTGCGCCTCCTATGGCTATGCCGCGCCGCGCTGCCTGGCAAATGGCATTCTGTTCTGCATGAACGCTACGTACGCAATGCGTCGTCACCGAGCCATCGTCATGGATGGTCTTCTTAAACTGGTGACCCAATTCATCGCAATGAGGAAGGCCGGAAGGCGAGCCAACATAGCCGGTGGCCAGTATCTGGTTATCCCTGGCTATGACACAGCCTGAGCGGCCCCTGTCACAGCTGGCCCTCTTGGCTATGGACCTGCATACCTCCATGAAATACTCGTCCCAGCTTGGTCTCTTGTACGGTTCATCAGCCATGGCTTAGCCTCCGTCTGGATTATACGGCCGTATCTGCCGTCACGCCAGTACGATGGAGAAGAGTATCCTTGCTACCCATGATCGTGTATGGTAGCCTCGATGCAATCATTCCGGAGGTTTATAACATGCGATCAATAAAGACCGGCAGCGTACTGGCGATTGCGATTATGTTGCTATGCTCAGTCTCGTCGTGCAAGGCAGATCCCCGACTACCCGACGGCCTCTATGCCAAGATAGACACGGTCAAGGGAAGCATAACGATTTCATTGGCATACGAGCAGACTCCCTTGGCCGTCGCCAATTTCGTGGGGCTCGCCGAAGGTAGCCTGGAAGGCTACAAGGGCAAACGTTTTTACGACGGTCTATCATTTCATCGTGTAGAACCGGGCTTCGTAGTACAGGCCGGAGACCCCATGGGTGACGGTACAGGAGACCCTGGCTACAATTTTCCCGATGAGTTTGATCCCAGTTTGCGACACGACTCGCCCGGAATAGTCGCCATGGCCAACCACGGCCCAGATACAAACGGCAGCCAATTCTACATAAGCCTCGAAGCCGCAGAAGCCCTGGACGATTCATATACCATCTTTGGACGGGTCGTAGACGGCATGGATACGGTGCTTAAACTGACGGCCGGCGATGTGATGACCAAGGTGACGATACTGCGCCTCGGAAGCGCTGCCAAGGCCTTCGAGACAGACCAGATGGCCTGGAACCGCTACTACGGACCGGCAGCCGAGGGTTCCAAGGCACGATCGCGAGCGGCTCGCAAAGATACGGTAGAGGCCATACAGGCGGCCTGGCCAGGACTGGAGTTGAGGCCAGACGGCATCTTGAGCAAGACCCTGCAGGAAGGTACCGGCCCGGGCGTCAGGCGATACTACCTGGTCAATGTACATTACAAGGGCATGCTTCCTAGCGGGCAGGTCTTTGACCAGTCCATACTGCATGGTGGACCCTTGGAACTAGAACTGGGTACCGGCCAGGTCATACTCGGCTGGGACATTGTTCTGGCAGAAATGAAAAAGGGAGAGAAGAGACTGGTAGCCATTCCACCGGAATACGCGTATGGCATCCAGGGCGTGCCTGGCGTCATACCGCCTAACTCCTTCATACTCTTTGAACTGGAGCTGGCCGACTTCACAGAATAAAAAAAAGCGCGGGCCGGGGTGCCATGCACCCAGGCCCGCGTATGACGCAACAAGACTGCGTGTACGTTTTATTCTTCTGTCTTTTCCTCATCGATCATGGCCCAACGCCCATCCTTCTGATAGAAACGAGAGGCCATGGCCTCTATGTACCTGCCATCCTCGCCTGCGAGGCGCAGCTTTCCTGCAGGCACATTGACCTCTATGACCCTGAACACCGTGCCATCATGTGGAATACGTACACCCTCGCTTGGCATGGTCTTGCGGGCTTCACGGTAGAAACCAAACTCGTATGCCAGGCAGCACAGGAGTCTGCCACATGGTCCTGAAATCTTGAGTGAGTTAAGAGACAGGTTCTGATCCTTGGCCATCTTTATAGACACCGGCACCAATTTGTCTGTAACACCATGGCAACAAAGCACACGTCCGCAGACGCCGCAACCACCGACGACACGAGCCTCGTCACGGACCCCTATCTGTCTCAGTTCTATCCTCATCTTGAAGACAGCGACCAGGTCCTTGACCAGGTTCCTGAAGTCGACACGCGAATCGGCCGTGAAGAAGAACAGCACCTTTGGCTCATCGAAGAGGTAGTGGGCAAAGACAAGCTTCATAGGCAGGTTGTGCGCCTTAATCTTCTCCTGGCACAGGGTGTAGGCCTGTTTCTCCTTCTCCTCGTCGGCCGTTCTTCTAGCCTCGTCCTCGGCATTGGCCAAGCGCTCTATCTTGACGACATCGTCTACACGAACGAAACCAGGAGCCTTTACTATACCAAGTACGGTGCATATATCCTTACCGTAACGAGTTGGCGCTATGACCCTGGCTCCGCTTTCCAGCTCCGTCTCATAGGCAGCATAGTATGACTCGTTGTATGGATCTGCCCGGAGGCGGTATAGCGGAGATGGCAGCTCCCCATAGTGCTCCCCATCAGCCTGACTATCGCCTGCATCGTCTTCTAGATGACGCAGATCCTCGTCGGTCTGTTCGTAGGCTGTATCTTCATGCATCTTCTGTTCTCCTCTAGTCCGGCTCCATGCTTTGGAAGCCGGTTCTGGTTCTTGGTTCTGTCTAGCGCAGTAAGTCCACCAGGAGACCATGGATCTCGTCGAGGCGCCGCAGGATATCGAGCTTGTCTCGCTGAGCCGTCATAATCTCCGCGGCGAGGCGCTCGAGCCGTTCGTCTATGACGACGACGGTTGTAAATTTCTTCCTCTTTAGTATATTGCCGCCGGAACTCTTTTCAACAATGTCATAGGCACTGTCGACTACATAGTGAATGAAGTTCCTCACGGCCGCCTTGTAGGCCTTTATATGGTGCGTGTCTGGCTCGCGTTTTAAATCTTCTCCCGCCTGGTAGACGGAATCAAGCAACTCTGCGGCCGCGGCTTCAGAGAAGGGAACACCCTGGGCCGCAGGCGTCAGGTCTATCTCTTTAGCATCCTTGAGAGCAGTTCGGAAGATGCCCGCCTTGGCAGGCTCCTTCTTCTTCTCTGTCTTGTGCCCAGACAAACCAGGAACGAGGCCCGCAAGCAGGTTGTCTGGGGCTACTATCTTGGCCATGCGTTACCATGTGCGACGACCGTATCCACGCGCCGCTCATCGGCCGGAGCCTCGAAGCCGAATGGCCTTATCTTGGAACCATGCTTGCGAATGAAGGCTAGCATATCCTCTTCTATGCGCTCGCCGGGGCCTGTCACCTGTATGTCACCATGGATGATGATAGTACCGCCCGCATCGAGCCTGGGTGCAAAGACATTGCCCACTATGACGCCGCCATCGAGTATTGTCAGACGCTCCGATACGCAGACGTCTCCTCGTACCACGCCACCTATGACGGCGGACCTGGCAACAAGCGATGCATCACAACGCGAACGTTCGCTTACGACTATCTTTCCAGATGCGCGTATAGAGCCTCTGACATCGCCGTCTACGCGAACGAAACCGTCCACGACAAGATCGCCACGGAAGGAACTGTCGGGGCCGAGAAGGGTATTTACGAGTACATCTTTAGGGGCGGGCATGGGCTTATCGTACCCGGCGGCAGCTATCGAGTCAACGTGGCGGAGCCGGTGCGAATATTGAGGAACCTGAGCGGATCTATGGTCTCCGTACCGAGGTGTACCTCGTAATGAAGATGCGGGCCGGTAGAAAGACCTGTATTGCCAATGTAGCCTATTATCTGACCCTGCTTGACGGCCGCGCCCTTCTGTACCTTGAATGCGCTCATATGGGCGTATCTGGTAAGGAAGCCGTGCTTATGCTCTATTATGACGTAGTTACCGAGGCTTATATCGTAGGCCACGGTAACCACCTTGCCGTCGGCCGTAGCCAGGATGGGGTCACCAGAACGGAAGGTTGACAGGTCTATGCCCTTATGGATGTACCAGGAACCATAGATGGGGTTCTCGTTCTGGCCATAGTACATAGACACATGACCTATCCCACCTTTGATAGGCCAAATATTGGGTATCTCTGAGAGTATGCCACCCTGAGCCACGATGGTATCACCCAACTCGTTGAGCGGTTTTACGCTCCGTTCAAGGTAGCCGGTCACCCGCTCTATCTCCGCGGTCTCGCGTAGCCTGCCTGAGCCTATCTCAGAGGGTGAGAAGAAGGCGGCCAGGTCGCCATCGGCGTGGGAAGCGGCATCGCTCTGCCCTTTTATGCCTATGGTAGACAGCGTAGAATCTAAAGCGGCCTGAAATGACGATGTAGCCTTGACCAGCCTGGCCGTACTGTCCCGGATGGCGTCTAGATCGGCCTGAGTCGCCTTGAGAGCACTCGTCTTGCCGGCCAGCTTACCCACAACATCGCCATAGTCGGCACTAGAATAGCTTAAGAAGCCTACGCCACCTATGATAAGCGCGGCAAAGGCAGCCAAGCCGAAGAAACTTATCTGCAGATTGAGTATTCGTTTCTCTGAGTGCGGCACGAGCATGATGGTAATCTTCTGCCTGCCGGCTCTTATAAAACGGGAGATACTGTCTTTTAAGGATGAGAAGAACTTACGGATCGCGAACCCCATACGCTTGGCGAACGACTTTTCAATATCTTTATATTTCTTGAGCGTCGCCAACGCAGGCCTCCCGTGTAAGAAAATCAGGGTACAGTACCATAAGGACGAGCACGTTGTCAAACTGGTACCCACCTGCATCATTGTTTTGAAAACAATAGCCCCATGAAGTATAGTATATCCGATGCACCATACAACACTAAAAAAAAGAGAAATACCATAATGAATATGACACTGACGCGTCCCGATGAGAACCTTACACTTACCTTTATCGGCGTCGGGAGCGCCTTTAGCAAGAAATTCTACCAGAACAACGCCTTGATCGTTAAGGGCAAGGACCATGCACTGATAGACTGCGGCACAAGGACTCCAGAAGCCCTGGCTATCATTGGCCTCTCGGTGATGGATATACGAAATTACATCATCACACACTCGCATGCCGACCATATTGGTGGCCTCGAGGAGGTGATGCTGCTCAATCGCTACGTAGCCAAGAGTAAGCCAACGATGATTGCCCCTCTTTCATACCGCAAATTCCTGTGGAAACACTCCCTCAAGGGTGGGGCTGCCTATAACGAGAGGGTAGACGGGAAATTCCTACGCTATTCCGATCTTTGGAATTCGCTGGATCTGCGTCCCGTAGCAGGAGCCGACAGGCAGCTGTGCGAGACGCAGATTGGCTCCATCAAGCTGGCCATGTTCAGGACACGGCACATCCCCGACTCGGCTCCTAGCTGGCGTTCATCATCTCCCAGTTATGGCCTTGTGATAGACGACAGGATACTCTATACAAGCGATACCAGGTACGACCCCGAGCTGTTGGAGTTCCTGGGCAGATACTACGACTTTGAGGCCATTTTCCATGATTGCCAGCTCTACCAAGGAGGCGTACATGCTTCCTTGGACGAGCTTGACGGCTTGCCTGCCGACATCAAGGCCAAGACGACACTCATGCATTACGGTGACGGCGTTGAAAAGACAGTGAACAAGGCTTTGGCCTCGGGTTTCAAGGGTTTTGCCAGACAATGGGAGCCATACATCTTCAGCTAGTCCCTTGCCGAATGGCCATCAAGATAGGTACATTATTTTCAAACCACTATCTTAGAGATCACGGGAGACCCTCAATGGCCGTACATCAATTTCAAGCTGAAGTAACACAACTTCTCCAGCTCATCATCCATTCGCTCTACTCACACAGAGAGATATTCCTGCGAGAACTCGTTTCAAACGCATCCGATGCCATAGACAAGCTCAAGTATCTGAGCGTCTCAGACGACGCCTTCAAGGACATAGCATTCGACCCACTCGTATCGATCAGCTTTGATACTGAGGCTGGAACGCTGGCTATAAGCGACAACGGCATAGGCATGGACGAGGCCGACCTCATAGAGAACCTGGGTACCATAGCACGCTCAGGCACCAGACGCTTCATAGAGGCGATGGCCGAGGATAAACGCAAGGACTCCAACCTTATCGGCCGCTTTGGTGTAGGTTTCTACGCCAGCTACATGGTGGCCGACGAGGTGAGTGTTACGACCAGGAAGGCCGGAGCGGACGGAGCCTGGGTATGGAAGAGCGACGGCAAGGGTGACTTCAGCATAGAGCCAGGCAAGCGCGATGGCCACGGCACAACAATAGTGCTCACTATGAACGACGAAGGCCGCGAATTCCTCAACCGATGGCGCCTGGCAGAATTGGTCAAGAAGTACTCCAACCACGTGGCCTTTCCAATACGCCTTGTCTATGACGAAGACGAATTCGACGATAAGGGCAAGAAGAAGGGTAGCAAGGTACACAAGGACGAGCAGATAAACAGCGCTCAGGCCCTGTGGCGCAGGCCTAAGTCGGAGCTCAAGGACGAGGATTACATTGAGTTCTACAAGAATATAGGAGATACCGACGAGACGCCGCTTCTCTGGACCCACACCAAGGCAGAAGGCACGATAGAGTACACGATGCTCTTCTATGTACCGTCCAAGGCTCCTTTCGATCTCTATCATGCCGACTACAAGCCAGGCGTCAAACTGTACGTCCGCCGGGTTTTCATTACTGATGACGACAAGGAGCTTTTACCCGTATACCTGCGTTTCGTCCGCGGTGTCATAGACTCGGAAGACCTACCACTCAACGTCAGCCGTGAGATACTCCAGCAGAACCGCGTTATGAATTCCATACGTACTGCGGCGGTCAAGAAGATCCTCTCTGAGCTCAAGGAACTGTCTACCACAGACAAGGACAAGTACGGCCTCTTCACAAACGAGTTCAACCGTCCGCTCAAGGAAGGCTTGTACGGAGACTTTGCCAATCGCGATGCTCTCATGGAACTCGTGCGCTTCAAGAGCAGCTCAGAGGATGGATGGGTTTCTTTCGGCGATTACAAGTCCAGGATGAAGGACGATCAGAAGGCCATCTACTTCATCACAGGAGACTCAGAAGACAGATTGCGCAAGTCGCCCCTCCTTGAGATGTACCGTAAACAAGGCGTTGAAGTTCTCCTGTGCCCCGACGAGATAGACGAACTCGTGATGCCGATGGTCGGCAAGTATGGAGAGCTAGAGCTCAAAGCAGTCAATCGTGCCGGTGCCGAGAAGGAATTTGAAGGCAAGGAAGACAAGGAGAGAGCCAAGGAACTAGCGCCTGTCATAGAGCGTTTGAAGAAGGCCTTAGGCGACGAGGTCAAGGACGTCAGGCTGTCGGCCAGGCTTTCGGAGAGCCCGTCGTGCATAGTCGTAGATGCCGATGACCCTACCCTCCAGATGCAGCAGTTTATGAAGAGCATGGGACGCGGCGGCGATTTTGAGACCAAGCCAATCCTCGAGGTCAATGGGGAGCATTCCCTTATAACACGCCTCGTTAGCTCAGAAGACGAGACACTTACGGCCGACATAGCAGGGGTTCTCCTCGGCCAGGCCCTCCTCGCGGAAGGGGCCGCCCTCAAGGATCCGGCAGACTTCATAGTAAGGATGAACCGACTCATAGGATAAGGACTAAGGCCATACCATAACAATGCCATCATGCGATACGCTGTATCACATGATGGCATCACGTTTTTTAAAGCTAACACGCCCCCGCACGACGGGAGCGGCAGTATTGCCCTTGGCCCTCTTCATGGCATGCATGACCGGCGGAAATCTGGCTGCCCAGGAATCAAGCACAGCCCTTAACGCCAGCGACATTAACCAAATAGACAGAGCGATGATGTTTGCCTATGAAGGGCGCATGGACGCAGCCTCGGACTATACGCAGTATGCCAGCCTCCTCGTCCCTGGGGTGTTCGCGCTGGCCGCTCCAACATCGGATTGGCCTAAAGTTGTGGCCATGTACGCAGGCTCGGCAGCCTTGTCATTCGCCACGAGAACCATCCTCAAGGCGAGCATAGACAGGGAGAGACCATACATGTACTTTCCAGACCCGCCAGCTGGTGCCATACAGGACGGTGATTATCTTGACTCGTTCCCATCCGGGCATACCATCATGGCCTGTACTGGAGCCGGCTTCACGGCAGCCCTTTTCTGGTTACGGTATCCAGACTCCCCCTATCGAGTGCCTGCCATCATAGGAGCCTACGCCCTGGCCGGAACAACCGTGTTCCTGCGACTGGGTTCCGGCTCACACTTCTTGAGCGACGTAGGCGCCGGAGCGCTCATAGGGTCTATCTTTGGATTTGGCGTACCATTCCTGGTCGACCGTTTAGGTTGGCTCGATTAGGAAACGCTACGGCTCCGGCTTTTCTACAGGTCTACCCTCATCCCACAGGCCAGCCAAGCTAGGTTGAGCGGCTTGGCACAGAGGGCGGCAAAGCCCCGGGTTCCGGTACAATGCCCACAGAGGACACGGCGGGGAGCCAGCGTGTGGATGCCTTGAGCCACCACGGCCAGCCTGTCATCGGGGAGACCGGAGAGGTGGAACCCGCCTACAAGAGCCGCGATTGGCCTTCCTGGCAGTATGAGGCATGCCACATCGGCTATATTGAGGATGCCCCTATGGGCGCAGCCTGTTATTAGTATCAGCCCATCCTTTCCATCTATAAGCAGCGACAGCTCGTCGTCGAATTCATCGAGACGCTCAACACCATCATCCATCACTCTAAAACGGGGGATTGCCACAGACCCATCGAGGCGCTCGGCTTTTGGCATAAAGTAGAAGCCAGGCCTCCAGGCATGTAGTGAGTCTATCTCGGTCGCAGCGGGTATCAAACCAGGATGCGACGGCTCGGGTATGCCTATGTACGATACTCCGTCTTTGGTTCTAGACAGCTTGGGCCTAGCGTAGCCTGTGCCCGCAAAGAGAGGCGGCTTAGCCGGGGCAATGGCATCATACAAGGCGGAGAGGCCGCCACAATGATCATAATGCCCATGGCTTAACACGACGGCGTCGAGGCTGGACAGATCAAGTCCAAGACGCCTGGCGTTGTCGACGAGCGCTCCGGTTTGCCCCGTATCGAAGAGGATTCTGGTTTCTCCGGAATCTATCCAATAGGACAGCCCATGCTCTCCCTTCAATGCGCCTTTTGGGCAGTAATCATCCATCAATGGAACTATTGTCATAGAACCATGAACGCAGTATTCATCATATCTGTCAAGCGTTTATAGTGTTCATGGCTTGACAGAATATGGGCATATGCCTATATTTAGTCGAGAGACATAATGAGCATTTGCCCATTACTAACGCCGTCGGCGTTTTTTTATCACAACGAGTATTGGAGGCAATCATGCCTGGAATGAATAGAACAGGACCAGAAGGTCTGGGACCGATGACTGGTCGCGGCATGGGCGCATGCGGCGGCGACTGGCGTTCACGCCAATTTTGCAGGGGACGGGGGTTCGGCATGGGCGGTGGAAGAACCGTAGGACCGGGACGCGGACTCGGCTGGTTTAATGCCGGCGTGGACCCCAGCATCGATGGGCCCGGAGACAGCATAAAAGGCGCACTGGAACAGAAGGCCGCCTTCCTCCGCTCAGAATTAGCGCGTATCGACGCATTACTGGCCTCATCCAGCGATGATCAAGCCAAGGATACACAAAAAGGCGAACAGAAGTGAGCACTGAGGGTTCCACGGTCATAGCGGTGGCCAGTGGCAAGGGCGGCACCGGCAAGACGACCGTGGCCGCCCATCTTGCCATAGCCAGCGAACGCACTCAACAAACACTGCTCGTCGACCTCGACGTGGAGACCCCCGATGCATCCGGGTATTTTCCTAACGCAAAAACAACAGGAACACCTGAGACGGTATCTGTTCTTGTTCCAAACCTCGTAGAGGACTTGTGTACAGGCTACGGTTTATGTGGTAAGACATGCAGGTTCGGCGCGATACTCGTCATCGGAGGCGTTGTCACCATAGACCAGATGATATGCAAGGGATGCGGTGCCTGCGTAGCCGTCTGCCCGACCAATGCCCTGGTAGAAACGCCCATGATCATAGGAGAAGTGTCCCGCCAGGAAGCAGACGGGCTTGGTCTGCTTGAAGGTCGTATGCTCGTAGGGGACATCAGATCAACGGTGATCATCGAAGCGGCAAAGAAAAAGGCGGCTAGCCTGGGCGCAGCTGTAGAGATACGCGACTGCCCACCCGGCGTCTCCTGCCCTGCTACCCACGCCATAGAGGGAGCCGACTACATAATTCTGGTAGCCGAACCAACAGAATTCTCAATCCACGACCTGGACGCAGCCGCACGCCTGGCTCGAGGCAGGGGTATACCTACGGGCGTCGTCATAAACAAGGACGGCTTCGGTGACGCCGATGTTGCAGGATACTGCGCAAGAGAGGGCATACCGGTCATTGGCCGAATAGCCTTCCTGCGCGAACGTGCAGCCTCGGGAGCCAGCGCCTCTCTGTGGCGAGACGACCCCATAATACAGACAGAGATGGACAACATACTGAAGCGCGCCTTGGCAGATGCCAGAACAAGGAGAGCCTCATGACGACAGTCAGCGTTGCCAGCGGCAAGGGCGGTGCGGGCAAGACATCGATAGCGGCCGCATTGGCGGATACCCTAGGAAGCGCTTGCGTCTTTGCAGACTGTGACGTAGATGCGGCCAACGGTGCCATAGCCCTGGGAGCCTCAATAGTCACGCGGGAGCCATACTTTGCCGGCCCCGGCTTCATCATAGAAGAGTCCGCCTGTTCTGGCTGCGGAGCCTGCGTGGCAGCCTGTCGCTTCAATGCCATAGAGCCGGTACCCGGTGCAGCCACCTTTAGAATCGTACAGGAACTATGCGAGCGCTGCGGCGCCTGCATGATCCAATGTCCCACGAAGGCTATTACCACCTTCCAGAAACTGGCTGGAGAACTATACGTCTCCGATACCAGCATGGGCATCAGACTCGTCCACGCCGAACTTGAGCCAGGAGAAGACACCAGCGGCAAACTAGTCGCCAAGGTGAGGAAACGTGCCGAGCAGGAAGCAAAAGCGGATTCAATACTAGTAGTGGACGCCCCTCCCGGAATAGGTTGCCCGGTCATAGCCTCAATAACGGGCTGCGATCTCTTGGTGATAGTCATAGAGGCCAGCGCATCGGGCATACGCGACGCGGCAAGGCTTATAGAACTGGCCATATCCATGAAACGCCGCTGCCTAGGCCTCATAAACAAGGCAGGCCTCAACGTCATTATGGACAAGCGTGCCAAGGCCATGCTTGCAGATGCAGGCATACCGTTGGCGGGGCAGATCCCCTTCGACACTGCCTTACGATCAATAGAAGAGTCAAACCGTACCTGGGCTTCCCTCGACGCACAGTCAAGCGACAGTACGTCGATCGCAGAAATACAGGCTACTCTAGCCGCAATCAAGAACGCACTCGATACACTCTAAGGAGAAACAATGAAATATGCATTACCCACAGAAGACGGCAAGACCGTAGGCAAGGTCTTCGGACGGGCCGCAAGCTTTGCAATCTTTGACCAGGCCGATTCAAGCCTTGTCATTCTTAAAAACGACGGCATCAATACCGAACACGGAGCCGGGACGGGTGCCGCCTCCTTCCTGTCAGATAAGGGCGTCAACGTGGTGCTGGCTCCAGAAGTAGGACCCAAGGCAGCCGGAGTCCTTGCAAGCGCCGGAATAAAGATTGCCGTAGCCGCCGCCGGTACACCCTTACGCACGGCCATAGACGCCGCCATCGCTGGCTAAGATAATTCCTGAAAGGAAACACCATGAAGATCGCCATACCCATGACCGACGGGAAACTGTCTGCCCACTTCGGTCACTGCCAGCATTTTGCCATAATAGACGCCGATCCCGACACCAAGAAGATTCAGGTAATGGATACCCTTACGCCCCCTCCACATGAACCAGGGCTCTACCCTGCATGGCTTGCAGAACGAGGCGCCACCCACATTATAGCAGGGGGCATGGGCCAGAAGGCCCAGGAACTCTTTGCCCAGAACAATATAAAGGTTGTCATAGGAGCACCGGCTTTAGAAGCACAGGCTATTGTGGAGCTCTTCCTGCAAGGAGAGCTTGAAACCGGCGAAAACTGCTGCGATCATTAGAGCAAGGAGTCTTGAAGATGCAAGGAAAAAAATCAGCAGAGTTTCGTTCAGCGCTCAACCCGAGGCCACCCATCCTGGTCAGCTGCCGCGGTAAAGACGGTAAGGACAACGCACTCGTAGTCGTGTATGCCTGCAATTGCAGCTACGACCCACCGATGATAATGGTCGGCATAGTACCCTCACGCCACTCGCACCACATCGTCAAGGAGACGGGAGTCTTTATCGTCAACCTCGTTACCGAGTCTATGCGCGACATGTACACGTACCTTGGGTCGCACAGCGGCCGCGACGAAGACAAGATTAAAAAACTAGGGCTTCGCGTTGCCAATGGCGTGGAGGTCGACGCACCCATACTCCTTGACTCGCCTGTATCAATAGAATGCAGGGTGGTGGATTCAATAGTCACCGGATCACACGAGATGTTTGTAGGCAAGGTTGTCCACGTACATGCCGACGATAATCTCGTAGACGCCAAGGGAAAGATTGATTACTCTACGCTTGATTTCTTGAAGGTGTAGCCACAGCGCGACTACTGTCGTGACACGACTACTGTCGTGATGAGGCTATGGCGGCGTGCAGGGCCTTGACTCCCAGGAGCGAGCAATGCTGCTTGTTCTCCGGGATGCCTCCCAAGGCCGTCACGACGTCATCGTCGCTTATAGCGAGGGCCTCATCGAGGGTCTTTCCTTCGGCGAGGACAGTAAGCATGCTGCTCGTCGATATGGCACCGGGGCAGCCATAGGATTTAAAGGCGATACGTGAAATCCTGCCTTCGTTCACTACTATCCACAGTTTCATCTCGTCTCCACACCCGGGGTCTCCAATACAGGCATAGCCATCGGCCTCGCCTGGCAGCATTTCTCCAACGTTTCTGGGGTGGGTAAAATGATCTATGACCGCATCGGTATAATAGAGTACAGGGCCGGAATAATCCGGAGTTCCGGCGGCTTCATCACTCGAGGAATCCATGGTAGTCGCTCCTTGTAGACAGATAATACTAGCATGTGCCCACATACTGCAACAAGCGCAACCTGCATCGATTGCCTTTTTTAGCACATGCCTCCTATACTTTAAGAACCGTGTTACACCATGATTCTAGAGGAGCCAAGCGTATGATTCCCGTCAGTCGAAGAGCAGTGGCACTCGCGACCATACTAGCAACAACTATTTTTTCAGCCTGGGCTCACCCGCACGTGTTTATAGATTCTACGCTTGAGTTTGAAATGCAGTCAGAGGAATGCGTAGGTATTTGGGTAGCGTGGACATTCGATGTCGTATTCAGCGCAGATATCATAGGGCAGTTTGACGCAGACCTCGATGGTCGTTTTAATGCTTCTGAAAACGAAAAAGTGCGCATGCAAGCCTTCTCCAATCTAAGAAAATATGGATATTTTACCTTCTTAAGAAAGGGCGATAAACGCTCGTACCCTGAGACGGTGGATGGATTCCAGGCTAGCCAGAGTGACGGCCGCGTGACATATCGTTTTCATCTGCCGCTTGAAGGCAAGGGACTCGATGGCGACTTCAGCGTCGCCACATTCGATTCTACTTTCTACTGCGCCTCACGCTACTCACAGGAACCCGCTCGTATCACATGGCTGGGACAGAAGGCGAGCAGGCAGCCGGTCATCAGCATAGTCTCCAATAAGGAGTATCCTGTCTATTATAACCCTGCCGGTGGGGCGGGAGACAGCCGCGTCTATACCAAGATGGAGAAAGGCCTTCAAACGGCCTATCCTGAAGAAATCAGAGTATCGTTCGAATGAACAGGATACCCCTTCTTGTGCTGGTGCTGAGCCTTGCTTGCGCTCCTCTCTGGGCCAACCCATTCATGTCAGAAGGTGGTGACGACACGCAGGAAGTTTTCACACCGGAGGTACGCACGCCCTCATCCCAGGGCCCCATGCTGGAGGCCCAGCGCGGCTTACGGGAGCGCTCGGCTGAGTCTATACGCCAATTTGCAGAGCAACCATCGGCTTCCACCCTCGTAGCCCTCCTAGGCGCCGCCTTGCTCTATGGCATTCTTCACGCCGCCGGCCCCGGGCACAGGAAGACAATAGTATTCTCACTCTTTTTGGGCAGGGAAGCGGCACCATGGGAACCCCTGGCGGCCGGCTTCCTGGCCTCGAGCGTACATGCCGGCGTCGGCATGTGCCTTGTGGGTATACTATCACTCATATACGGTGCCATAGCCGGCCTCGGTAATACGGAACGAGTATCGGCCTACCTCGATGCAGGCACCTTTGGGGCTCTAGTCCTCGTGTCGCTTGTCCTCATAATCTTCAAGCTGCGTGCGATGGCAAGGGGTGAAGGACAAGCCAGCACAAAGGGAAAAGCTCGGGGACTATACGGTATCATAGCAGCCGCGAGCCTGGTTCCATGCCCCGGTGCGACTATGATGCTCCTCTTTGGTGTGTATATAGGGATGCCCTACCTGGGAATAGCCGCCGTCATCGCCATGTCACTGGGCATGGGCCTCGTCATATCACTGGCTGGCTATCTTGCGTACTGTGGCCGTGCAGGGCTCTTTGGGAGACTCAAGGCCAAGGAGAACATTCTTGGACCCTTGTCTGACATCCTGGAACTGGGATCCTACCTGCTTGTCCTTGGCTTCTCACTATACATGGCCTGGCCTGTCATAACGACGGCCCTGCGGAGCATAGGCGCGTGAGTAATAAAACCGGCTACAAGGGGCGTGCATTAAACGAAGCTAGCACGGCAGACCCAGCTCGCCTCTTGGCATGCTCCGCCATGCTAGCACTAACCATCCTATTCACCGTTTCATGCTCAACTTTGAGCGGGCCTATTGGAGCAGGAGACTATCCCCAACCCCCAGAAGACAAGAACCGGCCGGTATCAGAAGCACAGCGTCTGGTCGTCGAGGGAGGCCGAACCCTGGTAGGTAAGAAAAGCCTCGTCGTCAACGGCGTCACCTACCCCAACGACTGCACCGGCCTCGTACGGGCCGCCTATGCCTTCGCGCCTATAGACATCTCATATCGCTTTGATCGATACACAGGAAACGGCGTATTGAGGCTATACCAGACGCTCCATGATCAAGACTTACTCTATGCCGTGCGCTACCCCGCTCCGGCAGACATCATATTCTGGGACAATACCTATGATGCCAATGAAAACGGTAGGGCAGACGACGAACTTACCCATGTGGGAGTCGTCATCTCAGTAGCTAGTGATGGATCGATACTCTATCTCCATTACCATTACCGCTTAGGGCCAGTCCTGGATCGCATGAACCTGACTCGAATAGACGACGAATCAAGCGATGCAAACGGCCGGATCAACGCCATCCTGCGCATGAAGGGCTCCCCTGGCACTGTTGGTATCAATGCAGCTCAACTCTTTAGGGTCTTTGCTAAGGGCTACGAATTATCGACTCCATGAACTGTCCAATGTACGCACTCTTGCGCCCATCGCACATCGTCACTCGAGTAGGTCAATGGAAGCACTACGCAGGAATGGGGAACCATCTATTATTCGCATGGTCAAAAAGACTCGGAGCCTAACTACAGTCCTAAGGACTAGTCTTTAATCTCATTTCCTCATGCCGACGAGTGGGCGCACGAGTGGCTCCAAACCGTTTTCCTTAATGGTATACAAGGCCTGCAGCTGCTCACCTATATCACCCCTTGGGTATCCCTTGTGAGAGAACCACACGACATAAGACTCAGGAAGATCTATGAGAAGCCGCCCTGCATACTTGCCGAACGGCATCTTGGCATTGGCGAGCCGAAGCAGTGACTCAGGATCCAGGTATAGATTTGGTTGCGAGTCCATGTCTGGTATATCGAGGCTCATGATGGGCTCCTTATGGGTATTGTATAATAAGAACACGTGGTTTGCCTTTGGCCTATGAAACTAAATAATTTAGTTTCATATCTTATCCTGTGTATCCATGTTAGCTCCATATTTTTTTGTTTTAGAAGAGAAGAATTTTAATATTGATGGACAGGATGGACTGGATAATACAAAAGCAACATCTTCATCCTGTAAATCCTGCCTTACATGCGCTCATTGAACGAGGCTCAGCACTGGGATAATTGCCACAAGATGCACAAAGGGAACAAGACCATTTTCTTTGTGTTTTTTGTGCCTTTTGTGGCCACCCAATAATGTTACTAGCCCGACCTAGGACCATAAGGATTCTCCGCCGTGCGATTCTCTTGCCTCATTTCACCAGAATAATGTAAGACCATAAGGAATAAATTTAGAAAATTCCGCATCCATGCTAATCATTATTAAATTTCTACTCATACATTGCCAAATGAGCATCCTATCAAAAGGTTCCTTATGAGTAGGTTCTTTTAATTTTACATACCCAAGTGCATCTTCCGCAGTTAGGCTGATTTGGCTATAATCTAATTTTTCAATAATGCTCTGTAATTCATCTATTGAAGCTCCTTTAATACCCAATTTTCCTATTCATGTTTTAATTGTTATTTCCCATAGGGTAACAGAACTAACGTAGATCTCATTATCATTATTTTTCAATACCTTTAAGACATTTTTTGATAATTCTCTTTTATTGGCAATTGACCAAAGGAAAACATGAGTATCTAAACGATACTTCACGAAAAGCCTAGCAATTCTTCTTCTGTAATACCAAATTCAGCATTAAACGTAATGGTTACTTTTCCTTCTAAATACCCTATTTCTCGTTCTGCTTTACTTTTATCATCAATATATGGAACAATCATTGCGATGGGTTTTTTCTTTTTTCCATATAGAATTCCAAAGGATTCACCTTTTTTTACAAACTCTAATACTTCTGAAAATTGAGTCTTTAATTCACCAACAGGTAGTGTTTTCATATCTCAACCCTAATATTTACTTGACAACTTGTCAAGTAAATATTATCTAAAATCACATGGTTATACAGAAACTATTGGGCTCTCTATCGCCATTACAATATCGACAAGAAGTAGCGTTACAGAGATGGGATATCCAAGCTTTGGGGGTCAGCTCAGCTCTGCAGCATTTTTAGGCCGGGAACACCCCGGACCCTACAACGCTCGATGTCTCGCGTCGTATGCACTGCTCGGGCTACACAGGCCTCATACGGGAGTTTTGGTACCAGCGATTAACGTTGCCGACCCAGGAAGCTATTTCTGGAGTGCCCGATCGGAATCGCCTTCCAGTTTCAGGAAGGGGGATACCCCGAATCGCTTCTCGAGCTTGTAATACAAGGGGGATACCCCCTCGAATGTTCGTGTACGAACATTCTCACCCCTGTAGCCCTGTGCACTGCTCGGGCTACACCCCTTCGGGAGCTGTTGTTTTTAAGGCGCCGATCGGAATCGAACCGATGCATGAAGGTTTTGCAGACCTCTCCCTTACCGCTTGGGTACGGCGCCATTTTTTCTACTGAAAAAATACTACAATAACATTCCTTGCGCCGTCTAGCTGCGTACTCGCAGCGTCTTCGGC
>JAVEXO010000003.1:67721-96883 GCA_034003955.1 Spirochaetia bacterium | reverse complement strand
GGACGTGTTGGCCTGAAGGAGAGATTGGTTTACTGAGGGCTTCTGTTGTTGAATCGTACATAGCATTCGCCGCGGAGCGAGGATGGATAGTGATCCTTGATCATCAGCTTGGCAAATACGGCGTCAAGCAATCGGTTCAAACAATGCTCCCCTACCTGAGATACCCTAATGTGCATCTTGCCATTGACCCGGAGTGGCGGACTCTTAAACCCATGAAGGAAATAGGGCACATAACAGGGATCGAGCTCAACGAGGCTCAGGCTCTCGTGGACGACTACCTCCGTGACAACAATCTTCCAGGCATACGCATGCTCATCGTTCATCAGTTTAAGCCAACGATGATACGAGAGCCAGAGACGGTCAATGCCAGCTTCGACAGGGTTGTTCTGGTACACACGGCGGACGGGTTTGGTTCACCTTCTCTTAAGAAACACGCCTATGCCGCCAATGCACGCCTTCAGAGCATGCCGGTAAAAGGATTCAAGCTGTTTTTCGAGTCAAAGACGGTAGGGGCTGGCTGGGATATCCCGCTTATGAAGCCAGAGGATGTCTTGGCCCTCGATCCCCTGCCTCTTGTGGTGATGTATCAGTGACCGCAAGATCATGTAACGATCAGGCGTGATAAAGATTTATAGGTTTGTGGATTAACCAGGTTCATAGGCTTTGGCAAAGTAGCCTAAAAGCGGTACACTAAAGCATATATCATTGAACTATAGCTGATTAAGGAGTGCGCTCATGACGGTACGTAAATCGCCTTGGATACTGTTTACAGTGATACTATCAGTGACCGTGTCAGCATGGGCATACGATCCACCCTCAGGCGCAGAGACTATGACCGCTCTGGCTTCGCCCGCGCTTATGGCCGGTGAATTGTCGTCTGCCTCGAATGAGTCTCCCATGGCTGATCTGAGTAATCCGGCAGCCTCGGCACTCCTACAGAGAACGACGCTTGATGTAAATTATGCCGCCCTGATTGGTCTTGGCTCAGAAAAAGGTTGGGGCCATTCTGTTAATCTAGGCTTGGCCATTCCAAAGCCATACGGCGTCTGGACCGGCTACCTCGGTATTCTTTCATCGCCATTTACAAGCGCACTGCCGATTGGCACCATGCTTACAGGCCGTATAGGCATGGCCAAGGATCTGTATCCAAACCTCCTTCTTGGCATGGCCTTGGAGACTCAGCTAGGCAGTAATAACGGCACAGACTGGGGCCTGGGCGCAGACATAGGCGTCATAGGATTGCTTGGCGACCTGGGTTTCATGAAGGGTTTTACCTGGGGCGTCTCATTCCGCAATCTTGGCAAGGCCTTCGATTCTCCAGGAGCCATTGGCATAAGAGGCACGCCCGCATCCTCCTACGAGTCACCGTTTACGCCGCAGATTGGCATCGCTGCCGATCTTATACGCTCCCAGGACTCAGGAATTCGCGTGTCGGCAAATGCCGACCTATGGCTTCCAAGCCTTCAGAACGCCGTGTTCGCCACGGGTCTCAAGCTTGGCTACAAGGATAAGGCCTTCCTTCGTCTCGGTTGGGACATCAACGTGTATGAGGCATTACAACACGTCGACCAAGGGCTCATACCAAGCGTCGGTATTGGCGCCAACTTTGCCATAGATCGCAAGGGAAGCGATTCTCTCCTATCCAAGGCAGGCTTCAATCGCTCTGAACTCAGGCCCTCAATAGCGGCCTCCAAACTGAATGGCGGAGTATGGGCCTTCGGTGCCGGCGTCAATGTGCCAATAGGAGTCTTGGACAGAACCCCACCGCTCATAACGATCGACTATCCTAAAACAGAGTATGACGCTTACTACTTCAGCCCCAACAACGACGGTGTGCTTGATACCGTTACGCTACCGCTTACCATAACGGATCAGCGTTATGTGTTAGGGTTTTCCCTCAAGGTATTTAATGAAGCCGGAGACATCATAAAGGCAATAGACAACAAGGAGTCAAGGCCAGAAAACCAGGACCTCAAGGGTCTCATAGGCAGGCTTCTGTATGTCAAGAAAGGCGTAGATGTTCCCCTCGAGCTTGTATGGAACGGTTTGAGTGACCAAGGCTCGGCAGCACCCGATGGCCGCTATTACATAAGCGTTGAAGCGCTTGATGACAACGGCAATGTGGCGCTTACAGAACGATGGCCTGTTGTAGTAGATACGGTCCATCCCAGCGTTACGGCTCAGGGTCCCTCAGGTGGCGACGCCCAGATCTTCAGTCCAGACGGAGACGGCAACAAGGACGTATTCGTCATAACACAGACAGGCTCTATAGAGGATGCCTGGAAGGCCGAAGTGCTCGATGCCGGCGCCAGCGTGCTTAGAACCTGGATGACCAAGGCAGCGGCGCCTTCAGAGCAGGTATGGGACGGCAAGAATGACGGGGGCCAGATTGTCCCCGATGGTGTATACGCCTACCACATAAGCGCTACCGATCGGGCAGGCAATGCAGGCTCATCAAAGGTTGAGAACATAATAGTCAACACACAGCAGCCGCCGGTCAGTGTGTCTATAGACCAGGCCGCATTCAGCCCCAATGGCGATGGGGTCAAGGATATTCTGAGCCTAAGCCCTAACGTGCCGGTTCGTAGCGGCATGTCTACCTGGAAGCTGACCGTCCTCGACTCATCAGACGCAGAACGTTGGTCGGTATCCGGTACCGGGGCCGATTCATTGGCTTCACGCTACCAATTCAACGGCAAGGATGGATCCGGCGCGGTTCTTAAGGAGGGCTCGTATCGCACGAGGCTTTCGGTGACCTACGTCAATGGTCACAAGCCTATAGCCTTTTCACCAACCTTTATAATTGACACAAGCGCACCCAAGGCCAGCGTTGCCATAGACAGGGCTGCCTTCAATCCTCTTGCTGAAACCAACACGGTAATAACCGTCAAACAGACAGGCTCCGAGGAAGACCGCTGGACCGGTGAGATCCTCGACAAGGCCGCTAAGGCTGTAAAGACCTGGTCGTTCATAGGCGTTCCCGATGCCAGCATAAGCTGGGACGGCTCCGATGATGCCGGCAAGGTCGTGCCTGACGGTTCCTATACATATAGGCTTTCGGCCATGGACAAGGCCGGGAATGCCGGTGAGGCTGTCTCATCTGCGCTTCTAGTCGATACAGGCAAGAAGGCCGTACGCCTAGCCCTGGACAAGAGGGCCTTCAGCCCCAATGCCGATGGCGTGGAAGATTCTCTGACGCTCTTGCCAGAAAGCCAGGCGGCGACGAGCATCCTTTCATGGAGCCTGTCTATCATCAATGCGTCAGAGCTTAAGGTTCGTGGCTTTTCCGGTACCGGAGCCTTGCCCGCCAAGCTGGTTTGGGATGGCAAGAATGACTCTGGATCCATAGCCGCCGATGGCAACTACCGTGCCTTGCTCGATGTAAAGTTTGTCACATCCGAGACTGAATCTGCTCGCTCTGTCGAGATGACCCTGGATACGGTGGCCCCAAGCATACGGCTATCGGCCAGCGACACCCTGTTTAGCCCGGACGGTGATGGTCGCAAGGATGTCGTGCGCTTTAACCAGGAATCCGTTCCAGGCGACACCTGGGAAGGCCGCATCATCGATGCTGCCGCCAAGACAGTGCGTTCATGGACCTGGAAGGATCAGGCGAGTGACTTCCAGTGGGACGGTTCAGACACACAGGGCAACAAGGTGTCTGATGGTACCTATCGCTACGTCGTTACATCAGTAGACGCGGCAGGCAACAAGGCCGAGCAATCGCTTGACCGTATAGTCGTGGACAAGAGGCAGACCCAGGTCTTCGTTACGGCCAGTGCAACGGGTTTCTCTCCTGACGGTAATGGTGCCTTCGATGACATAGCATTCGGCCTGGTGGTTAAGCTCAGGGAGGGTATAGATTCCTGGAGTCTGGCCATGGTCGATCAAACGGGAGTAGCCAGGAAGACATTCTCGGGCAAGGCCGCCACGCTGCCATCAAAGCAGTCATGGGACGGCAAGTCAGACGCAGGCACCATAGTGCAGTCCACCTATCAGGCTGTCTTCACGGTAGACTACCAGAAGGGCGACCGTGCAGAGTCGCGTAGTGCGGCTTTTACCCTGGACATAGATGGTCCAAAGGTTGCGCTTACCATAGCCCCCAAATACTTCAGCCCCGATAATGACGGCGTGGATGATGAACTGAAGATTTCGCTGGCAGTGGCAGACGCAAGCGACATAGATGCATGGCGCTTCGAGATAATAGAGGTTGCAGTTTCAGAGAGCGCCAGCGCAAAGCGTGCGGAGCGTGTGTTCTTCACCTGGAGTGGCCGCGGCAAACCGGCCGAACGCCTGGTATGGGATGGTCGCTCGCAGAAGGGTGAACTGGTCGAGGCCGCCACCGACTATCCATACCGCCTGACCATCGTGGATGCGCTTGGCAACACCACGGTCTCAGAAGGACTCATAGCAGTAGATGTGCTCGTCATACGAGACGGTGACAGGCTTAAGATAAAGGTGCCGTCCATAGTGTTTAGGGCCAACTTTGCAGACTTCGTCGATCTGTCTGAGGAGAAGCTGGAAAGGAACGCCATGGTGCTCAAGAGGATCGCCGAGATACTCAACCGTTTCAAGGACTACAAGATACGTGTAGAGGGGCACGCCAACTCGGTAGCAAAGATGACCGGGGCAAGCCAAGCCGCCGCCACCAAGGAAGAAACAAGCGAGTTGCTGCCGCTTTCAGAAAACAGGGCCGCTCTCGTGATGCAGAAGCTTATAGAATATGGCGTCGACCCGAGGCGGCTTTCGGTTCGGGGTCTTGGCTCTAGTGAGCCTGTCGTAGCCTTTACCGACGGTGAGAATCGCTGGAAGAACAGACGCGTCGAGTTCATCTTGATAAAGGACTAGCGGACAAAGCTAAGCCTTGTTGTAATGCAATAACGAGGCCCGGGACTAAGGTCCCGGGCCTTTTCTTGATTCTATGTAAGAACATATATATAGTATCAGTATGCCAATACCAGAATATCCCGAGTTCGAGCCGGTAAGCCTCGATATGCGCGCTGATCTATACCCGGCCCTCAACATGCTGGCCGATGGTGTCTCGGAGTTTACATTCTCCGGGATATACCTGTTCAGGGATACGTATAAATACCGCGTTTCTCACCTGACAGGTTCGACCTTCATCATCTCGGGGGAGAAACACGGAGAGCGTTTCTTCTTCGCACCGTGTTGTGTTCCTCCGGATTCTACACTCAAGGAGCTTTTTGAGGATCATAGCTACCTTAAAAACATGACAGAGACGCAGTGCAAGGCAGAGCGTATACGGCTCGAGAAGGCTGGATACGACGTTCATGAGGACAGGGATAACTTTGACTACCTCTATGATCGCAAGGATCTGGCAGAACTGTCTGGCAAGACCTACCACAAGAAACGCAATCTGGTGAATGCCTTCATAAACTCGTATTCGTACGAACAGAAGACGCTTGAATCCTCCAATGTTTCCGATGCCTTGTTGGTGCTTGATGCCTGGCGTGTAGAGAAGGGCCTGGATGGCGACTATGCCGCCGCCAAGGAGGCACTAGAACAGTACGAGGTGCTGGGTATGCGCGGCGCCGTGTATTATGTGGATGGCAAACCCGTAGGGTATGCTCTTGGAGAGCCCATAGCCAAGGCTCGTATGTTCGCGGTTCACTTCGAGAAGGCCATAGGGCAGTACAAGGGTATCTATCAGTTCATAAACCAGGCCTTTGCCCAGGCCTTGCCACCGTATGTTAAGTTCCTCAACAGAGAGCAGGATCTAGGAGACGAAGGTTTAAGACAGGCCAAGATGACCTATAGGCCCTCTGGTTTCGTTAGAAAATTCAGGGTGATGCCTCGATCGCAGGGAATTTACTAAAGGCCATGATGAGCAGACTCGACGAACTGACCACAGTGGCTCTCCTCGAGGGCTTTCCCATGCGCCATGTCATGCCTGCCTTGGCCTCAGCCGAATCGGGCTTTAGCACTCCAAGGGAGCTGCTGGCAGATCTAGCCAGGCGTACCATCTGTATGACCATGCTCGCCGGCTCTGGTTCTCGCTGGGTGTCATCAATCATGGAAGCCAAGGCGGCAGGCCACACGACAGCCGATCCGGCCGCCCCAAGAGGCCTGTATGGCGTAGCCAACAGGATGGGCATAGGCCCTGAATCCATACCGATAGCCGCCTATGCGTTGGGAGCAGTCAGAGACCTGGGAAGGCATGTCATTGTAGTGCGAGGCTGGGAGAGAGACATAGAAGACAGCATACTCCGCCCCCTGTCGTATCCCCTGGGAACCTGGACATTCGCGACCCAGGATGCCCCTGGAGGCAAGCCTCGCGGTCATGGTGACGCCGCCTGGCAGACCCGTGCCCTCTGGTCCAGGGCCGAGTACGTCATTGTCAATTTTGGAGGCGACGCCTCTAGCCCGCTTACGGCCTTCTCGTCTCTGGCGGTCCTTGACGCACTCGTATCCTATCTTGGCGACCAGGCTCCCGGCCTCTTGATGCCTGCCGCCTATGTCGAGAGTCCCGCGTATCCAATAGATATTGATGAGCAAGGTTTGCCTCGACACTTTGGCCATGCCAAGCTACAGGGCGGCTCTCCTCTTGTCTCCCATGGTAGCAGCTCTGGTCACGGCTACACCAACGTCGGCGTTCGTGTATACAGATCCAAGGCTCTGCTTGAAGCCATAGAGGCTATACGTGACGATCACTGGTCGCTACAAGGTGGCTATGACATCCCTGGAAACGTATCAGCCGGCGACGACCCTCATGGCGGAGAATTTGCCCTGGACAACGTAGATGCCAAGATGGCGGAGGCGGGCCAGGCTCGGCTCCTTGCCGTGGCAAGGCCAGAGGAGCTGTCACCTGTCAAGAGTCTTGCAGACCTGGCCCGTTTCGAAGACGATATAGCCTTGGTAAGCGAAGACTGGGCCGTTCTCAGGGGCTTACTCGAATAAAGGCACCGGCTTTGAGAAGTGGTAGCCCTGACCATAATCAACACCCAGTTCTACAATGATATCCAGTATTTCCGCACTCTTGACGAACTCGGCTATGGTTTTAAGACCCATCACGTGGCCTATAGAGTTTATAGATTCAACCATTGTTCGGCTAACAAGGCTCTGGTCTACATTCTGTACGAATGAGCCGTCAATTTTTACGTAGTCTACCGGCAGGGTTCGTAGGTATCCGAATGAGGAGTATCCAGCCCCAAAGTCATCAAGCGCGAAGGTGAATCCCTCCAGCTTGAGCCTGTTTATGAAGCGTGTGGCGTAGGACAGGTTCTGAATGGCGGCAGTTTCCGTTATCTCAAAACAGAAATCAGTGGCGGATAGTGAATACTTGTTGAGGTAGTAGAGGATTGTATCTATGAGTGCGTCGTCCAGGAGCGAGGGGCCAGAAAGGTTTACAGAGAATATGCGTTCTGCCAGGGGCGAACCCTGATCCTTGAGTATGCGGAATGAACGCATGGAGTTTTCAAGCACCCAACGGTCTATCTGCGGCATGAGATTGTATCGCTCCGCGGCCGGGATGAAGTCTGTAGGCCCTGAGATGCTACCGTCCTCATTGACGAGGCGAAGGAGTATCTCAAGCTTGGGAGTAGTGCCGGAACTAGGGTTGAGCGCTTCTATAGGCTGGTAATACAGCACGAACCTATTCTCTTCTACGGCCCTGTTTATCTTGCCTATCCATTCCATATCGCCGCGACGGCGCCTGAATTTGCTGTCTTGTGCGTGGAAGACGGTTATCTTGTTGCCGCCTTCCTCTTTTGAAATGTGACACGAATCGTCGGCCGCCGCAAGGACCGTGTGGATGTCTCCCGACTCCTTGTTTATGGGAACGATGCCTATGCTCAGGGTGACAGGAAACGCGGAACTCATCCATTCGAAACGCTGGCGCTGCACGGCACTCTGAAGGCGGCTCCCGACGTTCATGGTATCCTCTGATTCGCAATTCATAAGAATGATGGCGAATTCGTCGGCCCCGATGCGAGCGGAGAGATCGTTGCGCTGGATGTTTGTCTGTACATGGCTGGCAATCTGCCGCAGGAGCTCGTCGCCTGCCAGGGTTCCACAGGTATCATTTATTGCCTTGAACCTGTCTATGTCGAGAACCATGAGAGAATGGGATCCGCCAATCATCTTGACGTTTTTTAGTATCTCGCCGAGTTTGTAGCCAAATTCTTCCCTGTTGGAGAGACCTGTCAGGCTGTCGTGGCTCGATTGGTAATTGATAGTCTCTGAAAGCCTGCGCAATTCAGTCACGTCTCTCAGGGTAAGAAGATAGCCATCGGTGGCGTTGGCTTGTTCGTGGATACGTGTTATAGACCCGTCTAGCACGAGAGTTTGACCAGACTTGTTCTTGAGGGCGACGTCCTGAAAGAAGGTTGAGCGCTCTCCCAGGCTGACAAGCCCGGATAGTATGTCCCTCTTGGAGGCAGATTCTGTGAGGTTGAGGAAGGTAGAGAGGCTCTTGTGCTGAACTTCATGTTCACAGGCTCCTGTCAAGTCCTCTGCAACCTGATTCATGAACTGCACGTTAAGATCCATGTCTACCGCTATTATGCCGTCGCTTATAGACTGGAGTATGGCGCTAAAGAGGCGCTCCTGACGTGTAAGCTTGCTGGCCATTTCGTGTTTGTATAAGGCTATATCTATGGTCGTATAGAGCTCTCGCTCCTTAAAGGGCTTGAGTATGTAGCCATAGGGTTGAACCTCTTTGGCTCTCTCCAGGGTCTTCTCGTCTGTGTAGGCGGTAAGGAAGATGAAAGGAATATCCTTGACGTTTTTGATGGTCTTGGCGGCCTCTACTCCGTCCATGCCACCGCCAAGCATGATGTCCATGAGAATGATGTCAGGGTTTAGTTCCAGCGCCAGGCTAACCGCTTCATGGCCTTCACCCGCCATGCCAACTACAGAATAACCAAAACGCTCAAGGCGCCGCTGGAGATCTATGGCGATTATCTTTTCATCTTCTACGATAAGGATACGTTCATTATTCATCGATACGTCTCCGCGAGCGTGCTTGCCGTATACGCTACAGCCTGGTGCGTTTTATTACATACAAAAGAGAAAAACTAACAATTCAAGTATACGCCATCAAGACTAATTTAGGAGGATAATTTATGCAAGAAACGTTCTGCTCAGGGCGCCCAATAAGCCCGAGCCTAGTATTACCCACAGGGGGCTAATTTTAGTAAAGGCAGATACAACGAAGGCCGTTATGGCAAGGGCGGCGCTCATGTAGGATGAGACGGCGGAAGGCGCGAAGGCCCAGACGGTCATGGATATGAGGCCGATGGTACCCGTTTTTAGTGCTTCTGTAAGATGGGAGGCATTCTTTGAGGCCTTGGAAAAAAAACTGCCAACAAGCAGGGAGAGGGTAACCGGCACGGTAACGACTGAAAGCGTGGCTATGACGGCTCCCAGGTAGCCGTAGAGCCTGAATCCAACAAGCGTAGCCGTGTTGAGAGCCACCGGCCCAGGCGTTATCTGAGCAATGGCGATGAGGTTTGCGAATTCCGAGGCCGATAACCAGGCTCTCTCTACTATCTCGGTTCTAATAATTCCTACGACCGTCCAGCCACCTCCATAGGCGGCGGCTCCAATCTTTAGGAAGACAAGGGCCAGTTTCAGCATGAACTCTTCCTCTCTGCAAGCCACGAGACGAGTACGATTGAGAAGAATACTGGAACAGCCCATGTTCCCGACAGGATGAGGGCTAGAGCTGCAATAAGCGTCATGATGGCCCGTAGAAGGGTCCAGCGTCGTTTCTTTACCATATTGAAGGCGAGGGCCGCGGTAAGGCCTGGTACAACCGCGAAGGCACCTTCAAGGAAGCCCTTGACGAATTTCCACTGGCCTACAACATCGAGTATGGCGGCAAAGACGAGTATGCTCACGAACGGAGGTAGTATGATGCCCAGGAAGGCTGCCAAAGAACCAGGAATGCCTGCCACCCGGCGTCCTACGAAGACGGCCGTATTGAGGGCAAGAGGGCCAGGGACACTTTGTGCCGTGGCAAAAAGATCGTAGAAATTGTCTTCACTGATCCACTTTTTCTTTTCTACCGCTCTCTGGATGACTGGAACCATGACGTATCCACCGCCTATTGTTACGGCCGATATGCCAAAGAAGAAGCGGAAGATTTGAAAGAAATTAGGTTGTGTTGGTACGGGAACCGGATCACTCATGACTTCGCCTCTCGATTACCAGCAGTGTGCCTCAATGGAGATGTGTGATTCTGAAGGCGTTCTGGACGAAGAACGGCACGCTCAAGGGTGTATAGGCCGTATGATGAAAGGCTGGGCGTATGATGAGCGGCGCTTCGTTGGTGTCGAATCACGTGCCATTCTTCGTATCGGCAGTATGGCATAAAGCTTCCTCTCTGTCTATGCGTTTAATTGAGTCTTTGGAGCAACTGGACATATCTGTGTCATTCCTAAGGCGCTGATATCGGGGGATACGGTAATTTCATACTCTGTTCCACTCCTCAGGTAGTGTATATAGGCCCTGGTTGGAATCCCAAATATAGACTCGGCAGACTCACGATAGACGGACAGCTGGAAGGCATGACGCTCTGGAATCGCGTGCTTGTCTGTCTTGAAGTCTACAACGACCATCCCGTCATCATCTCCGTAGAGAAGATCTATGCTGCCCGACAGTACTATGGGCAGTGATGATCCTGTGTCGGGCTTGGAGCCCTGGCGCCAGACGAATGGGTATTCAATCTCGAAAATGGAACCAGCATCGGTCTTTTTGTCCCGGGCCGAGGCGGCTGCAATTCCTCGTGGAGAGGCCAGGAATGAATCTGCCAGGTTCAAGGCTTCGGCTCGTTGCCGTGAGGCTATGGACACAGGTAGACGTTCTAGTAAGCGCAGCGTCGTTCCCCAGGCCTCCGGCTCTGTTCCAGGCCTGGTGAGGCGAGCCTCTATGAGTTGATGACAGAGGGTGCCGAATTCTGCTTCACTCAAGGATGGGGCGATCGGCTCTGATTCATGCGGGTCTGATTCGCTCTGGATGGCTATATCCTGCCGCCGGATTGCCTCAGTGTCGATGTTCTGCCTCGCCTTTTCTAGGTGAGCGGCGGCTCCTGTTACCGACCATCGTGCCTTTCGTTCATTCACGGCTCTAGATGGTGCGGCAGCGCATGAACGGGCTCTGTCAGCCCCCGATTTTCCTGCCGCGTCTGCAAGGTGGGCGGCCTCTGCTCGTGAGCGCGCAGGAACGTATTGGACCGATAGCACTCCGGGGGCATCCTCGGGCCGCTCGGAGATGAAATCATCATCTCCTTGATTCAAGGGCCCCGCCCATGGCCAGGCGCGGAGGAAGAGGCTTCTGAAACTGAGGCCCTTGCTGTCTGCGTTACGTGGCACCTTGCCTATCATATAGAGCCGACAGATGGCGCGGGTGCAGGCTACATAGAACAAGCGTGCTGTCTCGGCGATTGACTCATCCATGGCGTCTTCACCTTCGTCCCTGTCGAACTTTTTCTTGGCTAGCAAGAGCTCTGCTACCGGGTCGAAGGGCTCGCCATCCTGGTTTAAAAGCCTGACAGAAGGCCCTAAGGGTCCTGCCGATGCTATGGGTGATCGGGTGTCTAATCGGCTCTTGGACTCTACATCAGGGAGGATGACCACAGGAAATTCCAGACCCTTGCTCATGTGCACGGTCATTATGGAAACGCCCCTGGAGCTTTCCCTGAGGACGGTCTCGTCGAAACGATCGAGTTCTCCCATTCTGGGTTCAAGGGCCGCGACGAGGTCTACCAGACGCTCAGCCCTGGAGTCGGCGGCGACCGCCAGTGACCAGGCATAGTCGAAGTGTTCAAGGAATGAAGAGGCGTTAGGGTCCTTGAGCACGTTCCAGCGCAGGCCGCGTTCGTACCAGAGGTACTCTATGATACGCCTCAGAGGTTCCCTGTCGGCTAGGCTCTTGACACCGTTCCAGCTGTCGAGGACCGCTATGAATCTGGACCTGTCATCTTCTGTCAGTATCGAAGGGTCTAGACCCATGAGGCCGTCAGGGCCAGTGGCGCCTGGAGACAGGGCGGCAAAGAGGCTGTCATCAGACAGCCTCGCCAAGGGTCCGCGCATGACGCTTGCAAAGGCCATCCTGTCGTCTGGATAGACCGCCAACCTGAGCATGGCATAGATGTCACCCAGGATTGACTCGGTAAAGAGGCCTGAGGTGGAGGAGGCGGTGTATGGAATACCAAGCAACCTGAAATACCGTTCCACGATATTCTGGCTAGCCGTCGATTTGAACAGTATGGCTATATCATCATAGCGACAGGCTCTGGCCACCTTGCCACCATCTGGGCCCTTGGCTGAGATGATGGTGCCGTCGCCGACGAGGGAGCGGACGAGTTCTGCTATGCGCCAGGATTCAGCCTCCCCGGAAGACAGCATCGAGTCATCGTCTGGCTCGTTAGATTCCAGGTATACAACAGAAGGTTCTACCCCTTCAGTCGCCGGTCCTGCTTCCAGGCCTGCGAAACGGGCCTCGTAGTCCTTGGCGAAAGGGTCATCGGGAGAGGGAAGCACGGCTGAGAAGGTTCTATTGAAGAAGTCTATGAGACCCGGTTCAGAGCGCCAGTTGATGTCCAGGCTGTGCATGCCAAGGCCCCCCGGTGCGCCGGATAATTCTGACGACAGACCCCTGAATACTGTTACATCGGCACCTCGGAACGCATAGATGCTCTGTTTCTCGTCGCCCACGAAGAATAAGACCCCTGGCTCAAGATTTGCCACGCCAACCTTAGTGTGTGTGTCGCTTCCAGTCTCCTCTGTGCGGCCCTTTCTGCGTTCGGCCAGGCAATACAGGATGCGTTTCTGTAGATCATTGTCGTCCTGGAATTCGTCTACCATGATGGCGTCGTAGCGTGATGTATACCAGTCTCTCAGCACCGTATCGGTCTCCAGTGTCTTGAGCGCTATGGCTGAAACGTCTGAAAAGGAGAGGGTAGCGGATGAGGCTCGTGCCTCTGCTGCTTCTACTACGAAATCGTAAAGAAGGCTCAAGGAGGCGGCCCGACGCTCGTCGAGCAAGGCTTGTACGGCCAGCAGGGCCATGGTAGCCAAAGGTTTTGCAAGCTTGCCGGCCGTGTTGTAGTACTGAGCCCCAGCTGAATTGCCTGTTGCAACGCGCAAAGACGTAATTGACCTGTAGTCTTTAAGTGCCAGCTCAAGCTCGTCTCGGCTACTCACCGTAGGGGGGGTTGAAGGAAAATCGGCTGATATATCTCTCCAGGCTAGAGCGCCCTTGCCCGTCCCTGGTTCCAAAGAAATGCCGGCTATCAGTTGCTCATAGAGCCTGGCATGCAAGTCTACCAGCATGCTCATAAGCTGGGCATCCTGACTCTCTATATCAAAATTCCTGTCGGTGGCTATGAGACCTTCCCTGCCGCTGGCCAGGCTTATGAGGGCTGTCACAGCCTGCTCGAATCCAGATGCCGCCATGAATGATGCCGCTATCGGGTCCTTGCGCCGCTTAAGGAGGAATTCTATGGCTAGAGCCGACAGCAGGTCTTGCTCCGGCTGCTTGTCTACAGAGAAATCCGGGGCCACTCCCCAGCGAGGGCAACCACAGCGGGCGACTTCTGCGCAGAATGAGTCGAGGGTAGAGACACGCGAAGAAGGGAATGCTTCGAGTGCACGAAGGAAATCATCATCATCTACGGCACAGGCGGCTAACATGCCCCGTATCCTCTCGCTCATCTCCGCGGCTGCCTTTTTTGTAAAGGTCAGGCATAGTATGCGTTCAGGTGGAATGCCACGTTCCTTGACAAGATGAAGATATCTGACGGCTAGCACCCTTGTCTTGCCCGAGCCGGCACCGGCAGAGACGACGGCCGACCTCGTCTCCAGGACAGCTGGCAATTGTCGCTCGGGGTCGAGCCCCCGTAGCATATCACTCCATACACTCATGTTTACCTCACCATGTAGTGTGTACGACAGACCGCTCGCAGATCGCACAGCTGGCATACCTTAGCCCTGTCACGCATGGCAGGCACAAAGACTATGCCCCTGTTGACTATATCGGCCGCCGCCGCCGCAGCCCTCTCGAGTGCTGGCTTAAGGAGGGGCATCATGTCGTCTGATAGTACCGGCTTGGGGCCTGGCCCGAATACCAGGAGCAGACCCTTGTTGGGTGGCCCCGCCCCTTCTATAGACAGGTAGTACGCTGCTTCTGGTTTAAAACCTGCGGATTCTGCCAGGAAGGCGTAGGCCGGTATCTGTATTGCTGAGGCAGAGCCATCTTCTCCTGGTTCGAGTTCGGCCTTCGTCGGTATTCTAGATTTCTTGTAATCGACGATTGTGGCTCTTGAGCGGCTTTCGTCTGCGGCCGACACGCATATGAGGTCTGGTCTGCCATATAGTTCAAGGTTGAGGGTTTCTAGGCGTGCCGAGAGGCTTTTGTCATCTACCATCACGGGTATCTGGCCATCCAGGACCGACAAGAGGCTTGCGCTGGCACGCTTGAAATGCCACAGGAGTATTGGTTCGGTAGAACCTACGAGGAGGCCGGCCATGGGACCGCGTTCACGGGCAACGGCCTCTATGGCCTCGCGCATCGCTTTCTCTATATCGGCGTCACTCGGCCTGGCTGTCTCTCCGGCGGCCAGACTCGCCCCTTCATGGCCAGTCTGTGATGCAAGACTCGGGGCTATGATTGAAAGGCCTGCATTGGCCAGCGGTTCAAGAAGGCGGCCAAAGGCCTCGTGGTATATCTGCCCTAAGAGGCGATTGTCTATAAACGATAGACCCGAGTCTACGGGTCTCACAGCGAGTTGGCTGGTGAACACACGGCGGAAGGCGCATGAACGGTACTCGCTTATAGATGTAGCAGATAGTCGTAGCCGCCCATCATGGTTCATGGCCTGCTTGATGGCCTCGGCGCTCGACTGAGCCATGGCTATCGGAGCCTCGGGTATGCCAAGAGCCCAGTCATTTGAGTCTCTGAATATAGTCTGCAGGGCAGCCTGAGCACTGGAGACCTGTGAGGGAAAGGCCTCTTCCATGCTCAGGGCATCGGCCTCTCGGCTTGGGAGCCACGCCTCTCGTTCGTAGCCCATGCCCAGGGTCGAGGGAGCACTGGCGATTATTGCAGGGTGGGGCGGGCGTACCCCATCTGGTCCATCTTCTGAGAAGCTAAGAAAGACACGCGAGCCTGAATGAGCCAGAAGGCGAATGAGGCCCGACGATATATCAAGGTCCTTGGCTCCTAACCCATCACGTACATCTGATCTCAGAAACGACAATGGTCTTGCTGCAGCCACGGCGGCGCCTTGAGCCAGGTTTACTACAAAATGCATATCTGGCTTGGAACCGGCCGCTACAGGAAAGCGATACACGGCTATCCCGCCAGATTCTGAGACAGGTAGGTAGCGGGTATCTTCAAGACATTCCAGGTAGGCGTCGGCCGCGTTAGGAATGGTGTCCGGTAACAGACCCGCGGCAAGGCTTGCCTCCTCAAGTTCATCGAGTACGAGAAGGCAACGGGCTATCTCGTCATTCTGGCCGGGGCTCCATGCCGACTCGTCAAGAAAGGCGCGACGAAATGCATCGAAGGCAGAGCGAAGAGAGCGGAATCCCTTTGCGCCGGCTATTCTTGAACACGCCGTACGCAGGCCTCTATATAGACGCCTGGCAGCCTCATCGTTTCCTATAGATGTCTCCCATACGTCATCGCCATCGGGTAGGGGAGCCACGATATGCTTGGCTATGCCTATGGCTAAGAGTCGCCTTGCTGTGTCGCTTTCCTTCCATGGCCTTGATGCGTCGAGTAGCAGGCGGCGGAGGCTCTGAAATGACATGCGGCTTCTTGACACTGCAATGGCATCTGACAGGAGCCTACCGCCTGAGCCTTCTGACAGAGGCCTGCCTTCGCGTATGTCCAGGGGTACTCCGGCCACGGCGGCTTCGCGTTCCAGGATGGGCAGTACAGATTCTGGGGCGGCCGCACTTATTATGATACCGGCGGGGTCCGCTCCTTTGGATACGGCCTCGCGTATGGTAAGAAGGACGGCTCGTAGCTCCTCCACGACGGTGCCGAACCTGGCGGCGGGTACGGGCTCTGTGCCTAGCTCGCCAGACAGTACAAGCGTTCCATCAGGCATAGAGCAGGCAGCCTCCTGGTAATCCATCCAGTCCTCTGTGAGGTCTGGATACAAGAGCAACCATTTTTCATTGCTGCCGGCGGCATTGCGCCCAAGCCATGATGCCTCGTACAGCCCCCTGTCGAGCATGAATGCCTGGTAGCGGCTTCTAAGCTCCCGCCAGTCTGCCAGTTGGCTACCCGGGCCTTCTGGTACAGATCGTAGAGATGGCAGGGCGGCGGCTATTGAGCGTGCGAATCGTAAGGAGGCACTCGCAGCCTGCATCGGTACTATTGATGTAAGGAAAGGCGAGTGAGCATTGTCTGCGGCAAGCATGCGGGCGAATATCGATCTAATGGCCTTTGTAGAGGGGCGACCTTCGGCTACTCCCGCAAAGACCTCGGCCTTGAAGGCGTCCCATCCTATGAAGCGCCTGGATGATAAGGCCTTTCTACCGCTTGCAGCGAGGGCGGCTACCAGCATGGATGATGCGGCTATCTCGCTAGGAAAGACGAAGCGAGTATTCCTGTCATCGAGACGTTCCAGTACAAGTTCCAGGCTACGATCTGGCATGGTTCAAGCGTGAGCCAGTGTTGCCAGTATTTCTGCCACGTACAGCCTGTGGTAGTCGTCGTTGTAATGTTTCTCAAGCGATGGATCGACGAAGCAGGCAGGGTCTATGTCCTGCTTGTGAATGACACGGCATGCGAGCGTCAGCTGCGCCTGTTCAAAGCCTATGTAGCCAGGCTTGATCTCCAGGGCTTTTAGACCGGTCAGGGCAGCCTTGTCTGAGTCTCTTCCTGAGACCTTGCCGCATATCTTGAGGGCATCGCGCCAGCTTTCATCGAAGAAAGAAAGCGTCAAGGAGCCTGAGCTCTCTATGAATTCATAGGTATGCCTCGTAGGCCGTACGAATACGAAGGCCACGTCACGGTTCCATAGATGTCCAAGTCCGCCCCAGTTAGCCGTCATCGTGTTCCAGGAGTCGAGGGTGCCCGCACTGACCAGCATCCATGTCTTCTCTATTCTATCGAAGACGTTCCCTGCTATGGCTCGGGTGCTTATTTCGTGGAAGCTCATTGTTCTTGCTCCTTAGTGCCTTTTTTTGTGTCTTTAGCGCTTGGCTTCTTTGCCTTGCTTGCTAGACCAGCCATGCCTGCTGGCGTGGCCATCGCGTCGAGGCTCCAGCCGGTAGCCAAGGCGGCCTCGTCGAAGGCGGCAAGCTTCGTTAAGACAGCTCCCTCCTTTGCAACGCCAAGCATGATGATGTTAGCGGCAATGACGGTAGAGATAAGACGATAGCGCTCGGCGCTAAACCATGTCGTGCCCTCCCAGAGGTTTACCCCCAAGCAATTCCTGGCTTCGTCATCTCCTGCCACCAGGTCCACGATAGTGGTCATGGTCGCGACATCCTGGGTGTCAATATTCTTTAGGCGATCTGGGCCCGTCATGGTATAGAGCCTGCCTAGAAGGGCCACAGCCAGGCTGGATGCTAGTTCGGCGACGTCCCATGATGATCCTGCTAGCATCAAGGCTTCGCGCGTCTTACGAGCCATGCCCCAAGAATCTGCCAGTGCTCTGGCTTCTGCCGATGTCTCGCTTGTGTCGGCCAGGAAACCAGAAAGATAGGCTATAGGTAAGAGGGCCACGAGAGCCTGTAAGGCCTCGGCGGCCATGGGAGTAGCGTTAATCCTATCAGAAAGGCTGTGCTTTGTTACACCTCTGGCCTTCTTGTCTGTCGTCATACCTGCCCTGTCTTGTGCTAGTAGTGTCTGCACCATCTCGGCGGCTGCGAGGCAGGCATCGGCCATGGTTTCTAGTCGCTGTGCCGTAGGCAAGGCCATGGTTTCTTTCTTTAAACCTACAAAACGCATGGCCGTCTTGATGAAGGATATGATGCCTGTCTTGTCTAGACTCTGTGCGCTGGTGACATCTGTCTTTTCTCTCTTGAAGTGAGCCTGGCCAAATGCTCCGTCCCAGGCTGCATACAGCTCGGCCAGGTTGTGGTCCTGTAGGGCCCAGCCAATATCCCTGACTCCGGAGCCGGAGAGCGAGTCGCAGAGGGCGGAATAGGATCCTGATTTGTCGTCTTCAATTTCGTATATAGTGGTGAATACTTGGCACTGGAAACCATTGAGAGCCACCGAGAGGCCATGCTTGAAGATTGTGTCTGTCCGCCTTATGAAACACAGCCCACTCTTCATCTCTGTGGCAAGCATGAATCGGCCTTTGCCGCGCTTGAGGCCAAGGCCTTCGGCGAGGGTTCTGGTCACGCCGTATTGAGATCCAGCCTGGCTTTTTTCTGCAAAGGGACTAGAGCGATGTATGGTGCCGGCAGAACGTTCCCATGCATTGTTGAATAGCACGAGAGCCCTCTCGGTACCGTAGCCGTTGGAATAGGCAAAGACATTCTCGTCTACCGAGCCATCGTTCTTGTATAAATCGTACAAGAAGAATTGATCGACCCCAGAGAACAGGTAGCGACGCTTGAGGAGGGGCACTATCTCATGCTCGTGTCTGCCGACGAATGCCTGGTCTGCCTGTTCGTCGTGGTATGCCTTGCGGTACTCCATGCCGTATTTCTCGGTAAAGCCTTCTATCTGGCCGTGGCCGAACATGGGAAGCCCTGGCATAGTAGCCATCAATGAACAGACGCCAAAGTAATGGTCGTCCTTACCAAATTGGGCTACCGCGGTATCCTCGTCGGGGTTGTTCATGAAGTTGACGAATCGCTTTAGTATATCCTTGTCGAACTCCAGGGTATTCTTTATGGTCTGGCGGTACTCGGCATTCTGCTTGTTCTTGAGCATGTTCATAAACGCCGAGTTGTAGACCCTGTGCATGCCGAGGGTTCGTACGAAGTAGCCTTCCATCATCCAGAATGCTTCTGCCAGGAGCAGGGTCTCGGGCGCCTCTGAAGCGCACATGTCTACTACCTCGCGCCAGAATTCTGCGGGGATGGCCTCATTGAAGGCATCGATATTCATTGCAGACTCGAAGCGGCTTGCTATGGCTCCCCCTGCGCCAGGCTCGGGATACCACAAGCGCCTGAACGAGCGCTTGGCCAGTATCATTGCCGCGTCAAAGCGTATTATTGGAAAGTTGCGGGCAACGTGTAGGATGCGTTCCTTGACAGCCTCTCGTGCGGCGGGGTTAAGAAAGTCTATCTGCGCCGTATCGTTCCAGGGCATGCTCGTACCGTCGTTACCGTGGTAGACATAGCTACACTCGCCTGTCCTGAAGTCTACCCGTTTGAAGGTTACGGCGGCATCCTTCCTGTCGTAGTAATGGTCCTCAAGCCAGAGCCCGAAGCGTCTGTCTTCAGACAGGTTCTCGCCAGAATAGCTGTATGAGGGGAAGGGTGGGGTGGATCGACGTATGAATAGCTCGGGTCTATCGCGCATCCAGGACGAGTCTAGCCCGGTATGGTTTGGCACCATGTCGGCGGCAAGGCGAATGCCGCGTGCCTGGGTCTTTGCCCGTAGTGTCTCCAAGGCAGACCATCCGCCGAGTTCCCAGGCTATCTCGTAATCGAACAATGAATAGGCGCTGGCCGCAGCTTCCGGATTGCCGCATAGCTCCTTGATGCGCCTGGAAGCCTGGCTGCGTTCCCATATACCTATCAGCCAGAGGGCGTTGAAGCCCCTGGATGCCAGTATGTCGAGTTCCTCTTCTGGAATGGCGTCCAGAGTGTGTATGTCTCGGCCATAGCGCTTTGAAAGCTGATCGAGCCAGACTAAGGTGCTCTTGGCTATCATGACGACACGTGGCATCCAGTCCTTGTCTTCACTGAAGCCTTCATACTCTACATCGAGGGAGCCATACGAAGGCACATGGATTGGTCCTGGCCCCGGCGGGAATACCGCTCTCTCCTCCTCGGCTAGCATGTCTGCCCCTCCGAGGAGCTTGCTTAGCTTGTCACCTATGAGGAGACCCCAGTGCCGCTTCATATAGGCGAGCTGGCCTGCCAGGGAATGCGGACTGGCGAGCATTGGTGCCCGGAGAAGGCTTGGTAGGTCCACACCGTCGGGACCGAATGGAGGAAGCCCCGCCAGGGCAGCCTCTGCGGCGTCCAGGGTTGCGTCTATCGGTGCTTTTGTCCTGAGCTCACTGTAATCAAAGAGAAAACTGTATGGATGAAATGCGGGATTCTCGTTGGCCAGTCTTTGCAAGAGGAGTTCCTCGAGGGATATAGCCTTTTTACCCCTGCCGTCAGCCAGACCATCCAGCCATGACTCGGCCGATTCTTCTTCTGCGTAGACACTCGATGGTGGAAAGTCCTTTGTAAACGACAGGAGGCTGTCCATAGACGCCTCGGCTCCTATGGCATCCTTGACGCCGAGCAGGGCTTGGTCGAAGGCGTCAGCTCTGACGTTCTGCCGGTATTGCGCACAGACGGCATGCAATATCTCATCGATCAGAGCCATGGCGTTTATGACTCCAGCCTTGACGAAGGGGCCTTTTTCACCGGTGCTTGCCATTTTTTCGTTTATTCTTTTTGCAAAGCTACGTGCGGCCGCATAGTCGGCGAATACAACGCCACCAGAGCTAAAGAAGGGAGCTCCTGACAGGCCAAACCTGTCGCGCGCATGCCTGGAAACGTGGAACTCGAAACGGAAAGGACTCTGTCCGGAGGGGGTACTCTGTTTGCAAGCGCTTAAGGAGCCGAGCGTTACTACAAAATTTCTACAGCCAGGATTGCTCATCATGCCGTTCCTTTTTTAGAACTGTATTGAGTATGTAGATGATACCCCATGCTTTGAGTCGGTACAAGCACACACGGTAGCCAGGCTCCCTTGGCCAGCCTGCCACAGGATGCTATAGTCCCCTCCTATGAATGAGCTCAACACCATCGATGCCAGATTCTTCTCTGATGTACCAAGACCAATGAGTTTCTTCATTGTGAGGCATGGAGAAACCGCGGCAAACGCCGAAAGACGAATCCAGGGACGTTCTGAATATCCTCTCAATGATAATGGCAGGACCCAGGCCATAGAACTGGTAGACTACCTGAGTGAAAAGAATATTTCATGTCTTGTCCACTCACCACAGCTACGGGCTGCCCAAACGGCAAACATCCTATGCTCCAGCCTTGGCCTGTCTGTCCCCAGGCCTGAACCCCTCCTGGCTGAGCTGGATACAGGCCTCTTTACAGGCCTCACCTGGAACGAAACAAGAGAACGCTTTCCAGAAGAATCGGCAGCCTTTTCTTACCGTAGCTGGGAGGCGGTGCCCGGTGCGGAGAAGGCTGAAGACTTGTACCTGAGGGCTGCGAGGGCCTGGAAGAGCCTCAAGGAGACTGCCAAGAATTCGACCGGCAACCTGGTGGCCGTATCGCATGGCGGTACCATACAATGGCTGGTACGTGTGACCTTTGGCTGTCGGCAGTGGATGCCCCTCTTGACGACGGGTAATTGTGGTGTCTTTGAGTTATTTGTTAATCCTGCAGGAGAGGGCAATCCCGCCTACATACACTGGCGCACCATCAATGCCCTTCCTGAAGGTGCCCTGCCAAGGATTCCCCCCGTCTTCTAGTTGAAGTACTGAGGATCTGTCTCGAACACCGCCCATAACGGTTCGTCAGGAGGAGGGTCGGCTATAACACTGACCATTCGCCTGTCTGGCATCTCAAAACTGAGTTCCCTAGCATGCAGCATTATAAGCCCATTGTTTGTTGACCGACGCGAGCCGTACTTGAGGTCTCCACGAACCGGACAGCCGGCGGCCGACAGCTGCACCCGTATCTGGTGTGTCTTGCCTGTCAGGGGTTTTACCGCCAGGAGGAAGTAGCGCTCGCTCTTGGCTACTAATTCGTATGACAACTCGGCAACACCAGTATTGCTGCTGTCATCGACGGGAAAGGCCTTGGCCTGGTTGCGGCGTTTGTCGTGTATGAGACGGTGACGCAGGGTGCCGCTGGTGGGATCAGGGGCCTGTTCGGTTACGGCCCAGTATGTCTTGACGACGCGGTGTTCCCTGAAGGCTTCGGATAGTTCGGCCAAGGATCGCTTTGACTTGGCGAAGGCCACGGCTCCGCTTGTTCTTCTATCGAGCCTGTGGGCAGGTTCTACAAACTTGCCAGGTCTAAGCTCGGACACGAAGTCCTTGAGTGATGGATCACCGGTCTTGTCCGGTAACACGGGTACGGCGGCGAGCTTGTTGACGACGACCAGGTCGCCGTCCTCATATATGACGTCGAATATGCCGGACATGAACGGATAGTATCATGCCCGGCATGGTTTCGACTACGAGTTACGCTACCTGCTTCTTCTGAGCCTTGGAACGGAGCACCTGCGAGACAGCGCCAGCAGCTATGAGGCTGACGCCAATAACGTCTGTCATGGTACCAGGGTAGATCATCAGTATACCGCCGGCCGCCATTATTATGCGCTCCCAAACAAGGGACCTGCAAACCAGGTAACCCATGACACCGGAAGAAACGCCGATGATACCTATCATGGATGTTAAGACCATCAGGATTCCAGCGAACAAGGTAACGTCTATCATCAGCATCATTGGCTGCATGACGAAGATGTATGGTACAAGGAAGGCCGCTATAGCCAGTTTCGAGGCGTTGAAGCCGGTTTTCATCGGATTGCCCTTGGCTATGCCTGCGCCGGCAAAGGCCGCAAGTGCTACCGGCGGAGTCACGTCCGCTATTATACCAAAATAGAAGGCGAACATGTGTGCCGGCAAGACTATAGAAATGGCGTCTATTGGCAGTTCAGGGAATTTCTGCCTTAGGATCATGATGATGGCAGGAGCGGCTATAGTCGATGTGATTATGTAGTTAGCCGTCGTCGGTACACCCATGCCCAGTATGATACTTGTAATCATGGTGAATACGAGTGTCAGGACGAGGTTACCGTTGGCAATGTTGACCAGAACCGAACCGAGCTTTAAGCCCAGGCCTGTCTTGGTGACTACGCCTATGATGATGCCGGCGCAGGCTGTGGCTGCGAGTACGCCCAAGACTGCCCTGGCTCCCGATTCAAGCCCACCAACTATTTCCTTGACGCCAATGTTGGGTTTTTTCTTGCGTATTGCAAAACCAAGCATGATGACGCCTAGTACTGCAAGGGCGCCGAGCGGGGTCATCTCTGTGATGTACTTGAGTGCTCCATCAGCACCGTATTTACCCACATTGAATAGTGGCTTCATGGCGGCAAAGAGAATAAGCATGCCACCTATCGGCAAGGGTGCCCACCAACCGAGTACGGCCGCTGCTATGGACAATACTATGGCGTAGAAGGCCGCAAGCATGGGGGTATAACCGGTGACAAGAAGCCAGACAATGCCCACAAGGGGTATCATCAAGTAGCCGCGTCCAAAGAATATTTCCTTGAGGTTTGGCAACTCTTCCTTGGTCAGGCCTCGCAAACCAAGCTTCTTGGCTTCAAAGTGAACGCCGGCCCAGACGCCAAAATAGTACAGCATGGCCGGTATGACAGCCGCGCCTATGATTCTAACGTATGGAATACCAGTCATCTCGGCCATGAGGAAGGCTGCCGCACCCATGATGGGGGGCATCAGCTGGCCGCCGGTAGACGCTGTAGCCTCGACGGCTCCTGCGAATTCGGGTGAATAACCGAGACGTTTCATCATCGGGATGGTGAACGAGCCAGTACCTACGACGTTGGCAACAGAACTGCCAGAGACGGTGCCCATCAGGCCGCTTGAAAGAACCGCTACCTTGGCCGGTCCTCCGGAGGCTCGACCCGCTATTGAATTGGCAAGGTCTATGAAGTACTGGCCAAGACCTGTCTTCTCCAGGTAGGCGCCAAAGAGGATAAAGAGGAATATGAAGGTGCTCGATACGCCTAATGGAATGCCGAACACGCCTTCAGTCGTATAGTACAGGTGCTGAACCAGGTCTGCTACGTCTACACCGCGATGTGCCAGCTGGCCAGGCAGGAGGGGGCCTACAAAAGCGTACAGTATGAATGTGCTGGCTATGATGACAATGGGAATGCCTACGATGCGACGAGCCGCCTCAAGCACCAAGAGCACACCGATGACGCCTACTATCATGTCCATGGACGTCGCTGTGCCTGCGCGTAACACGAGCTCGCTGTAGTTGACGATTATGTACATCGGGGTAAGAGCGCCTAATATAGACAAGGCTAGGTCGAGCGGATGCAGCTTGGAACGTGACCACTTCTTGCTTGAAGGATACAGGAGGTAAATCAGCGACATGCCAAAGGCAAGGTGAACCGAACGCTGTATCATGGCATCAAGCACGCCAAACAAGGCGGTGTAAAGCTGGAAGCAGGAGAATGTAATAGCCAGGGCTGTTACGAACTTGGCCATGAAGCCTGTGTACGTGCGGTAATCCGCTTCCTTGTCGAACTTCTTTAAGATTTCCTGGCTGTCACCAATTTCTATGGTTTCAGCCGTCTTTTTCGATTCACTCATCGATCAGTCTCCTTAGGCGTGTCTTCGAGAACCAGTATCGTATGTACCATGTTTATATAGAGTATCAGCCAGGGTCATCCTCATGCGTAGCCGCAACTACATAGTGCGGCGCGGCGCGAAAGACAAGCAAACCACTTATAGGTGCCCATCGGGTCAAAGGTTGTGTTGTACCACGCACCCTTAAAACATGCCCCGGAACGGGTGACACCCTGACGCCTATCTCTGGCAGGCGCAATAAGGGGGTCGTACAGAAACGTCCATCCAGAATTCGGAAGCCATTCTCGTCGCCGGAAGGCATGCCCGTTGACATCTGGTCGAATACGACCCGTTCGAGCATGATGCTTCCATCGTTTTGTACGGAAAAATCCTCGTCTACGGGTGATAGGTTAATTGAATGAATAAATGACAGACCGAATCCATCCGGTACGAGTATAGTCGCCAGGACCAAATCCGATGCGTCATAAATCCTGAGGGTCGGTATAGGCCCCGCCCACCGAAGTATGGTGGCCGCACAGGCCAACGCTACTGCCATGCTTCGAATTTTCATACTGCAATAAAAATAGGGGGCCGACCGTATGGCCGGCCCCCGTATCGTTTAGTTATTTATCAGCCTTGCCGTAGTACTTGTCGGCTCCGGCGTGCAGGGGCAGAGACATGCCGTCCCTGGCGTTCTTGAGGGTGATCATGGCTCCAGCCTTGGCGTGAGCTGCTGACAGGCGATCAGCACCGGTGGGGGCATACATGGTCTGCAGCATCTTCTCTACGGTGGCTGCATCAAGCTTGTCTGAAACAGCCAACATGGCCTGGACCGCTACAGTCTGGCTATCCTTCTCGACACCCTTGTAGGTGCCGGCGGGGATTAGAGCCTTGGTGTAGAAGGGATAGGTGGACTGAAGCTTGGCGATGATGGCTTCGTCAAGAGATACGACGTTGATGTCCTTGCTGGCAGAGATGTCCTGGACTGCGGCGGTTGGATGGCCGGCGGTCAGGAAGGCTGCGTCGATGTTACCGTCTTTGAGGTTGCTGGCGGCTTCATTGAAGGAGAGGTACTGGACCTGGATGTCGGCATAGGTAACACCACCGGCGGCCATGATCTGGCGGGCGTTGGCTTCTACACCTGAACCGGCGGCGCCTACTGCGACCTTCTTGCCCTTGAGTCCGGCTACATTCATGATACCGGAATTGGCGAGTACGATGAGCTGGCAGGTCTCGGGATACAGGATGGCCAGACCCTTCATCTCGGGATACGCCTTGTCCTTGAACAGTTCGAGGCCGTTGACTGCATAGTACGCGATGTCGTTCTGTACGAAGATTACGTCGGCTTTGCCATCACGGAGGAGGTTGACGTTGGCAACTGAAGCGCCGGTAGCCTGAACTGATGCGTTCATGCCCTTTACGCCTTCATTCCAGATGGTCGCCATGGCGCCAGCCAGGGGGTAGTAGGTGCCACCGGTACCACCTGAAGCGATGGATACAAATGCCTGCTTGGGGGCGCCGCAGCCCATTATTGACGCGACGAGTGCGAGCACTACGAGTGCTAGACTTAGCTTCTTCATTTCATTCCTCCTTGGGATTATCGACGGAGACTGTCCTATTGCTGTAACGTCTCCAACGATAGCGAGGATTGTAGCAATGAAAAAACATATTAGCAAGTTAATTATTGAAATACGTGTAGTTTTGAGCTATATAAGACGTCCTGAAACTAGAAGCTAGCTAGAGCATATATTCCAACAAGCAGTTCTATGTAGGCCAGGTCAGGGTCAATATTTGTCTGTTCTCTTAATTTGTTTACAAACCAATAGAAGATTCCTAGGCGCGGGTCGATGCGGAAGACGTAGTCTAAGAAACCTTTGTCGAGAGGATCTTCTCCGAAGAGCAAGGAAGCAATCGAGTCTGCTAATCCGACGAAGGAGGGGATAGCAAGGCCGTAGTGCTCTGCCTTTATCATGCCTGTGAAGGCATCGATCATGCCGAGCGCCTCTTCTTTTTTTACCTCATCCTTGCCCTCCACCCATGTCTTGGCTACGAGGAGTCTTACGTTATCACGGAAGGTTTCCAGGAGCTGTGTCTGCCTTGTTAGGAGGTCTCCAGAGTTGCCGTTGACATATTTCTTGAAGGTGCCGGAGCCGCAGATTATATCCGCCATGACCGAGCCGTACTCCCTGCGGAGAACGGCATTGTCTGTGCCGGTGAGGAGGGGGAATATCTCGAAGGCGGCCTTCTCGACGTCCAAGTCTGCCGGATCGTCGACCGAGTACACGGGTACGTCCATAATGCTACCATGTCACGCCTCTTATCGCTTTGTCAATAATAGCGGCTTGAGTATCAATACGCTTCATAACGCTACACAGAGTTGAAAAGCTTGGCCGTAAGGTTTACGATTAGAGATGAGGGGAGCCTCGCGGGTCCCCATTACTTTACGTTGGAAGGCCACTATGAACGACATACTCGTCCATTCCGAGGCGGTCCTGGGCTACGGATTCGTTTCCTCCAAGTATCTAGGCCCAAATGAAGATGAATACCGTCTTAGGAACACGCAGCTCGATACGCCAAAAGAATCATACCGGCCACTCCGCCCGCTGGACCTCGAGATACTCATCAAAAACGGTAATCGATGCTCAGACTGGAGCAAGGTTCTGGTGCGAGAGCCGTTTGATGCCACCCTGGTGCGCAATAGCGAGTTTGCGGGCCTTGTCCGCATAGGACGCCTTGAGCGTGTCGTGCTTGAACATCATGACATGATGATACCTGCGGGCATATCAGACTCTCGTATTATCTCCTGTGATATAGGCGATGAATGCGCCGTCCATGCATGTAATTATCTGGCCCATTACGTGATAGGCGACCGTTGCATCCTCATGAACAACAATGAGATACATGTGACAGACCACGCCAAGTGGGGTAATGGCATCGTCAAGGAGGGTGAGCCCGAAGATGTGCGTGTCTGGCTTGACCTTATGAACGAGGCCGGTGGTCGATCCGTGCTGCCCTTCGATGGCATGATTTGCGCTGACGCCTACCTGTGGGCCAAGCGTCGTGAGGATGCCCTGCTCATGGAGCGCTTCAAGGAGATGACCGATGCGGCATTCGAGTATCGCAGGGGAGAGTATGGGGTCATAGGCTCAGGCAGCGTGATCAAAAGCAACCATATCATTAAGGATGTCAGGATAGGGCAGTGTGCCTATATCAAAGGGGCCAATAAGCTCAAGAACCTTACCATCAACTCCAGTGAGGGCGAACGAACCCAGATAGGGGAAGGTGTAGAGCTTGTCAACGGCATCGTAGGCTACGGTTGCCGTGTGTTCTATGGTTGCAAGGCCGTGCGTTTTGTCATGGGTACGAATTCGGCCCTCAAATACGGAGCGAGGCTCATCCATTCGGTTTTGGGAGACAATTCAACCGTTTCCTGCTGCGAGATCCTCAATAACCTGATCTTTCCGGCTCATGAACAGCATCACAACACCAGCTTCCTTATCGCAGCCCTCGTCAAGGGGCAGTCTAATATGGCCGCCGGTGCCACCATAGGCTCCAATCACAATTCCAGAGCCAATGATGGTGAGATAGACGCCGGCCGGGGCTTCTGGCCGGGGCTTTCAACATCGATAAAGCACAGCTCGCGTTTTGCTTCTTATTGTCTGCTGGCCAAGGGTGATTATCGCTTCGAGCTCAATGTGCCTTTCCCCTTCTGTCTTGTTTCTGACGATGCTGCCCGTGATCGCCTGGAAATCATCCCCGCCTACTGGTGGATGTACAACATGTACGCCCTGCTGAGAAACGAGGCGAAATTCATAACGCGTGACAAGCGCCAGAGTAGAAACCAGAACATAGAGTTTTCACCCTTTGCCCCAGATATAGCCGAAGAAGCCTTCCGGTCGCTAGAACTGCTGGAGCGATTCGTCGGACGTGCCTGGTACAGGGCCAAGGGCAAGAAATATGACCCTGATGACGCGTCTGATGATTATAAACTGAGGATCAAGGGACGAGAGGTGCTCATAGGCCCTAAGGAAGAGATAGACGCGCTTGAAGTCCTTGGAGAAGGCATAGAAAACTCCAGGAGGCTCATCATCATTAGAAAGCCGAGACGAGCCTACAAGGCCTATCGTCATGTGCTACGCTGGTACGCCATGCGTGTCCTCATAGAATACTTCGCCGAGAGGCCCGATGTGACATTCCAGGATGCTTCAGACGTGTTCTCAGGGGAGCGGGTCAGGGACTGGGAGAACCTGGGAGGGCAACTGGTTCCCAAGGCCAAGGTCGAGTCACTCGTGGATAGTATCAAGGAAGGTTCCATAAACAGCTGGGACGAGGTGCATGTCGAGTACGCAAGGATGTGGGCAGAATACCCCCTGGATAAGGCTCAGCATGCCTGGGCCACACTGTGCGATCTTCTCGGCGTCCAGGAATTGACGGAATCATTGTTCTCCAGGGAAGTGTCTCGCTTCATGGACACGACCCGCTTCATAGAGGATCAGGTCTATCTGACGAGAAGAAAAGACTATGCCAATACGTTCAGGAAGGCGACATTCCGTGGTGATGAAGAGATGCGGGCGGTGCTTGGCATGCCTGAATCTAATTCCTTCGTCAAGCAGTCGCGGGCCGACATGGAACGCTGGCGTGCCCGCTCTGACGCCTTGCTAGCTAGGCTCGTCGCCGAATAAATCGTCGTCGCCGAATAAATCGTCGTCGCCGA